>JAZRZN010000049.1:0-2211 GCA_045601365.1 Clostridia bacterium | reverse complement strand
CGAACAACAGCTTATTCAGGCACGCGAGAATCTTGAACAGCTTACGCGTAAAAAACTTGATGGTAAGCTTGAGCTTACGGAATGCGACCACATCAGCATCGTAAAGACTGCCGACGGGTATAAGGTCGGCGCGCCGGATTATGCACAGCTTTCGCGTGCGCTGCTTTCGATAATGAAATCGCAGGCGGGCGAAGAGCTTAAAAGCGAGCAGACGGCGTTCTTTGACGATTGCGGCGTCATGCTTGATTGCTCGCGCAACGCCGTTTCAACAGTCGAAACCGTTAAAAAACTCATTCGTTTTATTTCGGCTTGCGGCATGAACATGCTGATGCTTTACACCGAGGACACCTATGAAATACCCGAAGAACCGATGTTCGGCTATATGCGCGGACGTTATTCGACAGAGGAGCTTAAGGAAATAGATGCTTATGCGCAAAAATACGGCATCGAACTTATCCCGTGCATACAGACGCTCGGACATCTTCGCACATTTTTGAACTACAATCATTTTGACATCCGTGATAACGCCGACACACTGCTTTGCGACGATGAAAAGACATATAAATTTATCGAAAATTCCATCAAAGCAGTACGCAGTGCATTTTCATCGAAGCGCATCCACATCGGCATGGACGAGGCATACAGCATCGGGCGCGGCAAGTATCTTGACAAATTCGGCTACCGTAACGGCTTCGATATCCTCAACGACCATCTTCAGCGCGTGACCGAAATATGCAAAAAATACGGCTTTGAGCCGATGATGTGGAGCGATATGTTCTTTAAGCTCGGCTCCAAAAAACACGAATATTACGATACCGAAGCGCACATCAGCCCCGAAATAGCCGCCATGATACCCGATTGCGCAATGGTTTATTGGGATTACTACCATGATGACAAGAACTTCTACAGCACCATGATAAAGAATCACAAGGACATGAACAAGCCCGTATATTTTGCCGGCGGATTATCGTGCTGGTACGGCGCTCTGCCGCGCTACATATCTGCATACGATTCAAGCGTTTCGGCTCTTGAAGCATGCATCGAGCAAGGCATAAAGACGGTGTTTGCCACCATGTGGGGCGATGACGGCAACGATTGCAATTTGAACTTCGATCTCCCTTATATCACTGTTTACGGCGAATACATGTACGGCGGTACGTCAACGGTCAAGGATGATATCGATTCTACTGTACGCCTGCTGTGCGGTTACGGCTTGGATAAAGCAAAAGCATTGGGCAGTCTTGACATGGCGCGTTTTGAGAATGACCCGCTGTGGTTCACCGCAAAGCGTCTGCTGTTCAGCGATCCGTTCTACGCGCTCGGCTTATCGCTTGATTTTCTTCCGACGGTAATAAAGGTTTACGAAGAGTGCCGCGACATGATCAACAAAGACGGAAAATCACGCCGTACCGATGTTGATGAGCTGTTTGAGTACGCAGAGCTTGTGTATTATGCTGCCGAAACCAAAGCTCACCTTATGCTTGACATCCGTGCGGCATACGACAGCAAAGATATCGAAAAGCTGCGTAAAATAGCAGATATCGACATCAAGGTCATCATAAGCATTTATTCCGACCTTGCCCGCAAGCACCGCAGCATGTGGAACGCCACATATAAGCCGTTCGGTTACGAGATCCACGCGCATCGCTACGGCGGAGAGATAATGCGCTTTATGGATATCTCCGAAACGATCAACGATTTCTGTGACGGAAAGCTCCCGACGATCGCAGAGCTTGACGTTCCGCTTCAGGATACCGGCTCCCGCTACGGCGTTCGTGAAGTAGAAAGCGCAGGAGTACTGTAATAATGCATATTTTTTTGATAAGGCACGGTGGATCCGTTGCAAATATAGTTAGGAACTGAGCCGGCAATCCCCGCAGATGCCCACCTTTGCCAAGCGTCGGGATATGGTAAAAAGAGTGCTTACCGAACTGTTCGGCGGCTGACGGCATCAAAAAAATCAGTCAAACGGTGCGTCGGGATGCCGAGCCCTACAGAAAAACACAATCATGGCATTCCCACCACGAAGCGCAATAAAGTAATAACAAAAATAAACTTCAAAGGAGATAGTAATTATGCTTAACGAACAACAGCTTATTCAGGCACGCGAGAATCTTGAACAGCTTACGCGTAAAAAACTTGATGGTAAGCTTGAGCTTACGGAATGCGACCACATCAGCATCGTAAAGACTGCCGACGGGTATAAGGTCG
>JAZRZN010000048.1:0-28706 GCA_045601365.1 Clostridia bacterium | reverse complement strand
CGCGATCAAATGATAGTATAATGTCAAAGCAACATCACAGAATAATAAGGGAGCTTGATTTACTCAGGCTGAGAGGAAGCCGTTTGCTTCGACCTGAAACCTGATGCGGATAATGCCGCCGTAGGATAATACCGATGGTAACTTAAAGCCGCAGAAGAGTTTTCCGCGGCTTTTATATTTAGATGATAAGGAAGTACAATATATGTCATCGGTAAAAAAATTATGTCTTTCGGCGATAATGATATCGCTTTCAACTGTACTCAGCCTGATAAAATTCGAATTGCCGCTCGGCGGTTCGGTAACACTTTTCAGCATGGTTCCGATGTGCGTGCTTGCGCTCGTATGCGGATTTCCGTATTCGATAATTCCGTGCATGCTCTACGGCATCATACAAATGTTTCTCGGCGGCGTGTTCGGTTGGGGGCTGACACCTCAAATACTTGCAGGTGCGATATTTTTCGATTATATTTTCGCATTCACCTCACTTAGCCTTGTCGGACTGTTCCGTGGCGGCATAAAGCGTATGATATGCGGTATATCCGTCGCACTCGGTGCGCGGTTCATCTTTCACTTTCTCTCCGGCGTGATTTTCTTCCGCTGTTATGATTTTTTCGGCGGAAACACATATATATACTCGCTTTGCTACAACGGGATATACATGATACCCGAATATCTGCTTACCGTTATGGGATCGTATATACTATTCAAGACCGATATAATCAAAAAGCTGATAAAGGATAACAAATGAAACGCTGTTTTATTTTCGGCGCACTTGATGTGCGTTCTCTGCCCATACTTCCCGAAGCCTGCGACATGCTTATCGCCGCTGACAGAGGAGTTTTGAGTACAGAAAAATTCGGGCTGATGCCCGATGTCATCATCGGCGATTTCGATTCACTCGGATTTGTGCCCGACAGCGAAAACGTGATCCGCCTGCCGATAGAAAAAGACGATACCGACATCGGATATGCTGTCAAATACGCTCTTGAACGCGGCGCACGTGAATTTTACATCTACGGTGCCTGCGGCGGTATGCTCGACCACACGGTCGCAAATCTTCAACATTCCGCCGCGCTCGCAAAGCAAAACATTTTTGCCGTATTTTTCGGCGATGAATTTTCATTTTGCTCTGTAAAAAACGGCAAACTTCATTTTCCGAAAAGCGCAAGCGGCAGGCTCTCCGTATTTGCACGCAAAGTTTGCCGCGGTGTAAAAATCAAAAACGCAAAATATACGCTTGACGGCGTGACACTGTCTCCCGATTTTCCGCTCGGAGTAAGTAATTCGTTTATCGGTAAGGACGCAGAAATAAGCGTTACAGACGGCACTCTTACCGTGATGTGGCAAGGTGATACAGTGCCTGAAATGGTTACTGCCGTGCAACATTAATTCTTTGCAAGAGGTGACTCACATGGATATTGATGAATATGAAAGAAAAAGACAGGAGCTTGTTGAAAAGAATGCCAACATAACAGGTGTTGTTATGCGTGAAAAAGAAATAAAGCTGAACGAATATCTGTCGGCACTCAGGCAGGAATACCTTTCCGGCTATAACGGAACAGTGCAGTACACCATTCCGACGCTTACCGATAAAAACATCCGTTGGAGCAGATTATACCGTTTTTGTTCGCGCATGCCCAAAGGCGGTGATCTTCATGTTCACGATATGGCGCTTCTTCCGGCATATGAGCTGATACAGTTGCTTGAAACATGCCATGAATTCTGCATCAATACAGACAGACGCTCATTTGATCTCATCACGGTATCACCGAATGAAAATGTTCCCGTCGGCTATATGCGTTTTGATGAAGCGATGCAAACAGGCTACTATTCAACTGATGAGCTTATCGAGAACTGGACGGCTGTAGGACACCGCAAATCCGATCTCGGCATATGGGCGTATTTCGAAGAGCTTTTCAATAAACATGCAGTGCTTTCGGGCAATGTGACTTTTGCAAAAAAATATTACGACTACACATTCAGGTATTATTGCAAGCACAATATAATGCATGTGGAAATACATATCATGCTTACCGACAGCACCGACGAAAGCGCCGAATATATAAAGGCGGTGCGTGAAGCATATTATAACGTAAAAAAAGATTTTCCCTATTTCACAGTCAAAATGATCGGTGCAGGCGTAAAAGCAGACAGCAATGATATAGCATTCACGAAAAAATGCTTTTTGAACGCAAGTTATGTGCAGGAAACGGTCAAAGACGAGAGCGGTAAGACACCTTCTGATTTTTTGATCGGCTTTGACCTTGTCAACGAGGAAGACACAAGTCTGCCGCTTCATGCGTTCGCTCCGATGTTGCTAAAGGTAAAAAAGCAGTATCCGAACATGAAGCTGTACATTCACGGCGGTGAAAGCCTTGATGCGAAAAACGATAATCTTATAGACGCATATCTGCTTGGCGTATCACGGGTCGGGCACGGTCTGAACCTGCACAGATATCCCGATCTGCACGCAAGATACATACGCTCCGAGATATGTCTTGAGGTCTGCCCGATAAGCAACAGAACGCTTAAATATACGCGCGATATGCGCAATCATCCCGCAACGGAATATCTGCGTTCCGGCATTCCAATGGCACTGTGTTCGGACGATCCCGCATACATGGAGCATGAAACGCTTACCGACGATTTTTTTGCCGCAATAGTAGCATGGAACACAGGCATTGCAGATATCAAACAGCTCGGCATAAATTCAATAATATACAGCGGACTTTCCGATGAAGAAAAATACATTTCACTCAAAGCATATAACGGATCGTGGAATGAATTTGTTGATGAAATACTTAAAAACGGTATATAAAAGTTGGGATCGACCGTATATAATATCTGACGAATAATCAAAATGCTTATGCAGTTATTCGGCAAACACTATTTACTTCTTGACTTGAACAGCAAAGCATTCAGATATCCGAAAACTATTGCTGCCGTGAGCCCTGCCGCCGTGGCACTTAGTGCGCCCGTAAATATTCCGAGTGCGCCGTTTTCGTCAACAGCCTTGATCACTCCTTTTGCAAGTGAATTTCCGAATCCGAGCAGCGGAACCGTTGCACCTGCTCCGGCAAAATCTATCAGATGATCGTATATTCCCAAGCCGCCGAGAAGCACACCCGTTACTACATAACCTACCATTATCCGTGCCGGCGTAAGGTGTGTTTTGTCGATCAAAAGCTGACCTATTACACATATTGCTCCGCCTACAAGAAACGCTGTAATGAAATTCATATCACACACTCCTGAAATTTATAACATATGCGATGCCCGGAATATTCTCCCCCTGAAAAGAGCTTACGGGACTCAACAGTGCGCCTGTTGCGGCAAGCAGAACATTCTTCAACTTGCCGTTTTCCATATCGGTGCGCACCGCGCCGTTGAACACCGTTGACGCACATCCGCAGCCGCTTGCACCCATCGGAGCAGTCTGTCCGGGATAGAATATCATGCATCCGCAATCGTTGTAGACTTTTGAAATATCGTATCCTTTTTCATTCACAAGCCCAAGCATCAGCTCTTTGCCGAGCTTTCCGAGATCGCCTGTCAATATCAGATCGTAATCTTCGGGTGATGTGCCTGTATCCTGAAAAAACGCACATATGGAGTCGGCGGCGGCAGGCGTAAATGTCAAGGATAGACGATGGATTTTTTTAATATATTCCGGTTACAAATCCAAAAATCGGCAATACTATATCCCGAAGGGAGCTGTAGTATTATGATAAGCTCAGCCGAGCTTGACGAATGCAGAACAAAAAGCTTTTCATCAACAGAAAAGGTCATTGATTTGCGTGATATACAGATCGACGGATCATTGGCTGTTCCCGAGCGTGTAGCAAGTTTCCTTGAGCAAGTCAAAAACCCTTATCTTTTCAAGGTCGGAGACATTTTTGTAAAGGTAAATTATAAGGACAAAAAAGACTTGTCCGAATCCTTGCTGACGCTTCTTTGCGATGGTTAACGCTGTTGCCTTAAAATACCATGCCAAATTTATGCATATTGATTGTCTTCGTTTTTGCGGTATGATATAATGTTCAAGTGATGAAAACATACATACCGCCTACATAAGTATAGCATCAAAATTTATGGAGGCATAATATGGCAAACTTTAATCTGTCAGAGCAGCCTCAGCAAACAAATGTTTGGTCGGCTGCTCTTTACATCCGTCTTTCACGCGAAGATGAGCTTTCAGGTGAAAGCAATTCCGTTGTATCTCAAAGAGAGATACTCAAAGAATACTTAAAGCTTCATCCCGATATCATTGCGTATGATTACTATGTTGATGACGGCTGGTCGGGAACGAATTTCGACCGCCCCGATTTCAGCCGCATGATGCAGGATATTTACAGCGGCAAAGTGAACTGTGTCGTTGTAAAAGATCTGTCGCGCTTCGGACGCAACTATTCCAAGAGCGGCGAACTGATAACAAGCGAATTTGCACGTCTCGGTGTTCGCTTTATTGCTTTGAACAACGGATACGACACCTTTTCCACATCAATGAGTGCGGCAACGCAGTGCATCACTCTCGGTGTTACCAATGTGATCAACGAAAGCGTAGCGGCAACCACTTCGGTCAATGTGCGCGGCACGCTCAATGTAAACCGTCAACAAGGTAAATTTATCGGTTCTTTCGCGGCATACGGATATCTCAAAGATCCGTCAGATCATCACAAGCTTATTATTGATCCCGACGTTGCGCCGATAGTGCAAATGATTTTCCGCAAATATATCAACGGAGAAAGCATAATCGGGATCGCAAAAGATCTCAATTTGCAAGGCATTCCGAATCCGTCCATGTACAAAAAGCTCAAAGGGCTGAATTACAATCATGCTTCCGTTGCTTCATCAGTAGGTCTATGGCAGGACAGCTCGGTAAGGCGTATCCTTCAAAATGAAGTGTATATCGGCAACATGCTGCAAGGCAAAAACCGTAATATCAGCTACAAGGATCAACGTGCGAGAGCTGTACCGAAGGAAGAATGGTATCGTGTCAACGGTACACACGAAGCTATTATCGATAAAGAGACATTTGACAGGGCGCGATCCCTTTTTTGCAAAAATATTCGCAAACCGCCAAAAGCCAACGATATATATCTGTTTTCGGGTTTGATCCGATGCGGTGACTGCCATCGCATCATGGCACGCAAATACAACAGTCACCCATACGGTGAATACGGCTACTACCGCTGTGTTACCGCGCATAAAATGGATAAATCTGCATGCACTAACCATTCCATACGTATCGACAAACTCGAAGATGCAGTGCTTGTCTATCTGCAAACGACCGTCAAAACAGCCATCGCGCTGGATGAGATACTCGCAAATATCAATGACAACGCTCACAGAAAAAAAGAATCGTCACATCTGAAAAAACTGCTTGAAGCACAGCAAGCAGAACGCGAAAAATACATGCGTGCTATTATTGATCTTTATCCGGATTTGAAATCCGGCTTGATCTCACAGGAAGAATACAAGCTCATCAAAGCCGATCTCAATGAAAAAACAGCCGTAATTGACGAAATGATCAAAAGCATTCAAAAAAGTATTGAAGATGTCGGGAACGGCATCAATGACAGTAATGAGTTTATTGCGCATTTCACAAAATACGGAAATTTTGAAAAGCTCACACGCCCGATGCTTGTTGAACTTGTTGAAGAGATACGCGTATTTGAGGGCAACAGGATCGAAATAGACCTGAAATTCAAAGATGCATATAAACAGGTCATCGAATATATCGAACTGAACAAGGATATTGCGCAGACAGCATAAAGTTTGCGCAATATCACCGCAGTTGCTTCGCAACCGACAGTAATATGCACGAATATACAAATATGCATATGCTTCTTTTTTTACACAAAAGCATCTGCCGGAGCAATGATCGTCCGCCATTCGCGCGGCGGTTGACCGTACTTGGCGCGAAACGCACGGTAGAATGTAGGATAATCCGTAAATCCGCTTTGCTTGGCGGCTTCTGCGGCTGACATTCCTTCCTTTATCTTTTGCAATGCCAGCGCAAGACGGCGCGATACCAGATATTTATGCGGTGAAGTCGCGTACTTGTTTCTGAAAAACGAAAACAGTGCCGAACGTGAAATGAACAGCGATGCGGCGATCTCATCAACAGAACGAATATCAGCCAGATGCGCTTCAATGTATACGGCTATCCTTTTGCCGATATCTTCCTCGTTGCTGTAACCGGAAATTTCCGGCATGGTAAGATGATTGATAAGGAATATCAGCTCCTCCGTCACCGTTTCACTGATGCTTTCAAATTCCGCGCTGCCGTCGGAAAATATGGCGGCATAGGTATCAAATCTTTTGAATGTGCTTTTTATTATCTGTTCCGCACTGCATGTATAGACATGTCTGCTGTGCTTTTGTATGCGTTCCGAAAGATCGGTGCTTTTGACAAGGATGTTATAGCGTTCGTAGACGGCATCGCCGTCAATGTTTATGCTGTGCAAGAGATGCGGCGGAGTCAAAATCAGCGTATCCGGCAAAAGCCGCACGGTTTCGCCGCCCGATGTATATGAAATATCGCCGGAAAGAAAGTAAAGTATTTCCCAATAAAAGTGGGAATGCGGCGGATATTCTTTCGGATCGGGATCGGTGTCCGTCTTATGCAAAACGACGAGCCGATCATTTTTCATGTCAATGGCAAAGTCAACACTCATTACGATTTTTTCCTTCCGTTTGTACCTATTATTATATATCATAAAACAAAACTGTACAAAATGCAATATATTTGATATATTTTACAATTTACAGCACAATTTGTTTTTGATATACTATAGCATAAGCGAGCCGAGCCCCGATGTGACGGGGCATATTTTGCGCTATGCTATAAAAAAAAGAAAGGAAACTACTTTTATGGAGCTGAAAAACGTCGCCATTATAGGGCAGGGACGCAGTGGAAAGGATATCCACGGCAAGTATTTTCTAAGTGAGCAAAACAAGCTTTTCCGTGTAAAATATATCGTTGAGCGTGACGAACGCCGCCGCGCTATCTCAAAAGAGCTTTACCCCGGCTGTGAGGTCATGGAGGATTACCGCGAGCTGTTCAAAAAGAAAGATGTTGACCTCGTTGTCAATGCATCGTACTCAAACGAGCATTATCCCATCTCGCTTGATTTATTACAGCACGGTTTCTCTGTGCTTTCCGAAAAGCCGATGGCAAGAAATCAGTTTGAATGTGATGAGCTTGTCCGTGCCGCGAAAGAAAACAATGTTTTGTTCAACGTTTTTCAAAATTCCATGTTCGCGCCGTATGTCGTTCATGCTCTTTCGGAGGCAAGATCGGGAAAATTCGGAGATATCATGGAAGTCAAGATACGCTTTTCCTCATTGGCGCGCCGTTGGGATTGGCAGACGTTGCAGAAAAAAATGGGCGGCAATGCCTTCAACACAGGTCCGCATCCGCTCGGTATCGCCGTCGGTTTTCTTGATTTTTCGCCCAACATCCGCGTAGAATATTCCAAGCTTGCCCGCACCGAAATGTCATCGGGCGACGCCGACGATTTCTGCAAAATAATTCTGACCGCGCCGAACAAGCCGCTTATTGATGTCGAAATACATAATAATGATGCGTTTTCCGATTACAACGTTGCTTTTCTCGGCTCACGCGGCACATACCGTTCAAAAATCGGCTCATACAAAGCAAAATATCTCTGTCCCGAAGAAAATGTCAAAAAACCGCTTATCGAGCATTTTTTGGAGGATGCCGACGGCAAGCCGCTGTATTGCAGTGAAAAGGCAGTTTATCACGAGGAAAGCGGAGAGTTTTCGGGCGATGCGTTCACCGTAGGTGCGGATGTCATTTACCGCGAAATATACGCCGCGCTTACCGAGGGAAAACCGATGACTTACACCGCGGAGGACTATTCCGCCATCTATCGCATACAGGAGATCATCCACGCGCAGAATCCGCTGGAAAGAATTTATTAAGAGAGGCATTTTATGTTCAAGGTTGGTTTATACGGCGTGGAAAATTCGCACGCCAACGCATTTTGTAAAGAATTTCGTGATAATCCCGCGTATGCGGATTTCAAGGTAACATCAGTAGGCGGCATATATCCCGAATCGGTTGCAAAGCTTTCCGAGACATACGGCGCGGATATAGAAAACGATCCCGAAGAAATGGCAAAAAAGGTTGACTGCGCCATGATAACCTGCCGTGACGGTAAGTATCATCTGGCGGCGGCACTGCCGTTTATCCGCCGCAAGCTGCCGATTTTCCTCGATAAGCCTCTGACGGTTACGGAAGCTGACTGTGAAACGCTCGCACGCGAGGTCAAGCAGTACGGCAAGCTCTTCGTCGGCGGTTCGTCTGTCAAGATCGCCGACGACGTCGAAGAGCTTTTGCGCTTAAAAGAAGATAAAACCGTACTTGCCGGCAGTATCACCTGCCCCATCTCACTTGAAAATCCGTACGGAGGCTTCTTCTTTTACTCAGCGCACCTTGCCGAAACGCTTCTGCGCGTTTTCGGCTACGAACCGAAAACGGTTGAAGTGCATTCCATGCCGGGCGGTCTGCACGGTACGGTGTATTATGAAAACTTTCCTGTCCACTTCACATATCTTCAGGAAGTATACGATTATGCGATAGAAGTAGATACATCGAAGGGCATTTTTCAAAAGCACCTCGACCTTTCGTGCATTTTCAAAAAGGAAACGGAAGCGTTCAGCCGTCTTGTGCGGTACGGTGAAACCGATTTTTCGGTTTACGAGCTGACAAAATCAGTGTATGTGCTTTCGGCGATGTACCGTTCGCTTGAAAACGGGAAACCCGAGCCGATCGGTTCGTTGCCGAAAGAACTGCTGTAAGATATTATTTCCCGCACTTTTATCTGAGAAAGGACAAATAAATGAAAAAGTATTCCGTTGACAAATTACAGGTAAGAATATATGAAAACCGCACCGAAATGGGCGCTGCCGCCGCTGCCGATGTTGCGGAGAAAATCAAAGAGCTTGTCGGCAAAAAAGGTGAAATACGCATGATCTTTGCCGCCGCGCCGTCACAAAACGAAGTGCTTGCGGGACTTGCCGCCGACAAAACCGTTCCGTGGGATCACGTCCACGCATTCCATATGGACGAATATATCGGTCTTGATGCCGATGCGCCGCAGGGCTTCGGTAACTTTTTGCGCGACCGCCTGTTCGGACTTGTGCCGTTCGCTTCGGTCAACTATATCGACATAACGGCAAATGATCCCGCCGAAGAAGCAAAGCGTTACGCAAAGCTGCTTGAAGAAGCACCGATAGACATCGTCGTTATGGGCATCGGTGAAAACGGTCACATCGCATTCAACGATCCGCCCGTGGCCGATTTTTGCGATCCAAAAACCGTCAAGCCAGTAAAGCTTGACGAAATATGCCGCAACCAGCAGGTAAACGACGGGTGCTTTGCACGCCTTGAAGACGTACCGACGCATGCATTGACACTGACAGTACCGACGCTTGTACGTGCGCCGTATCTCTTTTGCATAGTACCTGCAAAAACAAAGGCCGACGCCGTATATCAGACGCTCAACGGACCTGTTTCCGAGGTCTGCCCCGCTTCGATCCTGAGACGCGCCGATAACGCAATACTGTACTTGGATGACTTAAGCTCATCGCGTTTGGATGTGAAATAATGCGTATTTTCAGTGACAGGATAATTACGGTATCTGGTGAGCTTTCCGGATGCATTGAGTGGAATAACGGTAAAATAACTTCCGTTCTTCCCTGCACGAATGCAAAAGCCTTCGGCACCGATACCTTAAATATGTCCGGCAAAATAATCATACCGGGGCTTATCGAGCTTCATTCTCACGGCGGTGGAAATCACGCTTTCATCAATTCTTCTCCCGAAGAAGTTGCCGCCGGATGCGACTTTCACTTATCGCACGGTACGACCTCAATATTGCCGACAGTAACCGCAGGGGCATTTTCGGATATGGCGCGGGCGGCGCGTAACATACGCGCCGTAATGGAAAACAGCATGTCGCACGCCTGTATACTCGGTGCGCATATGGAAGGTCCTTATCTTTCAAAAGTTCAGGCAGGTGCGCAATGTCCCGGATTCATTACACCGCCGAATGAAAATGAGTATATCCCGTTTCTTGAAGAAATGCATGCTTATATACGGCGATGGGACTATGCGCCCGAAAACGATACAGACTGCTCTTTTCTGCATGCGTTAACCAAATACGGTATACTTGCCGCCGCCGGACACACCGACGCGACTTATGAACAGCTTTGTCCGGCGCTTGACGGCGGGCTGTCACTGATAACGCATCTTTATTCATGTACATCTACCGTTACACGCAAGAACGGCTTCCGCTCACTCGGTGTTATCGAAACGTCGTTTCTTTCGGATCAGCTTAAGGTTGAGATCATTGCTGACGGCAAGCATCTGCCTCCTGAGCTGATAAAAATGATTTTTAAGATAAAAGGGCGTGAAAATATCGCACTTATCACGGATAGTTTGGCTATCGCCGGAACCGATATTACCGAAGGGCATATGTCGGGAACGGATTTCATCGTTGAAGACGGCGTATGCAAGCTGAAGGACCGTTCTGCCTTTGCCGGCTCTGTTGCCACATCGGACAGACTTCTGCGCGTGCTTGTTTTCGACTGCGGAATATCATTGCACGATGCCGTATATATGGCATCAACAACACCGGCAAATATTCTCAAAATGCCGAACAAAGGAAGGATCGCTCCGAATACGGATGCGGATATAGTTATCATGAACCCGAATCTGACTGTAGATTCCGTGTTTGTCGGCGGAGAAAAATATAAATGAATTTTGTATTACAGCAAAACTCTTTATAATGTCTGCTTTTGCGGCGAAAGCGTTTCGCCGTATACATTTTATAATTCTCTCAAAGCGCATGGCAAAAAAAGGCCTCCGTTATACATGCAACGGCTTGATGATCGTATTGCATAACAGGAGGTTTTTTCATGAAAGACAAATGATATTACTGCGGCAAACGCTTTACCGCACGGAATCATACGCCCGGCATTACAGCCGCTTAACGATATACTCCTCTATGTCGCCGGTTTCAACGGCAATGCGCTTTACATCGGCGCTTGCGTTTCTCGGTGCAAAACGGTTTTCCGTAAGCTCAAGCATCGGTATATCGTTTATGCCGTCACCGAAAACTATCATTTTATCGGTTGAAACCGAGTATTTACTCATCAGCTTTTTCAGTGCTTCGCCCTTGTTTGATGTTTTATTGCAAAGCTCGATATAAGTTTCATCCTCATAGCATACCCGTGCATTGTTCTCTTCGGCAAGCGATTTCAGATGGCTTACATCCTTGCCGTTTTTGACGACGACAAGCTTGAACACATCAGAGCTGAAGAAGAACGGCAGATCAAGCTTTTCCTCCGTAACACTGCGGTTTTCTTCACGCAGAGCAACAATTGGTGTCAAACCGTCGTACAGTGCCGCACGGCAAAGAGCTTTGGCATTATTCACCGCAAGCGGAAGCTTGTAAAGCAAGCAGTTGCGGTACATCATCTGTGCGCCGTCGCTTGCAATGAAAACCGTTTCATTCGCTATGGGATACAAGAGCTTTTTAAGCTGATTGTACGGTCTGCCGCTCGCCACGGCAAAAAGCGTACCGCGCGAAACGAGCATATTCACTTTTGTATAAAACTCATTCGACAGTACCTTGCCGTTCGGCACGAGCGTACCGTCATAATCCGCAACGATAAGCTGATACATGAAGCATTGTAAAAAAAGGCTGTATAGAAGCAAACAGCCTTTTCTTTCCTTTTATTCCTTAACGATTTTTACAAGTGATTTTCCGCTTAAGCCGGCGGCGTTTGCATCGTCGGTATCAAGATGCATTTCAAGACGGAATTTATCACTTACGCGAAGCTGTACATCATAGAAACGTGTTTTTCTTTCACCGCACGCATCAACGGTAACATAGTCACCGTCCTTTACACCGTACTTGATGCCGTCCTCAAGGCTCATGTGGATGTGACGGTTTGCAATGATGCAACCCTCTTTAAGTGTTACAACGCCCTTCGGACCGATTATCGTTATCGAAGCACTTCCGGCAACATCGCCGCTCTCACGCACGGGAGGCTTTACTTTAAGCGTGAACGAATCTGTTCTTGATATTTCTACCTGCGATGCCTTGCGGAGCGGTCCGAGTACACGCACATTTTCGATGGGACGGAGCGACGGACCTACGATAGTAAGCGTCTCCTTGCATGCGTACTGACCGGGCTGTGACAGATCCTTCATCGGTGTAAGCTCATAGCCTGCGCCGAAAAGAGTATCGCAATCCTCGCGTGTAAGATGTATATGGCGGTTTGAAACTCCGACAGGGATATCTCCGTCACACGAAATGGGAGATATGCCTTGATCCTTTATCGCCTTTAATACCGCATCGGTGATTTCCTGAATATTTACTTCCATTTTATTTACCTCTGTAAAGCATTTTAGATTATTCTGAAGCTGTCTACCATGGTGCAACGACGCTTGCGCGTAAAGCTTCTTGCGCTCGTAAGACCTTCACCCGTAGGACCTGCGATCGTGAATGTGGTATGTCCCTCACCGCCGAAGCCGATACCGGCATAGCTGGGAGCGTTCTTAACAAAGATGGTCGTTTCAACAGCCGCGGCGAATTTTGTAAGGTTGTCGATATTCTTTGAATGCATATGTGCTGTGTGACGGTTGCCGTGTTCTGCCTTTACTGCAAGGTCTACGGCTTCGTCGATATTATCTACCGATACGATAGGCAGAATAGGCATCATAAGCTCGTTTTGAACGAACGGATGCTCAAAATCGGTTTCCGCTATGAGGCAACGTACGTCGGAGGGAAGTGTCTTGCCGTTTCCGAGCATAGCATAAATAACAGCGGCATCGCGTCCTACGCACTTACGGTTTACCTGCTTCTTTACCTTGCCGGTCTTTTTGTCGGTGACTTCAACAAGTACGATATTTGCAAGCGCATCGGCTTCTTCCTTGCTGAGCATATATGCACCGTTCTTAAGCATTTCGGTAATAAGCTGATCCTTGATATTTTTGAAAGCGAATACTTCTTTTTCGGCAATGCACGGAAGGTTGTTATCGAATGTGCAACCGTCGATTATGTCCTTGCCTGCCTTGATGATATCGGCTGTATCGTCAACGATAACAGGGGGATTGCCCGCGCCTGCGCCGATAGCCTTTTTGCCCGACGAAAGTACACTGCGTACAACGCCGGGACCGCCGGTGCAAACAAGCAGACGGATAGCGGGATGTGCGTACATCGTCTGAGCGGAATCCAGAGTGGGCTTATCCATGGAAGCAACAAGCACCTTTGGACCGCCGGCTGAATAGCAGGCACGGTTTACAAGGTCGACCGCGTAGTTTGAAGTGCATATTGCGCCCGGATGCGGATTGAATACGACACCGTTTCCGGCGGCGATCATGCCTATACTGTTGCATATAACCGTTTCGGAGGGGTTTGTGCTGGGAGTTATTGCGCCGACAACTCCGAACGGAGCCATTTCAACAAGCGTAAGACCGTTATCACCTGTCTTGGCTTCGGCAACGATATCTTCCGTTCCGGGAGTCTTATCGGCAACAAGGATATGCTTAAGGCGTTTATGCTCTACCTTGCCCATACCTGTTTCCTTAACACCCATTTCCGCCAAAATGGGAGCTTCCTTGCGAGTAAGCTCGCGGATGGCGGTTATTATCTTTTCTCTCTGCTCTACCGACATGGAGCGTACAGCCTTGTAGCCCTCCTGTGCCGCGGCAATGGCATCGTTCATATCGGTGTAAATACCGATGAGCTTTCTGCCGTTATACTCGGTGGAAGTGAAGGTAGTGGTGGATTTGCTCTCCTCCTGCGGCTTTGCATCCGCACCGAGGTTTGAGATAACCTGTTTCACTATTGCTTCGATCTGTGTTTGATTAAGTTCAGCCATTTTCATTTGCCTCCGAATTTTATATAGTTTCGTAAATCAACTCTACGTTGTTTTGTTTAAGCCGTTCTACCCATTCGTCTGCGGGTCGTGTATTTGTGACTACCGTATCTATTTCATTGAGTCCGCACACCTTGACGAACGAGGCTCTGTCAAATTTTGAGCTGTCTATCGCAAGTACTCGCTTGTTTGCGGATTTGAAGAATGCTTTTTTGATTTCGGCATCACGCTCATTTGAATCTGTGATGCCGTTCGAAGCATCTATTCCCTTGCAGGAGCATATCGCCAAATCGACGTGAAAGCCGGATATCATTTTCTCAGCCTGATATCCTACAAGCGAAAGACCGCCCTCCTTGAGCGTGCCGCCGGTCGAAAGGATGTTCCATTCGGGCTTATTGCACAGCTCGATAAGTATCTCTATGCTGTTTGTTATAAGTGTTATGTTCTTACGCTGTATTATGGATTTTATCACGCACAGTGCCGTCGTTGAAGCATCAAGCATGATGTAATCGCCGTCTTTTATCATATCACCGATAAGAGAAGCGATATATTGCTTGCTTTCAACATTGTTCTGCTTACGGACATTGAACGGAAGGTCGATATTGAAGCTTTCATTCTTAACGGCACCGCCGTATGTCTTTCTTGCCAAACCGTCGTTATCGAGCTTTTCAAGGTCGCGGCGGATGGTTTCTTCGGTGACCTCAAATTCTTTTGCGAGATCTGCCACAAGTACCTTACCGTCTGTCGAAAGCTTAGTCAGAATGGCGTTTCTGCGTTCTATTGCAAGCATTTTATCACCTTACAAGATCGTATCCCAAAGCTTTTGATCGGGATTCGGAATAACAGAGCTGTCAAGAAGCATACCGCGGTCGCCCGCCTCCTGAACTGCACGCTCAATGGCAGCGGTCACGGCGGAAACCGTTCCCGTGAGCAGCATGTATGTTTTTCCGCACAGTCCGCGGCAAAGGCGAAGCTCTATAAGCTCTACATTTGCAGTCTTTGCGGCGGCATCGGCGGCAACTATCGCGGTAGCCGCGGAAAAGCTTTCCATTACGCCGAGTGCCTGAGCATTTTCGGGATGTGCCGTGCCGTATATCGCGGAGAATATCGAATCGTGCGGATTGCCGAGTACAAATGTATCTATTATTTTCTCAGGTCTGCTTGCTTTTGCGGCTTCGACCGAAGCCTTTACCGCGCTAAGCTCGCCGGAGATTATAACTATATATTTACCGGGGCAAACCGTTGCACTTTCTATAACGTCCACCTCGGCTGTTTTCACCATACGGTCAGCACCGGCTATACCTGCCGAAACCGTTGAGAATTCAGCCATTCCGATAGCTTTACTCATTTATTTTTCTTCCTTTCAAAGAATGACCTTAACGAATTTATCGGTTACATCCTGCACGGTGCAATCAAACGGAACATGAATGTCAACACCGAGCTTGCCTTCCGCCGCGCTTGCGATCTTTTGCCCCGCAACGAGCTTGTCACCGCGTGCGACGCATGCCTGCGAAGGTACGCCGATATGCTGTGAAAGCATTATTTTAAGTGTATCGGGTCTTATCTCTTTTTCATCGAGCGTTGCTCTGTGATTATACTGTGTAAGCCCGAGCCTTGCGGTAAGCCTTGCGTGTGCAACGAGCTTTTGCTCTCTTATCGGATCGACCGGTCCGAGCGCAACATCCGGCATCTTCACGCCGCCTTTGCGCATACCGCCCTTGAACACACTGATAAGGCTTTGCGCGTTGAGCCCCTGGAAGCATGAATACATTTCACACAGTCCGCAACCCGAACAGAAGAACGTGTTTACATACGGCTCTACATTGCCTGTTGCGCCTGCCGAAAGTGCGTTCATGAATTTTGAGGGGTCTATCGGATAGCCGAGCATGTGACGTGAACACAGGGATGTACACATACCGCAGTGACAGCACGATGACATCGCGCGGTTGACGGCTATTTGTGTCTTTATTTTCTTTTTCTGAACGACATAATGCGACTTCGGAAGCACTATGTACGCGTTGCTCGTCTTTGTAACTACGTCATACGGCGTACACAGCCTACCGGTCATCGGACCGCCGCAGATTATTTCGTATTCATCTTCGGTAACACCGCCTGCAAGCTCAAGCACATCCGCAACGCGCATGCCTATCGGAAGCCTGAGTGTTACACTTTGCTTGACCGCACCTGTAACGGTGCAGTATTTATGCGTTACGGGACGGCGTTCTTTTATGGCATAATAGGTATTGAGCATCGTTTCGACGTTATACACTATACAGCCGACCTCAATGGGAAGCTTTCCCGGAGGCACTGTCCGTCCTGTGGTTTCATAAATCGTGATAACTTCATCGCCGGAGGGATATACCTGCGGCAGGAAGCAGACCCTTGCGTTTTTGTCGGCATACTGCGGAAGCACTTCGTTTACAGCGTTTACAGCTTCCTCGTAATTAGCCTTTATCGCAACGATCATATTATCCGCGCCTACAGCCAAAGCTACCTCATGCATCGCTTCAAGTATCTCTGATGCATACTTTGCCATCACCTGACGGTGAAGCTTCAAAAGCGGCTCGCATTCGGCGCAGTTGAGTATTATCGTATCAGCCTTTTCATTCAATTTTGCATATGACGGGAATCCGGCGCCGCCGGCACCGACGATACCGCATTCACGCATAATTTCGGAAAGTTCTGTGATTTTCATAATTAAAATTCCAACAATTTTTTATAACCCGACAGAATTATCGACTATACCTACTATAGCCGCATCCACGGGAGCGGTTTCCATGGCGCATCCTATACGCGCCGCACTGCCGGTAGCAACAAGGACTACCTCGCCTATACCCGCGCCGACATTGTCTATTGCCACGATACGTCCGTTTTTCTCCATGTTGGAAAACGGCTCTACTATCATAAATTTACTGCCAAGCAGTTTTTCGTTTTTTCTGGTAGCGACTACGCTGCCGACAACCTTACCTACGATCATTGTTTTCAGTTCCTTTTATTCCGTTTTTCCCCGAAGGAGCCCGAAGGCTCCTTCGGCAAATACGGTAATTACTTAATTGACGGAAGAATCTTTTCAACATCGCTGTGAGGTCTGGGAATTACATGAACAGCAACTACCTCACCGAGCTTTGCGGCGGCGGCACCGCCTGCTTCCGTAGCGGACTTAACAGCACCTACGTCACCGCGTACCATAACGGATACAAGTCCGCTGCCGATCTTTTCGGTTCCGATAAGAACTACGTTAGCGGCTTTTACCATGGCATCGGCAGCTTCGATAGCGGCTACAAGACCTCTGGTTTCTACCATACCCAATGCTTCGTTTGACATTCTGATGTCCTCCTTGTTAGATTTTGAAATTTTAACTTATTTTATCTTATTTAATGCCGGGGAGAATTTTCTCAACATCGCTGTGAGGACGCGGGATCACGTGAACGGCAACTACCTCGCCGAGACGAGCCGCAGCCGCACCGCCTGCTTCCGTAGCAGCCTTAACAGCTCCTACATCGCCGCGTACCATAACGGATACAAGTCCGCTACCGATCTTTTCGGTTCCGATAAGAACAACGTTAGCGGCTTTTACCATGGCATCTGCGGCTTCGATAGCCGCAACAAGACCTCTGGTTTCTACCATGCCGAGTGCTTCCTGATTCATCTTTATTTCCTCCTTAACAGTTTCCGGTGCTTCCGGTTTTTCGGGTTTTTCAGCCGCCGCCGCTACTCTTGCGGCAGCACGTGCAGCGGCAGTTGCGGCTGACTTCTGTGCAGGCTTCTTATCAGCCGTTTTTTTATCAGCCGTTTTTTTAGCTTCAGCCATTTTCCATACCGCCTTTCATTAAACTTCCTGCAGGTATTTTTCATCCTGTTCGCTCTTGAGTCTTTCCTCGTAGGTGCGGCGTGTCCTTGAAGCCGAAAGCTCAAGTATTCTCGCCGTTTCCTCATGAGGATTTGCTATTACGGCAGACGCCGCGATCTGTTTGATGCACTTTTCGTTGGCGGCTTCCACAGCCTGCGTCACTGCGGAAACGTTGCCCTCGACGATTATCGTAACGAGCCTTCCGCCGAGCCTGCGCTCCCATGTGACGAACTCCACCGCGGCGGTTTTGCACATTATATCAAGTGCATCTACCGCGGCGGCAACGCTTTGTACCTCAACAAGTCCCAAAGACTTCATAATGTACCTCGTTCAAAATTTAGATTTTGGGCAGAATTTTTTCAACATCGCCATGAGGACGGGGAATTACGTGAACGGCAACTACCTCGCCGAGACGAGCCGCGGCCGCACCGCCTGCTTCCGTAGCAGCCTTAACAGCTCCTACATCGCCGCGAACCATAACGGATACAAGTCCGCTGCCGATCTTCTCTGTTCCGATAAGAACTACTTCTGCTGCTTTTACCATAGCATCCGCTGCTTCGATAGCCGCAACAAGACCTCTGGTTTCTACCATACCCAATGCTTCATTTGACATAATATTATTCCTCCGTCAAAAAATTTTTTATTTTTTATCAAAAGCGTTAAGCTTAAGCATTTTCTCCGTGTCTGTTTCCGGGTTCGGAATGACATGGGTGCAAATCACGCCGGAAACCTTGTTTGCCGCTTCCTTTGCGGCTTCCACTGCCGCCTTTACTGCGGCGACCTGTCCGCGGAACTTTACGCACACTATAAGCGGCACTTTAAGCCCGTCGGGGTTGCCCGGCTTGTTTTTGTCGAACGGTTCAACGGTCACCTCAGCCGCCTTACAGCCGGCATCACATGCGACGAACGCCGCAACGAGACCGTAGACCTCAATTATTCCGGTTGCTTTCATTTTCGATCCTCTTACTTATTCACAACAGCGATCTTGATACCCTGCTTTGAAACATTTGTCTTGAGCGCTTCGTTGATCTGGTCAAGCGGGAATTTGTGGGTTATGAGCTTCGCCATGGGAAGCCCGATGCCCTTTGCACGCTTGAGGAAATCAAACGTTGTGGCATAATCGCGGAGCGTGTATACCCATGAACCGACCATCGTAAGCTCCTTGGAGCATATATCGAAGTGGGGGTTGATCGTAGCGTCGCCGCCGTTGATGAAGAAGCCCAACTCGCAAAGTCCGCCGCCGTTGCGGATGAACTTATAGATGTTGGAGTGGCCTGCGGGAGCGCCGGTGCATTGGAAGCCGAAGTCAGCGGGATAGCCGCCGAATGCTTCTTCAACGCCCTTTGCAAGATTCTCGATGCCCTTGAATTCCATGAAGTTCACGCTTGCGGTAGCACCGAATTCCTTAGCTACATTAAGACGGTTCGCATCACCGTCGACAGCAACGATGTTCTCGATGCCCATCGTGCGAAGCACTGCTATGCAGATAAGACCGATAGGTCCGCAGCCCTGAACTACCACACGGGAGTTGAAACGAAGGATGCCCGTCGTCTTTGCGCGTTCAACGGCATGGATAAGCACCGCGCACGGCTCGATAAGTATTCTCGAATCAAGGTCAAGATCACTTACGTTGAAATATGTGGAGCCCTTGCGGATGAAGATGTAATCGGAGAACCAGCCGTTGAGATGGATGTCATCATCGGGAAGCAGACCGTAAACATCGGCACCGCCGACATTCTGCTTGTTGAGGTCATACATCGTGATATCGGGGTTATCCTTGAATATCATGCAGGTAACGAGCTTGTCGCCGACCTTGAGGGGCTTGCCCGCGCTGTCCTTGGTAACATTTTTGCCCATCGCAACGATCTCGCCTGTGCCTTCGTGACCGAGTGCAACAGGGATGAGCCCGAACGGGTCACGCAGGAACTCATGAGCATCGGTTCCGCAAACGCCGCAACCCTCGACCTTAACAAGGATATCGTCGTCGCCTACGGGCGGAATGGGATATTCCTTAACGTCGAAATGCTCTTTGGCAGTAAGCACCGCAACATGCGCGGTCTTGGGGATCCCTGCCGAAGCCGCGGGAGCGGATGAAGCCGAGCCCTGCATAGAAGAAAGCACTTGCTTGACTATCTCTTCTATATTAGCTGAATTTATATCCATTTTCTTTTTTCCTTTCAGATATTTTTGATACAAGCGGCAAATATGTCTCCGCCGGCATCGGCAAGTGCGGTATCCTGATCTTCACTTCCGCCGCTCACGCCGAGCCCGCCTATGATCTTGCCTGCCTTGTTATACAGCGGAACACCGCCGCCGAAGATAACTATCCTGCCGTTGTTGGTGAATTGGATGCCGTAAAGACTTTCGCCGGGCTGAGCCAGCGGCTTGAGCGTCTTTGTAGCCATCTTGAGCGAAACTACGGTGAATGCCTTGTTTAGCGCGATATCGTAGGACGCTATATATGAATCGTCCATGCACTCTACAAGCACGGGATTCGCACCTGCGTTCGTTACCGCAACTACGGCGTTTACTCCCATTTCGCGTGCCTTGAGCTTTACGCATCCGCTTATGGCAGATGCAAGTGCGAGGCTCATGTCATCCGTATCGGCAAGATATGCGTCTATCATTTCGGATATCAGAGATGATATATCTTCCATGACTTTCACCTTGATTTTGATTATTTACCGAGAGATTCGAGAACCTTCTTGGTTATCGCGGCTACCATATCGGCATCGGCATCGTTGCCCTTGCCGCAGGTGCAGTTGCCGCCGCAGGAATGACAGCTTGCCTTGCCCGATGTAGCATTGGGGCAAAGGTTAGCCGGATGCTTGCCCTTAAGACCGAACTGACGGCGGATCTCATAAAGGCGCTCAACCTGCTGAGGAGTAAGCTCCTTGGGACCGCCGAGCTGACGTGCAAGATAAAGGAGCTTTGCGTAGAATTCTACTGACTCCATCTTGTGGTAAGCGTTAAGAAGTGAATCGGAGTAGGTCAAAGCACCGTGGTTCTCAAGCAGAACGGCATCGAAGCTCTGAAGATACTTTTCAACTGCATCGGGAATCTCCTCTGTTGAGGGTGTACCGTAATCGGCTATCGGAACGCAACCGAGCGCGATAACGGCTTCGGGCATGATGGGCTGTGTAAGCGGGATACCTGCGATAGCGAAGCTCGTTGCATAAACGGGATGAGCATGAACTACCGACATAACGTCAGGTCTCTGCTTGTAAACACGCATGTGCATCTTGATTTCCGACGAGGGCTTGAAGCCCGGATTGGCCTGTATCACCTGACCGTTGGCATCTACCTTGCAGATGAATTCGGGGGTCATGAAGCCCTTGCTTACGCCGGTGGGGGTGCAAAGGAATTCATTCTCTCCGATACGAACGGAGATGTTACCGTCATTGGCCGCAACCATTCCCTGGTTGTAGATCCTCTTGCCGATGTCGCAGATTTGTTTCTTGATCTCGTATTCTGTCATAATGTTTCTCTCCTTTTGGTTTTTAACATTTTGTTTATTATTTTATCCGGCGTTGACCGGGAAAACGCTTCGATCGTATCTCAACCGATTATATGATAGCACATTCCAACATAACAGTCAATAACTTTTTGTTGGTTTTTGTTGGTTTTTTGTTGAAATCTTTTTGTTTTGCTATTGATTTGCATATAAATGCGGATATTTTAGCCTTTTTATCATTTCTTTTTGTTTCTTTCGCTCCGTTTTCGGATCGAAATTTATAAGAAATTCTCTAAGCTCACTCACACCTTCGCCCGTTATTGAGGAAAGATAGAATATTTTTTTTACGCCCGTCTGCTTCAGCCAATTCGTCACTCGCGGGATATTGGCGTTTGGCTTGTCTATTCCCGAAATTATGCCTATGACCTCACGGTTGCACATAGTTGAGATATTCGGTGCGAACAGACTGTACGGTTCATCGGCACTCATCAGCAGTCCGACTATATCCGATTCATACACGAATACCGCGACCGCGCCGCCGAGATGGCGCTCCTGTATGTATTCACCGGGAGTATCTATCATGAAATCCTTATTTTTGACATCCTGTGTCTTGGCATAATGCACGTCAACGCCCGCAAGTGCCTGTGTGAGCGTCGTTTTTCCCGCGCCGCTGCGACCTATCAGAATAAGCTTGTTCATGTCTTCGTTATGGGGCAAACGCTGAAGTTCAGCACATTACTCACATAATCCGTTACCGCGTTCACCGAAGCTTCGACCTGCGAGACCGTACCCGTTATTATAAGTGTTCCGCTGAAGCGGTCAACGAAGCCCAGCTCTGCCGCAGATGCTTTCGTCGCAAGGTCTGCCGCAATTATCGCAGTTTCGGCAGGCGTCATCGTGATTATCCCTATAGCACCGGTATGCTCATCAGCAGGATCAAGACCGAGCTTTACATATATCTCAGGGTCGGGATTTGCTATGATGTGCGCAAGTGTTATCTGTTTTCCGGGAACAAGTTCCTGGATTATTCTTGTTTTGCCGTCATTTCCGTCTGCAAGGATAGCCATCGGTACTCAATACCCCACTTTGTATGATATCTTAATGATATTTTATAACAAAAGCAGACACATGTCAATAGAAAAAACAGAAAAAAACAGTGTTTTTTATTGTAAAAACCAAACAATCACATCATAATCCAACATAATACAGAGTTTGTTTCGCTTTGGAAGTTTCTTATTGCCTTTTATGCTTCTCCGTTTCCGTCTCGCACCCGAAAAAATATTGACTTTTAATATAATAATATGTATACTATAAACAACGAATAAGCAACCGGGGAAGTGATATGTTTGAAGCATTTGTTTTTTGACGACGAAAAACTTTTTATCAGAGAAAATGTCCGCAGGTGCATCGGTGATGCCGAGCTTATCGCTGATTCGGTATATCACGATAAATGTTGCGAAACGATCTTCAGCACCGGCTGGGTGTTTCGCATAAAAGAAAAATACAGGTGTATATATTTCGGCATGTGTGCCGACGGCAAAAAGCGTGCTTTCTGCGCCGAAAGCATTGACGGCATCCACTTTACACCCGAGGATGTCAGAGATTTTACGCATGCAGAACATCCCGTCGCCGCACATCACATACTTGATTTGCCAACACAGGAGATCGCCGATATCTACGAGGATAAAACAGCGATCCCATCACAGCGTTACAAAATGCTTATTGCCGATTGCGACATGTCATCACTGCGCGTCCGTGATACGGTATTTACATCATCCGATCTTATCCGTTGGGAGCTTATGGACGGCGCAAGCTGGGGCAACGGTACCGAACCGCTGACGAGTGTTTTTTACAATCAGAAAAAGAAATGCCACACCGTGCTGTGCCGCCCGTTCTGGGGCATACGCAAGGTCGGATATTCCGAAACGACTGATTTTGTGCATTATTCCGAATATCGCCCGTGTCTGCATCAGGATGCCTTTGATGAACCCTTATCCGAAATCTACGGCATGAAAGCTTTTCCGTATGATGGGATGTTCATCGGTTTTCCGCAAATATACTGCGGTCTCTCCGGCTGTCACAACACAAAGTATGCCGAGGGGCGCGAAATAGCTCAGCTCGCATACTCCGCCGACGGACGCTATTGGCTTCGTTCACTGCGTGAGCCGTTCATTCCGGGTAAAAAAGACAAAGACGTATTCGGCTACGAAAATAAAATGGTTTGGGTATCGCAGATACGGCAAGCCGAAAACGGCGATATCCTGATACTCACATCCGCCACTCCCGAGGAACACGGACATTTCACGACAGATGCCCGCGGGACATTGCAAACATACCGCGTCCGCAAGGACGGCTTCGTATACCTTGAGAGCGACGATACATCAAAGCCGGCTACCGTGGCGACAAGGGAAAACATCTGGCACGGCGGTGAAGCACATATAAATATTACCGCTAAGCATGCTACATTTGCCGTGTACGGAACTTTCGAAAACAAAAAAGAAGAACTCAATCTTCTGGCATATGCCGATCCGATAGAGGGCTTCGGTCACGAAGACTGTATTCCGTTTGCCGGCGACAGCACCGATTGGGTCCCTGTGTTCAAAAGCGGACGCAGGCTTGACGAGCTTAAAGGCAAAACCGTTGTATTGGAAGTAAAATTCACCGACGGCAAGCTTTATTCGTTCAGCGGCAATTACACCGATATATATAATGTTGATGCCGGAAGATATCGCACTTTCGGTATAATGCCCGATGCCGAGCGCTGAAATTCAGCCATTTGAAAGAAAAGATCAATATGAAAAAGACTACGGCCGTTATTCTTGCATTTATAATACTTTGCGTAACGATGCTTACCGCTTCGGCTCTTTCCGGCTCAGCGGTTTCGTCTCCGTCATGCACCGTTTACGCAGACAGTGTTTCATGCTTTCAAGGGGATATTGCGACCGCAGGGATATTTATTTCAAGCAATCCCGGTCTTGCTGCGCTTTATGTAAAAATCAACTATGACAGCAACATTCTGACCGTAGCATCTGTCGATACAACAGATATTCTTGAAGATTTCGCATATTACGATAACGGCTGCGGAGAGCTTATTCTTTCATGGGAACCCGCGCTGTACGATAATGATTCAAACGGCAAGCTTGCCGATATAACTTTTGCCGTTTCCTCACAGGCACCCGTCGGCGACACTCTGCTTACACTCACTGTCCCCGAAAGCGGTGTAATAAACGCCGCGACCGATGATATATCCGTTTCAACAGAAAACGGAAAGATCACAATACAAAAAACATATGCCATAACCTCAGATACGCTTACCGTCGATAGCGAAAGCAAGACGGTAAAAGGCATTGCGCCGGGAATGCGTGTCAACGAATTGCTTTCGCATATAGCCTGCTCATCTGCTTATACCGTTTCATGCGATAACGGACAGGCAGACGGAGAAGCTTGCATCACTACGGGTATGACGCTTTCCGTTTCCGAAACATCCGATATTTACACGCTTATCGTGCGCGGCGACGTAAACTGTGACGGTCGCGTTACCGTCGCCGACATGACCGAAATACAAAAGGTATTGCTCGGCAAAACGACCGCAGACGGTATTTCCGCCGTTGCAATGGATGCAGACCTCGACGGTGAGATCACGCAAAACGACTTTGATGCGGTAAAAGCGCATATCACAGGAAGTAAGGTCATCGATTGATCCGCTGTAACGAGTCCGATTCCGATGCAGGAACATAAGAAGCCCGAAAATACAAAAAGCAAGCCCTGTTTTTGAGAGCTTGCTTTTTTGTTATCTACGTGACTGATCAAAAACTCCGTTGCTGTAACGATATTTTCAAAAGCAACACGTTTATTTTACCGCGGTAAAGTTTCTTTTTACGGTACTTTCGCAATGCGCACATTTATAAGTATCGTATCCGCGCATACCGTTCACGCCTTCTGTTTTGCCGAGAAACTCTGTATATTCATGTCCGAGTGCCTGCATCACGGCATCCTTTACATATTGGCAATTCATGAACGCTTCTTCGGCTATCGCCGTTTGATCCGGCACGGTTTCTTTGATATAACCGTTTTCGTCGGTCGGGATCGGTGTAGGATCGTTCGGCACTGCGGTAGATGTCGGATTGCCGTCACCGTCAACATAGTACGGCGAGTTGTCGGGAGTAATGGCAGGCGTATCTCCGGGCATAAAAGACGTAAAATCATCTTTTTTATGTGCGTTGCAGACACTGCATATATAAGTCGTATAGCCCATCTCGGTCTCTGTCGGCTCTGTTACATTGCCCGCGGCCCACGAATGCTCTGCATAATTTGTTTCATTCGTGCTTAAGACCTTGTTGCAGTCCGCACATATCAGCTGTTCATATCCCTTTGTAATGCATGTTGAGCTTACCGACACCATTCTCTTGTTAGTATGCGGACAACCTAACGAAACCGAACCGTCATAAATGTTTATCGCCGTCACGGCTTTACCTTCGCAGGAAATTATGTCGTATTTTTCCTTTTCGCACTTAAGTGCTATCGGGTATGCCTTGCCCTCCTCCGCACCGGGGAGAATATTAAAATGCAAGGTAGCTATAACGCCGTTATTGGTGCAGTTCTTTTTTGCAAGGTCGTCCACCCACGAAAGCAGGAAAGGATTTTTAGGGATTATGCGGTCATTCTCATCGGTTTGGATATTCAATGAGCTTATCCCGCCCTTTTGCATTTTAAGCACATTGCCGTCAACATCGGCGATATCGGACTTCTGCAATTCAAGTGCCGAAGCATCATAGCTCACCCATATACGCAGTCCCGTGAAGCCGGGGTTGTTCTGGAGCGTAAGCTTCACTGTCGCTGTCTTGGCTTCTTTATCAAGGATCAGGTTATCCGCGTATATTGCAGGCTCGCTTGCCGCCGGCAAAGCTAACGCAGAAAAGCAGAAGCACGAAGCAAGCACGCAAAGCGTAAGGAACGCCGAAAATGTTCTTTTAAGCAATGAATGTCTGTTCATAAAAATCCTCTTTTCATCATTTACGGTTAAATCATAGCATAAATGCGAAAGCAAGTCAATATTTGCAAAAATCCAAATTATTACTTATTTACCTTTGCCCATGTATCGCGCAGACCGACAATGCGGTTGAATACCGCCGATTCATTTGTGCTGTCCTCATCCTTACGGAAGTAGCCGACGCGTATGAATTGGAAGGAATCGCCTATCTCGGCACTTGCAAGCGAACGTTCGATGAACCCATTGACCACCGTCAGCGATTGCGGATTCACCCGTTCGGAGAAGTCGATACCCTCGCCGTCGCGCTCGTCAAGCAGATAATCATAAAGTCTGAACTCTGCGCGTTCGCAGTTGGCGGCATCTACCCAGTGGAGCGTACCCTTGACCTTACGATCCGCTCCCGCACAGCCGGACTTCGTTTCGGGATCGTATTCGCAGTGAACGACCGTCACCTTGCCGTTTTCATCGGTCTCGTAGCCGGTGCATTTAACGATATATGCCGATTTCAAGCGTACTTCGCCGCCGACGAACATTCTGAAGAATTTTTTCGGCGGGTCGATCATGAAATCTTCGCTTTGAATATAAAGCTCACGCGAGAATGTTATTTCGCGCACACCTGCAATCTCGTCGCTTCCGTTCTCGGTCGTAAGTATTTCGGATGTGTTTTCGTAGTTGTCGATGATAAGCTTTATCGGGTCAAGCACCGCCATTTTACGCAATGTCTTATCGGCAAGGTCCTCGCGCACGCAATGCTCAAGAAGTGTCGCATCGACTACCGAATTGCTTTTGGCAACGCCTATGCGGTCACAGAAATCGCGTATGGCGGCGGGAGTGTAGCCTCTGCGGCGAAGTCCTGCGATAGTGGGCATTCTCGGGTCATCCCAACCGCTGACGCTGTTCTCCTGTACGAGCTTTTTAAGATAACGCTTGCTCATTATAGTGCGCGTCATGTTGAGACGGGCGAATTCTATCTGTCTCGGCTTTGCGTCAAGCTCTACATTCGCCACGACCCAATCATAAAGCGGTCTGTGGTCTTCAAATTCAAGAGTACAAATGGAATGTGTGACATGCTCCATCATATCCTCGATGGGGTGCGCATAGTCGTACATCGGATAAATGCACCAATCGTTGTCAGTGCGGTAATGCTCCATACGCAGAATACGGTAGATTATCGGATCGCGCATATTGATATTGGGCGATGCCATATCTATTTTGGCTCGCAAAACCTTTGCGCCGTCGGCAAATTCGCCCGCACGCATCCTTGCAAACAGATCAAGATTTTCCTCAATGCTCCTATCACGGTAAGGGCTGTTCATGCCCGGCTCGGTAAGCGTTCCGCGCGATTCCTTGATTTCGTCCGCGCTCATATCGCACACGAAAGCAAGTCCTTTTTTGATAAGGACTATCGCCTGCTCGTACATCGTTTCAAAATAATCCGCGGCAAAGCAGAGCTTGTCATACTTGAAGCCGAGCCATTCGACATCGCGGCTGATGGCTTCGACATAGAAGTTATCTTCCTTTGCGGGATTCGTATCATCCATGCGCAGATTGCACTTGCCGCCGTATTGCTTGGCAATGCCGAAATCAACGCATATCGCCTTCGCGTGACCTATATGAAGATATCCGTTCGGCTCCGGCGGAAAACGTGTAACGATATTAAGCTTACCGCCGTTTGCCTCAAGGTCATTTTCCACTATTTCGTTGATAAAGTTTTTTTTCGCTTCTTCGCTCATTATTCTGCACCTTTTCAAATGTTATATTATATCTTTTCAAATTTTATATCATATATTGTACCATTTCATTGTAATTTTTGCAATTAGTTTGTTGACGATTTTCAAATGAAATAGTACAATATTTATAAAATAAATATCGGAGGAATGATATTATGCAATTCGAAGCACTTCAAAAAGAACTTATCGCAGCAATGAAGGCAAAGGATAAAATCAAAAAGGATGCGATATCGTCACTTGTCGCTGCCGTAAAAAAAGCAGCTATCGACGACGGCGTGCGTGACAATATCCCGGAAGAGCTTGTTGACAGAGTCATCATCAAGGAAGTAAAATCACTCAAGGAGCAGGTAGACACATGTCCCGCCGGACGCACCGATCTTTTGGATGAATACAGTGCCAAGCTCGCTGTGATAGAAGCATTCGCGCCGAAGATGATGAGTGAAGCCGAAGTAAAAGAGTTCTTGCTCAAAAACTGTACAGAGCTTATCGGACAGAAAAACAAGGGCATGATAATGCGCACCGCAATGGCAGAGCTTAAAGGCAAGGCTGACGGTAAAATGATAAACGCCATAGTAGCGGAGCTTTGCAAATAAAAAAACGCAGATAATCGAGTAGGAGGGATTTTATTCCCTCCTCTCACACCACCGTGCGTGCCGTTCGGCACACGGCGGTTCAATTCAAAATTAAATATGTACCTTTTGGTAATAATCGAAAATGCTGACTAAGCCTCGCTTGGTCAGTTTTTCTTTGGAAATTGCTTTC
>JAZRZN010000047.1:0-20791 GCA_045601365.1 Clostridia bacterium | reverse complement strand
ATATGGATTGCCACGTCGCGTTGCTCCTCGCAATGACACAAGGGAATACGCGACATGATAAAATGTGTATTCCTGCAATAAACATCGCAAGCGGTGCGTCAAGGATGCCGCACCCTACGGCATATGACATAAAGTTTGTCTGCTTGCGCGAAGCAGATCGCAGGAAATTGCAGTATGTTTTATATCTTATTTCTTTTTGCGCGTAGCAAATATGCCGAGAACTACACCGATGACAACACCTATCAGCGCGGCGCACGCAATGATAATAACCGTACCGCCGCTTCCGTTTCCGCTGTCCTCTGCGTCTTGGACGGCATTGTTCTCACCTGTAGGTACGGGAGTGTCGCTCGGCGCGGGCGTGACATTTTCAGCAACGCCGTTGCCGAATACGCTTATTTCAACGATAGCCGTGTGTGAATAAAATGTTTTTGTCGCGTCATTGTATGTGAGCTTGAACGGTGAATCCTTGGAGACATCCTTGGCGTTCAGGAGCAGTATCTTGACATAACGGTAGCTCCCTGCAAGCTTTTCGCTGATGAAGGTCTTATCGTCCGACCATTTCATGTCGCGTGCGGATGCGTCAGCCATTATAGTCCATGTGCTTGCATCGTTTGAAACCTCGATGCGGTATTCGGGAAGCGTCGTTCCCGCCTGCGGCGTGATCGCTATGTGGGTAAGGTCGTACGGTACGCCGAGATCGTATATTATCGTTTGCGACGTGCGGTCCGCAACGGGTGTCCATGCCTCGTCACCCGAAAGATCGTAGAGCCGCTCCGTATCATCGGCAAGCTTATTGTTTAAGTACTCACAGCCGCCAATCGCCGTTACTTTTTTAGGCGTTATGATATTGCCGGTAATCGTGTTATCCGAATCATCATCATAGAGGTCTTTATAAAGCGGTGCGGTGCGCACAGCCGACATATCGCTGTCGGTGAGCAGGAACGCCCAATCGCCTTTTGACGGCTTTTGCGGTATCGTATATTCGGCAGAGCCGCTGACATCGCCTATCTTTGTGAACGCGCCCGTAAGCACGTTGAACCACCATGCGGTGTATTTCTTTGACGCATCAAGCCGCATCAGCTTGCCCGTTTTATATGAATCGTTGTAGAAATAGCATACCGTCGTTGAAGCATCATCGGTCGATGCGATGAGCTGTTTTTCATTCATTGCAAAATCGGCATAGGTGGCATCGTAAAAGCGCGGAACGAGCTTTGTCCATTCGAAGCTTTCAAAAAACTCACGCATATAACCAACCTCAAACGAACCCGGCTTATCAAGACCGATATACCACGGCTCATAGCTGTATGAGGTTATACCGTACCAGCCCGTATTCTTTTCCGTTGAATAGCAGTTTGCCCAAATTCCCGTAACGCCGTAGGTAAAGCCGGCGCAACCGCATAAAAGGGCGTTCCATGCGCAATAGCGATTTGCGTTATAGCCTGTGAAGCCGCCGCAGTTGATATCCTCGTAATTCGCTTCGCCCTCGATGTAAGGCTTCGTCTTGGTCGCGCCGAGATAATAGCTCGCATAAAAGCTTTTATTCTGCACTCTTTTGCCGTGGCCCGACTGAAGTATCCAACAGTCATGCCAATCTGCTTTATCAAGGCGTTTGGCGCGTTCGTCTGCCAGTGTCATCGGATACATATGCGCTCCGTTGGGATGATGATAGCCGTCGAGCCTTCCGGCAAGTTCGGAGCCTTCCATATAGATATCCAATACTTCCTTGCCCGGAGTTGCGGCAGCCTCCACTGCGTTGGTTATTTCCTGCCCCGATATCCACACTATGCTGTAGCAGGCGTAACGGGCTACGCAATAGCGGACAAAGCACAGGAAATCCTTTTCCGACATATTGTTCAGCGTATTCGTATGAACACCGAAGCCGAGCGCGACGGTCATGTCATGCTCAAGCAGATATTCAAACATATGATCTATTTTTTCGTTGAACACCTTTGTTGACGGAAGCTTGTTTTTCGTTTTCCAAATGCTCGGAAGCTTACCGCGCTGTCCGCCGCCGTCGGATTCCGCGGCATCGAAATATGTCTGATATACGGTAAAGCCCTTTTGAACGCGGTTGTTCACTTCGTGTTCAAATTGACTTCCGCACTGACAGCCGGGATAATTGCAGGTGGTCGTCGAAATATAGTTAGGTGCCTGCCAGTTGGTATCACCGAGCCAGAAAAACGGTGTACCGTCCGCATATGAATAAAAGTGCTTGTCATCGGAAATGCGAACGAAGCCGTGTTTGGCAAGCTGAGTATCTGAGATGTTTTCGGTCGCATTGACTTTGCCCGAGGACACAAGTCCCGTATCCGATGCGTTTGTACAGGTTATTTTATATGTCCATGCTCCGACCTTTGTCGGTGAAAATCGCACAGCCCACGTCTTGTCTTCCTTCCAAAAGCCGGGAAGCGATATCACCGTACCGTCGGAATGTGTAAATACCGCATCTATCTCAACATCGGCATAAGGATTCTTGTAATCGGAAGCACTCGTAAGCGTTATCTCCACAGGCTTCCAAACCTGCGCATCATATGTGTTTTCGTCTGCATATACGGGCAAACCGCACAGAGCGGTCAAAATACCCGCAAGCAATGACGCACTTACGATCAAAGCAAGTAACCTTTTCATAAGACATCCTCCTTATATTTACAGCGTTTTGCAAGAAATACCATTGCAAAATCATCTGAATACTATGTCAATAAATTTATCAAATGAATACTCTTTGCGTATTTCATCGGGTATCTTAACGTAAGGAACGGTAAAAAAGTCGCGTTTCAGTTGAATGTCGTTCACATCAAGTACAAGTTGGTTTTCCTTGCGGTAGAAGGCTTCATTGCGGCAGTTGAACGTTGTTATCATCTTTTTTTGCATACCTATCATTTCGCCCATGCGCGTCGTAGCACCGCTTTGTTTATCGTTTTCTATTTCCAGCACGGCGAACGATTTTTTATAGATATCTATCGTTTCCTGTGTAGAGAGCGGTGAAAAATGCACCTGCGAACGCTTTATCCGCTTGAAGCACGGATTAGTCAGCTTATTGTACCAAAAAACTACCGGATGCGGCAGATATACGAATTTATAGAAGCTCAGCCCCATCACACGGCACTGACGTTCGATATTTGAAATTATCGCGGGGCGCATGGAATGTAATGTCCCGATAAAAGAAATGTCGTACTCGGGCTTTTCGTCGCTTTCAATGTCAAATTCGCGCGTATAGCCCCAATAGGCGTATTCAAGGAACGAATACCGTTTGACATCGTCCTTATCGAATGAAAAGATCTTATTGAAATATGCAAACTTCTTCGTTATATGCGCAATGTTGGCAACGGAATCCCATAAATACAGTATCCGCTTGGCGAACGGGAACCTGCGTTTGAATTTTTTAAGCACATCTACCGTAGGCGCTTCACACTTTATGAACAGAATAAAATCATAGTCCTTTTTGAGGCGCGGAAATACACGTTCAAAATACTTGTCGATCACGCGATGGTACAGCGGTATATCTTTACGCATCATTATACGGGCAAATGCCGAGCCGGACGGCTGTTCGTTGATGACATCAACGTTTGCCCCGCGCAGCATCAGCGCACGCTGTATCCGCACATGGTAATCGAAAAAGAACGGACTTACTATTAAAATGTTCTTATCCTTCAAATCCATTTTATCTCGCACCGTCATGACTGAAAATCACCGCAACGGTACGCACGATACACTGAAAATCAAGTGCGAACGAGCGCGTTTTGATGTATTCCATGTCATAAACTATTTTTTCTTCGGGCAAAAGGTCATAACCGCCGTTTACCTGAGCAAGCCCGGTCAATCCCGGCAAAACACGCGTTCTGTATGAAAACCCGTGAATGGTCTTTTCGAACTCGTTATAAAAATACGGACGTTCCGGGCGCGGTCCTACTATCGACATGCTCCCCGCAAGAATGTTGAAAAACTGCGGAAGCTCGTCCAAACGGGATTTGCGCAGAAAACCGCCGACACGGGTGCAACGGGTATCGTTTTCGGCAGCCCACTGTTCGCCGTCATCCTCGGCATCCATATACATCGAACGGAATTTAAGCAACATGAACGGCTTACCGTCCTTGCCAAAACGCTCCTGGCGGTATATTATATCGCCTTCGGAATCTATTCTTATTATTATTCCGATTATCACCATCGGTATGAAACAAAGTATAATGGCTATCAGCGACAGCACAATATCGAAAAACCGCTTAAAAAACGAATAATACGGTTTTTTCTCAGGTTTTATGTCGGGAACATCGTACAGCCTCTTGTGCTTCGGCGTTTCTACGTTCTCCAATTCGTTTATTTTTTCCATATATGCCGTAATCGTCCAATCTTCCATATTGATTATATAATACCATACTTTATGTATTATTGTCAAATATATTGATTTTCAATTATTCCCTGAGAAAAAATTTCCCGGCGTTCGCCGGGAAAAATGTTTTAAAAAGCTTCTGAACGCTTTAGGATAAACGCCTTGAGATCAGCTGTATCCGTGATTCGTGTTCGCCGTCATTTCTTCTTTTTTTTCTTTTTTATTATCAGTCCCGCCACACATCCGACTGCCGCAAGCACAACGACACATGAGCTGATGATCACCGTCTTGACAGTGCCGTTTTTCTTGGTTTTTTCCGCCTGTGCCGTTGCCGTGGCTGTCGGCGCGGATATGTTTGTTTCGGTACTTGTTGCGGTCGCCTGCGCCGTCAAAGCAGGAGTATTGTCCGTCTCCGATGTGCCGCGGAGCTTTGCAGTGGCTTCCTTTACCGCCTGCAAATGTCCCGTGTTTATCTTCGGAGTGCCGTCGGCGTTGAATATTTGGTTGCCGTCCTTATCTACTTCGATGGTCGGACATATCCAGCCGCCCTCGTCATGCTCGTTCCACGCGTAAATAAGCACCGTGTTCGCCATCGTCATAATATCCACGCCCGGCTTCTGCATATATTCAAGCGCATATTCAAGCGATTCACGCAGTTCGGTGTCCGTTCCGTACTGAACATAGCTCTGTGCGTTCGATGTTGTCCATTTTACAGGATTTTCATATCTTGGAAGATTGTGCCAGCCAAAGCTTACCAACGGAACGAGCTGTGAACCGCCCGTGCGCCAGCTTTCCCAACGGTCATGTGAATAATCCGTCAGCTCCTTAAAGCTTTTACCGCCCGAGAGCGACATCGCGTACGAACCGACAGCGTCACCGCAGATCGAAAGGCTGTCCGCGGCGCTTCTGTTCATAACTACCGCGTAAGGCGGCTTGACGCCTATCTTTTCGGCAAGCTCGCGGTAATACTTGATATCGGCGGCAATAGATGCAAGATTGTCATTGTTGCCGAAATAGTACATCAGCGGTCTGCCGTCAAGCACGGTCATATAATAGCTTTGCTTGAGCAATGTTTCCATTTCCTTGTGCGCATACGACTGCCCTATCGCATTTCCATCGAGCATACAGCACATTTTGACCTTGTCACGGTACTTGCTCTGCGTGTGGAATACGCGTGCCGCCTTCATATCGCTGTTGTACCAGCAATATGCAAAATAGTCTATCCCCGCGTCGATGGCATACTCCATCTCTTTGTCGAAAATCTCCTGCGTGTACGGCTGAATTTCTATTTTACCTTCGTCCGTAACGCTTGAAAAGAACGGTGCGCGGAAGTGGTATTTTGCGGGAGAAAGCGTTTTTTCCACCTGAGAAACAACGCTCTGCGGATCATCGTTGTGTCCGTACCACGCATCCCAGCGGATAGCGCCGACAGATGTTATCTCACTTCGTTTTTCGTTTGCAACGTTTATCGGTGTCATATCCATCGTCTCCATTACTGTTTTTCCTGTTTTTTTCATAGAAAACGAATCAACGCAGATATCGGGTGCCGCCTCGGTGGACTGATCAAAGAACTGCGGATATATAAGCGCATTCTTGAAACCGGCACTCTCATTGAAGGATATCTCTTTTTCAAAAGTGAACGTTTGCCACTTGTTTGTCAGCTCTTTTTGCGCACTTGTATAATATGTATGCTCGCCGCCGTTGCCCTGTATGTTTATCACCGGGTAACCGCTCGCCTTGCCTTCGCCGGCAAGACGCGCTTTCATCGTTACTTTATACTTGCCCGGGCCGTTCACCTTGAGGATGTTTGTAATATCCTGTGCATATGTAGCGTATTTTGCCGAACGCTTGCTTATCAAAAGACCGTTGCCGTCATTACCGTACTCGGCGCCGGTCAGTCCTGTCGAGCCTCCGGCGTACTGCGCCCATCCGTTGAGCGGCTTTTCGTCATCAAAGCCGGGATTTACCAACAGCTCTTCGCTTGCGGCAAATGTGCGAAACGAGGCAAACAGTGAACAAAACATCACCAGTGTTACGATAAGTGAAATAAGTTCTTTCATAATATCAGCTCCAATTTATAATCAAAATTCTTTCTGACATTGTCGTGCGAAGCATACTGCGGTTCAAGCAACTTACGGCGTTCGAGCGCATCGGGCATGAAATCTGTCAGCGCCTTATAGAACGCCTTGCTGTGGTCGTGATGCAGTATGTGCGTAAGCTCATGCGCTACCACATATTCGACAGCTTCTGTCGGATAGAACATCAGCCGCCACGAATAGCATATCCCGTTTTTGCCCGAACAGCTCCCGAAACGATGCTCCGCGCCCGTTATTTTGATGCTTGTCGGCGTAACGCCCATGCGTTTTGCGTATTTCTGCGTTATGTTGGTGAAAATTATCTCTGCCGCCGCACGCACGGGTTCTTCGGCATCTTTCGGCAACGTCAGAAATAAATTGTTCTTGGACACTATGCCCGGGCGGTGCTTGTCTATCCACCCCTGCGAACGCTTCACAAAATCCTCGGCTTGCGCTTCGGTGTAATTAAGCGGTGCTTTGATAAGTAATTCGCCGTCGGGCTGTATCGTCATACTTGCCGTTTTTCTGTCAGAACGTATGATTTTCATTATTGTCTCCTTTGACTTACTGAAGCCGAAAAATGTTTCACGTGAAACATTTCTGCCTTATTCTGCCTTGAACGCTACTCCGCTTCGCGGCGGAAGCAACAGATAATATCCGTTTTCGCGCTCGGAAAACTGCATGCCGCATCCCGAATCGCACAAAAGTACGGGAGCAGACTTAAAATATGTTATGTCGAGCAACGTTTCCACGGTCTCATCTGACGGATTTATAAGCACATACCGCCATTTGCCGTCAAAAACGCGGCGAACACTCAGAAGCGAGCCTGCCGCATCAATATACAGCTTGCCGCGGCGGAACACCTCATCATCATGCATTTCGGCAAGCGTTTGATACCATGCGAGCAGTTCCGCATCCTCGTTCCCCCACGGGAACGTGCCGCGGTTGAACGGGTCCTTACAGCCCTCAAGTCCGACCTCGTCACCGTAATATATGCACGGCATGCCGGGTAGGGCAAAAAGCAAAAGTGCCGCGAGCTTGTGTAACCCTTTTGCAATAAGCCGTTTTTGTTCGCTTACGTCAAATGCCGATTGCTCTTCGCGTGAAAGCCGTCCGTCGAAGCCGCAGAAGTGTGTCGTTATACGCTCCAAGTCATGCGTTGAAAGGAAATTCATAAGGCACTCAAATGTCTGCGTCGGATAATTTTCACGCAGTGACAGCACGCGCCGCGCAAATTCTTCACCCGTGATATCCATGAGCAGATAATCCACTATCGCATTGCGAAGCGGATAATTCATTACTGTGTCCAGTTCGTTACCGTACAAAAATTCGCGTTGCCTGCCGTAGCTGAATTTCGTGCTTGCGTCCTCCCAGACTTCTCCGAGAATAAGCGCATCGGGATCTGTACTTTTGACATTTTCACGCAAAATGCGTATAAATTCGTCAGGCAGTTCATCGGCAACATCGAGCCTCCAGCCCGATATACCTGTATTCAGCCATCTTTTTACGATAGAATCGGGATTTTTAAGTATATAATCAAGATACGGCGGTGCAAGCTCGTTCACGCACGGAAGCGACCAAACGCCCCACCACGAATCGTATTCGTCGGGATAATTTTTGAAGCTGTACCACTCGTAATACGGTGACGCCTGCGTGTTATACGCTCCGTTGCCGCCGTAGTTACCCTCACGGTCGAAGTACTTGCTGTCACTGCCCGTATGCGAAAACACGCCGTCAAGTATCACGCGGATGCCGCGCTTTTTCGCCTCACGGCAAAGCGACGCAAGGTCACCGTTCGTACCGAGCAGAGGATCGACTGACTCATAATCTCCCGTATCATAGCGGTGATTTGAATACGCCTTGAATATCGGATTAAGATACAGCACATCGACATGCAGTTTTTCAAGGTAGTCAAGCTTTGCTTCAATTCCCTTGAGGTTGCCGCCGAAAAAGTCATTTGCGGGATAGTACCCCTTTTGCGGGTCGATCTGCCATTCGGGAGCTTCGTCCCATTTTTCATGCATGCGTTTACCCGCCGTGTCGCCGAAGCGTTCGTCACGGAAAAAGCGATCGGGGAATATCTGATACATTATCGCTCCCCTCGCCCATTCCGGCACGAAGAAATCCGTGCTGACGGTGGTTATCTGAAAGCTCTGCTCCGGCAACAGATGCTCGGATATCTCGCCCCTGCCGCCGAGCCCGTCCGAAGAATTGCAGATATACAGCGGTTTATACGATGTATTTACCATGAACTGATACCACGACAGACCGATTGTTTCACGTGAAACATTTATTGCATATTCATCAAGAAAATCCCCGTACGGCGTATGTGAAAAGAAGCCGCCTTTCGTCATATTAAGCAATTTTTCTTCATTATTCTCCCAAATGCGGACCGTTACGCCGTATGCGCCGATAGCCCGACTTACGAGAACACGGAGCGTAAGTGTTCCGCCGCAGGGTATCGCGCCCTGCGGATGCCTGAAAAATTCATCGTGCGAGTCAAATATCACACCTTGGAAAGCTTCCATATTTCTTTATTATACTCCTCTATACTGCGGTCGCTTGAGAAGAAGTGCGAGCGTGCGGTATTTATAAGTGCTTTTTTGCTCCATGCGAGCTTATCGGCATAGAGTGTTTCCATAGCTTCATAGCTTTGAATGTAAGACGCGAAGTCGGCAAGGCACAGATACGGGTCGGCATTGCCGCCGTCGCCGTCGAGCAGATAGTTCTTGATGCTTGCGACCTCGGGCGAAAGCGTTCCGTCGGCAAAGGAATCTATCACGCGGCGGAGCATCGCGTTCTGATTGTAATAATCAATGGGTCTGTACGCGCCGGGAATAGACAGATTCTCGGCTTCGGCGGCATGAAGTCCGAATATATAAATGTTGTCGTCGCCGAGTATATCATGCATTTCAACATTAGCGCCGTCAAGCGTGCCTATCGTCAGCGCACCGTTCATCATGAATTTCATGTTGCCCGTGCCGCTTGCTTCCTTGCCCGCCATTGATATCTGCTCGGAAATATCAGCCGCCGGCATAAGAAGCTGTGCGTTGGAAACGCAGTAATTTTCGATGAATACTACCTTGAGCTTATCGGAAACATCGGGATCGTTGTTCACAAGATCGGCGACCGAGTTGATAAGCGTGATTATCTGCTTTGCGCGGACATATCCGGGGGAAGCCTTTGCGCCGAACACAAATGTTGCGGGCGCATGCTCAACATGATTTTCCTTGATATCGAAATACAGATACATTATTTTCATTACGGCGAGCATCTGACGCTTGTATTCGTGCAGACGCTTTACCTGGATATCGAATATCGAATCGGGATCGACGTCGATATTGTTGTGCTTTTTGATGTATGCGGCAAGGCGCTCCTTGTTTTTGCGCTTTATCGCCATGAATTCGGCAAGGAACTTTTCGTCACCGACCTTATTTTCAAGTGCGCCGATAAGTGAAAGCTCTGTAGCCCATTTGTCGGTCTTAAGTGTTTTTGTGATAAGCGCGCTAAGCAGCGGGTTTGCCTGAAGCAACCATCTGCGCGGCGTTACGCCGTTGGTGACGTTCATCAGCTGATCCGGCGCAAGCGGACGGAAATCCCTAAAAAGACTGTTGCGCAGTATCTCGGTGTGAAGTCCCGAAACGCCGTTGACCTTGTGACAGCACGACAGGCAGAGATTTGCCATATTCACCTGTCCGTAGGCTATCGGGCGCATGCTTGCGACCTTCGCGCCGTCGCCGGGATAGAACCAATTTGCTTTTTCGCCGAAGCGACGGTCGATCTCGCAAATTATCTGATAAATACGCGGCAGGAGATTTTCCATCAAGTATGTAGGCCACTTTTCAAGCGCTTCCCACATTATGGTGTGGTTCGTATAAGAGAACACTCTTGTGCAGATGTCCCACGCCTCGTCCCAGCCGAGTCCCTCGACATCAACAAGCAGACGCATCAGCTCGGCGATACCGATAGCCGGATGCGTATCGTTTATTTGCACCGCGACGTAATCGGGAAGCTCACGGACATCAAGTCCCATCGACTTGTGGCGTGATATCATGTACTGAAGCGTTGCGGATGTGAAGAAATACTGCTGTTTAAGGCGGAGGCTCTTGCCGTTATTGTGCGAATCGTTGGGATAAAGCACGCGCGATATCGTTTCCGCCATTTCGCGTTCCTGGCTTGCCCTTATATATTCGCCCTGACCGAACGATGCCATATCGAAATACATCGGCGAACGTGCCGACCATATACGCAGCGTGTTGACGATACCGTTCTTTCCGCCGCAAATCGGAATATCCGACGGTACGGCAAGCACCTTATTGGCGTTTTCTGTTCTGTGGTGCATGTTTCCGTATTCGTCGAAATATTCTACAACATTGCCGTAAAAGCTTATTTCATACTGCTCCTCATTGTGCTGTATCTCCCACGCACAGCCGTTTTCAAGCCAATTATCCGGCATTTCTATCTGCATGCCGTCAACTATTTTTTGCTTGAACAGTCCGTAATCGTAGCGGATGCCGCAACCTATCGCCGGAAGCGAAAGTGACGAAAGCGAATCAAGGAAGCATGCGGCAAGCCGTCCGAGACCGCCGTTGCCGAGACCTGCGTCCTGCTCGATCTCTTCAAGCTCTTCAAGACTTACGTTTAATTTTTTGAGCGCCTTACTGAAATTATCATATTCGCCGAGTGCAATGAGGTTCGCACCTAAGAATTTGCCCATCAAAAACTCAAGTGAAAGGTAGTAAACCACCTTATTTTTGTTTTCGGTGATACGGCGGTTGGTGTCTATCCACTGTTCCATTATGCGGTCGCGCGCGAGCATCGACACCGCCTTATAAAGCTGTAATTTTGATGCATTTTCGACACTTACGCCGAAATTGCCCTTCAGCTTTCTTGTTATGCCTTCTATTATTTGATTTGTATCCATATATCCTCCTGTTTTTACGGAGCCTGCCGGGACTTTTGATCGGCAAAAGCTCTGCGATTATCAAATTTCAACATCCGCGAATACGGGACAGTGATCGCTTGCATCAAGTGCATCTTGGTCGGTAATTACCGTATATGCCTTCGCGGAAGCGTTTTTCAAAAATATGTGGTCGATGGAATCTTCTCTGCCGCCCTCAAGCGTGCCGCCGGAGAAAAGTCCGCCGGCGCTGTCATATTTCGGCTTAAAATGGTGTGAGCATGGATTTTGCGGGTTGATGCGCGAAGCAAGCGAAAGTCCCGAATTCATAAGTGCCTGCAAAGCGAATGTACGCTCCTCGCAGTTGAAATCGCCGGTGATGATAACAGGCAGTGCGCCGAAACGCCCGATAAGCCGCAAAAGCTGATTTGCATTGCTCTTACGCGCCTGCTCGCCCGCGAAATCGTCAGTATAGAAAAAGTGAACATTAACTGCAACAAATTCTTTGCCGTCAAGCGCAAATCTGCCCCATGTTATGCTTTTTGAATCCCAATCGTTCAGCCCGTAAAACAGCTCCCAACCCGAATCAAGCAGTGTAAGCCTGCGGCTGTAAAGTATAGGAGTGAAGTTGTTCACGTTTTTCGGTGACGGGTCAAGTTCAATATATTCAGGTGCGCACATCGAAATGATATTGTCCTTTTCGCCGCGTGACTTTGGCGAACATTCCTGCAAGCCTATCACAAGCGGTGCATACTTTCTGTACACCGAAACAAGCAGGTCGTCACGGTTGGCAATGGGACAGTCTGCCGGACAGTTGCCCCAAATGTTACTGCTCATTATTCTGATTTCCATATTTTCATCTCCGTAAGTTTTTGCGAATTGAATACGCCGTCAGCGTCGATATCGACACGTTCGGTCAACTCAAGTGCTTCGTTTATCAGTTTTTCAGAGTCAAGAAGCTGTTCCGCCTTTATCACATCCTCAAGCTTCGGTTTTGTTGCGGGATGCCGCGGCGTGAATACCGTGCAGCAGTCCTCAAACGGCAGGATGCTTGTTTCAAACGTACCTATTTTTTGAGCGATATCCATTATTTCAAGCTTATCCATGCCGATGCACGGGCGGAATACGGGAAGCTCCACCGCATTATCGGTCGTGTGCAGGCTTTCCATCGTCTGGCTTGCCACCTGTCCTATGCTTTCGCCCGTTACAAGTGCGCCGCACTCACGCATTTTTGCTATGCGCTCGGATATTTTCATCATAAAACGGCGTGTAAGTATCGTCATGAACTGGTCGGGACACTTATTATAGATCTCCTCCTGAATATGCGTAAACGGTACGGTGAATACCGATATCTGCGTAGCGTAAGCGCAAAGCTCGCGTGCAAGGTCGAATACCTTTTCCTTTGCGCGTTCGCTTGTATGCGGATAGCTGAAGAAATGCACACCGTCGAGCTGAACGCCGCGTTTGGCTATCATGTAGCCTGCAACGGGGCTGTCGATGCCGCCGGAAAGCAGAAGTGCCGCGCGCCCGTTCGTGCCTATCGGAAGTCCGCCCACAGCGGCGACATTTTCAAAATAAACATAGGCGCGTTCGCGTATCTCCACTTGAATGAGATATTCGTGATTTTGCAGATCGACACGCATACCGGGCATCGCTTCAAGGATGCCTTCGCCGACTTTTGCGGCTATTTCCGGCGATTCCATCGGGAAATGCTTATCGGAACGGCGTGCCTTGACCTTGAATGTTCCGTTCGTTATGCCTGCGCTTTTAAGCATATCCACGGCATTTTCGATACAAAGTCTTATGTCCTTATCGAATTCGCGTGCGGGCGAAAGCCCCTGTATACCGAAAACTCTGCTCAGACGGAGCAATGCTTCGTCGAGGTCGGCAGGCTGTATATTGTAGACGAATATACGGCTTTGGCTTATCGAAACACGGATATCGTCAAAGCCCGAGAGCGACTTCTTTATATTATTTATGAGCGTGCGCTCAAAAAAAGGACGGTTTTGCCCCTTTAAGTGAAGCTCGCCCTCCTTGACTATTATCATATTGAGATAATCCATATATAAGCTCACTTTCTTTTATACTTGCGCAGATATTCAATCTTTGCTTTTATTATTTCCGATGCCGTATCGGCTTCCTCGGGCGTGTTGAACGCGCCGAAGCTCAGTCTGACGGTCGATTCCGCAACGCTTACCGGTAATCCCATTGCCTCAAGCACATGGCTTATTTTGCTTGAACGGCTCGTACACGCCGAGCCCTTGCCGATGATGATCTCGCTTTCAACGGCATTCTGGAGCGTCGATGCCTTTATCCCTTCAAACGATATGCTGAGGATATTCGGTGCAGAATCGGGGCAAATAAGCCTTGCGCCGGGAATTTTTGTCAGCCTTTCGGCATACGCTTTCTTGACCGATACAAGCCTTTGTGAAAAATCATCGCCGAGCGCATCAAGTGCCGCCGCAAAGCCGAGTATTCCGGCAATGTTCACCGTTCCCGAACGTCTGCCGCTTTGCTGACCGCCGCCGAAAATATACGGTGTGAACGGCGTTCCTTTTTTTATGTACAACGCACCCATACCCTTCGGTCCGTGTACCTTATGTGCGCTGACGGAATACATATCGACACCGAGACGCTTCATATCCGTCGGAACGTGCATGTACGCCTGCACGCCGTCGGAGTGGAACAGCGTTTTTGAGTTTTTTGCTTTTACCGCCTTCGCAAGCGTTGCAATGTCGTTTATTGCGCCCGTTTCGTTATTGACATGCATTATGCTGACAAGCGATGTGTTTTCCGTAACAAGTGAAGCGAGTGTTTCCGATGATACTCTTCCGTCAGAGCCGACAGGACACAATATCATCCTGCACCCACGCTTTTCAAGTGCTTTGCGGCATTCAAGTATCGCATGATGCTCGACATTCGACACTATGACATCACTGTTATCGCTTGCGCACGCAAGTGCGGTGTTGTCGCTCTCGGTACCGCCGGATGTAAAAAGCAATTCGCTTTCATCGCAGGCAAAAGTCGCGGCTATCCTTTTGATAGCTGTGCGCATTTGCTTTTCGGTATCAAGCGCCGCCGAATACGGCGACGAAATATTATAGTAGTTTTCCGTAAGTCCTTTGAAAACGGCTTCCGCAACGCTGTCGAAGGCTCGTGTCGTTGCGGAATTGTCAAGATATATCATTTTTTCTCTCCGTCGGAGCTTGAAGTATCGGTATGTTCAGAATCGCTGTGGTGATGGTGGTGATGTTCCGTGCTTTCGCCCGAGCCGTCGCTGTGGTGATGGTGGTGATGTCCCGAGCTTTCGCCCGAGCCGTCGCTGCGGTGATGGTGGTGATGTCCCGAGCTTTCGCCCGAGCCGTCACTGCGGTGATGGTGGTGATGCTCCGTGCTTTCGCCCGAGCCGTCACTGTGGTGATGGTGGTGATGCTCCGTGCTTTCGCCCGAGCCGCCACTGCGGTGATGATGGTGATGATGGTCCGAGCTTGACGGATGTTCAAATTCCTTTTTTATCTTATCGCGGAACATATCATTCGGTTCAAAGATAAGCACCGACTGCTTGCCGTCATCCTCATAATACAGGAAATACTTGTCCTTTTGTGAATTAAGCGAACAATCCGTCACTTTGTTGCGCATTTTCTTAAGCTCGGCGCGCGAAAAACGTTCAAGCCTTTTGAAATTCCTGACTTTGACCTTCAAAATCATCTTGCGCGACGAAAGATTCCGTATTTTTTCAACCGTCAGCACATCGTCAATTACCGCGTAATCGTATTCTATTATCGCGCTATCCTTTATTACGAAAAATACTGCCGCGATCACTGATGATATAAGTACCGGAATAAGCAATATCAGGCTTTCTGTCGTAAACGCCGTGTTTCCTTCAGCATGTAATGACGCAAACATAGAAACAAGCAGCAATACCGCCACGACGGAAAAAGCGATGGCAAGTGCAAGGCGTATCCAATACCTGAATTGATCCTTTTGTTTTTGGTCAAGATTCGTACGTCTTACAGTCTGTTCGATCCTATCCAACCAAGTCACCCCCTCTAACATAAAATTTTACCACATTATTAAATAATAATCAAGTAAAGTTTTACTTAATAATGCAAGAAAATACAAAAACAACGTCTGCCGAATAACCGCCGATACGCCATCGGCAGTTCAGGAGAAAGCAGTTTTATTCTTTTTCTGTCATAACATTGCAATTTTGAATCATTTCGCCGATTATTTCGGCAAACATGAAAATAGTAATTGACAGGTTGTCACATGTGTGATATTATAATCAAGCCGCACATGTTCGTGTATGTAAAATCTTCTTTTCATAAAGAAGTACCGAAGTTGGCGAGATTTGTAGAGGAGGTGCTACATCATGTTTGCAGTTATCAAAACAGGCGGAAAGCAGTACCGTGTACAGGAAGGCGACGTTATTTACGTGGAAAAGCTCAACGCAGATGTTGATTCCACAGTTAAGTTCGACGTTTTGCTTTGCGGTGACGATAATGACGTTACAGTCGGTACTCCCGTTGTTGAAGGCGCATTCGCGGAGGGCAAGGTGCTTGCTCAGGGCAAGGGCGATAAGATCGTTGTTTTCAAGTACAAAAGCAAGAAAACCTATCGCAAGACCACCGGTCACCGTCAGCCTTTCACAAAGGTAGAGATCAGCAAGATCTCAAAGTAAGATGACACGGATAACGGTTTTTAAGAATCGGAACAATGATATTTCCGGCTTCTGCGCAAAAGGGCATGCCGATGATAACGCCTCGCGCGGTAACGATATTTACTGTGCATACGTTTCGGCACTCACGCAAACGGCGTGCAACGCTCTTGAAGCCGTGGCACACGCCAAGGTAAAGGCTGTCACGGGCGACGGTTACCTTTCGGTAAAGATCGGTGACGGCGATGCCGGAAAAATCGAAAGTCAGACTATTTTCAAAACACTTGTTCTCGGTCTCCGCTGTTTCGACAGGGACAATCCGGGACATATCCAAATTTTTGAGGAGGTGCAGCAGTAATGCTCCGCATTAACGTTCAGCTTTTCGCCCATAAAAAGGGAGTTGGCTCTACCAAGAACGGTCGTGACAGCGAATCCAAGCGTCTCGGTGTCAAGCGTGCCGACGGTCAGGTAGTAACGGCAGGCAACATTCTCGTTCGCCAGAGAGGAACGAAGATCCATCCCGGTCTTAACGTTGGTATCGGCAGTGACGATACACTTTTTGCAATGGCCGACGGTGTCGTTCGCTTTGAGCATAAGGGCAAGGATAAGAAGCAAGTAAGCATCTATCCCGTAGCATAAATAAAATAAAATGACCGCACCGTAAAAAGTGCGGTCATCGTATTTGAATATCATGTTTGAGATAAATATCAACGGTTTTGATTTGAAAAACACGTTCGATAACGGTCAGTGCTTCCGTTTTGCGCCGTATAAAGCAGGCTACCTCGGCATCGCGCTGGGCAAAGTCATATATATGGAGCAACACGACGGGTGCTTTACCGTTGACGGCGTTGACAAAAACACATTCGATAAAAAGTTCAGAGAGTATTTCGATCTTGAACGCGATTACGAAAAGATCGCGGATTCGTTTTACTACGAGGAAAATCTACGGAATGCCATCGCCTACGGCCGCGGTATGAAAATACTTAAGCAGGAACCGTGGGAAACGTTCATTTCATTTTTGATATCACAAAACAACAACATAGCGCGTATAAAATCCATAGTTGACAGGATCTGCAATGCCTACGGCAAAGAGATCGTCTACGACGGTACTGTTTTCCACGCATTTCCGACGCCCGAAGAACTTAAAGCCGTTACAAGTGAAGATTACAAAAAATTCGGTTGCGGATATCGCGCCCCGTATCTCGAAAAAGCCGTGCGGGATATGCTCGATAACAAAATAGACTTCGGCTTTCTCGGCTCATGCGGCTATTTCAGGGCAAAAGAGGAGCTTACAAAGCTCTACGGAGTCGGACCGAAGGTCGCGGATTGCATCTGCCTGTTCGGGCTGAACTATCTTGATGCTTTCCCCGTCGATACATGGATCAAAAAAGTAATGGAATCGCTGTTTTTGAAGCGTACCGCCACCAACCGTGAGATATGGGAGTTTTCACAATCCGCTTTCGGCGAATATGCAGGGATCGCACAGCAGTATCTTTTCTATTATGCGCGTGAGCATAAATTACAGGGAATCGAACAATGAAAGTTTGTCAAAGATGCGGACATATATATGATGATGAAAACGACTTCTGTCCGCAATGCAACAAAAAAACAAAGCTGTGCAAGGAGTGCGGCTTTGAAAACGCGCCCGACGCGAATTTCTGTGTGATATGCGGTCACCGCTTTCCGCAGAAGCTGATTTGCGCCTGCGGTGCGAAAAATGATGAGGATGCGACATTCTGCTACGCCTGCGGGCGTACACTGAAAAATGACGAACCGCAAGAAAAGCATATTTCCGGCTGGAAAATAGCTCTTGCGTGCGCCGTGGTTTTTCTCATTCTCGCATTCATATGTTTTTATATATAATTTTCCAAGGAGTGAACGCATATGACTTCAATAGTGCTTATCGGTGTAGGCGGCTACGGCGGGCTCATCGCGCGCGAGGTGCTTGAAAACGCAAACGCACACGGCGCATTCGTTGCGGGGATCGTTGAACCGTTCATTGAAAACAGTCCCGTAAAAGATATGCTCGGAGATATCCCCGTATATAAGGATATCGAAGAGTTTTACACTCATTCTTCCGCGGAGCTTGCGATCATTTCCACACCGATACATCTTCATGCACAGCAGTGCATTTACTGCATGGCACACGGCAGTGATGTTTTGTGTGAAAAGCCCATCGCACCCACCGTTGAGGATGCGCTTAAAATGAAGCAGGCAAGCGAAAAATACAACAAACATCTCAATATCGGCTTCCAGCTCTCTCACGCGCCGGCGATACTCAGGCTCAAAGAGGATATACCATCGTTCGGCAAGCCGATAAGCTGTCATTCGCTGACGTGCTGGCCGCGTAATTCATCATATTTCGCGCGTCCGTGGGCGGCAAAAAGAACTATCGGCGGTGCGGCGGTCAATGACAGTATCGCAATGAACGCATGTGCGCATTATCTGCACATCATGCTGTTCCTTTTGGGTGGCGACACAGCTTGTTCGGCAATGCCGCAAAAGCTTCGCGGTGCGCTTGCCCGCGCAAACGACATCGAAATGTTCGATACCGCGGCACTTGAGCTTATATGGAACGGTATCCCGATACGTTTTTTGGCTTCGCATGCGACGGAGAGCAATTTTGATCCTCATACACGCCTGCGCTTTGAAAATGCCGAAGTGACAATAACCGAAGCCGACGGTGATGACGGTGTTACCGTTACCTTCGCCAACGGCAAAAAAAAGGTGTACGGTGCGACCTACGGGGACAGATTTCAAAAAATATGGTACGCGCTCGATGTTGCGCGCGGTGAAAAGCAACCCGTTTGCACAGTCGATACCGCATTACCGCATCTTAAATGCGTCTGCACGGCGGGCGAAAATATCCCGATACACGATTTTTCCGATACCGTGACCGCAAACGATGTAAAATGCGTGCGCGGACTTGACAAGGCATTTATCGCGGCACATGATAACGATTCGATGCCGTGGGATATACTCGCACCGTCGGAATGGCTTGAGCTGTAAAACCGAATATTTCTGCACCGCACAAATGGAGCGGTCACCGAACTGCGTGGTATTGCCCTAAAACACAAAAATTCGCCCGACTGTTGCCGAGCGAATTTTTTATTATGTCTGCTTAAGCAAAATCGGAAGATTTTGCAGAAAAAACACGGAAATGTTTTTTCGCAAAACGGGCGGAGCGCCGGACGCGCCCCGCTCAGTTTTTAACTCAGTCTTCCTTTTTCTTGCCTTTCTTAAGCGTTACTACTACGAAAGCTACTGCCGCGATGACTATCACGCCGCCGACACCTGCAACGATAGCTATGAGCGTACCGTTTGATGACTTATTCGCAGTATTGTTATTTTCGTTGCTTGCTCCCGCGCCGGAGAATGTGGTGGGCTGTACGGGGTTAGCCGAAGTGCCGTTGGTATATACCGCTATTTCGGCTATCTCAAGCTCGGCATAGTAATCGCCGTTCGTATTGCTCTGCTTATTGCAGTGCAGTCTGTAGGTTATGCCTGCCGTCTCCTTTTCGGTCATTCTTTTTGCGGGAAGCAGGAATATCTTTACATATCTGTAGCCGCCTGCAAGCTTTTCGCTGATGGAATTGCCGTCCATGTAGTTATCGCGTTCAACGTTGTTGACGATTATATCCCATACTTCGCCGTCGTTTGACGCATATACACGAAGCTGTCTCAGAGCGGTGTTCGCCGCGGGTGTGATAACGACATGCGTAAGGTCCTTTGCTTCACCGAGATCATAAATAAATGTCTGTGCAACACGCTCTGCGTTGGGTGTCCATGTTGTGGACTCGTTGCCGTCAAAAAGGTTTGCCGTATTATCGACAAAGTTTCTGCCCTTATATATGATGCCGCCGATAGCGTGTACCGATACGGGCTTTGTAAGTGTACCCTCTATCGCGCCCTGACCGAGATCCCGGAAGAATGTTCCGGAATAAGAATCGTTCTTGAGCGGATTCTGTGTAAGAAGAAGTATCCAATCCTGATTGTCGGGCTTTTCGGGAAGCTTGGCGTTGCCGTCCGAGCCTACCTTGATATCGTCTATCGCAATATATTTGCCGGTAAGCACATCGTACCAATAAGCCTTGAATGTACCCTGTGCAAGCTGCTTTGCAGTACCTGTGGTATTATCCTTGTTATAGAAGTAGAACACTGCCGTCTTTCCGTCGGCGGAGGATGACATTACCTTATCCTCGCTTGAATGGAAATCCATGTATGCGGGATCGGAGAAATGCGGTACAAGCGTATACCAATCGATATTATCAAAGAATCTGCGCATGTAAAGTATTTCGAACGAGCCCTGCTTTTCAAGGCCGATGTACCACGGGTCGTAGCTGTATGAGGTATCTTCGCCGTAGCAAACGCCGCTGTTGTTGTCCTTGGCGTCTATCCATACACCCGATGCGCCGTAGGTATATCCTGCACAGCCGCAAAGCATCGACTTCCATGCGTTCCAGCGGGGAGCGTCGTAACCCGTGAATCCGCCGCAGTTGATATCCTCATAGTTGTTTTCGCCTTCGATATAGGGCTTAACCTTACCCGACATATTCATATAATATGTCTGATAGAACAGCTTGCTCTGAGCAACACCGCTGTGACCGCCCTGAAGTATCCATACAGTATGCCAATCGGATTGGTCGAGACGTATCGCTCTTTCGTCTGTCGATTTAATAACGTACATGTGAGCGCCGTTGGGGTGATGATAACCGTCAAGCTTGCCGGTCAGCTCGCCGACCTCCATCCAGACATCCATACATGTCTTGTCCTTTGTCGCCGAAGGATTTGTATTCGTTATTTCCTGACCTGTTATCCAAACTATATTGTAG
>JAZRZN010000046.1:0-13789 GCA_045601365.1 Clostridia bacterium | reverse complement strand
GCAATGACACAATGAAGTTTTTCAGAATAATTAATTTGTTTCCTGCCCGTGGCTTGGATGGCAAAAACAACACTTTGATAAAAATTCGCTCGGCAACGTTCACGCCGAGCGAATTTGTTATAAAAAGCATTAAAAGTTTTTTGCCGAGCTTTTTTTCAAAAAAGCTCGCAGGGTGCGGGACAGCGTCCCCCGGGCGGGGTTTGGGGCGGAGCCCCAAGAGAGAGGTGCGGGGACGGAGTCCCCCGCGAAACGATTCAAAATTCAATACTGTTATTGTACCTCAGCGGAAGTCCCTCACGGAACAAATGGGAGTCGTTTGAAAGCGTCAACACTGTCGGAACAACGATCCCATCCGCATCGGGCGCAAAATTCACTACTGTCATTCCCGTATGCGTATAATTAAACGTCGTCCAGAAAACAGGAAGCGGTATATCAAGCAAAGTGCCGAGCCATGTTATGCCGAAGCCCTGATGACAAAATACCGCAACGCGCTTATCACTGTGTTCGCGTGCTTTATAGCAACAGTTTTCGCGGTCATGGTCATACCCCATGCGTGAAAGAAATTCGTCAGATGCATCAAGAATGCGTTTTGCGCCGCGTTCGGCAAAGGTATCATCAAAAACAGATGCCTTGTACCACTCTGCCCCGAGTGAGCTGACCTCTTGAGAACGCATGCGCGCTTTTCGCTTGTAAAATACCCATCCGTTCGATTCTTCATTTCTTGTGCAAAAATCCTGCCATGCAAGACTTTCGCTTGTCCACTCTTCAACCGAAAACTCTTTTTTGAGCATGTTGCAGGTAGGCTGTGCCGTCTGCTGTGCGCGTTTGAGCGGCGAAGCATAGATCTCATCAAGCCCGTATACGGCAAGACGCTTTGCAAGTGCCGCCGCCTGAAGCTCGCCGAGCTTTGTCAGCGAATCGGGATCGTATATCGGATCGCCGTGCCGAATTATGTACAGTAACATCTTTATTCCTCCTCCACACTTGCAAGAAACATAAGCTCACCGCCGCATATGCCCTTTATCAGCGTTACATTTTCTTTTTGGGTGAACGCCGCCGACACATCGGAATCCGCCATTATTTCCTTGCGGAAATCTATTTGCAGGCTTTTTACTTTTTTATCGCCTATTGCATTAAGAACAAAATCAGCATATCGCGTATTGTTTACATGCCCGTTGGTATCAAGATCGCTGTAACCGGTGTGATATACAAATACCGTATCCGCCGTATCAAATTCGTGCAACGGCTTCATTGCGATATGTGCCTTGCTAAGAGGCGCACTGAATTTTTCCGCCACGGACTTCATGCCGGTCAGCGCCCGAGTATTGCTGTCGATAAGTGCCCAATGCGATGATGCAACAGCAAGGATATTGCCCTGCTCATCGGTTATTTCAAACTCACGCTTGGCAAGCACGGTCGGCTTTTGAGAATACCACGTTTTGACCGTAACGACCTGATGCGGGAACATTTCCGCACGCAATTCCAATTTTTCACGCAAAATCACCCAAAGTAAATTTTGGGTGATTATCGTGTCGGCATCAACGCCGAGCTGTTTGGCCTGTTCGCCAGCGACGTCCTGCAAAATGTCCATTATACAGCTCGGCTTTATTCTTTTATTTGTATCGAAATCAAATACTCTCAGCTCGTATTTGCGGGTAAATATCGGTTCAGCCAAGCTTGTAGTCCCCCGTTATATCTACCTTGCGCGCGCCGCCCGAAACCGTTATCTTTACACTGCCGTTCTTGAGCGGGATAACAGCCGAAGCATTTTCAGGCGCATTGAAATCGTTGTTGAGATAAACCTTTTTATTGATCTCATCTACCCTGTCAAGCCCGAGGCAGTCACGGAATATGAAGCGTACAACGTGCGAAGCAAAGCCGTGATTGCAGCTTGCGCCCGTGGTATCGTTTTCCCAAAGAGTACCTGTGAGCTTCGCCATGTAATCAAAGTAATCCTTTAATTCGCCTATTATCTGACCGCGACAGCCGTTCTGCGAAAGCACCTCCATGCGGAGATAGTTGCCGATAAACGCGTTTGCGGGATATACTCCCGGATGCGTTTTTTCACACTTATGACCCGCGCCGAAATCATCGGCAATGATCTTAAGAAGCTCGGGATATTCTTCCTTTTCCGCAACATGCGTAAAGAATGCATAATACTGGCAAACCTCGGTGATATCCTCCGGTGTCGTCTTTTTGCCGTCCTCGCCGATAAGCTGATGATCTCTGAAGAATTTTCCGTTATACGAAAGCTTCTTTATCGTAGCTTTGATTTTTTCGGCTTTTTCATCAAGCGCAGGATCGTTGTACATTCTCGCCATCGACTTAAGCATAGCGTAATACATCATGTTTGACGGGAAGTTGATATCCTGGACCCACTTATTAGCCTGCGACCACTCAACGAATACCCAACCCCGAAGCTTTTCAAGAAGTCCGTCTTCATTTATGAACGTGCAGAAATAGTCCTCAAGCTCATACAGACGTTTTTTGGCAAGTGCAAGCATGTCGGTATCACCTGTACGGAAAATATACTCCTCAAGCTCAATAACAAGGAACATTGCCCAGTTCGGAATGAAGTTTGCGCTCAATTCATCCGACGGATAGCACATCGGAAGCATGCCCTTCGGGATGCGTGTGAACTCCGTAGCAATAAAGAAGTTCTCCAAAAATCCCCTTTCAACCGCGCTTCCGCCGGTAAGATCGCGCTCAACTCGTCCCGTGAAGAAGCTGTCGCAGAGCCATCCTGCGCGTTCTCTTGACGGGCAGTCCATAAACACATCTACCGCATTTTGTTCGAACGTATTTACCGCCGCCTCATAAACACGGTTAAGCGCATCATCATCGCTCTTGAATTTTGCCGTGCGCGCAAGCGGATTTATATATTCAATAAGCGAAAGTCCCTCTACTTTTACGCTTCCCTTGACGCAAACGACCTTAAGATATCTGAATGAACGCGGATCGATCGCCGTAAATTTGTATGTACCTTTCTTAAGATACAACGGAATAACGTTTGTCGTTGAGTTTGTATGACGCAGAGAATCAACGTCGTTATCGAACATTATTTCATCGTAGATAAAGTAAAGCACCGAGTCGTCTTCCTGTGCCGTAACCGTGCAGTCAATAAAGCCGGTATCCTCATGTGAAAACCTGAAGGTCTTCCATTCTGTTCCCGAAAGCGAAAAATCGGAAGGTTCTTCATCCAAATCGTTCTTTGTGATATTTTTCATATCCCTTAATACCGCGCGGTAGAGCTTGCCGATCTCGTTAAGAGTATATGTAAAATTGACTTCGGTTTCTCTCTCTTTTTCGGTATTTCCGCCCTTTTCGGGATTTTCGGGAATTTCCGCAGTACCCTCGCTTATAAGTCTTTCGGGGAAAATCCTATTGAACTCCGGAAGCGAAGCGGTCCTCTCACGGAGCTGAATGTTTTCAACCTTTTCAAGCTCCAGCTTTTCCGAATATTCTATCGGAAGATGCCATATCTCGATAAACGGACGCTGGAAGCTGTAACGCTCGGCTACCTGCTCCTTTGACATCACACGTCTTGCTTCCATTCCGTTCTCGGGCGAAGTAAAAGCGATGCACTTTCCGTCCATTTCGATTTCAGCCTGCAAAAATCCGTGCTGCATTATAAATTCAAATGATTCTACGCCGTAGTTCAAAACCTGTATTTCTACTTTGTTGACACTTCCGCGATCCATTCTGTGTGTAAGGTCGATTTCATCAACTCTCCACCAACCGCGTCCGCAACGCTGCGGTCCGTGAAATGCGAATTCGCCGTTGATATACACTCTGTAAAGAGCATCTGCCGCAATTTTCAATTTTGCGAATTTCCCCGAAAAGTCGATTTCGGTACAAAAGCTTAAAAGTATATTTCTTTCGTTTCCGTATTTTTTGCTCCACACGGGAACAGCCTTTTCAAAAAACATAATTATCCTCCTATTTTTCAAAGACCGCGGGGACAAGCACTATTTTATCCCCGTCGGGTAAGTCAAATGAATCAGCGGTCGAAACGGCTATTTTTCTGTTGGATTTGGTAAGGAAATCGGCAACCGTTCCGATATTTTCAAATCCGTATTTTCCGTTGCGGTAGTGCATAGGTATTGCGATTTTCGGGTCAACGGCACGGATCACGCGCCAAGCGGTATCCGAATCTATCGTATAGCATCCGCCTATCGGTATCATAAGCACATCGCAGTTCTTGACATATTCAAGCTGTTTCGCATTCAGCTCATGCCCGAGATCCCCGAGATGCACTATTTTCTTACCGTTGCACATTATGATGTGAACGAGATTCTCGCCGCGCTCCGCACCCGATTTTTCATCGTGATACGTCTGCATCATCGTTACGCCGAACGGATTCTGCACTCCGCTGACCTTGCGCTTTACGCCCTCTACGGCCGCATGGTCGAAGTGATCGTGGCTGCAAAGGATCATATCGGCAGTAGTGTGTACGTTTTTATATCCGCGCACATCGCGGAACGGATCTATAACGAGCGAATATCCGTTTTCTTCGATTTTGAAGCACGAATGACCGAAATAAGTTATTTTCATTTTTTTCCTTCTCATATACGGAAATACATATCCTGATGTACCCGCTTATTCAAGTACCGCCTTGATACGGCGAACGCCCGCTGATGAGCTTTCCTCCTTGAGTATTCTGAAATGTCCAAGCTCGCCGGTGCGCGAAGCATGCGGACCGCCGCATATTTCCTTTGAGAAGCTTCCCATAGTGTAAACCTTTACCATTGAATCATATTTATGCTCGAACAGACCAATCGCGCCGGATGCCTTTGCATCTTCAAGCGGCATCTGCTCGCAGATTATCTCAACGTCAGCCGCGATAGCTTCGTTTACGAGCTTTTCGACCTCGTCAAGCTCCTCGCGCGTAACCTTTCTGCCGAATGTGAAGTCGAAACGCAAACGTTCGCTTGTGATATTACTGCCTTTTTGGGCAACATCCGGATCGTTAAGCACCTTGCGCAGCGCGGAATGAAGCAGGTGCGTCGCGCTGTGAAGGCGTGCGGTCTCCACCGTCTGCTCGGCAAGTCCGCCCTTAAAGCGCTGTTCACTGCCCTGCGATGACTTCTTCTGATGCTCCTTGAAGCATTCATCAAAGCCTTTCATATCGACGCTGAAGCCTTTTTCACGTGCCATTTCGTCGGTTATCTCCGGCGGGAAGCCGAATGTATCGTAAAGATGGAACGTTGTCGTACCGTCTATTACCGTCGTGCCGTTTGAAGCCATCTGTGCGGCTACTTTTTCAAATTCCTTAAGTCCCTGACGGAGTGTACGGGTAAAGCGCTCCTCCTCAAGACCGAGCTGTTCAAGGATGAAATCCTTATGTGCCTCAAGCTCGGGGTATACGCTCTTATACTGTTCGATATAAACCTTTGCTATCTCAAGGATAGATTTTTCGGGCATATCAAGACCATTGGCAAAGCGGATGGCGCGGCGGATAAGTCTGCGCAGAACATAGCCCTGATCCACGTTGCTCGGTGTCACGGCTTTCGCGTCACCCAAAATAAATGTGGCGGTACGGATATGATCCGCCATTACGCGGAACGCCTTTGTAACATCCTCGCTCTCGCCGTATTTTTTGCCCGAAAGCTCAGCTATTTTCGCAAGCGAAGCCGTAAACAGGTCTGTATCGTAAACCGACTTCACACCCTGAAGCACGCCGATAGTTCTCTCAAGTCCCATACCCGTATCTACGTTCTTTTTATCGAGCGTATGGAGCTTTCCGTCGGCGGTGCGGTTGTACTGCATGAAAACATCGTTCCATATCTCAAGATACTTACCGCAATCGCACGCAGGCGAGCATTCGTCACAGCACTTCGGCTTGCCGGTATCTATAAACATTTCGGTATCGGGGCCGCAGGGACCTGTCGGACCTGCCCACCACCAGTTGTTTTCTTTGGGCAGATAGAAGATATGATCCTCTTTTACACCGTTTGCCATCCAATAGCCTGCCGCCTCGGTATCGCGTGGGCTGTCCTCATCGCCTGCGAACACGGTGAAGAAAAGCTTTTCGGGATCAAGTCCGAGCCACTTGGGTGAGGTAAGAAACTCCCACGACCATGATATTGCCTCTTTTTTGAAATAATCGCCGAGTGACCAGTTGCCGAGCATCTCAAAAAATGTAAGATGCGAAGCGTCACCGACCTCGTCGATATCACCCGTGCGCACGCACTTCTGAACATCGGTAAGCCTTGTTCCCTCGGGATGAGGCTGACCGAGCAGATACGGTACGAGCGGATGCATGCCCGCCGTGGTGAACAGCACGCTCGGGTCGTTTTCCGGAATAAGTGAAGCACCCTGAATTACCGTATGCTCCTTTGAATGAAAGAAATCAATAAATTTTTTTCTGAGTTCATCTGATGTTATCATTATAATTCCTCCGAGTATTTGTATTTTATTTCGTATATTGTACCATACTTTTTTTTAATTGTACAGAGTTCAAGTGAAGTTTTGTTTATTTTGAAGCAAAGTTTTGCTTATTTTTCACGTTCTATTGCTCATAAAGGCTCTTAAGCAACGAAATTTCCGCTTTGTACCCGTCAAGCTCATTCGGTGTTTCAAGATAAAACGGAAGCTCTCTTAGTGCCGGATGGTTGATTATTCTTCCGAACGCCTCAAGTCCGATATATCCCTGCCCGATTTTTTGATGTCTGTCCTTATGCGCGTTAAACGGATTCATCGAATCGTTTATATGTACTGCCTTGAGCCTCTCAAGCCCTATTACCTTATCAAATTCCGTCAGCACGCCGTCAAGACCGTTTACTATATCGTATCCGGCATCATTGACATGACATGTATCAAGGCATACGCCGAGCTTATCCTTAAGCTCGCATCTGTCGATTATTTCCCTCAGCTCTTCAAATCGTGAGCCGACCTCGCTTCCCTTGCCCGCCATCGTTTCAAGCAAAACGAGCGTTGTCTGTCCGGGCTTAAGCACTCTGTTCAGAATATCCGCTATAAGCTCTATCCCTTTTTCCGTGCCCTGTCCCACATGACTGCCGGGGTGAAAATTATACATTTGATTCGGTGTATATTCCATTCTTGCCATATCGTCGCTCATCACCTCAAAAGCGAATGTGCGTGTTTCTTCATTAGTCGAAGCCGCATTTAGCGTATACGGTGCATGTGCAAGTATTGTTGCAAACCGATTTTTTTGCGCAAATTCCATAAAAGCATCGGTATCGTTTTTATCCATAGGCTTTGCGCTTCCGCCGCGCGGATTGCGGGTGAAAAATTGAAACGTGTTCGCTCCTATCGAAGCCGCTTCCTCGCCCATATGAAGATATCCTTTTGATGCCGAGAGATGACATCCTATTTTCAGCATTGTTTTAATTTCCTTTCAAATAAGCTTTGACTTTTTACATATTTTAATGTATTGTAACCGTAAAGAGGTTTTGAAAATGTTTGAAGTCCATCCTATACCGCCGTTATTCAATGAACAGTCACATGTGCTTATATCAGACAGTTTTCCGTCCGTTGCATCGCGTGAGCAATGCTTTTTCTACGGACATAAACAAAACCGTTTCCGGCGCGTATGTGCCGAAATATTCGCGTCTCCCGTTCCCGAAACCGTTGATGAAAAGAAAACGCTTATTCTTTCAAATCATCTCGCACTGTGGGACATTATCGCTTCATGTGAAATAATCGGTTCGCAGGATTCGTCTATCAAAAATGTTACTGTCAACAGCCTTGATATCATACTGTCAAACGCACCGATAACACGAATATGCGTAAACGTTCAAACGGCTTACAGGAACTATATGAAATACACTTCCCCGCAGACCGGTATAATGCCGACGGTGCTTCCGTCAACAAGTCCCGCCAATGCCGCCCGGAGCATCGACAGGCTTAAAGAAGCATGGCAGTGCATCAGACTTCAATAGGCTCTTCGACGCATGCATTTACGCATGTATCGGATAGGCTGATGCCGTTCTCACCCACCTGCTCATGTGCGGGAAAAGCTTCGTTGCGTATGAATCTGTTATTGCGCATAACAAGATTTTCGACATATTCCGCGCCTATGAATCTTTTTTCATGCATTTCAAAAACATTGTCTTCTATCACTATATTGCGGTGATACGGTTTCTTTCCGCGCAAAACATGCGGTGTTATATATATAGCCGCTCCGCCGGTATATGCCGAATTGCGGAAATTATTGTTCTTTATCGTTACATCCTCGGAAGGACCGCTTTCAAACCAATCATTGCAATCGCCCGTAAAGTGCAGTGCGCACGACATGTTGGAAAATGTGTTGTTCGTTATAACGGTCTTACGCCATGTCGAAGGCAAAAATCCTCTCGGTCGGTTTGCGCCGCAAACGCAGTTGTTTATGTAAAGCTCCGGCATCGCAGTGAAGTTTTCAAATGCAAAATCGGGTTCCATATCGGGAAGGGGCTCTTCCGTTTCAAGCCGCAACAGTTTCGGGGAAATAAGTTCAGCGCTCTTTACCGTTGTTACCGCGATACCGACCATTGTTTCGTTATCTACTATGCGTATTTTATCTCCTTTTTCGAAAATATTCACTCCCTGCTGTTGACGGTGTCCGAACGTAAGCAACGCAGTATGCTCATCAAGCTTTTTTTGAAGCTTGAGATAATTCCCGTGACAGTTTCCGGCATCATCAAGCATATTCAGGAACGTACAGCTTTCATATCTGACAAAACCGCGGCAGGAAACGAAATGCGTGGAATCCGCGTTTACCGAAAGCATCCGTCCCGAATTTTCACGCGGTACGGTCTTTAAGTTTTTCATAAAGATGTTTTCGCAGAGCTGACATATCACGCCCATTGAGCCTGTTGAATGAAGCGTAACGTTTTCGATCGTTATGTTTTTGGTTTTATTTCCGAAAATCCCGGGATTTTCTCTTGAGCTGAAGGTACATACCCAATAATTTCCTACATTGTGGATATGTCCGAAATCCCCTTCGAAGCGGATAACGTTCTCACTTTTTTGCAGTGGCTTAAGATATCTTGTCATATCTTTGAGGAATGATGTATCTTTTTCATCACCGAAATACGCAAAATAAGGCGGTATGCAGTGTGACGGTGCGTTTGTTTTTACATCAAGTTCGCAATTCAGGAGTTTTTTGCTTGAAATCCTCCAGCCGTCGGGAGAAGTGAATACCATTTCGTTTCCCTCTATATGCGCATTGAAATGCTCTTTATCGACTTCCATTTCCATAAAATCTTTGCCGGAAGCAATGATCTTTCCCTGAAAGAAGAAAGGATACTTATAATCCACGCTGAAATTCTCAAGCGTGATGTTTTCACTGCCGTCGATTACAAAAGGCAGCACCTTGCCGTGAAAAACAAGGTCGGTGTTGCAGCCTTCAACAGTGAAGTTTTTCATATTTATTATAGGAAAAATTATTGATTTTCTGCCGCTGTCATTGTTTGATATGTAATACTCTTTGTTGAATGCATATTTTTCATAAAAATGAAGTTCTTTTTTATCAAGCACAAGCTTTTCGGCATCAAGCTCTTTGCATTTTCTCAGTGCCTCGCTCACTGCGAGCGTTGCATCGTCATTTTCAAAAAGGTTTTCAAATTCACTTAAATAAACTATCATAAAAAAATACCTCCCGTACATGTAAGATTATACACCATACGGGAGATATTATCAATAGTTTTATTCCTCGGTCACAGGCTTTATGCGTCTGAACAAAAGCGTTATAGACCATATTGCCGTGATACCGATAACTGCATATATTATTCTGGCTAACATAGTACCGCTGCCGCAAATGAAGGCGACAAGGTCAAATGAAAACAAACCTACGAGCAGCCAGTTAAGCGAACCGATAATAGTCAGCGCGAGCGCAGTTTTATCAAGTGCCATAACAATCAACTCCTTCGCAGATTATTATAGCCCGAACATTTTTTTATATACGCTTTTTAGTCTTGGAATCATCAAAAACATTTATTTCCATTTTATCAAAATCAACGCTTTCGGGAAAATCGTCCGGCATGAACCGCGTGAGCGAATACATTTTTATGTCGGTTATGTGCTTTTTCAAAATAAGCGGATTTGAAAGATCAAGCTCATAACAGCATTGTTTCAGCCCTTCTTCAAGCATTTTGGCAGGTGAAAACGAAATATCCGTATCACAGACCGCGTCCCGTACGAGTTTATTATCCTTATATATTCTTACCCAGAATTTCATCATAAAACATCACCGAAAAGTATTGTAACACTTTCTGCATAACTGTGCAAGGATTTTTGAATGCCTTACAGTGATTCTGTGTTATTCATATCGTATATTTTATACTTTATCGGCAAAAATTTTCTTCCCTTTCACGCCAATATGTGCTACAATAATTATATGGATAATGTTTTTATAAATCACCTGAAGGATCTTTCACGCCGTGCGGATAAAACAAACCGTTTTACGTTCACGGGTTTTTTGGGACTTGACGAGCAAAACGATCTCAAAAATAACGAGCGTGAGCTTTGCAAATATACGCTGTTCGGCGGCATTGACGGATGTGAACGCGTAGTGGCACGCTTCGGCAATGTCGCCGATTTCGGTTATGAGGAAAGTTTTCCCATAGTATGCTTAAAAGCCGAGCCGTTACTCGAAAAATTTGCCGATGTACTCACCCACCGCGACTATCTCGGTGCAATGATGAATCTCGGCATCGAACGCAAGAATATCGGCGACATAGTTGTAAGAGATCCCTCGGCATACATATTTTTGCTTGACACCATGTGCGGATACGTTATGCAGAATCTGACAAAGGTAAAGCACACGGCAATAAAATGCACCGCCGTAAAAGATATTCCCGACGGTGAGCTGTTCAAGCTCGAAACGCACAGCATATCCGTTGCTTCAATGCGCCTTGACTGCATAATCGCTGCAGTATTCGACCTTTCACGCAATCAGTGCGATCAGCTCTTTGCCGCACAAAAAATTTTTGTAAACGGCAGGCTTTGCGAAAACACCTCGCATGTTCCGAAACCCGATGACGTGATATCGGTTCGCGGCTTCGGCAGATTCATTCTGGGTGAAAAAGGCGGAGTTTCGCGCAAAGGCAGACAATATACCGAAATAAAAAAATTCATTTGATGCAGGCAGAATAAATGTACGAAATACACACCCTGACATCTGCGGATTTTGAAACAGATGTAATAATCTTCGGCCACGGAGCGAAGCCGTTCGTAATGCTTCCGGGGCTGAGTGTCAGACCGATAACGGAATACGCCGAAGCTATATCCGGCGCATACGATATGTTTTCACGCGATTACACCGTATATGTATTCGATATAAAAAAGGATATACCCGAATACTATACAGTCAACGCCATGGCAGATGACACCGTGCGGGCAATGGACATGCTCGACATCGGTAATGCATATATGATCGGGGCATCGCAGGGCGGGATGATAGCTCAGCTGATTGCCGTGAATTATCCCGAAAAAGTCAAAAAGCTTCTGCTCGCATCGACCTGTTCACGACAGAACGCCACTTCTCGGACCGTGCTTTCAGCGTGGGTGAAGCTTGCAAAAGCGGGAGATGCCGCGGCACTTAACCGATACGCATTCAAACGCTTCTATTCCGATGAGTTTCTCCAAGCCAACGCGGAAGCACTGAGGGCTCTTGAAGCTGTCGGCACACGTGACGACCTCAAGCGTGTCGCGGTGCTGGCAGATGCCGACAGCCGCTTTGACATATATGATCAGCTTTGCCGAATAAAATGTCCGGTGCTTGTCATCGGTGACAATGCCGACCGTGTGCTTGCGCCGGAGGCATCTGTCGAAATAGCGGAAAAGCTTAAATGCGAACTTTACATGTATGACGGCTACGGACACACAGTTTACGATCTTGCGCCCGATTACAAGGAACGGATAATGCGTTTTTTTGACGGCGGTCATGACACATTGCAAAAAGTATAAAACAGCATTTGCCGGATATTTTTATTTTACCGGTGCTGTAAAATATAGCATTTACAAGGAGTGATATTTATGTCGGAATTCAGACTTACCACTGCACTTGGCGACCATATGGTGCTTCAGCGTGAAACAGCAGTACACATTTGGGGCAAGGGCAAAAACAGAGGCGATATCATATATGCCGTTATCGGACCTTACGAAAGCTACGGTATAGTTGACCGCAAACTTGAGTGGCATTTATTTCTTCCCCCGATGCCGGCTAACACATTGCCGCAGACAATGACCGTTTCCGACGGCGAAACACAGCTCGTCGTAAAGGATATACTTATCGGTGACGTATGGATAGTAAACGGTCAGAGCAATGCCGAGCTTACCATGGCGGGTGCCAATTCAAACGGCAAAGGCATATACGATGACGAAATGCTCGATATACCCGCAAATATAAGAGTCATCAAGCAACAGCGCGGATGCGCGTGCATCCATCCCGAATGCATGCTCAAGCCGCAATTCGATCTCGTGAATCCCGAAAAAGGTTCATGGCGTCCGATAAGCAAAAAGGATGACATTCTCGATATGTCGGCAATGGGCTTCTTCTTTGCAAAAAAGATGGCAAAAACATTTTCGTCAACGATCCCTCTGGGTATAGTGATAGTGGCATCCGGCGGTTCGCCGATGATGGAGCTGATAATGCCCGAGCTTGTAGAGCCGATGAACTACACCAAGCCCGAAAAAGAAAACATCCCGCTTGCAGGCATCTACAACGCGCTTATGGCACCCGTTCAGCCCATGACGATAAAGGGTATGCTTTTCTATCAGGGCGAAAGCGAGCAATGGAGATACAAAAAATATCCTTATCAGCTCAAATGGTATGTCGAAGAGCTTCGCAGAAGATCGGGACAGGACTTCCCGTTCTACTATGTTCAGATATCTTCGCATCAGGGACTGGGGCTTGAAGCATGGAAGTACATTGAAGAGGTGCGTTATGCGCAGTACAAAATGCTTGACATCCTCGATAACTGCCACATGATAGTTTCAATGGATGTCGGCGGCAGAGCAGAAAATGCAGATTGGGCGCATCCGCCGTACAAGAAGCCGGTCGGCGAGCGTCTTGCCGACTGCGTGCTTGCCAATGAATACGATATCGGCGATCCCGATTATGCTACCTCTCCCATCCCCTGCTGTTGGAGCTTCGATGAGGATACCGTTACCGTGCATTTCGACTATGTAGGTGACGGGCTCAAACTGCTTGCAGGCGATAAGCTCGTAGGCTTTGAAGCCGCTGCCGAGGACGGCAAATATAAAAAAGTACGCGGACGCATCGAAGGTGACACAGTTGTTTTCCGCGGTGTCAAAAATGCCGTTACGCTCCGCTATGCATATATGCACATTGCCGATCACGAACATGCAAATCTCGGTTCTTCAACGGATTACCCGTGCTGTGCTTTTGAGATATTCAAGGATGACGACGGACTGATGCACTGAGCTTTAATCTTACAGCGCAGTGAAAGGATCGCAATAGCATGCTGTATATCAATCATATCACATACAGAACGCGGCAAGCGTGCCGCATACATGCGCATAGCTATTCTAAAAAACACACATTTTCCTACACATACATCAGCCTGTAAAATTGGGGTTGTTAAAAAAGTCCCTTTTTATACTGTGCGACACCATAATGAACTGTCTTGACCGTTCCGCAAGTGCGAAGCGGGTGGCAGGAAAGTACAGTGCGCTTTATATTTTTATATATCGTGTCATTGCGAGCATCCGCAGGATGCGTGGCAATCCATGCTTGGCGTTAAAGTAACTTTTGCACACATATGGATTGCCACGTCGCGTTGCTCCTCGCAATGACACAAGGGAATACGCGACATGATAAAAT
>JAZRZN010000045.1:0-1382 GCA_045601365.1 Clostridia bacterium | reverse complement strand
GGCAGAAAGATGAGGCGGCGTATGAAAAGACTAAGAAGAATTGTAACCGTTTTATGTGCGGCAATATTGCTTGTAAGCTCGGTTTCGCTGACTGCATTTGCGGCGGATGCCAATGTTACCTATAACGGCAATGCCGGTGATCTCATTTTTGAACCCGGCAGTGAGCATTCACCGACCGATCTGTTCGCCAATTTCAAAAATGTGGTACCCGGTGCATCTCTTACACAGAAGATCACCGTCAGCAATAAGGCGGATAACAAAGTAAAGGTCAAGATTTACCTTCGCTCCCTCGGCTCAACCGATGAAAAGTATAATGAGTTTTTGAATCAGATGACGCTGACCGTCACGAAAGATACCGATACACCGATGTTTGATGCGGCGGCGGACAAAACCGCAGGGCTGACAGACTGGGTATGCCTCGGTACGCTCTATTCGGGCGGCTCGCTTGACCTTAATGTAACACTCGATGTGCCGACAACGATGGACAACACCTTCCAGAAGCAGATCGGCAAAATCAAGTGGCAGTTCGTTGCTGAGGAATATGCTATTGAAGAACCGACTTGGAAATGCCCGAACAACGAAAAGCATTCCTATCACATTGAAGAAATTGACGGTATATCCACCTTTGTATGTGATGATTGCGGCAAGTCCGAGCCGATGAAATGCAAGGAATGCGGCGGCAAAATGCACGAGGTCATCGTGGTGATGATTGGCGGCGAAACCTACACCGCCTACCCGGACGGCGATAAGCACTATAAGACAAAAGACGGCAGAGTCCATTTTTATATGAACGATGACGCCATAATTGATTATTATACCGTTGACGGCAAGAGAATTGATGTAAAGAGCATAGATGAATATGTGCTTTATACATATTACGAATGCCTTGATAACAAAGAGCATCATACCGATCCACACTCACCGCAGACCGGAGATAATTCGCATCTTGAATTGTGGATCACGCTGATGATCGTCAGCGGCTCGATGCTGATTATTCTGCTCTTTTGGAAACGCAGAAGGCGTGATGACGATGAGAGGGGCGTGAGGGCAAAATGCTGAAAAGAAAAACAGTTACAAAATTAGCTATTGCCATCAGTATCCTGCTGTTAGTTGTTTGGGCAATACTCGGAACAAACGCTTCTCTTGCATGGTTTGAGGCGGATGACACGATCATCAACAGCTTGAATTTCGGTGATCTGAAGGTCAATCTGTACCATAAAACAAACAGCGGATATTCCCCCGTGGACAGCACAACAAAGGTATTTAACGATGCGGCACTGTACGAACCCGGATATACGCAGGTCGTATATCTCAAAATCGAAAACGCCGGAACGCTTGATTTTACCTATGATATGTCGGTCATTCCCGACCTTAACAGCATA
>JAZRZN010000044.1:0-58535 GCA_045601365.1 Clostridia bacterium | reverse complement strand
CAAGTCCTCAAAATGAGGACTTGGCATTAAGTGTAACGGAATTAGTTTGAATTTGTGCCATCTGCTAACGCATCATTTTGATGCGTTAGCAATATATGTAACGGTTTCTGTTACGGCTATCGGTAAGTGGTAATTTTGACCACTTAGCGTTATATGTAACGGCAGCAAGTCGTTCGGTTACGCTTGTTCCCAACATGCAAATTTTGCAACTTGGCACTATCCGTAACAAACACCTACACAGACATAATTTGACCGGCTGAAAAAGTCGGTCTTTTATTATGAAAAAATCAAGAAAGGATGTGATGCCTATGAGGGTATCAAAGGGCTGAATAATTCAGTCACAGGAAAGGTGTGTCTCACACCTTAGCAAGCAGGGACTTTGTGTTCCACACGCCGTCCCGTTCACAGCCGAAAACGGCTGATTCTTTGGAGGGCTGCTGCCCCCAATCCCCCGGAAAGGAGTTGATGAATCACGGGGAAAGAAATCAAAATATCCGCCCGAGTGACGGAAAAAGAAAAACAAACCATTATAGCAAAAGCAAAGAAATGCGGTCTGTCAGTCAGCGAGTATGTAAAGCAAAGAGCATTGGGTTATGAACCGAAAGCGGTTCTGCCCGATACTCTTTTTCTTTTGCTCGAAAAGCTCGGCAACTTGGAGGATAAATCATCTTCCAAAAAACTCAATGCCGAAATTGAAAACCTGCTGAAAGAGATCACGAATAATTTGCTGATGCCCGGAAAGGAGGGTGTTCCGGGGTCCCCACAAAGCAAATTGCTTTGTGGGGAAAAGGAGCATCCGCATATTGACGAGCCTTTTGCCGCTTGCGGTGAAAGCGAGGAAAGGTGGCGCGATGCGACGTGGCAGTTACCGGATTCTGGCCCGTTTACGGAAACCTGAAAGCAACGCTTGAATACGCCGACAATCCCGACAAGACCACTCCAAAAGAATATCTTGACGAAGACTTGTATGCCGCACTCCGCTATGCCGAGAACGATGACAAAACCGCCAGGAAAATGTTCGTTGGCGGTATCAGCTGTTCAAAACAAAACGCTTATGCGGAGATGGTCGCCGTTCAGCGGCGTTTCGGTATGAAAGGTAAGGTCGTCGCCTATCACGGCATTCAAAGCTTCAAGCCGGGAGAGGTAACACCGGAGCAGGCGTTTGAAATCGGTAAAGAAACGGCAAGGAAAATGTGGGGTAGCAAATACCAAGTGCTTGTTACCGTGCATCTGAATACGCAGTCAACGCATTGCCATTTTGTCGTGAATCCTTGCTCTTTTGTTGACGGGCAGAAATTCAAAAACAAAATCGGTGACCACTTGGAGCTTCGAAAGGTGTCGGATGCCGTATGCCGTGAACACGGTCTTTCTGTTCTTGAAAACAGCAACTTTTATAGCAAAGGCAAAAAGAAAGAATACTGGGCACATCGAAACAGGCAGATGACACACAGGGATATGATCAAAGCGGACATTGAAGAAATCCTGCCGTATTGCGGAGGCGCAGATGATATTTACGCTCATCTGGAAGCTATCGGTTATACCTTGAACGATGACCACAAGCATCTAACCATTATTGCACCGGGATGGCAACGACCGATTCGTATGGACACACTCGGCTTTACAAGAGATTATCTCAACAGTTGGATTGACGATAACAACTTGTACGAGGGCTTCTACTATTACCGTCAGCATCACCCGCCGTACAAGCCGAGAAAATCGCCTCTTGATTCAATGGCAGACCGATTGGGATTTACCATTGAGCATAGCCATGATACAGCGACGGTTTTGGTCGATTTGCTGTTCTTGCTGATTATTGAGGTGTTCCGCTTTTTGGATGAACGAACCGACATTATGCTGTTATCTCCGGAATTGCGGTACGAAGTAAGGAACTTCAAGAAGTTTGTTTCGGAGTATCGTTTTATGGAATCCGAGAGCATCCACACCATGAAAGACCTGGAAGGATATATCGCAAAAACGGAATCCGGCATTACCGAACTTGAACATCAAAGACAACTCATCGATAACAAACGCCGCCGTGCGAGTCCCGATGAAAAGCAACGGTACAAGGATGAACGGAAAGCAGTAACCGAGCATATCACACCCCTGCGGAAGAAGCTCCGCAAAGCAAAAGACATTTATGAAAAATCCCCACGCCTGTATGAGCTTGTAAAACTCGAATTAGATCTTGAAAAGCAGGCACGGGAGAACACAAAAACTAAATCAAAAGACAATTATGAAAGGCAGTAATGCTATGACAAGCCAAAAGTATTCTGCCGTTTTATTTTTTATACACTTTTTTACCTTCACTCAAAACGGCAGACAAAAAGAAATTAAAAATATTATGGAGGTAAAACCTTATGAAAAACGAAAAGTCTGCCGAAATGACAGCAACAGAAAGCGATTTTAATATCGCAACCCGCAAGAAAACAAATCAAGCCAATGTGAAGCTGGACAAGCTTCAGGATTTTGAAAACCATCCCTACAAGGTGCAGGACGACGAGGCAATGGAGGAGCTGAAAGCAAGTATCAAAGAATTCGGGCTTCTCAACCGTATTCTCGTCCGTCCGCTGAATGGCGATGATGGAAAATACGAAATCATCGCCGGACACCGCAGAGTACACGCCGCAAAGGCACTCGGCCTCAAAGAACTCCCTGCCATCATTTATCCGATTGACCATGACGAAGCTACGCTTCTGATGGTAGATTCCAACAATCAGCGTGAGAATGTATCAATTATGGAAAAAGGCAGAGCGTATCGGATGAAACTGGAAGCGATCAAGCATCAAGGCAAAGCTTCGTGCCATAATGGCACGAAGTCGAGGAGCGACGAAACCATTGCTGAAAACACGGATGATTCTGCAAGACAGATTCAGCGTTATATTCGTCTGACCTATCTTGTCCCCGAATTGCAGGAGTATGTGGACAACGGACAGATGAAAATGCTTCCCGCCGTTGAGATTTCCTATCTTGACGAAGAAGCACAACGGGATGTTGTTGACCGTATCACCGAAACCGAAGTTTTCCCGTCTCATGCACAAGCACGAAAGATGAAAGCATTGTTCGAAGAAGGTAAACTTGACTATGACACTGTAACCAAGATTATGAACGAACTCAAACCGAACCAGGTGGAAAAACTGAAAATCCCGATGGACGATATTCGTAAATATGTCCCGAAGGACTACACGCCTCAGCAGATCACCGAACTTGCCGTAAAACTTTTTAAGCAAAATTACGACCGTCAGCACAATCGTGATGCGAGATAAGGAGAGGCGGCATGAGTAATAATTGGATTATCGGCTTCGGCTCTGCTCCCCGTGAGTATGTCATAAACGGTGTAAGGTATGTTGTGGAGTCCCGTTTTCAAAAGCCAAATCACAAAAACAACCGTAAAAACACATTGCTGAAAGACTGTATTAAGAACTATCTTACAAGCGATTTCGCAGATTTGCCGTCAGATGACAAAGATAATATAATAAACGCTGAATATGATTGTACGGCTGCCGAAAAGGAGGTAAACAATGCAGCCGAAAATTAAAAAAGACAAAATCGGGATAACGGCACTTTACTGTCGTTTGTCCCGTGATGACGGAATGGACGGCGAAAGCAATTCCATCATCAACCAAAAGAATCTGCTTTTGCAAAAGTCAAAGGAAAAAGGTTTAACCGAAACCAAGTTCTATGTAGATGACGGATATACGGGAACAAACTTCAACCGACCGGGATTTCAGCAATTACTTTCGGATATTGAAATGGGATATATTTACGCCGTTATGGTAAAGGACTTATCCCGACTCGGAAGAGATTATGTTTCAGTAGGTAATTACACCGATGTGTATTTTCCCGATCACGATATTCGGTTTATTGCCGTAAATGACGGTATAGACAGTGAAGAGGGCGAAAGTGAAATTGCTCCGTTCAAGAATATCTTAAATGAGATGTATGCACGGGATATTTCCAAGAAAATCCGTTCATCACACCGTCTGCGTGGTGCTATGGGAGAACCGTTATCTCAACCGCCGTATGGGTATATAAAATCCGCTGAAAACAAGAAAAAGTGGGTAATTGATCCTGAAGCGGCAGAGGTTGTTAAAAGCATTTTCAAGATGTGTCTTGAAGGTAAAGGCAATGAAACGATTGCACGGCTTTTGCAGGAACAAAAAGTGCTTGTGCCTATGGCATATTGGCAAAGTAAGGGTTTGCCGAGAGGCGGAAAGAAAACGCAACCGAATCCGTACAGATGGTGTAAAACGACCATATATAAGATTCTGTCTCAGCAGGAATACTGTGGCGATGTTATCAACTTCAAGACCTATTCAAAGAGTTTCAAGAACAAAACACGGCTACCGAACTCACCTGAAAACTGGATGATATTCAGGGATGTTCACGAGCCGATTATAAGCCGAAGTGATTTTGAAAAGGTACAAAAGCGGATATCCAAAACCAAACGCCGGGCACCCAAAGTAACAAATACCGAAAAAAGTATATTTTGCGATCTGCTTTATTGCGGAGACTGTCACGCTAAACTTCGTAATCATACCAATACGGTTAATAAGGATATTCACTATTTTGTATGTGCCAACAACAAGGTGGATTACAGAGGTGAATGTCCCGGCAGGCATTATGTCAGAGAAGATGCCGTAGAACAGGTGGTCATAATTGAGCTTCGCAGGATGGCGGAGTTTCTTGCAAACGATGAAGAGGCATTCGCCGAACTTCTTGCTCAAAAGACCGATAAGGAATTTCTCAAAGAAAAGAAGCACAACGAGGAAGAACTGCAAAAAGCAATCGTAAGAAATGAAACGGTATCAAGTCTTTACGAAAAGTTGTATGAAGACAACGCCAGCGGAAAAGTCAGCGATGAATGGTTTATGCAACTTTCCCACAAGTACGAAACCGAGCACATGGAACTGAAAGGTAAAATATCTATGCTCCGTCAAAAGCTTGCAGAATCGGGACAGTATGAAAAAGACCGCAGTAACTTTATCTCGGCAGTCAGACTGTTTATGCAGATGAATAAATTGACCGCACCGCTATTGAGAGAACTCATCGACCATATTGATGTTTACGAAACCGAAGGCACAGGCAAAGGCAGAACGCAGAGAATCATCATCTACTATCGTTTTGTCGGATATGTGGAGATACCGGACACAGCATTCAAAACTCATGTGAGAGCCGATACCCGAAAGGGCGTATCGGTTGAGTATCTTACCGAGCCGCTGCCGGCATAACAAAAGAGCAGGCGAACCGCCTGCTCCGTACATAAAACCGCATCAAACAAAAGAAAATCGAGTATTCATAAAGTCAAATCCCTTATGAATACTCGATATGGTCGAGGTGACAGGATTTGAACCTGCGGCATCCTGCTCCCAAAGCAGGCGCTCTACCAAGCTGAGCCACACCTCGGTAAAATATATTTATGAGCCGTCAGTTATAAACTGAGATTCGGCGTTTTATTACGATAAAGCACACCGATATTGCACTGATAGCGTCAAAACGGTGTGCGGTATGGTGGACCTGAAGGGACTCAAACCCTCGACCTTTCGGATGCGAACCGAACGCTCTATCAACTGAGCTACAAGCCCGTTAAAAACAATATGATTATATCACAAAATTAAAATAATGCAACAATAATTTTCAATAAACAGAAAAAATTTCTGTAAATTTGCGAATATGCCGTAGATCCGGGATGCAAAAGTCATATAAAAATTCGAGACCTGTCTTTAGGCAGGTCTCAAAACGAACATACTGCTTTTACAATCTTATCTGAATTGTATTCATTAGAACGGATATTCCGCTGTCTGCGGACATTCGATCTGCTTTAAGCGGATAGTCGGTGCTACCCAACGCACGGCATTACGGATTATGGTCTGTATTTCGGGAATATAGAATGTCGGATTTTCCTCATGTCCCGGCTGGAAATATACGATCTTGCCGTTATAACGGCGATATGTACACAGACTGCGGAAAACCTCGTGAGTTCCGTATGTACCTATCATCAGCAGACGTTCCGGCTCGGGTATCTGGAAAGGCTCGCCGTACATTTCTTCCTTCGGCAGGTCGATAAATTTACCTACGCCCTGCATTATGGGGTGATCCGGGGCGATGTTCCACAGGCGTTCCTTGACATTGATGCCCCAGCAAAGTCCGCAGGGAGTACCCATCATAGCCTTGAACAGCTTGGAATGGTGCGCCGAGTGCAGGAATACTGCGCCCATGCCGCACTGTATGTGCCTTTGACAGCGCTCAACAACAGAATCAGGCACTAAGCCGTGTGCCATGTGTCCCCACCATATAAGCACATCGGTATCGTTAAGCACCTCTTCGCTGAGTGCTTCGTCAAGCGTGACAGGTGTATTTTTAAGCACCTCTAATGTATTTTGCCACGAAAAATTATTGTCGATCGTGAAAGCGTTTTCGCCGAAAAGCGTCACCGTGCGGACTGAAATATCGTCGCAGGCGAGAAAATCGGCAATGACCTTGTGCATGCCTTCGGGATAGATCGCATGGATCGCCGGCTCAACACACTCATGAACATACTCGTTGTAAATTGTTACCTTTATCATTTTTCTTTACCTCACAGTTGTATTTCGTGTCCGCACTCTGCGGACTTGTACATTGCTTCCAGAATTTTTATCATATCTACACCCTGCTGCGGAACGAACATCGGCTCTGTTCCGTTAAGCAGTACATCGGCAAAATGGCGAAGATTTGCTTCGTGTATCTGCACTCCGCGGCTGTTGTCGATCTGAGGATCCAGATTCACCAGCGCACCGTTTTCTTCCGTGAATATCTTAAGCACTCCGTCCTGTGCGTTCCACGAGCTGCCGGCTTTTGAGCCGCGAAGCTCAACGAAGGTCTTTTCAGCCTCGATGTTCGATGCCCATGAAAATTCGATCTGCAGGCATGCTCCGTTTTCAAAACGGATAAAGCCCATCGCAAGGTCTTCTACGTCGAAAGTACCTTCCGAATTCCTGTCACCGAAACGTGATTCGGCAGAATCGCTCAGGTCTTCGGACGACGCAAATTTATTGAATGTGCATCCGCTTACCGCTACCGGGTGCGGAGAGCCCATCAGCCATATGGCAAGGTCTATCATATGCACTCCGAGGTCGATAAGCGGGCCGCCGCCGGACTGAGCCTTTGTCGTAAACCATCCGCCGCGCCCGGGTATGCCGCGACGGCGTACCCAGCCGCACCGTGCGGCGTAGATGTCACCCATTTTGCCGTCGTTGATAAATTTTTTCAAAAACGTACTTGTGAGCCAATAGCGGTTATTCCGCATCACCATCAGCAGCTTGCCGCTCTTTTCAGCCGCCGCTTTCATCTTTTCCGCTTCAGCAACGCTTACCGCATCCGGCTTTTCGCAGAATACGTTCAATCCCTTTTCAAGTGCCGCGCACGCGATCACGGAGTGCAAATAGTTCGGTGTGCAGATATCGACCGCATCCAGCCCCGGGATGTTCAGTACGTCGCGGTAATCTTCGTAGTATGATTTGATGCCGAATTTTTCGGCTGTTTTCTTTGCACGTTCCGGCAAAATGTCACAGATAGCAACGATTTCGACGTTATCCATCCGCGAATAACCCGGCAAATGCGCATAATTAGCTATACCGCCCGCGCCGATAACGGCGATCTTAAGCTTCTTTTCCATAAAATCCCTCCCTGTTTATACGATTATTGTAGCATTTCAAACAAAAATATGATATACTTAATATTATGAAAAAATATCGGATTTTTGTCCTTGGGAGAGATATGTATGATAGTTGAAGAAGCGTTTGCCGTTAAAAACAACGAACGTGTGAGTATTCAGTGCCTGTATCAGGAAATGACAATGGCTTCGGAATCGGGGATACCGCAGCAATACCATTATCACCGATATGCCGAGCTGCTGTTTGTTACAAAGGGTCATTTGCGGGTCTATGCTTCCGACAAGGTTTTTGATTTGGATAAAAACGACATGATACTTATTTCCGTCGGGACTCCGCACACGACAAAACACGAAAAAGATACTGCGAATCATGTCATTAAGTTTTTGCCGGATATTCTTTCGTCATCAGAGCAGACCAGCCGCGAATTTGATTGCATGTTTTGTCTGACCGAACCGCTTGCCGACCCGGTCATCCGCAATGCCGCGCAATGGGCACCGTTGTTTGTTCATGCTTACGAAGCTTTTCACTCCGATTCGTTTGCTTCTGAGCTTTTATTGCGTGCCGATGTAGTGCGGCTGTGTGCAGAAGTCATGCAGGTATTTCACGATAACGGTCTTATCCGCCGTTTCCCGGAGGTAACATCTATACGCACGGTGCTTAACGAAGTCAGAAAGCGCAACGGAGCGATCACGATGCACGAAGCGGCGGTAATGTGCGGTTTTTCCGATGCATATTTTTCAAAGAAATTCAAACGCTTGATGGATATAGGTTTTTCCGCCTACGCAAAAAACGAAAGGATCGCCGCGGCTGAACGCAAGCTGCGCTGTACCGACGATCCCGTGACACTCATCGCACAGGACCTCGGCTATGCTACGGCAAGCCATTTTATTGAAGACTTCCGACGCGCCCGCGGAGTATCGCCGCTTAAATACAGACGGTCATGACCTAATGAAAGTATCGACGGTCGCAATGCTCACTCGGCTCGTTTGCGTTCCAATAAAACAAGCCCCGCGATCACGGTTGCAATGCCGATAAAGCCGGATATGCCTATGTTTTCGGCAAAAACTATCCATCCCGTAAAGGCGGAGGATATAGGCTCAAGCATAGATATCACTGATGCCTTCCCTGCCGGCATTTTTGACAAGCCGAACGTGTACACCAGATACGGAAGCAAAGTATTTATGATCACTATGCCAAGCACGAAAACGAGATTTTTCGGAACGGTCGCAAGCGAAAATGTTTGCCCTATGTTGCATATAGGGAGCATGCCGACCGAAGCAAATAAAAACGTATAAAAAATGATGGTAAACGAAGAATATTTTTTTGATGCGATTTTGGCAAATATGCTGTACAAGGCATAACCGAAGCCGGAGCATATGCCGTAAATCAGCCCGATTTTCGTCACCTTAAGCGACGCCGAAAGGCACACAAGGGCGCATCCGGCAAAACACATGGCAAGCGAAACGATTTTGATTTTTGTTATCTTCTCCTTAAAAAGCACAGCAGAAATCAAAACGACCCATATCGGAGATGTGTACATCAAAATGCAGGCGACAGAAAGCGAATTTTCTTTTATCGACGACATATAGCAAATATTGAAAAACGCGAAGCTTGCGATCCCCGAGCCCAAGAACATCCAGATATCACGCAGTTTTATTTTCAGCGCTCCGGGATTTGTTATCAAAAGAAATATACCCGTGAAAACAGTGGTAAGCACCGCACGCAGTGCAACGATCTGTATCGCCGTAAATCCTTTTTCATTTAGATTTCTGGAGAAAAAGCCTATACAGCCCCACATGATCGCCGAAATTATTATCGCAAACTCCCCTATGTATTTTTTTACTTGCATATTATCTCCCCTGAAGTCCAAACGGTTGTCAAACACAAAGCCGTTATCATCGTATCATATTCTGATCAAGTCAATCACATTTAAGCTGATAAAATTGCAAACAGTGAGTTATCAAGACAGATCACTTTTTTCCGATATGCCAATCGTCGCTTGAATTTTTCCTCGTTGCAAAATATCCTCTTGGCAATTCAGCAAGCACTCCGATCGTTTTATCTGACAAAAACACTTCTTTCGGCGACACCACTCCGGCATCGGAAAGCGAATGTTCATCTCCGCATAAAAATTGCCACATTCCGTCATCCTCATCATGCGAAACGTATAATATCGGTTCCTTGCGATCTATAATATGACAGCAAATAATAGCCGCCGTATCCGGTTGCTCATGAAATGGAAAATTCAATATCATTTCCTCCGCAAATTTTGATTTGTTGTTATTTATCAGTTGCATTATTCTTTGCGGTATTGACCGAAGCAATCAGCATTCTCCGTATAGTGCCGCGATCATTATATATTTTCTCGGCATTTTCGCGCTCAAGCAACTCGGATTTTACAAACAGCTCCAACCAATATTCAGTGAAATATCCTCGCTTCGCTCGGATGTGAAATGAAATTTGCCCGCGTTCGCGTCAGCGAACATTTCACATTTGCGGAGCAAATATTTCACAGCGCAGCTTTTTCATTTGCCCACAGGACAAATCTCGTTGTAAAAACCCTCTTTGTCTTGGTTGACAAAGAGGGTTTTTACATGGTGGGAACAATAGGGCTCGAACCTATGACATTCTGCTTGTAGGGCAGACGCTCTCCCAGCTGAGCTATGCTCCCGAATATGGTGATCCATCCGGGATTTGAACCCGGGACACCTTGATTAAAAGTCAAGTGCTCTACCGACTGAGCTAATGAATCATTTTCAGTGTTTACTGATTCTTATCCAAATGGCTGGGGTAGCTGGACTCGAACCAGCGAATGACGGAATCAAAATCCGTTGCCTTACCGCTTGGCTATACCCCAAAGAAAAAATGGGGTGGGTAATGGGACTTGAACCCACGGCCTCCAGAGCCACAATCTGGCGCGCTAGCCAACTGCGCCATACCCACCATGCGTTCTTCTTCGGTGAAGTGGTGCGCCAGAAGGGAGTCGAACCCCCGACACACGGCTTAGAAGGCCGTTGCTCTATCCTACTGAGCTACTGGCGCATAACACCAAATAACCTTTCAATAAGGTTGGAGCGGGTGATGGGAATCGAACCCACGCAATCAGCTTGGAAGGCTGAGATTCTACCATTGAACTACACCCGCGTATTTGACCTTCTCAACCAAAGGCGTAGTTAATTATATTATTAAAGCGTGATTTTGTCAAATACTTTTTTTATATTTGCGGATTTTTTTAATGCAAATTCTATGCAAAAGACAAAATCCGCCCGATATGCTCGATACCGAACGGATTTTCAGCGCATTTCAATAGATTTTAATTACTGCTGAAAGCTTACGGCAACTGTTTCGGCACTGCCGAATGCCTGTCGCCTTGACAATCATGCCTTATCAATTGAACCGAAAAGCTCCATTTTTTCCTTTACGGTAGCCTTGATCGCATCAAAGCCGGGAGCAAGCAGTTTTCTCGGATCGAAGCCCTTGCCCTCAAGATCCTTGCCCGCTTCAACATATGCTCTTGTAGCCGCCTGGAACGCAAGCTGGCATTCGGTGTTTACGTTGATCTTTGAAACGCCGAGCGAAATAGCTTTCTTTATCATGTCGGCAGGGATACCCGTTCCGCCGTGAAGTACAAGCGGCATTTCGCCTGTAAGCTCCTGAATCTTTGCAAGCGTATCGAAGCTGAGCCCTTTCCAATTTGCGGGATATTTTCCGTGAATATTTCCGATACCCGCGGCAAGCATCGTAACGCCGAGATCGGCTATCATCTTGCATTCTTCCGGGTCGGCAACTTCACCGCCGCCGATAACACCGTCTTCCTCGCCGCCGATAGCACCCACTTCGGCTTCAAGCGAAAGTCCGAGATGCTCCGCTACGGCAACAAGCTCCTTGGTCTTTGCGATATTCTCTTCGATCGGGTACTTCGAACCGTCAAACATTATCGAAGAGAAGCCTGCTTTGATGCACTTGTAGCAGCCCTCATATGTGCCGTGATCGAGATGAAGCGCTACTGGAACGGTGATATTCAATGTTTCAAGCATTCCGTTTACCATGCCTGTTACAGTGTTGAAGCCGCACATATATTTGCCGGCTCCTTCGCTTACGCCGAGAATTACCGGCGAATTATTCTCCTGTGCGGTGAGCAGAATAGCTTTTGTCCATTCAAGATTGTTTATGTTGAACTGACCTACCGCATATTTGCCTGCCTTGGCCTTGTTCAGCATATCCTTTGCCGAAACCAACATTTTAATTACCTCCGGATTTTGGCTCTCGCCTTATTTTTAGAATATTATATACCAAAATACCGTTATCGGCAACCTGTTTTTTATACCTATACAAACATACCTATACAAACAGTGAACAGCCCTGCTCACGGAACTGTTTGATTTTTTCGTTCAGCAGGTCTTCGCTCACATTAAAGCGTTTTGAAAGACACGTTATGCACAAAAATTCCTCTGCTCCGCGGTTGATAAGCTTTTTTGTCAACCCGATCTCATCGTTCGTAAGAGTTCTTCCGCATTCGACGCAATTACTCGTCAACGATCTTACCTCTCAGCAGCTTGCATTCATGCGGTTCAAGGTTGAATACTTTGATTTCATTCGGCATATCGAATTCTTCCTTGCTCCACATGTCGGTAAGCTTAAGTGTTTTGTGTGAAGCGCGTGTCAATCCTACATCGCGCAGTGAAATCGCCATATGTCTTGCGGTATCGCCCGCGTTGACAAACATTATCGCAAGATCACCGTTCGCAAGCAGACGCACCCACAGATCACTGCCGATCTCATACGGCTGACGCGCGTTTTCATCCTGATTGATTGCAATGACATCTTTATTCATGAGGATATTTTTTGTCGCATCGTCCATCGAGCGTATATCACAGCCTATCATCAAGGGTGAAGCAAACATTGCCCAAATGGAAAAATGTGTGCGGTACTCGGTTTCGGTGCATCCGCCCAGCCCGACATTTCCTTTGCCGTTCATACCGACGATGAGCATGTCCATATCATTGAAGCATCCGCGGCCGTTATACGGCTGAAGTGCCTTGTTCTGTTCGTATATCTGCTTTACGCTTTCCCATTTATCGAAAATATCGCCGGTCGAGCGCCACATATCGGCATCCGTGGATTTTATCCATTTGTGAGTTTCGTTCACGCCCCACGAGCAAGCCGAAAACAGTATGTCGCGTCCCGAGTTCGCAAGAGCCATGCCCATTTTGCGGTAAAGCATATCGCTCGGCTCGTTCTGCGGCTTGAAGCAGTGATCGTATTTGAGGAAATCAACTCCCCACGACGCGAAAGTTTCCGCATCGACGGTCTCATGCTCATATGAAGCGGGATACTGTCCGCAGGTGAGAGTGCCGCAGCACGAATACATGCCGAACTTAAGTCCCTTTGAGTGAACATAATCGGCAACGGCTTTCATTCCCGACGGGAATTTTTCCGGGTCTGCCTGAAGCCTGCCCTCAGCATCACGTTCCTTGAGTGACCAGCAATCGTCGATAACAAGATACTCATATCCCGCATCCTTCAAGCCCGAAGATACCATTACATCGGCAGTCTGCCTGATAAGCTCCTCGTTGATTTTGTCTCCGAACGTGTTCCATGTGTTCCACCCCATAGGCGGTGTATTTACTTTCATGATATCACTCCTTTTGATTTTTGTATATTGTAACACACCGTATTCTCTTATTTCAATAGCATTTTGTGTGATTTCGCATTGCATTTTGTGTGATAGATACAGCAAATGCAAACAACGGAAGTTTACCGCCTCAAAGCGAAATAAAAAAGAGAGCCTCAACAGCTCTCTTTAATAAAATCAGTCAACAAGCTCAAGGATGACTGCTTCGGCGGCATCGCCGCGACGCGGTCCCATCTTGATTATTCTTGTATAACCGCCGCCCTGACCTTTTTCCTCGGCGCGCTTAGCATACTTAGGTGCAAGCTCCTCAAAGATCTTTGTGATAACAGGGTGGTTGTTATGCGCAACGCGCACCTTGTACTCAGCCTTTTTCTCACCGTCATTTCTGGCAATCTCTCTTTCATAGAGATAAGCCATCATGCGACGGCGTGCATTAAGGCGAGCAGGACCGTCCATCTTAACTTCGGTATCGACTTTCTGTCCTTTATCGTTAAGTTTAGCTTTGGTTACCGTTAAAGTATCGGCATACGTTTTGATGCCCATGGTAATGATCTTTTCAGCTTGTTTGCGAACTTCTTTAGCACGAGCTTCGGTGGTCTCGATGCGGCCGTACCAAAGGAGGTCGGTTGTCAGGCCGCGAACAACGGCTACGCGCTGATCGCTTGCCATATTAAGCTTTCTGTTACCGGCCATAATAAATATCCTCCTATTTAATCTTCATTATTCTTGAGTTTAAGTCCGAGACCGGCAAGCTTCTGGCGTACCTCGTCCATTGACTTTTTACCAAGATTGCGAACTCGCATCAAATCAGCTTCATCAAGCTGAGCAAGCTCCTGAACGGAGTTGATGCCGGCACGTTTAAGACAGTTGTACGAACGTACCGAAAGATCAAGCTCGTCGATAGTCATATCAAGTGCTTTCGTTTGAGGCGTAAAGCCTTCCTTATCCTCGGCAAGCTGAACGCCGCCGACACTGTCGGTAAGGTCAACGAAGAGCGCAAGATAATCGTTCATGATTTTTGCGGCAATGCTGATGGCTTCGTTGGGTTTGATGGAGCCGTCCGTCCAAACGTCAAGGATAAGCTTATCGAAGTTCGAATTTCTGCCTACACGGGCACTCTGAACAACATAGCTCGCCTTGAGGATGGGAGTGTATATGGAATCGACGGCAATAACGTCGATAGGCATATCGTCGGACTTGTTTCCGTCAGCGGGAACGTAGCCCATTCCCTTGTCGATTGTGATCTCCATATTGAGAACGCCGCCCTCGTCGATGGTAGCGATGTGGAGATCCTTGTTTATGATCTCAAGTGTGCTGTCGCCCTTGATATCACCTGCCGTTACCTCGCAGGGACCTACTGCGTTTATTGTTGCTACAACGGGAGTATCCGAATTGAGCTTCAATGCAAGCTGTTTGATGTTGAGGATGATGTTTGTAACATCTTCCGAAACACCGGGAACAGTTGAGAACTCGTGCAGAACACCGTCTATACGCACTTTAGTAGCCGCCGCACCGGGCAGGGAGGATAACAAAATTCTACGGAGAGAATTGCCCAAGGTATTGCCAAAGCCGCGCTTAAGAGGCTCAACCACAAACTGTGCGTATTTGCCGTCTTCGCTGACTTGCTTACACTCGATAACAGGCTTTTCTATTTCTATCATTTGATTAAAAACCCTCCTACAAAATTTTAGGCGATATTACTTAGAATACAACTCGACAATGAGGTGTTCCTCAATGCTGAGATCAATATCCTCTCTTTTGGGAAGCTCTACCACCTTACCGCAGAGGTTCTGAGCATCAAGCTCAAGCCAAGCGGGAATGGTCTTGTTTGTGCCTTCACGCATAGCCTTGAATTTCTCAATGCTTGCGCTGCTCTCGGCGATAGCGATAACGTCGCCTGCCTTAACGATGAACGAAGGAATGTTTACCTTCTTGCCGTTTACGGTGATGTGACCGTGAGTAACGATCTGTCTCGCCTGCGCACGCGAATCGCCGAAACCCAGACGGTAAACGATGTTATCAAGACGGCGTTCAAGGAGCTGAAGCATGTTTTCGCCTGTAGCGCCTTTCATGTTCTCTGCCTTTTCGAAGTAGCCGTGGAACTGCTTTTCAAGGATACCGTATGTTCTTCTTGCCTTCTGCTTCTCACGGAGCTGAAGACCGTATTCACTTGTCTTTCTGCGGCTCTTATCGTGCTGACCGGGAGTCTTACCTCTCTTTGTTACAGGGCATTTAGCGCTGTAGCAACGGTCACCCTTAAGGAAAAGCTTCTGATTTTCGCGGCGGCACAAGCGGCATACCGCGTCAGTATATCTTGCCATATCAAACGTACCTCCTATACTCTTCTGCGCTTGGGCGGTCTGCATCCGTTGTGAGGAATGGGGGTAACATCCTTGATCATGCTGACCTCAAGACCTGCCGCCTGAAGCGCTCTGATAGCAGCCTCACGTCCGCTGCCGGGTCCCTTAACGTAAACCTCAACAGTGCGGAGACCGTGTTCCATAGCAGCCTTAGCCGCTGTTTCCGCCGCAGACTGAGCCGCGAACGGTGTGCTTTTCTTTGAGCCGCGGAAGCCAAGTCCGCCTGCGCTCGCCCAGCTTATAGCGTTACCGTTTACATCAGTAATGGTAACGATAGTATTATTGAATGATGAGCAAATATGTGCTGCACCGCGTTCGATATTCTTTTTCTCGATACGGCGATGAGTAGTTTTCTTAACAGCTTTAGCCATTTTTACCGTTTTCCTCCATTACTTCTTCTTTTTCGCGCCTACGGTCTTTTTTGGACCTTTGCAGGTACGGGCATTCTGCTTCGTGTGCTGACCGCGAACGGGAAGTCCTCTGCGGTGGCGAACGCCGCGATAGCAGCCTATCTCGACAAGGCGCTTGATGTTGAGCGAAACCTCTCTGCGAAGGTCACCTTCAACCTGAACGTTTTTGTCGATATAATCTCTTATCAGGTTAACCTCGTCCTCGGTAAGATCCTTTACACGGGTGTCGGGATTAACGCCGGTCTTTTCAAGAATCTCTTTAGCGATAGCGGGACCGATGCCGTAAATCGACTGCAACGAAGCCTCTACTCGCTTTTCCTTTGGTATATCTATACCAGCGATTCGTGCCATTAAGTACACCTCCAAAATTTTTAGATGAATATAATATTATCAAAGCCCCGTCGGGTAAACGGAATTTCTTCCGTCAGCCGCACCCGATTTACGGGCTTTATTGTCATGGCGCACTCGCGCCGTAAATCACCGCACCGCAGATATGCGATACGGTAAACGCACAGAAAACAGGGTGAAAATCAGCCCTGTCTCTGCTTATGGCTCTTATCAGCGGAGCAGATAACCATTACCTTCCCGTGACGCTTGATAAGCTTGCATTTATCACACATGGGTTTTACACTCGGTCTTACTTTCATGATAATAACCTCCTCAGTTCTTGCTGCGCCATATGATCCTGCCTTTAGTAAGATCATATGTCGAAATTTCTACCGTTACCTTATCTCCGGGTAACACCTGAATATTGTTCATTCTGAGCTTTCCGGCTATATGTGCCAAAATCTTATGTCCGTTTTCAAGCTGGACCTCAAAAACGGCATTCTTTTTCGATTCCGTTACAACGCCTTCGACCTCAATGACGTCTTCCTTAGACATGGATTCACTCCTCGCCTTTATAAGCACTTTCGGCGGAAAGGATATTTTTGAGCAGTTTGTCTGTCAGCGGGACACCGTCAAGCGAACATGTACCGATTTTTTCAAGATGCTTGAGCTTCTTTTTTTTCGGGCTTGCCGCTTTATGATGCTTGCCGTCTGCCACAAGCACATACTGTTCATCCACCGAATCAATTATAATAAAATATTTACCTTTATCTCTGCCTGCAAGGGATAAGACGATATCACCGATCATCCCGTCCTCCTACACATTCACATCGGGGTCTGTCAGTATCACCGCACGACCGTCGATTATCGCAACCGTATTTTCCCAATGCGCGCTGACCTTTCCGTCAAGCGTGACGGTGGTCCAGCCGTCGGAAAGCACTTCTACTTTGTATGTGCCGAGATTTATCATAGGCTCAACGGCGAGCGTCATACCGTTCACGATGCGCGTGCCGTGACCGGGCGCGCCGAAATTCGGTATTTCGGGAGACTCATGAAGCTCCCTGCCTACGCCGTGTCCCACGAAATCCCTTACGATCCCGTAGCCGAAGCCGTCGATATACTGCTGAACGCCGTGTGAAATATCCGAAATGCGATTGCCTTCACGGGCATTATTTATACCTTCGTAAAATGACTGCTTGGTACGCTCGACAAGAAGTCTTTTCTCCTCATCCGTCTCGCCCACGATGAACGTGCGCGCCATATCGGTATGGAAGCCCTTCCAAAGCACACCGCCGTCAAGGCTCACGAGGTCGCCCTCATGAAGTATCTTGTGTTTGCTCGGTATGCCGTGGATGACTTCTTCATTGACCGAAATGCACAGCGTATTCGGGAATCCGTACAGACCGAGAAATGACGGCTCAGCATTATGCTTTATTATATACTTATATGCCAATTTGTCAAGCTCAAGTGTACTTATTCCGGGTTTAATATTTTCCTTAAGCATTTCCATGCATGAGGAAAGTATTTTTCCGCCCTCAGCCATTATTGATATCGCACTTGCATTTTTAATGCAAAGCATCAGATTGCCTCCAGAATTTTCGTGATATCCTCAAAAACCTTTTCTCTCTCCTGATTGCCGTCAACGGTCTTTACGCTGTCGCCGTAATACTCTATCAGGGGTTTTGTCTGTGCCTCATAAACCTCAAGGCGTGACTTAACGGTTTCTTCGTTATCATCAGCGCGCTGAACAAGCGTTGCTCCGCACTTCTTGCATTTTGTCGAATCGCCTATCACTGAAATGTGATACGTTGCGGCGCAATCGGGGCAAACGCGGCGGCCTGTGATGCGGTCAAGCAACAGTGCCGGATCGACATCGACATTGAGAACGACGTCAAGCTCCGTCATGCTCTTAAGTCCGTCAGCCTGCGCGATCGTGCGCGGGAAGCCGTCAAGCAGGAAGCCGTTTGCGCAATCCTCACGCGAAAGCCTGTCGCCGACCATTGCAAGCGTTACCTCATCGGGAACGAGCTTGCCTGCATCTATATAGGATTTCGCAAGCTTGCCGAGTTCAGTATTCTTGCCGATATTCTCACGGAACATGTCGCCCGTGGAGATATGCGGTATGTTGTATCTTTGACAGATACGGGTAGCCTGGGTGCCTTTGCCGGCACCCGGAGCCCCTAAAATAATCATTTTCATACAGTCACCGTCAATCAAGGAAGCCCTTGTAATGGCGCATAACCATCTGAGATTCAAGCTGCTTTGTAACTTCGATAGAAACGCTTACGATAATAAGCAAGCCGGTCGAGGAGAATGTGAGCGCAAGTGCAAGCACCGAGTTCACATTTGACGACTGTATCATACCGAGTACAGAGCTTAAAATCATGGGTATCGAGGAAATAAGGCCGAGATAAAGTCCCGAGAAAAGCACCAGACGCTTGTTTATCTTGTTGAGATAATCGGTCGTGGGCTTGCCCGGACGTATGCCCTGAATGAATCCGCCGTACTTCTGAAGGTTCTGGCTGGTTTCCTGAGCATTGAACGTTATCGCGGAATAGAAGAATGCGAATCCGATCGTAAGCAGGAAGCTTACTATCGTGTAACCCCATGTGCCCGAGCCGAGCCACTTGGAATACCATGTGGCGAACTTGCCGCCGCTCCAGAACATGCCCGCGATTATCGACGGGAACATAAGAAGCGACATCGAGAAAATGAGGGGAAGTACACCGCAGGAGTTCGGCTTGATGGGCATATAAGTGCTTTGTCCGCCGTAAACCTTTCTGCCGGATACGCGCTTAGCGTACTGGATGTTGATCCTGCGTTCGCCAAGCTCTACAAAAATAACTACAACTATGATCGCCGCAACAGCGATAAGCACGAGGGGAAGTATCCACCAAAGCGCGTTATTGCCGTTCTGCGAATTTGTGATAGCCGTTGAGATGTACTGCTCTACCGTTACGGGGAGACGGGCGATGATGCCGATGAAAATAAGCATCGAAATACCGTTGCCGAGACCCTTTTCACTGATGCGGTCACCTATCCAGATGGCAACACCTGAGCCTGCGGTAAGTGCAAGACCTACCATGATGTATCCGAGTACGGGGTTGATTCCGTCAACGAGTATCTGCTGACTCTTTGAGAAAGCATAGCAGATGCCTATCGCCTGAAGGAACGCAAGGCCGAACGAAGAATAACGGACTATCTTGTTTATCTTCTCTCTGCCGTCCTCGTCATGAGCGAGACGCTCAAGAGCGGGGATGACTACCTGGAGAAGCTGAATAATGATCGAAGCGTTGATGTAGGGTGAAATACCCATTGCCATGAAGGTATAGCCTTCAAGCGAACCACCGGTTATGATGTTCATCAAGCCCCAGATGTTCTCGTTTGCGGCGGTGATCGTAAGTGTGGGGTCTACACCCGGAGTAGGAATAAAACAGCACAGTCTGTAGATCAACAGCATCAGCAATGTAAACCAAATTTTTTTGCGCAATTCAGGAAGCTTCCATGCATTCTTGAATACCGTAAACATTTACACCACCTCAGCCTTTCCTCCGAGCGCCTCAATCTTCTGCTGAGCCGTGCGGGTAAAGGCTGCAACCTGAACAGTAAGTCGCTTGGTCAATTCACCGTTTCCGAGTACCTTAACTCCATCCTTTTCAATTTTGCTTATCAAGCCTTTTTCCTTGAGAAGCTCAGCCGTAACAACGGTATCTTCATCAAAGGCTTCAAGCTTGGCAACGTTTATCTCAGTATATACCTTGCTGAAGGGATTGTAGAAGCCGCGCTTGGGCAGTCTGCGCGTAAGGGGCATCTGACCGCCTTCGAAGCCGGGACGTACACCGCCGCCGGAACGTGCATTCTGACCCTTATGGCCTTTACCGGAGGTCTTACCGAGACCGCTGCCGGGACCGCGCCCGCGACGGCGACCTGTCTGAGTAGCACCCTCTGCAGGTTTCAAATCAACTAATTTCATAATTCGTACCTCCGTATCAGTCAACTTCTTCAACGGTAACAAGGTGCTTTACCTTGAAGATCATTCCGCGGATAGCGGGATCATCGTTCTTTATTACCGTTGAGTGCATTTTTTTAAGGCCGAGAGCCTGAACAGTGGCGATCTGATCCTTCTGGCAGGCGATCGGGCTCTTAGTCAATGTGATCTTTAACATCGTAATTTCCTCCTTAGCCCTTGATCTCTTCCACGGTCTTACCGCGCATCTCGGCGATCTGCTCAGCAGATTTGAGTGCCGCAAGACCTTCAAGAGTAGCCTTTACGCAGTTAGCGGGATTGTTTGAGCCTTGGCTCTTTGTAAGGATATCGCGCACACCGACCATTGCAAGTACGTCACGCACTGCACCGCCGGCGATAACACCGGTACCTTCGGGAGCGGGCATGAGCAGAACCTTGCCGCGTCCGAATTTGCCGACTACGGTATGAGGGATCGTTGTACCGTCAAGTGCAACGGTGATTATGTGCTTCTTGGCATCCTCGGTAGCCTTGCGGATGGCTTCGGGAACCTCGACAGCCTTACCTGTACCGAGTCCTACATGACCTTTGCCGTCACCAACTACAACGAGCGCCGCAAGACGCATATTGCGTCCGCCCTTAACGGTTTTGGCTACACGGTTTACCGAAACGAGCTTATCCTGTAAATCAAGTGTTTTGGGATCTATTCTATTCATCGTCAATTACCTCCTCTTAAAATTCCAGACCGGCTTCACGGGCAGCCTCTGCGAGTGCCTGAACACGTCCGGTGTAGAGGTAACCACCTCTGTCGAATACAACAGTCTTGATGCCCTTTGCATTTGCACGCTCTGCAATGAGCTTGCCTACTGTCTTGGCGGCATCTGTTTTTGTAAGCTCCGCAACTTCCTTGGCAACATCCGGCTCAAGTGTGGAAGCCGCCGCAAGCGTATTCCCGCAAGTATCGTCAATTATCTGAGCATATATATGACTGTTGCTGCGGTAAACGTCCAATCTGGGACGGTCGCTTGTTCCGCTTATCTTCTTGCGCACGCGAGCGTGACGAGCAAGACGGTTTGCGTTTTTATCAATTTTCTTTATCATAATACTTATGCTCCTTTCCGATTACTTCTTACCGGCCTTGCCCTCTTTGAGTGCGACATACTCGCCCTCATAGCGGACACCCTTGCCGTGGTAAGGTTCGGGCGAACGAACGCCGCGAATCTCAGCCGCAAGCTGACCTACAGCCTGCTTGTCAACACCGTGTACGGCGATCGCGTTGGCAGAGGGACATTCGATGGTGATGCCCTCCGGCGGCTCGATCTCAACGGGATGCGAGAAGCCCAAGCCCAGAACGAGCTTTTTGCCCTGCATCGAGCAACGGTAACCTGTTCCGATGATGGTAAGGTTCTTGGTGAAGCCCTCGGAAACGCCTATTACCATATTATTCAAAAGAGTTCTTGTAAGTCCATGAAGAGCGCGATACGCTTTTTCATCAGAGGGGCGTTCAACTGTAGCGGTAGCGCCTTCTACTTTGATTATCATGTCCTTGGAAAGTTGCTGTGTGAAGGTACCCTTGGGTCCCTTGGCAGTAACCACGTTGCCGTCAGCGACAGTCAATGTAACGCCGGCGGGAATAGTGATGGGATTCTTACCTATTCTTGACATAATCTTACCTCCAAATTACCAAATATAAGCCAGAACTTCGCCGCCGATGTTGAGCGCACGCGCCTGCTTATCAGTCATTATGCCCTTAGAGGTGGATATGATAGCGATACCCATTCCGCCCAGAACTCTGGGAAGCTCCTCTGCGCGAGCATAAACTCTGAGGCCCGGTTTAGAAATTCTTCTGAGACCTGAAATTATTCTTTCCTTGTTTGCGCCGTACTTAAGGGTAATACGGATAGTACCCTGCGGCTCAGCGTCGATCATCTCAACGCCCTTAATGTAACCCTCATCAAGGAGAAGGCTTGCGATAGCCTGCTTTACGTTTGACTTGGGGATATCAACTGTGCTGTGTCTTGCCACCATAGCGTTGCGGATTCTGGTGAGCATATCAGCAATAGGATCTGTTAAAACCATTATCGGTGTCCTCCTTCCATATATTCGTCGCTTTACCAGCTTGCTTTTTTAACGCCGGGAATCTCGCCTTTATATGCCAGCTCTCTGAAGCAGATACGGCAGATGCCGTATTTGGAAAGAACTGCATGAGGGCGGCCGCAAATGCTGCATCTCGTATAAGCGCGAGTGGAGTATTTGGCGGGTCTTTGCTGTTTGATCTTCATTGATGTCTTAGCCATTTTTTCTTACCCCCTATCAGTTTGCATAAGGCATACCCATGAGGCCTAAAAGCTCACGGGCTTCCTCGTCGGTATTGGCAGTAGTAACGAATATAACGTCCATTCCGCGAACCTTGTCGATCTTATCGTACTCGATCTCGGGGAAAATGGGCTGTTCCTTGATACCGAGAGCATAGTTGCCGCGTCCGTCGAAAGCATTTGCAGAAACGCCGTGGAAGTCACGAACACGGGGAAGTGCTATATTCAAGAGCTTATCAACGAACTCGTACATTCTCTCGCCGCGAAGCGTTACCTTTGCGCCGATGTTCATTCCTTCACGAACCTTGAAGTTAGCAACGGACTTTTTAGCCTTTGTAACAATAGGTGCCTGACCTGTGATGATGGCGATCTCGTTTACTGCCGCGTCGAACTTCTTGGCATCGTCCTTAACGTCACCAAGACCTACGTTGATAACGACCTTTTCAAGCTTGGGAACCTGCATAATGTTCTTATAGCCGAACTTGGTCTGAAGGGCAGGAACGATCTCGCTTACGTATTTATCCTTTAATCTGGCCATAGTATCTCTCTCCTCCGATCCTTGCTTAATCTATGCTCTTGCCGCACTTCTTGCATACGCGCACCTTTTTGCCGTCAACGACCTTATTGGCAACGCGCACGCCTTTTTGGCATGCAGAGCAATATAACATTACGTTTGAAGCATCAATGGGAGCTTCTTTCTCGATGCGGCCGCCGGGCTCACCCATCTTCTTGGGCTTCGTATGACGGGTGATCATGTTCACGCCCTCAACGATAACTCTGTTGGAATTCGGGAAAGCACGAAGGACCTTGCGAGCAACCTTCTTGCTGTCAACGGTCCGGCTTGCGCCGCTGATGACAACAACGGTATCACCTGATTTGATATTCATATCACTTATCCTCCTTACAGAACTTCCGGAGCAAGGGAGATGATCTTCATGAAATCTCTCTCACGAAGTTCTCTTGCGATCGGCCCGAAAACACGGGTACCGCGGGGAAGCTTTTGATCATTGATGATAACTGCGGCGTTCTCATCAAAGCGGATGTAAGAACCGTCTGCACGACGGGTGGGTTTTGTTGTACGAACGATAACTGCCTTAACGACGTCACCCTTCTTAACCACACCGCCGGGCTGAGCTGTCTTTACGGAAGCAACGATGGTATCTCCAACGCTGCCGTATTTTCTGAACGAGCCGCCAAGGACTCTGATGCACATAATTTCTTTTGCGCCGGTATTGTCGGCAACCTTCAATCTTGTTTGAGGTTGTATCATAATTTACCCCTTTCCGGTAAAACAGTCGTAAAAAGCTTATTTAGCCTTTTCAACTATTTCCACCAATCTCCATCTTTTATCTTTGCTCAGCGGTCTGGTTTCCATAATGCGGACGGTATCGCCGATGCCGCATTCGTTCTTTTCGTCATGAGCCTTAAATTTTGTTGTACGGTTTACAGTTTTACCGTAGAGAGGATGAAGTACCTTAGTCTTTACTGCAACAACGATGGTTTTGTCCATCTTATCGCTGATAACGGTACCAACTCTCTGTTTGCGGAAGTTTCTTTCCATAATTCACCCTCCTATCAACCCTGAGCCTTAAGCTCAGCTTCTCTGAGAATCGTCATAACTCTTGCTATATCCTTCTTGCAAGCGTCTATCTGCTTGGGATTGGTAAGCTGACCGGTGGCATTCTGAAATCTGAGGTTCAGAAGCTCTCTTTTGAGTTCAGCCAGCTTCTTATTAAGTTCATCCGTGTTCATTTCACGAAGCTTACTCGATTTCATCAAGCTTCACCGTCCTGTTCCTTGATTTCTTCCCTCTTTATGAATTTAACCTTAAGAGGAAGCTTGTGGCTTGCAAGACGAAGCGCCTCGCGTGCCGTTGCCTCGTCGATACCGCCCATTTCAAAAAGGACGCGACCGGGCTTAACTACCGCTACCCAATATTCGGGTGAGCCTTTACCTGAGCCCATTCGGGTCTCGGCGGGCTTAGCCGTTACGGGCTTATCGGGGAAAATCTTGATCCATACCTGACCGGAACGTTTGCAGTATCTGGTCATGGCGATACGGGCAGCTTCGATCTGTGCGCTGGTTACCCAAGCGGGTTCAAGTGCCACAAGACCGTAATCACCGTAGGCAAGGAAGTTACCGCGCTGAGCTGTACCCTTCATATTGCCGCGGAATACTTTTCTTCTTTTAACTCTTTTGGGCATTAACATGATTATTTGCCTCCTTCTGCTTTCGCGGGCTTCTTGGCAAGGATCTCTCCTTTATATACCCATACCTTAACGCCGATGCGTCCGTATGTGGTAGCCGCTTCCGCGAAGCCGTACTCAATGTCCGCACGAAGCGTCTGCAGCGGGATGCTTCCCTCATGGTAACCCTCGCTGCGGGCGATCTCAGCACCGCCGAGACGGCCGCTGCACTGGATCTTGATACCCTTTGCGCCTGCGCGGGTAACTCTCTGCATTGCCTGCTTCATGGCACGGCGGAACGAAATACGCTTTTCAAGCTGCTGTGCGATGGATTCCGCAACGAGCTGAGCGTCCATATCGGGTTTGCGTATCTCCATGATGTTTACATTTACTTTCTTGCCTACGAACTTTTCGATGTCGGCACGGAGAGCGTCGATGCCTGCTCCGCCCTTACCGATAAGCGCACCGGGCTTTGCGGTGTAGATGAAAACAACTACCGCGCCCGACTTACGCTCGATCTCGATCTTGGAAACCATGAACGCGGCAAGCTTTGCCATCAAATATTTGCGGAGCTTGTTGTCCTCGCTGATGTTTGCCGCCATATCCTTGCCGGCGAACCAACGCGAATCCCAGCCCTTGATAACGCCTACTCTGAGGCCGTGGGGATTGACTTTCTGTCCCATGATTACTTATCCTCCTTCTTCTCGTCAAGGATCACCGTGATGTGGCTTGAACGCTTTAAGATGGGCGTTGCGCTGCCCTTTGCGCGGGGCATGAAACGCTTGAGCGTCGGGCCCTGATCGGCATATGTTGCCGCAACATAAAGGTTGTCACGGTTCAAGTACGGAGGATTGTTCTCCGCGTTTGCGATAGCTGATGTCAGCACCTTTGCAATCTCGGGGGAAGCTGCCTTGGGAGTGAACTGAAGTATCGCAAGTGCTTCATCGACCTGCTTGCCGCGGATAAGATCCAGAACGATGCGTACCTTACGGGGCGAAATTCTGATATACTTTGCGACAGCCTTAGGTCTCTTGTCGCGCAGCTCCTTGCGGGCTGCGGCTTTTTCTCTTATTCTCTTAGCCATACCTTTTTGCCTCCTTACTTCGCACCGGAGGTCTTTTCCGATCCGGAGTGACCTCTGAATGTTCTTGTGGGTGCGAACTCACCCAGCTTGTGTCCTACCATATCTTCGGTGATATAAACAGGAACATGCTTTCTGCCGTCATGAACGGCTATTGTATGGCTTACCATCTGGGGGAAGATCGTAGATGATCTTGACCAGGTCTTGATCACTTTCTTATCCCCGGAAGCATTCATTTCTTCAACCTTTTTAAGAAGCTTTGCGCTTATAAAAGGTCCTTTTTTAACTGACCTGCTCATTGTGAGCCTCCTTCCGAATTTATCAGCCGTTGCGGCGTTTTACGATATATTTGTTTGACTTGTTCTTCTTAGCGCGAGTCTTGAGACCGAGTGCCGGCTTGCCCCACGGGGTAACAGGACCCGGACGGCCTACAGGTGATTTACCTTCACCACCGCCATGGGGGTGATCGCAGGGGTTCATTACGACACCGCGAACGCTGGGACGGATGCCCATGTGACGGCTCTTACCTGCTTTACCGAGTGAGATGTTCTCATGATCGAGGTTACCAACCTGACCGATGGTCGCCTTGCACTCAAGAAGCACATAACGCACTTCGCCCGAAGGAAGACGTACCTGAGCATACTTATCTTCCTTAGCCATGAGCTGAGCCGCGTTGCCCGCCGCGCGGACAAGCTGACCGCCCTTGCCGGGAAGAAGCTCGATGTTGTGGATAAGCGTACCTACGGGGATGTTCTTGATCTTAAGCGCGTTGCCGGGCTTGATATCGGCATTGTCGCCCGAGAGGATCGCATCGCCTACATTGAGACCTACGGGCGCAAGGATGTAACGCTTTTCACCGTCGGCATAATTGAGAAGTGCGATATTCGCTGTACGGTTGGGATCGTATTCGATCGCCGCTACGCGAGCCGCAACATCGTCCTTATTACGCTTGAAATCTATGATTCTGTATTTTCTCGTATTGGCACCGCCGTGATGACGGACTGTCAAACGGCCGGCATTGTTTCTTCCGCCGTTCTTCTTTACTGTATCAAGAAGTGAACGTTCGGGAGTCGTCTTTGTGATTTCCTCAAATGTGGAAACCGACATGAAACGTCTGGCGGGAGAAGTCGGCTTAAACTTTCTAATACCCATTTGAAATTTTCTCCATTTCTCAGCGACTCATTTTATCACTGTCCGGCTGCCGTCGCCGTGGCATTTTCCCGGAAGTATAATCAAAAATCCCTATTAAGCCATGTTCTCGAAGAACTCGATAGCCTTTGAATCCTTTTTAAGGATGACATACGCTTTCTTGACAGTTGAGGTTCTGCCCTCATACTTGCCCATGCGCTTGATCTTGCCCTGTGTGGTCACGGTGTTGACCTTTTCAACTTGCACGCCGAAAATCTTTTCAACGGCAGTTTTGATCTGAGTCTTTGTGGCCTTGGGAGCAACTACGAACACATAGCGCTTGTCATTCATCATGTCATAGCTTTTTTCCGTGAGAACGGGTTTGATGATGATGTCTTCACAAAACATTACTCATATACCTCCTCGAGCTTTTTAAGTGCAGCCTTCGTAAGAATGAGCTTATCGTGGTTGAGGATATCAACAACGTTGAGCGTATTTACAAGTCCGGTCTTAACGCCCGGGATGTTGGCTGCGGCTCTTTCAACGTTCACGGCAGGCTCGTCGTTTACGATATAAGCCTTGCCCTCTACCTTAAGGTTTGCAAGAACCTTTACCATAGCCTTTGTCTTGGCTTCGATCTCAAGTGCATCAAGAATGATAATATCTTTATCGTTTACCTTTGCGGTAAGCGCGCCCTTAAGTGCAAGTCTCTTGACTTTCTTGGGAACGGCTATTGAAAAATCTCTTGACTTCGGTGCGAAAATGATACCGCCCTTATAATACTGAGGCGCTCTCGTTGAGCCCTGACGGTGACGGCCGGTACCCTTCTGACGGAACGGCTTTCTGCCGCCGCCGGCGACCTCGGTACGGGTCAGCGTGCCTTTTGTGCCCTGACGCTTGTTAGCAAGCTGGGCGCGAACTGCTGTATGAAGAACGTGGGTGTTTACCTCGACCTCGAAAATCTCCTTTTTGAGAGTCACGGTGCTTACCTTTTCGCCTTCAATGTTATATACATTTACTCTCGGCATTACTGCTTACCTCCTTATTTACTCTTTACCGACTGCTTAATGGTAAGCAGTGCGCCTGCTGCGCCGGGAACTGCGCCCTTGATGAGCAGCACGCCGCGCTCGGTGTCAACACGGACGATCTCAAGGTTCTGAACAGTTACCTGCTCATCGCCCCAATGTCCGGGCATGTGTTTGTTTTTGAATACGTGGCTGGGTGATGAGCTTGCGCCCATTGAGCCGACTACTCTGTGGCAGCCGGAGCCGTGTGCCATGGGACCGGTATGCTGATTCCATTTCTGTACAACACCCGAGAAGCCATGTCCCTTGCTCTTTGCGGTAACGTCGATCTTGTCGCCCTCAGCGAAAATGTCGCACTTGATAACGTCGCCTGCCTTATAATCGGCAGTGTTATCAAACTTGAACTCGCGCATATAGCGGGCAACGGGTGCGTTAGCCTTTTTGAACTGTCCGGCTTCAGGCTTGTTGACGTTCTTTTCGCTGATATCACCGAAGCCAACCTTAACGGCAGCATAGCCGTCCTTCTCCTGCGTTTTGATTTGCACTACCGCGCAGGGTCCGGCCTGAACGACTGTTACAGGAACTACTGTGCCATCTTGTGCGAAAATCTGCGTCATGCCGACTTTCTTACCCAAAATACCTTTTGTCATCATCGTTCATCCTCCTTAAATTTTAATGTTGATGTCTACGCCGGCGGCGAGATCCAACTTCATGAGTGCATCCACCGTTTTGGGACCGGCATTATAGATGTCTATAAGACGTTTGTGAGTACGAAGCTCGAATTGCTCCCTGCTGTCTTTGTATTTATGCGGGGCGCGAAGTATTGTTACGACTTCCTTCTCCGTGGGCAACGGGATGGGACCGCTTACGGTAGCTCCCGTCTTGATCGCCGTTTCGACGATCTTCTCGGCTGACTGATCAATAAGATCATGATCGTAAGCCTTCAACTTGATTCTGATTTTCTGCGATGCCATTTATATACCTCCTCATTTCCGATCCAAATACACTTTGCCGTGTGTGCCGCTCCGAAAATTTTTGAGCGACGGCTGTATCCGTCCGTTTTCGCCCGCTTTTCGCGGACTTTTTTGGCGAAAATTACCTGCTTTTTAACGAGGGCAGCAACCTTCCGCCTGTTTTTTGTACGCAATAAACATGCGCAGTTATTCCATCGCACAGAATAACGAACAAATTATACACCATGTTTTATATTTTTTCAAATACTTTTTAACAATATTTTGTTAATTTTTTATTAACGTCGGTGTGCTTTCCCCGCTTCACCACAACATACTGTGTTTCTGTTATCAGTTATTGTCACTGCATTGCAGGATATCAAATAAAACACAGTTTTATATGAAGTTTTATATAATGTGACGGCATTACCGCCGCACCGCCGGCAAAAAATCACATAACAGTTCACTCTTCATACAGGCTTTTCAGCAAATCGCGTATTTTTGCCGCTTTTTCAAATTCAAGATTGCGTGCAAACTTAAGCATCCGCTCTTCAAGCTGTGCGATCTGTGCCTTGGGATCGGCAGTTTTTTCAAGTTCGGCATCCTCGGCTTTACTTATTTCTATAAGCTCTGCGATAGGCTTGATTATCGTCTTTGGAGTGATATTATGCTCAATGTTATACTTTTCCTGAATATCACGTCTGCGTTTTGTCTCGTCTATCGCACCGCGCATGGAATCGGTGATATTGTCCGCATACATTATTACTCTGCCCTCGGCGTTACGCGCGCCTCGTCCGATCGTCTGGATAAGCGACCTCTGTGACCGCAGGAAGCCCTCCTTGTCGGCATCAAGGATCGCTATCAGTGCGACCTCCGGCAGATCAAGTCCTTCACGCAAAAGATTTATTCCGACAAGCACATCGAATTTACCGAGCCGCAGATTCCTCAATAATTTTACACGTTCAAGTGTGTGTACCTCCGAATGCATATATTCGGTTTTGACGCCTGCTTCCTTGAGATACGCAGTCAGCATTTCCGCCATGCGTTTCGTCAGTGTCGTCACAAGTGTCCGATAGCCTTTGGCGGTCGTCGCAGTTATTTCTTCGATCAGGTCGTCTATCTGACCGTCTATCGGGCGCACCTCTATCAGCGGATCGAGCAAGCCCGTCGGTCGGATTATCTGTTCGGCAACTTCACCGCCGGCACGCTCAAGCTCATATTCGGCGGGCGTTGCCGAAACGAATACCGTTTGAAGCAATCTTTTCTCGGTTTCTTCGAAACGGAGCGGTCTGTTATCGAACGCCGCAGGCAGACGGAAGCCGTATTTCACAAGCATTTCCTTGCGCGAACGGTCACCCGCATACATTGCGCGCAATTGCGGCACAGTAACATGTGATTCGTCGATTATCGTCAGAAAATCGCTCGGGAAGTAGTCGAGCAGTGTATACGGCGGTTGACCGGGCGCTCTGCCGTCAAGATAGCGCGAATAATTTTCTATGCCCGAGCAATAGCCTATTTCCGAGATCATTTCAATGTCGTAGCGTGTACGCTGTTCGATGCGCTCGCGTTCAAGCGGCTTGCCCTCATTTTCAAAAAATTCTATTTGCTTTTCAAGATCTGCACCGATATTCTTTATTGCGTTTTTAAGCTGATCCGAATCTGCCGCATAATGCGTGTTCGGGAATATTGCGCAATGTGAAAGTGTCGAAAGTACATGCCCCGTAGCAACTTCTGTTTCGCAAAGGCGGTCTATTTCATCTCCGAAAAATTCAACGCGCACAGCCTTGTCACTGCGCTCGGCAGTGATTATCTCCACATTGTCACCGCGCACCCGGAACGTACCGCGTGAAAAATCAACATCATTACGCTCGTACTGTATATTTATAAGCTTTTTAAGCAGATCGTCGCGTTTCATTTCCATTCCCGGGCGCAATGATACCGCCATTTCGCTGTATGCTTTGGGATCGCCGAGCCCGTATATACACGAAACCGATGCAACAACGATAACATCCCGCCGTTCCTGTAACGCACATGTAGCACTGTGCCGAAGCTTTTCTATTTCATCATTTATCGACGAATCCTTTTCGATATATGTGTCCGTCTGCGGTATATACGCCTCAGGCTGATAATAATCATAGAAACTGACGAAATATTCGACCGCATTATCCGGGAAAAATTCCTTGAACTCAGAATATAGCTGTGCCGCAAGCGTTTTATTGTGTGCAAGCACAAGCGTGGGGCGGTTGACGCGTTCGATGATATTCGCCATCGTGAACGTCTTGCCCGAGCCGGTAACGCCAAGCAACACCTGCGCATCAAGCCCGTCATTTATGCCCTCGACGAGCTTGTCTATCGCCTGCGGTTGATCGCCGGTAGGTTTGAATTTTGAATGTATTCTGAAGCCGTCCAAGCACAGCATCTCCTTATTGACAAACAGTTTTTTTCTGTTCAACATCGGTCAGCCCGTCATACGGGCCTGCCGAATGCCGAAATAAAAATTCGAAAACATTTTCGGAAAATCTCACACCGTTAAAGTTCGCTTCAATTATGCAAATATCATTCTTTCGTTTTTGAATTTATCAAAACAAAAGAAAATATCATTACTATGCTCTCCGATATAAGCGATGCCCACCATATCATATCCGAGCGGAACACGGCAAACAGCGCAAGTAATATGAGCGAATGTACAAGTGCGCCGCGACCGACGCTGACGGCTACAGCGTATATTGGCTCGTTCATTGCCGAAAAATAGCTCATTGTCGGCAGGCTGACCGCGGCAGGAATATACGAAAGCGCGTAGTGTCTGATCCAACTCTGCGCCGCGACGAGCGTTTCGCCGCCGATATCAGGTAAAAACAATTTTACTATACAGGGAGCAAACAAAAATATGGCTGACGCAAAAAACACTGCCGAAGCAAGCTCTACGGTGATCCCGTACCGAAGCAGTTTTCTGCAATTTGCAAAATCTTTTCCGCCCCGGTAGTAGCCGACGAGCGGTTCCATTCCCAAGCCTGCACCGTTCATAAAATTTATTATAAGGCTGTTTACATACGCGATGACCGCAAACAGTGAAACGCCGATATTTCCGAACAGCTCATATGTAATGATATTATACAGCCAAAGTATCACGGCAACACACAGTTCTGTCAAGCCGTCCGAAAGGCCGATAAAGAAAAAACGTTTTACATTTTTGAATTCGGGCAGGGCAAATGAAAAACGGAACAGTGTTCTTTTGTCCGAGCGTATCATTACGGCGAATACCGCGCATGTAAGCAGCTGCGCGATGCCGGTCGCCAACGCCGCTCCTGCCACTCCCCATTCCGCTTTGGCAATAAATATCCAATCAAGCAAAACGTTAAGTGCCTGTGCGCAAATAACTGTTATCATGCACGGTATTTGTTTGCCGTCCTCCTTGATGAGATATTCAAGGTCGTATTCTATTACGATGAACGGGATAAACGCCGCAAGCGAAAGCAGATATTCTGATGTCGGCTCATAAAGCTCGCCTTTTGCGCCGAGAAACGTACATAACGGTCTTATCGATATTGCCGTCATCGCCGCAAATACTATACTTATTGCCGAAACAAATACTATGCTTTGTGAAAACAGCTCGCTTGCTTCTTCTTTTTTGCCCGCGCCGACACGCTCGGCAACCGTTATGCCCGTACCTACGCTGAATGTTATTGCGATGCAGTAAAGGATATTCATAAGCGGGATCGCAAGATTCACACCGGCAAGAGCCTGCTCACCGACATAATTGCCGACAAAGATGCCGTCTATCATGCTGTATATCTGAAAAATGCAGAGATTGACTATATTCGGCACGGCAAATTTTGCGTAAGCCTCTTTTAGATTTCCGTCATGTGCCATTGGTTATTCCCTTGTTTGCCTGCGCTTTTTGTTATTATGCGCACAATTACCTGTATAAATCATAGCACAAACAGCAATCGAAGTCAAGCGACCGCGCATGAAGCAGGTCGCAACAGGTCGTACATGAAGCAAATCACAGCCGTGCTGAAAACAGTCCGGCCTCACTCCGTGATTAGCAGAGCCGGATCATTTTTCATATACTGAATAAACCGGAGGAGGATGCTTATGAACAAGTATAATGATCGTCATAACTGCTGTGAAAACGATCGAAGCACTTTGCGCAAGGGCGCAACATACAAATGGAAAACGGTCAACAGGAAATATAAGAACTTTACGGACCTTGGCGACTATGTCATCGACTGTGACCGCCATCGGAATTTCGATTTTGAAAAGGCTCGCAGATATACTGCAAAAAGATATGATTACCACAGGTTCATGGGCTGTACTGCGCTTGCCGTGAAAAGCTTTTGCGGAGACGTTCTTATCGGCAGAAATCTTGACTTGACGATATCGCAACTGCCTTGCTATAGGAGACGCGCACGGCAACTACGGACTTATTGAAATAGCAAATGATGAAATCAGATATTTACCGTATCAGCATGGGCAGGGCAATTATTACATTTACCCCGGATTCAACGTTATATCAAGAAATCAAAGCGGTTACGGCAGACTCCAATTCGGATTGGAACGCATCGACCAAATACACAGCGAAGAAGATATGGCGGCTATGATGGAAAGAGTCATGTGGCGTAATGAAATACTTGAAATTTCCAACGCCTACAGAGATGCAAATGGGCATATACGCTTTTGCGCCGATGCGGAACACAAAGTACCGTCTCTTGATTGGCGCAGTGACAATGTCAAAAAACTACCGGTTGATAAAACCGGGAAATATGTGGATATTGATATTTATACCCGTGAATCCGTTAAGGTCCGAGAGTATAAAAGGTGTTACGATGCCTATTTGGCGGGAAAGCATACAGAACATACCCAATACGGTTTTGAACGGTATCTTGAATATCTGGGCAGGAGCGATCTTGACTGGGTATATGACGATAAAAACTTTGAAGATTTACAGCGCGGGCTGATAAAGCATTATAAGGAAAACGGAACATACGAGAAAATGGCGCGGTACTATTCGGGTGACGAAGCACCGCTGAGAAATGACGGAAATATTATGACTACCGCTCTTTCATTTTCGGTAAACTGTACAAAAAAGCGTTTTATGCTGAAATTCTGGGAAAAGCCCGACACTGTGATGTATTATCAGTGGTAAGCGTGCTTTCAGATTTACTTCAGCACAGTCTGCCGCCGATTTTCAGTGTAAATCCGCATCCTCAAAATGTACTGTTTATACCTGTTCAGTCAAATCGGTTATTGCCCGTAAGACTATATCGAGCGTCAAAAAAGGGTTCTTTTTCTAAAGCCGTGAACTGACGGAGGTTCGACAGATTGTAAGGAACACTTAAAACCACGTTTTTGCGAAAAACACACTTGATTGCTACTTTCCGTATGTTCCCCGACGCACCGTTTTCGCCCAAAGCATGAGGCAGGAAACATAGCAATTATTCCGAAAAAAAACTCATTGTGTCATTGCGAGCATCCGCAGGATGCGTGGCGATCCATGTTAAGCACAAGTTATTTTTATGACAGCATGGATTGCCACGTCGCTTTGCTCCTTAAAATGACACGATATATAAAGATATAAAACACACTGCAATTTCCTGCAATCCGATCCGTGCAAGCGGAACGCCGAGGACGGCGTTCCCTACGGATAAGATATCATTTTGTTGTTTCTCTCCTGCAACACATACTGATATCTGTCGGGCAAAAAAAGCAGAAGCCTTTCGGCCTCTGCTTAACTATTCAGTTTGCGATACTGCTTTGTAATCAAGCAGCCTCGTTCTCCTTCTTTTTCTTTGCAACTACTACAAGTGCAACAGCTGAAAGAGCTACTGTAGCGATAAGAGCTACGGGAAGGATATCGCCTGTGCCGGATGAACCGTTCTTGCCGTATACGGTCTCAACTTCGAAGTTTGCCGCATTTGTGATGGGCGAAGCAAAGATGATATCGTACTCAGCGCCTGTGCAAGCGATGGTGAACGCAGTACCCTTTGCAAGAGCTGACTGGTTGTCACCGCTCTTTATATCGAAGCGATAGAAGAACTGCTCAATAGGCATCTCGAAATCCTCACCGCTATAGGTGAATTCTACTTTGCCGTCTTCAACATCCATTTCGAACTCAATAGTCTCGGTCTTGCCGGGCTCGATGAGAACATACTTGTAATCGTGAGGACCTGCCCAAGCCTTGCCTCCGTCAGACTTCGTAACAGTAGCCTGAAGCTCGAAAGCAACCTTGATGTCTTCGCTACCGGTGTTGGTAACCTTGAAGGACTTTGTAACAACGCCGCCGTTTACATCTTTCTTTGTGATAACGCCTGCCTTGGAGATGATATAAACGGGTGTCTTGCCGTCTGTATCAGCGGTAAGCTTATAGGAGATACCGGTCGGAACCTTAACCTCTTCCTGCTTGCCTTCGCCGTTGGGATTCTCAGCATTGCCGCCGTTGGGAGTTGTAAGCTCGATTTCATCTACGAAGTATGAGAACAAATTCGCTGCATCGTTATCAAAAGCCTTGCCGGCAGCAGCACAGTCCATACGGAAGATAAGCTCATAAGCATCCTTGAAGCCACCGTCATACATGATTTTAAGAAGCTTAAGGAAATCTTCGGTAACCTTTACCTTAGAGGTGAACTGCTGCCACTGATCGGTAAGCTCAAGCGCAGCAGCTGTTGTGATATAGGTGTTAGCCGCAAGATCGCCTACGTTAAGTGCTGCAAGCGGGTTCTTAGCATCGGTGAAGTTGGAGGGCTGAGCGTGCTGCTGAGAGTTAAGAACGAAGTTGAACTTACCGCCCTTACCTGCTTCAGCCTTAGCCCAATACGTAACGGTGTACTCACCTGCGCCTGCGCCGTTGTAGCCGTTAGCCTCATCCTTGATGATAGCGGGACCAAGATCGAATGCTATTGATCCGTAAACTCCGCCAGGAGTGAACTTGATAGCATGAGCTGTGCCGTTAGCACCGCCTGCAACGTTCTCGATGGAGCAACCGCCTGCGGCTGTCTTAAAGAGACCCCAGTTGGTCGTACCGTTTTCGGCATTGCCGTTTGTAACCTTCTTGTATGTGGTCTGCTGTCCGGGATTTTCCTGCTGACCGGGATCTTCCTGCGGAGCAACATACTGTGAAAGAGTTACAGCCTTAAGCTGAATCTGAAGGTCAGCGATAGCAGACTTATCAGTTACGGAGATATTATCGAATGTCACGCGCATATTCGAGAAGATATTGAAATCCTCGGGACGAACGGTCAAGTGCATCTTGATCTCGTTCCACTGACCGGCTGTAAGCTTAACGCCCGCATTGCCGTTAGAAGCGTATACGTTCTGACCGTCTGTAACCTGGAACGAAGCATCCTTGGTATTGGCAAGACCCAAACGACCTGCATACCAAGTCATCCAAGCAGCTGAAGAAGCCTCCTTATCAGTTGTCGAAAGTCCGGGAGCATCCTTGCCGAAGCAATAGATGGTGTTGAGAGCCCCTCTGATGATAGGACGAACAGTGATATCCTTGTTGGGGTTTGCCTGATAGGTAACTTCGATATCATAGCTTGTTTTACCTTCAACCAAAGCCTTTGCCTGATTAATGATATTGAAGTCGGGAGCTGTCCATGAGCCTGTGAAGTTCTTCGCGGTGAAGATGTCGCCCGACTTATCAACGGTTATACCGTAGCCGCTGAGCGAATCCCATTCCGCAGCCTCAACTACGGGAGTTTCGGTAACGTTGATCTCCTGCTCCGTTACATCAGTACCGGTTGCCTTTTGGATGAGCTTATCGAACTCTGTACCGGTGTAAGCAACTATTACTTTCTTGTCAGCGTTTGCCGTATCGGTATCGACACGGATACAAACGTCATTCTGAGCTACGGTGTCGATCTTTCCGTCAGCACCTACCTTGACAACGACAGCAAGAGTTGACTTGCCGCCTGCGGGAATGGTTCTGAAGCTGCCCGCTACTGTGTCGAACGCAACGCTCTTGGTCATCTGACCCCAACCGTTCTGAAGGTAAACATTTACCTTTGTGTCGACAGCAGAGGTGTTGTAGACGGTAACATTATACATATGTGTACCTTCGGCAAGCTCATTGACTGCCCAACCGCCGTTGCTGCCGTGTACATAGTTAGCTGACGGCCACTTGAACTCTCTGCCTGTCACTGTTTCCTGTGCCGCAAATACATGGATCATGGTGAAGCATGAAACAACGAGTGCGAGCGCAAGAACTAAGCTTAATACTTTTTTCATGTGATTCTTTCCTTTCTTTTCGGATTATATCCGATTTATATTTCGAATATATCATACAACTTTTGAATGCGTTTGTCAAACTTTTTTAACACTTTTTTTTATTTTTTTTGCAGAAATTTATAGTAAAGTTGTATTTACATGGCTCAACTTGAAAATATTGTTCTTTGACAAACATATATACTACTATATATTGTGTTGACCGATTTGCGTTATATCGTATTATTTGCTATTATTCGGTTTGCTCCGTGTCGTCATCCGCCGGTTTCGGTTCAACGCGCACGCAAATTTCTTCCGTATGAAGCTCATCGGCCTTCGTCACCGTAACAGTGAGATTCTTGTATGTGAATAAAAAACCCTGCTTGGGGATATTTCCGCTATGCTCTGTCACCCACCCGTTGACAGTAGCAGATTCGATCTCACTGCTTTCGCCGAGAGAGAAGAAGTCAAAAAATTCATCTATCGGCGTTGTGCTTAATATCCTGTAGGTATTCTCATCGGTCTGCACGAAATTTTCTATTTCCTCGTCCTGTTCGTCCCATATCTCTCCGACGATCTCCTCAAGAATGTCCTCCATCGTAACGAGTCCCGCCGTGCCGCCGTACTCATCGACAACTATCACCATGTGGCTGTGGTCGGTCTGCATATCCTTGAACAGCGCATCAAGATGCACGGTTTCGGGCACGAATGTGGGCTGATACATCGCATCGGCAAGCTTGAAACCGTCTTCGCCGTGTTTCAGAAGATAATCGCGTGCATGCAATATGCCCGTGATATTATCGACCGTTTCCGTATAAACAGGTATACGCGAATAGCCGCTTTCCTCGATAAGCTTTACTATATCCGCGTCAGACGCATCACAGGAAATAAGCTCTATCGAATTTCGCGGTGTCATGACATCAGCCGCCGTAAGATGGTCAAGCTCAAACACATTCTTGATGTATTCGATGTTCTCCTTGTTCAGCGTTCCGTCCTCCGCGCCCGCATCGAGCATCATAACGATATCTTCCTCGGAAACGGCTTCTTCATTTTCCTTCGGATCAATGCCGAAGAGACGCACAAGCAGGTCGCTCAACGCATTCAAAAGCCACGTTGCGGGCGTGAACAGCCACGCAAAGAAGCGCACAAGCCCGCAGTAGAAGTCCGCAAGCTTCTCGTCGTGCCGAAGTGAAACGCGTTTGGGAACATATTCACCCAAAAGCAGATTAAAAAACACAAGTACAACAGCCGTCACGGCAACGCCGACGGCATTGCCCGAAAGCTGTACGTTTATCAAGCCGCCTATCGCTTCGGCAAGCGGAGATGCAAAGGCATATGAGGCGAACGCCGCGCCCAGAAATCCCGACAGCACCGAAAGATTGCGGATAGCCGGAAGGTACTTTTCCGGCTCATCCGTTATTTTCAGCAATCGCTGAGCTTTTTTATCTCCGTCATCGGCGCGTGTCCTGAGCTTTGCGGTATTAACGCTTTCGGTCGCTGTATACGCCGATGTGAATACCGCACTTATTATTATAAATATGAGTTGCAGAATAAGATGTTTACCGATATCAAACATAGCTGCCTCCCCGACGGAAAGGCAGTTTTGCCGTCATTGTTTGTTCTTTATAGGTACGCAAAACCGCAGTTCTGCAACTTCGGGGTAGCGGATCCGTGAAAACCAACTCCTTAAAATCTTAAATGATACTTATTATTATTCCGCTTTTTCGGCTTCTTCAATAAGCGATGTGCAGTGCGGGCAGCGTGTAGCCTCTATCGGGATCTCACTGCAACAGAAGGGGCACTTCTTTGTCGTGGGAGCTGCAGGAGCTTCTTCTTCCTTCTTGCGAAGCGAGGTAAGACGGTTAACGCCCTTAACGATGAGGAATACGACGAACGCCATGATAAGGAAGTTTATCACCGCCGTGATGAACGCGCCGTATTTAAGTACTACCTCGGTATCACCGAAATTGAAGTCGGCAGTGAGGCTGTCAAAATTCATCTTGCACGCAAAGCCGAGAATGGGCGAGATGATGTTATCAATAAGTGAGGTAACGATCGCCTGGAACGCGCCACCTATGATAACGCCGACTGCAAGGTCAAGCACATTGCCGCGCTTGATGAATTCACCGAATTCAGCAAAGAATTTTTTCATTTTTTTATCCTCCGAATAAATTATTTTATATAAGTGTACTACAGTTTTTATCGAAAATCAAGCATTTTATGATAATTTTTTATTTTCTCAAAAACGCATTGACTTCATCTACGCGCGCATGTCCCGCCCCGTCGCCTTCAAAGCACACAACGGAAAGCTTTTGCGCATCAAATTCATCAAAATCAAACGAGAACTGTGTCTTGCCGTCGTTATCGCGGATGCTCGCAATAGTTTTCTTCTCGGTATCGTTTTCGATGATGATGTCGAACGAACGCAAATAATAGCCGATATCGGTAGTATAAAGGTCGATATGGTTTATCGTTTTCGGCTGATCCGCCGTGATCATGAGTATCGCGGGGTCTTTGAGTGAGCAGACCTTTTCACTGCACCAGCCCGAAAAACGTTTGCAATCGCCGTTTATCGCGCTCTGCGGCAGACAGCGTTCATCGTAATGCTCATGATAATCGTCGCAGGTAGCATGACCGTCCATGAATACGCTCTTTTCGCCGAAGCCGCTCAGTGTCAGCTTGAATGGCTCGGATTCTACGCCGTCAAGCACCATTTTCAGATAGCATTCGCCGTCGCAAACGGGATTGAGCGTATAGTTGCGTGACTGAAGCAGTATTTTTGATTTTTTGCCGTCAGCATCCAAAATCAACAACTCGGGTTCGTGACACCATGTCGTCTCCGGGATCATTTCGGGCAATACGGTCACAAAGCCGCCCTGCCACGGCGCTTTAAGCTCCGTTATCGCCTGCCCCTTGTAATTCACTCTCATTTCTATTTTTTCGGGCTTTTCCGGCGGAACGTTTTTGTTCTGGCGCACGCAAAGGAATTTGCGCTCCGCAGTTTCCGTGCCGCAGACAGCCTTAACCGTAACGATACCGTTCTTTCCCGCCGCAGTAAGCACACCGTCTGCCGAAACCGTGGCTATCTCCGCATCGTCTACCGACCAAGCTACATTTTCGCGCGTAGTATCAAGCAAAAGACTTTCGCCCTTAAAACGCATAAGCGTTCTGTTTTCTTTTTCGAAAATATGGAACGGCAATGCGAAATCGTCATGGGTGATCATCTGAACAAATGCGGTATGCGTGTTCTTTTTGGGTAATGTAAGCTCGTTGTTTTCGGGCGTTACGTTGCCCTTAAGCGCAAGCTCGCCCGTATTAACATCGAACGTGTAATATTTGTACTGAACATTTTCGAGCTTTTTAAGCGTTATATCGGCGTCCGTCGCATCGAAGTTGAACACCATGAACGTATCTCCGAGCGTCGCAAGACAGGCGCTATCGGGGACATTCCAATATTCCGAATCCTCAAAATGCGGGATAAGCTCCTGCCATGCGAACATTTTGCAAAACTGAACAAAATACCAAAGCTTTGTTGCGCCGGGCTGAAGCGTGCCGTCAAGCCAGCGCATATAGCCGTCGTAATTCATCCAACGCGTATTGGAAATGTTATTGTTCCATACTCCGTGCGCACCGTAGCCGTAGCCGAATGCACCGTTGAAGAACGAACGGTATGCGGCATTGAGCGCACCGTCCGCGCTGTTCCACAGATGCTCATAGCCCGTTTCGTAGTTGATTATCGGCTTTGTGGGCGAATAATTCCAGAATTCCTCAAAGGAATCCCTTCTCACGCCCTGCGGCTGCATTCCGAACCACGAATGATAATACAGCTTGCCCCATTTTGTGGTATTGGGATGACATCTGCCCTCGTTGCACATATGCCCGGTGAGCGGATGCTTATAGCAATCGTTCAAATAAAGCGTTTCGCCGACGATTATCCATTTATCCGCATTTGCATGGCAGTAGAAATCGGGATCGACCTCCTGCGCTATTGTCCACAAAACCGGGTATGCGCCGTAGCGCGCCGCCCACATTTTCGAAAGGCGCACAAGATACTCGGCATTCAGCTTCGGATTTTGTATAGAGCCGGCAAAGCAGATCTGCGCATTTGCATGGACAAGACCTTTTTCGGCAACATACGCAAATTTTTTATCAAGGTTTTCTTTGAATATCTCGGCATCGTCCTCACCGAAACCGTCATCGTAATTGAGATCAGGCGGCGATATCGGCTCTGACTGATAAACGGTGAATCCCTGCGTAAGACGCATATCCACCATGAATTTGAACTGCGAATCTATTCCGTCGGCATTCGATGTATCTAACTGCTCCGACGGCATAAGCCAATGCGTATCGCCCAAATAGAAGAACGGCGTACCGTCGGCATATGTAAAATATCTTTTGTTTTCGGATATTTTGATAAAGCCGCGCCTGTAGATCTCAAGCTCGCCGTCATAAGGTACACACTCTATTTCGCCGCAAATATTGTGAAGTCCCTTGTCGGCACGGTTAGAGCAATATGTCTTATAAGTCCATTTACCCGTTTGTGTCGGCGCGAAGCGTACCGCAAATTCGTCTTTACCGTTCCAGAAGCCCGGACGGATAAGCGTTTCGCCCGATTCATGCGTGAACGCCACCGTAATGTCTACCTCGTTGAACGGATCGTCATAGTTGCCCTGCGCGCGGAAATCTATCTGTCCGCACATCCATCTTTTTATCTGCATATTTTGCTCCTTTCTTTTTGCGGGGAAATCCCGCTTGAACACATGTTATTAAAAACCCGCTTTCACATACGGCGAATACCGTTAAAGCCGCGGTCATCAGATCGCGTTTCGCCCTTTATCGTAGAAAGATGTAATACGGTGCATTGGTGATCTGATCCGGCCGCAACGGCTCGATCACGTCCGCGCGATGATGGAAATACTCCTCAGGATCGCGGCAACCTTGTATGCATGCGCCTTTTTTCAATAAAAGCACGGTATGGCTTCGCAGGCGCAGATCGCCTGTGACATAAACGCCTGCGGGGACAACGACCGTTCCGCCGCCTGCAAGGAAGCAGGCATCAAGCGCTTTTTGTATCGCTTCGGTCTGCAAAGTCCCGTCATCCGGGGACAGCACCGAAATCAATGATATTGTATTCCATTTTTCCTCCGTGGTATTACTTTCAGCGCGGTCTTTTCATTGTATTTCGTTTACGGACTACAGCCTTCAAAGCAACTCCCGTATAACATTCGGGAAATCAAGGTAACTGTCGATGGTAATATACCGATAATCGGACTTATATACCGACTCATCGTTACCGCCCATTCCGTAATCATCGCCGATATAGCATATTTCGCCGTGCGAATACCCGTTCTCGGCACAAAAGAGATCAAGCGCGTACCGTTTGTCATACGGCTTCGGTGCCATATCAAAGCTCGACGATCCGCCGACGAACACGACATAATCCGAAAAGGTGTTCACCACATCTTCATATATTTTTCTGCGCTTTTTACGGTCGGGATCAAATGCGAGCTTATCCTCCTGTTTTGCCTTTGTGCCCAATATCGGAAAGGTTATACAGCCCGACGGATGATATTCGACATTGTCGCCCGCAAAATCCGTAAAGCCGTACTTTTTGCGAAGCGTTGTGACACGCTTCTCAACGCTCTCCCTGTCGCAGGCGAAGCTGATATCACGAGTGATATCCATTTCGCCCGTTGCGCTATCGTATTTGCCCGCCTGCAAGCCGTAATTTCCGATAATGTCTATCGGATATTCTCCGAGCTGGCGGAATATCCGCATCACCTGTCCCGCGCCGACCATCAAAAGCCTGTATTTTTGCGAAAGCGCGTCAAGTGCCGCGCGGTTTTCGGGTGAAAGCGGTTGCTTGTGCTGTGTAAGAGTACCGTCAAGATCAAACGCAACGACCTTTATCATTATTTGCCTAACTCCTTGTTTCTCTTATACGCCTCAATGACCGCGTTCGCCGCCGAAGCGCGGAAGCCGCCGTCCTCAAGTGCTTTAACGCCTGCTATCGTGCTTCCCGCGGGAGAGCATACGGCATCCTTGAGTGCCTCGGGATGCTTATTCGTTTCAAGCACGGTCGCAGCAGAGCCGAGCATCGTCTGCGCCGCATATTTTATCGCCTTGTCGCGCGGCAAGCCGCACGCAACGCCACCGTCGGCAAGCGCCTCTATCATCATATACATATATGCAGGTCCGCATCCCGAAACGGAGCAACCCGCATCTATCAGCTTTTCGTCGATTTTATCCAAAACGCCCGCAAAACGCATATCAAACAGGAAATCGTCGAGCGTTTTTTCGTCAACAAGCTCGTTCGCGCAGTAGAGTATCAGCCCCTTGCCGACCGCCACAGGCGTATTCGGCATGATGCGTATTATCGGCAGCTTGCCCACCGTCGCTTCGACCGTTTTGATCTCTATTCCCGCCGCCATCGTAATGAGCAACGGCTTTTTTGTTTTAAGTATCGGCTCTATCTCATCAAGCACGCTTTTCTGCACCTGCGGCTTAACGCCCAAAAATATGCGTTCGCACTCCGCCGCCTGCATATTGCCGCCGTGTGAAGTTCCAAGCTCGCGTGCCGTGTTTTCCGCTTTTTCGGCAGAAAAATCCGAAAGCAGTATATCCTTTGTCGCCTTTGAAAGTGCGAGTGCAAGCGCACCGCCCATATTTCCGCAACCGATAAATGAATATTTCATAATTTCTCCTTTGGCTTCAGCGTATGTGGCCGTCACCGTGTATGATATATTTATAAGTGTTCAGCTCGCGCAAGCCCATAGGACCGCGCGCATGCAGTTTTTGCGTGGAAATGCCCATTTCACAGCCCAAGCCGAATTCGCCGCCGTCCGTGAACCGTGTAGAAGCGTTGACATATACCGCCGCGCTGTCGATCATGCGCGTGAATTTTTCGCACGCCGCTTCGTCGGTGCTGATTATCGCCTCGCTGTGTCCCGTCGAATGAGCGTTGATGTGTGCTATCGCTTCATCGACATTTTCGACGCACTTTATTGCAAGGATATAATCAAGGAATTCCGTATCGAAATCATTTTCGCCGGCGGGAACGCCGTTTATGATTTTTTGAGCATATTCATCAAGCCGAAGCTCAACGGGATGCTCGCGCTTTACAACAAGCGCATCGTATAAAAGCGGCAGGAATTTCCGAGCCACTGCCTTATCGACAAGCAGGACTTCTTCTGCATTGCATACGCTCGGACGGCTCGTCTTGGCATTTTCTATTATTTTTACCGCCTTATTCAGGTCGGCTGATCTTTCCACATATATATGGCATATTCCCGTACCCGTCGCAATACACGGTACGGTCGCATTCTGAACGCATGCATTTATAAGTCCCGCACCGCCGCGCGGGATAAGCAGGTCGATATACCCGTTCGCCGTCATAAGCGCATTAGCGCTCGCGCGTGAGATATCCTGAACAAGGTTTACCGCATCCTCGGTTATCCCCGCTTTGCGCAAGCCGGATTTAAGTGCATCAACTATAGCGTTTGCCGAATTGAATGCTTCCTTGCCTCCGCGAAGCACGCACACATTGCCGCTTTTTAAGGCAAGTGCCGCGGCATCGCTCGTGACGTTGGGGCGGCTCTCGTAAATTATTGCGACCACGCCCATCGGCACCGATACCTTTGATATTTTCAAGCCGTCGGCGCGCGTATGCTCCTCAAGCACTCTGCCGACGGGATCGGGCAGAGCGATAAGCTCTCTTATTCCGCCCGCCATCGCGCTTATGCGCTTTTCATCAAGCGTCAGACGGTCTATCATCACATCGGAAATATTTCCGCGTGCCTTTAAGACATCCGCTTCGTTTGCGCGCAATATTTCGGTTTTCATGTTCTCAAGCGCGTCAGCCATGCTCGCAAGGGCAGTATTTTTTTCTTGTTCGCTCAAGGCGGCTATCTGACTTTTTGCCGCCTTTGCACGTTTAAGCATTTCTGTCATATTTTCTCCGTAAATCTCGTTCCGACGGGCTTGCCGTCAACGATATCATAAAGCTTTTCGGGATCGTTGCCGTTGGCTATCACCATATCGCAGTGATTTTCAAGGCATATCTTCGCCGCATTCAGCTTTGTAACCATACCGCCCGTACCGAGCGATGAACCCTTACCGCCTGCAAGCGCGTAAATGCTTTCGTCCACGCAACCGACCTTTTCGATAAGCCTTGCGTCCGCATTTTTGTGCGGATCGGCAGTATACAAACCGTTTATATCCGAAAGCAAAATAAGCAGCTCCGCGCTGACCGTTTTTGCGACTATCGCCGCAAGCGTATCGTTGTCGCCGATGACTATTTCGTCCGTCGCAACGGTATCGTTTTCGTTGATGACGGGCAGTGCGCCGAGCGCAAGCAAGCGATCGAGCGTATTTTTGAAATTCTCGTTTCTTGAATCGTTTTCGACATCGTCGCCCGTTATAAGGAGCTGTGCGACAGTGTGATTGTATTCGCCGAAGATCTTATCGTAAACATACATCAGTTCGCACTGTCCGACAGCGGCGCACGCCTGCTTTGACGGGATATCCTCGGGACGCTTATTCAAGCCGAGCTTGCCCATTCCCATGCCTATCGCGCCGGAAGAAACGATGATAAGCTCATGTCCGGCGTTTTTTATATCGCTTAATATCTTGCATATCTCCTCGACGCGGCGGATGTTCAAATGCCCCGTCGGATGTGCAAGAGTACTTGTTCCTATTTTTACAACTATTCGCATAAGCTCTCCTTAATAAACGGTGGGATCGTTGAGTATGCCCGCAGGATGCAGTCTGTAATTATCGGTCCACATCGGCGAATCGTAAGTACGCCACGAATTTGGTCCGAGATAGCTGAACGCATTTACATTGTTATGAACAGGTCCGAAGCCGTTGTTGCGTGTTCCGAACACGGTTATATCTATCGTGTGTTCGCCCTTTGAAAGCTTGCCGAGCGAAATGCAGTAAGGCGATATCATGACAGGTCCGATATTCTTTCCGTCAACGCTGACGCGGGCGAGCGCACCGCCGAAATCGGATATCTGAAGTGTTCTTTCGTTGCCCTTCACTTCGGTATACGGGATATGATATGTGATATTGCCCGTGTAGAACGGGAGCGTCTGATATACCGTATCGCCGTAAGCAAGCGTTTCCGCACGCTTTACACACGTTACATGCTTGCCCGTCAGCTTTACGCCGAAATCACCCAGGACATAGCACCACTCGGTACGCGAACGGAGCGTGAACGGCGTTTCTATCTCTATCGTGACCTTGCCGGCAGAAAGCTTCGGAAGTTTTACCTTCTTTATGCACTCATCGACATACCAACCGCACACGGTGTTGCCGATGCTCTTGCCGTTCACGGTTATCTTTGCATCTTCGGCAAGCTCAAGTGCAAGATATGTATTGTCAAGCTCGATATCGGTATTGAATTCGAATTTGCGTTTTACCGTATGTCCCCTGTCTTTTTTCAGCTCTTCGGGGATCGGCACCCACGGCTGAATGACCGTCTGGCTTTGGAACGCAGTATAAAATCTCTGTCTGCCTATATCGCCTATGCGGATGGAATCCTCTGTATCGCCGTATTCCTCACCGTCAAAGGCATAAACACAGCGGTCAAGCAGTACCGCATTCGGCTCATCCAAGGAATACGCAACCTCGTCTTTGAGCTTTATCGCCTTGTCGTTCGATATCGGCAATGCTTCCTTTGCCGACGGGCGCACCATAACAAGCTCATCAACGCCTTTGGGCATCGCACGCTTGGGCGCATTGCCCGCTACTGCCTTGTCTCCGCTCGTCGGAGTAAGCTTCAAGAGTAAGCTGTCCTCGGTAAATACCGTGCGTGTAAACACGGTCTTTCCGTTTTCTATCTTATATGACGGCGTGTATATTTCGCCGGTAAGTGTATTGTATTCCGTGATATCGTATTCGCCGTTAAGCGTAACACGCACTCTTTCGGAAGAATACGCCGGAACATAATTGGGTCGTCCCGTCATGTCAGCACCGTGGCAGAAGAACAGCCACTTATCTTTGCCGTCATTGCGGAGCTGATGCACAAAATTATCGCACCGTGTGCCGCGATTGATATCTCTGAACTCAACGAATCTGTATTCCTCAAGCTTATCAACGAGCGTTGCAAAGTCAATGTCGATATTCGTCCATTTTTCACTTGCCTTTGCGACCTCGTCGGATAAATATGCGTCTACTCTTTCGGGAGCTTTGCCTACCATTATCACTCTGCCGCCCTGCTCGGCAAACGCCTTGAGCCTCTCAAGCGTAGTTGAGCGCATCGTTTCCGTTACGGGCACTACAACACAGTCATATTCCATTTTGCCGACCTTTAAGGGGTTAGAACCCTTTTCGCAGAGCGACGGCAAAAGCGATTCGGATATAAAGTCAAAATCTATGCCGCCGTAGCAGAGTGCGCTCGTAAGCGCGCGGAAGCGTTCGTCAAGATAATCCCTGTGTAATGCGGTCTTATCATGAGGTCCTGTATAGAGCCAGAAGCTCTCTATCGGATGGATGACCGCAACGCGCACATCGGGTGTACCGCGTGTAAGCGCGGAATATACTCTCGCAAAGTGATCCTCGATATTCTTATATTGCTTATACCACGGTGACTGATAGCCTATCGACGCGGGATAATCGTGCTTTGCGTCGCCGTTCATGGAAGCCCATGTAAGGTGATGTACACGCACGGTCACACCGAGTGCCGCCTGCCAGTCGCCCTGACGCTTATGTCCGCTGAACGGGAAATGCCAGCCCGTAACGCCGTAAAGCTCCGAAAGCATCGCTTCGCGTCCGTATTGGTGAACGGCGGACTGCACCTGTTTGGCTGTGGTCAGCTCAACGGCATCGCACAGAAGATCCATTCCGGGTATCTGGAAATTCCTGTAGCAACGCATCGCTTCGCCGAGTGAATTTGTCTGTGAAGCAAGCGTAGGCTCCTGCATCATATGTCCCGTAAACGCTATGCCGTGTTTCTCGCACCATGTGCCGAGCGTATCGACAAATGCCGAAACGAAGCGTTCGCACATATGGTCGGTATATGTATATCTCGTTCTTGCGCAGGCGTTATCGCGTTTTTCCCACACAAGCTCGGGAAGCTTTTCAATGATGCTTTCACCGTATGCCTGTTTGTAGGTTTCATCAAAATCGTCGGTAAACGGAAGCGTAACATATGATGTCTGCGTGCTTGATGTGAGATAGCCGCGACGCGGTACCTGCGGCTCGTCGGTGAATATCGCGGGAATGCTCTTGCCGAAGTCCTCGCCGACAGCTTTATAATATGCATCATATGTCGTGTGCATGAAGGCTTCGACAGCTTCCTTGCTCATCGTATCAAGGTATGCCTGCCCGTTATACCAGCCGTTATCGGACGATACACAGATATACGCATGCCACGGTGTGCCCTCGCAGGCATCATCATAGCCGACGCGCTTATATGATTTGAGATATCCTTCCTCATCAAGAACGATATCGAATTTCGCAAGATAATAGCCTTGAGTTTTTACGCCGTTGTCACACATGGCGACATATTCGTCAAATGTATCGGCAAATACCTTTTCCTCTTGTGCCTTGTTGCGCGTATGCGGATCGACGGTGTCCAGCACGACATATCTTTGACGGTATCTGTAATTTTTCGTCACAAAGCCGCCTGCCGCGCCCGACGGCCAGCGATCCTCATCGTAAAGCCAGCAAAGCATTTTTTCTTTTTTGGCCTTCTCGTTGCAAAGCTTTACAAAATGCATGAATTCATCGCTCAGATACTCGGTCTCCATGCCGGTACGAACATGCATGTGGAAACCGCCGATGCCCATTTCCTTGAAAACATCTATCTCCCTTGTCAACAGCTCATCGGTGAGCTTCGTGTTCCACGCCCAGAACGGCGCACCGCGAAATTCCGCAGTGGGGTTTTTGAATAATTCTTCAGTCAGCTCTTTTTCGTTTTTCTTTGTATATAACACGGCATTATACTCCTTTTATATAATTATTATTATTGTATCATACCCAAAACTCAAAAGCAACGACTTTTTGTTTTTTTACACAATTTATTGAGGTGCGGACGCTTTTTTACATTTTGCAGACCGTGAAAAACAAACCGATATCAAAGATAAAATAGGCGCTGTTAAAAAATCTCTTTTTATACTGCGTGACACCGTAGTGAACGGTCTTGACCGTTCCGCAAGTGCGAAGCGGGTGGCAGGAAAGTACAGTATGTTTTATATCTTTATATGTCGTGTCATTGCGAGCATCCGCAGGATGCGTGGCGATCCATGAATAACGAAACAGAGACGATTGCTTTTTCAGCTTTCGTCTCTGTACTATTTTCGGGACTTTTTTAACAGCGCCTTACAATCATTCCTTTTCCAGCTCTTCGATACGCTCTCCGAGCTTCTTGAGTGCCTGTGCAATAGGATCGGGTATATGCGTGTGGTCAAGCATTTCGACCTTTTCGCCTGCGACGCGCACCACCTTCGCCGGTGCGCCGACGGCAGTGGCATGATCCGGTATTTCATTCAGCACAACAGCATTTGCCGCTATGCGTGAGTAATCGCCGACCTTGAATGAACCAAGCACCTTTGCGCCGCAACCGACAAGTACGTTGTTGCCGAGTGTCGGATGGCGCTTGCCTTTCTCCTTGCCCGAGCCGCCGAGCGTAACGCCCTGATACAAAAGGCAGTCATCGCCCACTATTGCGGTCTCACCTATCACTATACCCATGCCATGGTCGATAACGAGGCGCTTGCCTATCTGCGCACCCGGATGTATCTCGATGCCGGTACGTCTGCGCGAATGCTGTGATATCGCACGCGCTGTATAATACCTTTTGTGTTTATAAAACCAATGCGCTATTCTGTGGTTTATCACCGCATGCACACCGGGATAAAGCAAAAGCACGCTCAGCTTACTGCGCGCAGCAGGATCGCGCTCCTTATATGCTTCAAGAAGCTCATTCAAATCCTTAAACACTGTTATTCACTCCAGATTTTTCTTCTATGATACAAATATAAAACAAAAACCGTCATTTCGTCAAGAGGTTTTATGTAAAACCGTATGTTTTTCCGTCTTTTTTATCATATTCTTACTTCGCAGGCAATAAAATATCTCATAAGTGCTTGAACATAGCAAAAAAATATGCTATACTATAATGAAATAATTTATCCGAGGTCATTTATGCTATTCAAAAGACAGGATATCGCCATTGATTTAGGTACATCCACCGTACTGATTTATGTAAAAGGAAAAGGCATCGTTTTGCGTGAGCCGAGCGTTGTCGCCGTTGACACCGAAACCGGCAACGTGCAGGGTGTCGGCTTCGAGGCTCAACGCATGCTCGGCAGAGCGCCCGAAACTATTTCGGTCATACGTCCGCTGCGCGACGGCGTGATCTCAGATTGTGACATCACGCAGTCTATGCTTGAGCTTTTTATGAAAAAAGCAATTCCGAAGCGTGGGCTGTTCCGCCCGAGAATAATAATGTGCGTCCCGAGCGGAGTAACAGACGTAGAACAGCGTTCCGTACTCGGCGCGGCACAGCGGCTCGGTGCGCGTAACGCTTATATAATGGAAGAAGCGCGTGCCGCCGCGATAGGCGCAAACATCGACATCAACCAGCCGCACGGTTCAATGATAGTGGATATCGGCGGCGGAACATGTGATATCGCATTGCTTTCGCTCGGAAGCTGTGTCATAAGCTCATCCGTCAAGGTCGCAGGCAACAAATTTGATGACGACATAGTAAAATATATGCGCAAAAAGCACAATCTGCTAATAGGCGAACGCACTGCCGAAATGCTGAAAATAAATATCGGCTCGGCGTGGCCGCGCAGTGAACCGCTGTTTTCCGAGGTCATGGGACGCAACCTTTTGACCGGGCTCCCAAAAAGCATTGAAGTTTCATCGGAAGAAATATACGAAGCACTTCAGGATTCCTTTGACCGTATTCTGACGGAAATACACAACGTATTCGACAACGCTCCCCCCGAGCTTGCCGCGGATATAATTGAAAGCGGGATCGTGCTTACCGGCGGCGGCGCACTGATGCTCGGGCTTGATAAGCTGATCTCATCAAATTTCGGTGTGAACTGTTATGTTGCCGACGATGCCGTTTCCTGCGTTGCCATAGGCGCGGGAAAATGTCTTGACAATCTCGATTACCTTGACTATGCATCCGATGACATTTGACTTTTCAGAGATGACCGTGAATAATCGAACCGACACGCCGGAAAGACAGTGATCTCCGGCGTGTTTTTTATGTGCCGCAGCAGTGGCGATATGTAACACATAATGTCTGCCGAACAACTGCCGACACGCCGTCGGCAAGAAAAGAAAAAGCGTTTTCATGCTTTTTTCCGATCTTGCGATTTCGGTTTCGGCGTACATAATAATCACCTCAAAGCACTACTGCCTGTATTCCTCAATTATCTCCTCGGCGACGCGGATGCCGTCAACGGCAGCAGACATTATCCCGCCTGCGTAGCCGGCACCCTCGCCGCACGGATATAATCCTCTGACGCTTGCCTGAAATCCGGCATCGCGCTTGATCCGCACCGGCGATGACGAACGTGTTTCGACACCCGTCAGCACCGCATCGGGATCATCAAATCCCGATATCCGCCGTGCGAATATTTTTATCGCCTCACGAAGCGAATCGACCGCAAACACCGGCAAACATGATTTTATTTCGCCCCATGCTACGCCGAGCGGATATGTAGGCCGGATCCTTCCTCCCGATACAGACGGGATATCACGCATAAAATCGCCGAGCCTCTGTGCAGGCGCACGGTAGTCTCCGCCGCCTACGGTGAACGCAAGCCGCTCATACCGACGCTGAAACTCTATCCCCGCAAGTACATCGTCACTGCCGAAGTCAGACGGCTCCACGTTCACAAGCAGAGCGGAATTTGCATTTTTTCCGTCGCGTGCAAAACGGCTCATACCGTTTATGACGAGATGTCCGCATTCGCTCGATGCCGCTACCACAGTGCCGCCGGGACACATGCAGAACGTGTATACACTGCGTCCGCTGTCAAGATGACATGCAAGCTTATAATCCGCCGGAGGAAGCACAGATGCGAATTTTCCGTACTGTGCGATGCTTATCGCTTCCTGCGAATGTTCTGCGCGAACGCCTATCGAAAACGGCTTCTGCTCCATGATAACGCCGTGACGCTTAAGCATTTCAAAAACATCGTGTGCGCTGTGTCCTGCGGCTACGATCAGCTTTTTGCACGGGATGATCTCGCTGATGCCGTCATGCTCCGCAGTAATTTCGTGCATGCCGTTCGCATCAAAGCCGATATCCGTAAGGCGTGTCATAAAGCGTACCTCTCCGCCTGCCGCAATTATGCGCCTGCGAATATTTTTGACGATATCGCATAAATTATCGGTGCCTAAATGCGGCTTGGCAAGATACAGTATCTCGTCAGGAGCGCCGCATTCGTGAAATATCTCAAGCACACGCCTGCACCTCGGATCGTGGATATTCGTCGTCAGCTTACCGTCGGAAAACGTTCCGGCACCGCCCTCGCCGAACTGCACATTCGTGTGTTCATCAAGCACACCCGAAGCAAAAAACGCTTCCGTTGCTTTTTTGCGTGTGTCTGCGTCAGCACCGCGTTCGATAAGCATCGGGCGTGCCCCGGCTTCCGCAAGTTTGAGTGCGGCAAACAGTCCCGCAGGTCCCGCACCGCACACTATCGGTCTGACCGCAGGTGCATCCGAAAGCTTTATCCCGTTATGCTCCGGCGGCTCAATATATTTTCCGGCATCCGCGCATTTATCGACTGCGCGTTTTTCGCCCGAGCAAAGTCCTATCAGCAACGCAGCGTTGTAAAAAATATCGTCTTTTTTACGCGCATCGACCGATTTTTTGATATAGCGAAGCTCCGTAATGCTTTCCTCGCTTACCCTGAGCTTTGATGCGCATATACGCCTGACTTCTTTTTCGTCCGCCGTCGGCGGTATACGGACGTTTTTAAGCTCGATCATCTGCTTATTCTCCCGTTTCACACCGATCCGCAAACATTTTTCCAATGTGCATCGGTGTATTTTTTGTCGAAACTTGTCAAATACTGTCAAAAATTGTAGGAATATTATTAGTAAACAAATGCATTTATTTTCAAATTATTAGTACACTAAGTATGGGGCGAAAATTTTGATATATACTGTTGACAATAGCTATAGCATATATATTCGGAGTTGATTTTATGAACCGCATACGTGACCTAAGGCAAGACATGGATTTGCGTCAGATCGACGTTGCCGCCAAAACAGGTATTGACCAGAAAACGCTTTCAAATTATGAGACCGGGAAAACCAATCCTGACAGCTATTCTCTTATTTTGCTTGCCGATTTCTTCAACGTAAGCATTGATTATCTCGTCGGCAGATGCGATAACAATTTTCACACGCACAATGATATTCACAAGAAGCTCGACAGAATGCAAAAAGATCTTGACGAAATAAAAAAGTTCATCTGACAGTCTTATTTATCCGTCTTAAGCCCAAGACCCGCCGTGCAAACGGCAGGTCTCGGGTTTCATTTTTTCTTATAAAGCCTTCTGTTGTCAAGCAACCACTGCTTTTCGGAGAAGCCGCCCGCATCAACATCTGCAAGTGCTTTTCTGAAATCGTACATGCGTGCGTCTATCATATCAAGATAGTGCAGCATCTCCGCTTCGGGAAACATCGGACGCTTCACTGCGCCGAACTCAGGCTCATAATGATGCGAAATAAGCATATGCTGCAGTAATACTACCGTCTGTTCTTCGGCATTCACCGCCTTGCCCGCCTCAGCGATTATCAGCGGTCCCTGTATGACATGGCCGAGCAGAAGTCCCTTTGCCGTATAGCTGTTCACAAGCCCCAGCTCAGTCGCATCCATTTCTTCTGTTTTTTCTATATCGTGCAAAATCACTCCCGCATAAAGCCAATCGGGATCGAGATCGGTGTAGATATTGCACATCGCCTCCGCCGCAGCAAGCATCGTCGTGGTGTGATACAGCAAACCGCACCGCACGGAATGGTGATTTGCCTGTGCCGCCGGATAATATGCTATCTTATCGCGCAACGAATCCACAATATAATTTACTATCGCGCGGATATCGTCTTTTTTTATTCTCTTTATGTAGTCCTCAAGCACCGCCATCATCTCGTCGCCGCTCTTAGGTGCGGCGGGGACGAAATCGTTTATTGAAACGGGATCGTTCTCGTTTGCGAGCCTGATTTTTTCTATTTTTAGCTGAAGCATGTTCATCCACATGCTGACAGTGCCGCGCACCATTACAAGGATGTTGGGCTTATAGCCCGAAAACTGCTCCTCATTATAGTTCCAAATTTTGGCGTTCATCTCGTTTGCCGAATCCGCCACGGTAAGATCGGCATAATTTTTACCGTTCTGCCCGGTTTTTACATTGAACGCACGAATAAGCACAAAGCCTTCGAACGTATCGTTCGCCTGAAGCGTTCCCAATTTTTTCTGATCCATAAAAAACTCCCCGATGATATTTTTTATAATTTTATCACAAAACGCAAAAAATATAAAGCACTAATTTTGAAAGGATGTGTCTTAATGAAAAAGAAAGCAAAGAAACTATGGCATGACGCGCAAATCCCGTCCGATGTTGACGGTAGCTACACAGGCATCGGGCAAAAGGGACAGTCTCCCGTGCAAGACGCCGACGACCTTTGATCTTCAGTTCGCCGTTGCCCTGTATCCGCACAGCTTGGTTTGTCTCCCGCGCAGGACGCTGACGGTATTTGATCCGCCGATACAAACAAAATGTGCCCGTTAATTTTCAAAATACATCATTTTTTGAATTTTTTAACATTTTAAGCGTATATTTGCTTGCCTAAAAACGAATAATGGTATAAAATAGATGATGTAAATCAAAATTTAATAAACGGAGGAATTTCATTATGTCAGTTAAAGTTGCTATTAACGGTTTCGGACGTATCGGCCGTCTGGCTTTCCGTCAGATGTTCGGTGCAGCGGGCTATGAAGTTGTTGCCATCAACGATCTTACCAGCCCCGACATGCTTGCGCATCTTCTTAAGTATGATACGGCTCAGGGTTCATACCTCGGCTATATCGGCGAGAACAAGCACACTGTAGAAGCTACCGAGGATTCCATCATTGTAGACGGCAAGGCTATCAAGATCTATGCCTGCAAGGACGCTAACGATTGTCCCTGGGGTGAGATCGGCGTTGACGTAGTTCTCGAATGCACCGGCTTCTATACCACAAAGGAAAAGTCAATGGCTCACATCAATGCAGGCGCTAAGAAGGTCGTTATTTCGGCTCCCGCCGGCAAAGACCTCAAGACCATCGTTTACAACGTAAACAACGAAACTCTTACCGCTGACGATCAGATAATCTCTGCGGCATCCTGCACCACAAACTGCCTTGCTCCTATGGCTAAGGCTCTTAACGATTACGCGCCCATCCAGAGCGGTATCATGACTACCGTTCATGCTTATACCGGTGACCAGATGATCCTTGACGGACCTCACCGCAAGGGCGATCTTCGCCGTGCCCGTGCAGGCGCTCAGAACATCGTTCCCAACTCTACCGGTGCTGCAAAGGCTATCGGTCTTGTTATCCCCGAGCTTAACGGCAAGCTTATCGGCTCCGCTCAGCGTGTTCCCACCTGCACAGGTTCAACAACGATCCTTGTTGCAGTTGTAAAGGGCAAGGACATCACTGTTGAGGGCATCAACGCCGCTATGAAGGCTCAGGCTTCCGAGTCCTTCGGCTATAACGAGGAAGCTATCGTTTCTTCCGATGTTATCGGCATGCGCTTCGGTTCACTCTTCGACGCTACACAGACAATGGTAGCCAAGATCGACGACGACACATATCAGGTACAGGTAGTTTCCTGGTACGACAACGAGAACTCCTACACCAGCCAGATGGTTCGCACGATCAAGTATTTCGCAGAGCTTTAATTTCAAAGCATCTATTGACCGCGTCCGCAAAGGATGCGGTCTTTTTTTGTACATAGCGCAAAATTCCGTTGCTTTTTAATAAAAAAAGCGATATTATAATATGGAATAAACCGACATGAAAGGATCTGTTATTATGGATTTTTCCTGCGTAGAAAATATGTGGTTTTCAAGCGGCAAGGACGATGTGAACTATGTCATCGACTTTGCGGACGCGCGTCACGGCTTCAACGAAGGTGTCAGCTTCATCACCATGAGCAACACCTGGTGGGACAGCGAACGCACCTTTGATTACGGCACGTTAAAGGACAATAAAAAGGATGTCACCGTAAAGTCCGCGGCAGGCTTCGAGGTCACGGCGCATTACCGTTTTTCCGGCAACTGCGTGCGTCAGTACAACACATTCAAAAACACCGGCGACAAGCCGCTTTCACTCATAAATTTCACATCGGCAACGGTACATATTCCCTGCGACGGCGTGCTTCCGTGGTGGGACGAACGCAAATTCAACGTATATGCATGCCTTTCATCGTGGTCACGCGAGGCGCAGTGGCGCAAATATTCGCTTCCCGAGCTTGGTTTGGGAACTGTCCGTGCAGAAAACTCCGGCACACCTACGCAAGCCGCATGGCGCAGTGAGGGAAGCTGGTCATCAAGCAGATACTATCCGCTTATCATTATCGAAGACCTTGAATCGGGACGCACATATTTCATGGAGCATGAGGGCGGCTGTTCGTGGGAGATCGTCTTGGGCAGATGGGCAGGCGACGGCTTGCAGTTAAGCTGCGGCAGTGCCGACCTCAACCATGACGGCTGGTACGAGACCGTTGAAGCAGGTAACGAATATTCCACAACAAGCGCGCTTTACGGCTATGTTGACGGCACATTTGAGGACGCTGTGCGCGAGCTGACATCGCTTAAACGTGAGCTTTCGCTTCGCAAATGGAAAAACGGCATCCCCGTATGCTACAACGTATTCATGGGCGGCGTTTGGGGCGAACCGACCGACCGCAATCTCATTCCGCTGATAGACGCGGCAAGCGAAGCCGGATGCGAGGTATTCTGCATCGACGCCGGCTGGTACCGCCCGGAAGCAAATCCCGCAATGTACGGGCTGTTAGGCGATTACATTCCCGATAAGGACCGTTTCGGTGTAGAAGGACTTTCGGGAATACTTCGATATATAACCTCAAAAGGGATGATCCCCGGGCTGTGGTTTGAGTTTGAAGCCGTCAACATCATAACATGCGGCGGTCATATCCAAAACGGAATGATAAAGCGCAACGGCGATATCATCTCCCCCGAACGCGGTATATTCGACCTTTGCAACGAAGATGTACGAAATCATCTTTTTGACGCAATTGACCGCGCATACAAGCTCGGCATGCGCTATATCAAAAATGACCATAACTATTCAACGGGTATCGGTTTCGGCGAGCGCGGCGACAACTTCAATGAGGAAGCAAAAAAGCGCATGCGCGCATTCGAATCGTTCATTGATGAAATATACCGTCGCTACCCCGATATCATCATAGAAAACTGCGGAAGCGGCGCGATGCGCAGTGACAACGGTACACTCTCACATTTCCACGTTCAAAGCACGAGCGATCAGGAAAGATATTACAATTATCCTGCCATCGCCGCGGGCTCACTTGCGCTTATGCCGCCTGAAAAAGCAGGAAATTGGGTATACCCGTATGCAACTACGTCATCTGAAAACAATGATCTTTTAGCCGGCAAGCTCACGCCGGACTACCTTGCCGAACGTTACGCCGACGGCGAAATAACCGCATTCAACATGGTAACGGGATTTTTGGGCTGTATGTTCATCTCCGGCAGGCTCGATTTTGCCGACGACACGAACATGGCACTCATCCGTGAGGCGACCGGGCTTTATAAATCAAAGCGTGATTTTATCGCCGTCGCGCACGGAGTGTTCCCGTCGGGCTTCTCATATGCAGGCAAGAAGGGTTGGTATTCGGCAGGGCTTTTCGACGGCAAAAAGCTCCTTTTAGCCGTATGGAAAATAAACTCGGGTGAAGAATACTTTACCGTTGAGCTTGAAAAATATTTCGGCAAAAATTCAAGTGTGAAAATGCTCTATCCCGCCAACGACGGCAAATGCACATTCGGTTACGCCCCGTCGATCGGCAGGCTTACCGTAAAAATGAGCGGTGCCGACTGCATGGCACGTCTGTTTGAGTTTACCGTATAATAATATCTTCCGAGTAATTGTATAAATGGGGTTGTTAAAAAAGTCCCTTTTTATACTGTGCGACACCATAATGAACTGTCTTGACCGTTCCGCAAGTGCGAAGCGGGTGGCAGGAAAGTACAGTGTGCTTTATATTTTTATATATCGTGTCATTGCGAGCATCCGCA
>JAZRZN010000043.1:0-10571 GCA_045601365.1 Clostridia bacterium | reverse complement strand
GCGGATGCTCGCAATGACACGATATATAAAGATATAAAACATACTGTACTTTCCTGCCACCCGCTTCGCACTTGCGGAACGGTCAAGACCGTTCACTACGGTGTCACGCAGTATAAAAAGAGATTTTTTAACAGCGCCTTTGATATTTTATAGCAATGCAGTAATTGAAATTCTGTAAATTAAAAATACTTGCATCATGGTGAAAATATGCAGATCAACATTTTGACCTCAAAAAGTCAAGCACCGTGTTTTTTGCACGGTGCTTGTTGCTTTAGTGTCGAACTGCTTTTCTCTGCAAAATCAAGTGAAAATTGGCGTAGTAACCGGCGTAGTAAAGGCATTTTTTGCTTTCAAAAAGTGCCGTAAACCCGCATAGTTACTGGCTTTTTGCGATGTCCGTCAGTCAAGGGGCTTCATTGTCGGGAAGCACAGTACATCACGTATTGAGGCAGAATCCGTCAAAAGCATTACAAGACGGTCGATGCCGAAGCCGAGGCCACCTGTGGGCGGCATGCCGTATTCAAGCGCGGTGACGAAGTCGTAATCTACCTGTGCGTTGGAATTTGGGTCTTCGGCGTGCTTGGCGGCGACCTGTTTTTCGAAGCGTTCACGCTGGTCGATGGGGTCGTTCAGCTCGCTGAAGGCATTGCCGTATTCTGTGGCATTGATGAAATATTCAAAACGTTCGGTAAATGCCGGATCGTCGGGCTTGCGCTTTGCAAGCGGACTGTTCTCGACAGGGTACTCATAAATAAATGTCGGCTGAATGAGGTTCTCCTCAACGAACGCATCGAAGAATTCCGCAAGAACAGTACCTTTTGTGGCGTTTTCGGGAACGGGAACATGCTTTTCTTTTGCGCAGGCACGGGCATCCTCATCGGTAGCCCAATCGTTATAGTCACAACCGCTGTATTTCTTTACGGCTTCTGCCATCGTAAGGCGTTCCCAATGTCCCATGTCGATTTCGATGCCCTGATAAGTTATCTTTGTTGAACCGCATATTTTTTCGGCAAGCATGGTATAAAGCTCTTCAACAAGGTCCATCATGCCGTGAAAATCGGTATAAGCCTGATAAAGCTCAATAGTCGTAAACTCGGGATTATGCTTGGTGTCCATGCCCTCGTTGCGGAATATTCTGCCGACCTCATACACGCGGTTGAGTCCGCCGACGATAAGGCGTTTAAGATAAAGCTCGGTCTCTATTCTGAGATACATATCCATATCAAGCGTGTTGTGATGCGTCTTGAACGGACGTGCCGAAGCGCCTATTTCAAGCGGAACGAGAATAGGTGTATCGACCTCAAGGAAGCCCTTGCTGTCAAGATAGTTTCTTATTTCTTTCAGGATCTGTGAACGCTTACGGAAGGTGTCGGCAACCTCGGGGTTGACGATAAGATCGACCTCGCGCTGACGGTATCTTGTGTCCATATCCTTAAGTCCGTGGAATTTCTCCGGCAGCGGAAGCAGTGATTTTGAAAGAAGCTGCATTTTCTGTACATGCACTGATACTTCTCCCGTCTGCGTGCGGAAAACGAAGCCCTCGATACCGATGATATCGCCGATATCCATTTGCTTAAAGGCGGTATACTTATCCGTGCCGATGTCGTCCCTGCGGACATAAAGCTGGATAAGCCCCTTTGCATCGCGGATATGCGCAAAGCTTGCTTTGCCCATAACACGCTTTGACATAAGTCTGCCGGCAAGCTTTACCGTGATCTCCTGTCCGTCCTCAAACGAGCCGATGACATCAGCCGAATACGCGGTAAAATCAAATTTTGTTATTTCGAACGGGTTCTGCCCTGCGTCGCAAAGATTCTTGAGCTTATCTCTGCGAACCTGCAAAACCTCACTGAGTTCTTTTTCTGTCATGTTTTCGCTCATAAGTTACTCCTTAGGCAGTATCTCAAGAAGCTTGTACGAAAGTACGCCCTGAGGTGTGTTTATCTTTACGGTAGCGCCTTTCTTTTTGTGAAGAAGCGCACTTCCTATCGGGCAAAGGTTGGATATTTTGCCGTTGAACGGATCTGCTTCGCTTGAACCTATGATATCAAAGATAAATTCTTCCTTTGTCTGCATATCCTTTATTCTTATCTTTGAGCCGACACGGACTTCGTCGTTCGGAAGCTCTGATTCGTCAATAACTATGGCGTTATTGATCTGCTCCTGCATAGCGGCGATCTCGGCTTCCATTTCAGCCTGATCGCGTTTGGCTTCGTCGTACTCGGCATTTTCCGAAAGGTCTCCAAGCTCACGCGCTGCGGCGATACGTTTTGATACCTCCGGACGTTTTACCTGAAGATAATAATCAAGCTTTTCCTGAAGCTTTGCAAGACCTTCGGCGGTCATCATATTTTTGTTTTCGCTCATGTCTAAAACCCCACTTTATAATTTAATACCGTATATTATATTATATCTCGATGAAAATGTCAAATGCTTCGGCTGTTTTTTATTGCATTTATGATGCCATTTGCATAAAAAGTAAAGCCTGCGTCATTCGGGTGAAGTGCGGTGTCGGCAAAAAAATCCGATGAATGCGGAATAAAATCACGCGATTCTATCACCGTTATGTTGTTCACAGATGCATTCTTGCGCAGAATATCGCGTGCATGTTCAAGCGTCAGCCCGCTCGCTCGTGGCGGATCGCTTCCGTCGTTTTTATCGGCACTCATATACCATATCGGCAGGATGCAATATACCTCGGCTTTCGGATAAAGCCTTTTGATTTTTTTGAAATATGCTTGCGAATTTGTATGTATATCCACACAGTGCGCCCAATCATTTACGCCGTACGCAACTGTGACCGTATCAGGCTCAAACGGAAGCTCTTCATCAAGCAGTTTTTCGTCGAATTTGTCGCCGCCGATAGCTTGATTAAGTGTATATGCATTTAATGCATACGAGAGCATGTTTGCATATGTTATGTACGGATGGCGTGCATCGTAGCCCTGCGTTATGGAATCGCCTACAATAAGAAGCTTTTCCGAAAACTCATGCGGCGTGACTGTACCGTCAACATAAAAGCTTTTTATTGCACAGCCACTGAGATTCGAGAGAAAAATGCAAACGTGTTTGTTCTTCTTTCCGCATGAAACATTTTTCAGTGAAAACTCGAAATGTCCTTCGGTATCCACAGTGTCTTCACAGATGCTTTCTACGAGAACGCCGTCAACGACCGCGTCTATACCGTAGAATTTTCTTGATGAACCGTCGAATATTTTATAATCAAATGATATCCGCGAAGCATCCGTATGAAAGCTGAATGTCATTGACGAAGTAGCTGAGTTCTTAATATCTTGTCCGCGTTCGGTATTATACTCCTCCTGCTTTTTTGTGAAGCGACTGAAATGCAGATATCCGTCTTTTTCCTCAAATCTTATTGCACCGGTTGTTATTTTTTTTATCTCTTCAAAAGAAAACAACATTACGATTCCATCCCATGTTAAAATTTTACTTATTCTACCATAAAACAATCGAAAAATCAATAGTATATATTTCTTGAATCTGTATAAGATAAAACAGACATTATTTTGAGGAGGGTTTTTCATGAAAAGCAATATCAAATGCGATGCCGAAAAATGTATGCATAATTGCGACGGACTTTGCGATGCGGCTGTGGTCCATGTGCGTGACGGAAAAGACAGCGCGCAGAGCGCACGCTGTACGACATATGCCTACCGCATTTCAAATTCGGGGAGCCGTCTGCTTATGGAAATGGGTGAAGATATGTCACTTGACAGGCATGATAAAAGTGAGGACATTCCTATAGCATGCGGTAAATTCGATTGTTGTCACAATACCGATTGCGCATGCACCGCGGAGAGCATACATGTGCTTTCACCGTCTGATTGCTCATGCAGTCAATGTTCCTGTAACACATACAAGCCGAAATAAGCATTTTGTTTCTATCGGGCATTGTGTAAAAAGCACCCTGTTGCACGGCAGGGTGTTTTTATATTGACACGGCATTTTTATTATGCTAAAATTATTGCTGTCATTATGTGAGAAGGAAGGTCAAAAAATGAAAGAATTATTAGCTGTCGGCGGTCATTTTTACAAAGCCGCTATGCATATACATACCGATATTTCCGACGGACGGGAATCAGTGGAAGCCATGACGAAAGCATACCGTGAGCAGGGTTATTCGATAATCGCATATACCGATCATGAGGTTTTCGTTACGCATAACGATTTGTCGAATGAAGATTTCCTTGCGATCAATGCCGTTGAATTGGCAGTAAACGATCAGGCGTGGAGCAAGGGCGGATGGCCGTATTTTCCGACATATCATCTTAATTTTTATGCTAAACGCGCGGATATTGATTATTTTTCAGCTTGTACCGAGCAATCAATATACGTTCCGCGCTCACACGACTACATGACCGAGCGCATGAAAAAGAATGTTTTTGAAAAGGATTACACGGTCGAATCCATAAACCGTATGATACAGGCAGGTATCGACGACGGATTTCTTGTTTCTTACAATCACCCCGTAGGTTCACTCCAGCATTACCCGGATTACATAAATCTTAACGGGCTGTGGGGAACGGAATGCTTCAATTACGGTTCCACATGCAGCGGGCGCAATGAAACATTTGAGCCTATTGAGGATATGCTGCACATCGGAAAGCGTATATATCCTCTCGCAGGCGACGATTCCCATGTTCTGTCATCCGTAGGGCATTGCTTCACGATGATACAGTCGCCCGACCTGAAATATGAGCATGTTATGCAGGCGCTTGAACGCGGAGATTTTTATTCGTCTACAGGGCCGGAGATATATTCGATAGCGATCGAAAACGGCATTCTGCATATCGCATGCTCGGAAGCCGTTGAGCTGAGCGTTACGACCGAACGCCGTGTAAGCTTCCGTAACACAGCCGATAAAGATCATCCCCTGACCGAAGCCGAATTTGATTTGAATGATTATGAACAAAAAAGCCATCTGTTTGAAGGACATTATGAAAAAGCGTTTTTCCGTGTGACGGTGACCGATGGCGACGGAAAGGTTGCATATTCAAGACCGTATTTTCTGACTGAAGTGTTTGGAAAATGAATTCGGTGGTCGGACATAAGCACTCAACATAACGTAAAAACGGGATCTTGGCCGGATCAAAGCTGTCGAGGTCCCGTTTGATTTATATCGGATGTATGAGAAACGATATTTTTATATGAAAAAAAGTTTTGTTCAGCGTTCGGATTACATTCGGATTATAAATGTAATCTTTATTTGACATTTAGTAGTTTATAGTATATAATATATCTTCGGTAAGGTATATTTTAATTTTTGTTTGTTTACATATCTTGAAATTTCCGATGCTGAAAATTTATTTTTTAGGAGGTGTTGACAGGATGGAACCATGGATGTGGATAATAATTGCCGTGGCGGCTCTTTTGCTCGGAGCGCTGATAGGCAGTTTGATTCAAAAACGAACAACGCAAACCAAACTCGGCAGAGCCGAGGAAGCTGCAAACCGAATACTTGAAGATGCAAAAAACAGAGCCGAGGTGCTTTCCAAGGAACGTATAGCCGAGGCAAAAGATGAGGTACACAAGCTCAGGAGCGAATGCGACGCGGATTGCAAGGAGCGCCGCGGCGAGGTCACGAAGCTTGAAAAAAGGATACTTCAGAGAGAAGAACAGATCGACAAAAAGATCGCATCGCTTGAAGCGAAGGAGGAAAAATTCAACAAAAAAGAAAAACAGCTCGATGATGAGCTTGCCGCTGCCGAGGAGCTTGTGCAGAGGAGAACGGCTGAGCTTGAAAAAGTAGCCGGAATGAATCAGGAAGAGGCAAAGCAATCACTTATTGAGACGGTTGAGCATGAGGCTCGTCACGATGCCGCACTCATCGTAAAGGATATAGAGGCTCAGGCAAAGAACGAAGGCGAAAAGATAGCGAGAAATATCATCACGATGGCAATACAGCGTTGCGCCGCCGATCATGTTGCCGAAACAACAGTATCCGTTGTTTCGCTTCCGAACGATGAAATGAAGGGCAGAATAATCGGACGTGAAGGAAGAAATATCAAGGCTATAGAGACCGCAACAGGTGTAGAGCTTATTATCGACGATACGCCGGAAGCAGTCATACTTTCGTCGTTTGATCCGATCAGACGTGATATTGCCCGTATCGCACTTGAAAAACTCATAGTTGACGGTCGTATCCATCCGACGCGAATTGAGGATATGGTCGAGAAAGCACGCAAGGAAGTCGAACAGCAGATAAAAGAAGCCGGCGAAAGCGCTGTGTTCGATTCCGGAATACACAATATCCATCCCGAGCTTGTTAAGATACTCGGCAGATTGAAATATCGGACAAGCTACGGTCAGAACGTGCTTAAGCATTCACTTGAGGTTTCGTATATCGCAGGTCTGCTTGCCGGCGAGGTCGGAGCGGATATCACGATAGCGAAGCGCGCAGGATTGCTTCACGATATAGGTAAGGCTGTCGATCACGAAATCGAAGGTACACATATACAGATAGGTGTGGATATAGCCAAAAAGTACCGTGAAAGTAACGAGGTCATTCACTGCATAGCGGCACACCATAACGATGTTGAGCCGCAGACGATAGAAGCTGTGCTTATTCAGGCGGCTGACGCTATCTCCGGCGCAAGACCCGGTGCAAGACGCGAAACGCTTGAAGCTTACATCAAGCGTCTTGAACAGCTTGAGGAGATCGCCAATTCGTTTGAGGGCGTTGAAAAGTCATTTGCGGTTCAGGCGGGACGTGAAGTTCGCATAATCGTTAAGCCTGAGGTCGTTTCCGAGGAAGCTACGGTGCTGATGGCAAAGGATATCGCCAAGCGCATCGAAACCGATATGGTTTATCCCGGACAGATCAAGGTCAATGTCGTCCGCGAAACACGCAAGATCGAATACGCAAAATAATTTTTTAACACAGCATGTATTTGCAAATGTAAAAAGTTCTATCTGAGTTACAACAAAATCCGCTTGTTATACAAGAATGTATGAGAGCGGATTTTTTATTGTAATGACATTAACCGCAAAGTATGTTGATCGTTTTTTCAGCACTGTAAAAGCTCTGCCGCGCTTTTCGGAAGAACGCTCATGGTATTGGATGTTAGCATACGGATTTGTAAAGCAAATCTAAATATATTATTTCATTTTCGGCTCATCTGTGCGTCCGACCAGATAATCAATTGAAATATCAAAATAGTCGGCTATACGAATCAGTTCTTTTATTCCGGGTTCGCGTTCGCCCGTTTCATATCTGCTAATAGTGTTTTGATTGGTATTAAGGTCAAGTGCCAGTTTAAGCTGTGAAATTTTTTTTGCTTTTCTTATTTCTTTCAAACGCATAAAATTCCCCCTTGACAATATTATCCCACATCGGTATAATATAAATATCCCAAAACGGGATATTGTGGAGGTTTTGTTATGGAAAATCAAAAAAAGTCAAAAATTGATTCTTTGTGTAGTTACTTGTCGAAAAAATGGGGACTCAAGCTCTTTTTCTCATTGAGCATTATTGCTTTTCAGGTAGCACTGCGATTTTTCGGCATATGGTCTTATCAGGAATACTCCGGTTCGCCGGATTATCCTATGCAACCGATTTCTGTGACAATAGATTCGGATAGTATTTTTACGGTAATTTCTCTTGTTATTGCTGTATTGTCGATATTGTTGATTTGGTCCAATTTGAGTACAACTTCATATTGGGCTTCAATACTGTCAATGATTTCATCATTTGTATCAATAGGTGTGGACGCTTATTCAAAGTACAATGCCATTCAATCACGCATAACAAAAAGTATTATAGCAAACGAGGAATTCCATTGGTCTATTGATATGAACGTGACTTCGACATTGATAGTTTTTGCGATAATGTGCATAGTGATCATAGGCGGGCTGTTCTGTATAATATTTATTACGCGCAATAATAAGGAGGAAAAATAAATGTCTGAAAACACAACGATCAGCGAAACATCATTTAACTGTGAAGGTCAGGGTTTGAACTGTTCAAATCCGAATGATGGCAGAAATACCGCATTAAATCACAGGCGTAAAGCATTGTTTGCCATAATAGGCGTGTTGCTTTGCATGATTCTTATCTCTGTAGCTGTATTTAAGCTTATTCCGAATAAAAAAGCGGGTGACTTTACTTATTTTTCAAACGATTTGCTTGCAGTATGCGACGGTAAAAACTATGGTTATATTGATAAAAAGGGGAACTATACAATAAATCCGCAATTTGATGATGCATATGCATTTGCCGATAACGGCTTAGCACTTGTGGAAATAGATGATAAATGGGGTTATATCAATAAAAATGGGAATTTTGTTATAAATCCGCAATTTGATGATGCATATGCTTTTGCAGATAACGGCTTAGCACCTGTTGAAATGGGTGATAAATGGGGCTATATCAATAAAAACGGTAATTTTGCGATCAATCCGCAATTTGATTATGCATGTGCATTTGCCGATAACGGCTTAGCGCTTGTGGAAATAGACGATAAGTGGGGTTATATCAATAAAAATGGGAATTTTGTTATAAATCCGCAGTTTGATGATGCATATGATTTTGATGATAACGGTTTGGCACGTGTTGTAATAGGAGATAAGTGGGGCTATATCAATAAAAGCGGTAATTTTGTTATAAATCCGCAATTGGACAAAGCCTTTACATTTGCTGATAACGGTTTGGCACGCGTTGTAATAGGAGGTGAGAGGGGCTATATCAATAAAAACGGCAGTTTTGTTATAAGCCCGCAATTTGATGATGCATATGAATTTGCCGATAATGGGTTAGCACTTGTTGAAATGGGTGATAAATGGGGTTATATCAATAAAAGCGGTAATTTTGTTATAAATCCGCAATTTGATGATGCATATTCATTTGCCGATAACGGATTGGCATGTGTCGAAATTGATTATAAGTGGGGCTATATCAGTAAAAACGGCAGTTTTACTATAAATCCGCAATTTGATGCTGCACATACATTTGCCGATAATGGCTTGGCAGCCGTAAAAATGGGAGATAAATGGGGCTATATCAATAAAAACGGTAATTTTGTTATAAATCCGCAATTTGATGTTGCACCTGAATTTGATGTTGAGGGAATCGCTATTATTTTGATCAATAATAAATTCGGTATAATAAATAAACGAGGTAATTTTATTATTAGTCCTCAGTTCAATGATGTACATGTATATGCAGATCGGTCCTATTAGTTTGTACAGTTTATTGTCGCTTATTATGATCGTAACAAAAAATAAAATCAAAGGGGTAGTTAAAATGTCTGGATATACAGCAAATGATGATGCAGTATTAAGCAGTAACAGCCACGAATCAAACAGTTCAGGCGAAGATTCAAAGCCAAAGCGCAAACCGTATTTTACCATTATATGTATTATAATGTGCATAACTATTGCATGTATGGCTACGTTTAAGTTTATTTTGAATAAAGCTGCATCGGGTTTTGCATATTTTTCATGCGGATTGCTTTCAGTATATGACGGAAATAAATACGGCTATATAGATAAAAATGGAAATTATAAAATAAATCCGCAATTTGATGATGCATATGCATTTGCCGATAACGGCTTAGCACTTGTGGAAATGGATGGTAAATGGGGCTATATCAATAAAAAAGGTAATTTTGTTATCAAACCGCAGTTCTTTCGCGCCTACGGTTTTTCAGATAACGGATTGGCATGCGTCAGCATGGGCTATGGATACGGCTATATTGATAAAACCGGTATGTTTGTCATCAATCCGCAATTTGGCTACGCAAGTAGTTTTGCAGATAACGGATTGGCGTGCGTCATGAAGGATCATAAATTCGGATACATTGACAAAACCGGCAATTTTGTTATCAATCCTCAATTTGAACGTGCTTTTATTTTCGCTGATAATGGATTGGCGCTTGTTAAAACACAAAACAAATGGGGCTATATCAATAAAAAAGGCAACTTTGTCATAAATCCGCAATTTGAACGTGCTTTTAGCTTTAGTGATAACGGATCGGCTTTTGTACAATTAAATGATGCGGATGAATGGGTGTATATTGATAAAAACGGCAATTTTATGATCGATCCGCAGCTCAATGAATCACACGCGTTTGTGCATGGATTGGCTCCGGCAAAAACGACCGACAAATGGGGTTATATAAATAAAACGAATAGTTTTGTAATAAGTCCGCAATTTGATGATGCATATGCTTTTGATAAAGATGGCTTTGCTGCAGTTGTCATTGATGATAAGTACGGTATAATAAACAAAAAGGGAAATATTGTTGTCACGCCTCAATTCAGCAAGATAAAAATCGATACATATGATAAGTATCCTGTAGATAATATACAAGGATTTGATGCATTTTGATTCTATATTTTGTTGACGGAAACGAGCAAATGCAAGGTTTTGAAATTTGATGATTATGCCGAAAAGCTCTCCCGGTAAAGCGTATAGCATAGCGCACGCATACGAACACCGATGTGACGGGGCGGATTTTCCGCTATGCTTCGTTAAAATACTCGTGAATACTTCCTGTATTCACTGCGTTTTTGCCTCGCCTACCGCAAAATCTGCTACCCGGCACATTCTT
>JAZRZN010000042.1:0-18438 GCA_045601365.1 Clostridia bacterium | reverse complement strand
TATTATGTTTGTGATAGATGTTCCGGAAAAAGCATCTCCTTGAATCTTGGTTAGTGTTGAAGGAAGCAAAATCTCAGTAATTGAGCTACAGTTTCCAAATGCATAATTTCCTATATTCAATAAGCCTTTCGGTAAATCAATCATTGCCAATCTTGTGCAACCATTAAATGCATTTTCACCGATTGATGTTACACTGTTAGGCAAATCTATTTCCGTAAACCCAGAGCAACCGCTAAAGGCATAATTTCCAATAGAGGTTACACTGTCGGGAATAGTTACTTCTGTAACTTGTGAACAATCTTTCAATGCTCTGGCTGGAATAGAAGTTCTTCCGTCTGCAAAAATAACTTTTTCAAGTTTAGATGCACCTCTTAAAGCGGAAGATTTTTCACTTTCAAAATAACCGTTATCATTGTACATGGTTGTTACAGATTTTGGAATTATTATGTTTGTGATAGATGTTCCGGAAAAAGCATCTCCTTGAATCTTGGTTAGTGTTGAAGGAAGCAAAATCTCAGTAATTGAGCTACAGTTTCCAAATGCATAATTTCCTATATTCGTTACTGCATATCCATTGATTGTATACGGGATAAATACCCGGGTGGCTGTACCTGTATATCCTGTTATAGTCACCGTTTCACCATCAGCATTTACCGAATAATTAAAATCGTTTAAATAATCATGGGGTTGAATTGCAATGCTACTTACGGTAACAATGCGTTGCGCTGTATGATTTCCGTCACCAGAGGTAAATGTAAGCGTACAAGTGCCCGTGCCAACTGCTGTCAGTCGTTCCCCGATGTATTCTTCAGTACTATCTATAACGATTATATTTTCATCTGAAGATGTAACTGTTGCGCCAGCCAATAATTCATTATTGCCGGATGTATTATACTGTATAGAAAAAAAGTCATAAATTGAACCGCTATCTCCAACGATAATTTCTTTTACCGCCCAAACAGTCATAGATGTAATCGAAATTTTCTCTTGTTCAAAGTATTCGTACAATTCATCAAAATTGGGTAAATACATTTTTTTGAAGTAATTAAAAACGGATTCTTCAAATTGATTATAATTGTAGCTTTTTGTTGTTTTTGATCGTGTAATATCTTCTATAGTATTTATAAGCTCATTATATGAACCAAAAATCTCATTCCAACCGGTTTTTAAAAGCACTTGTAATAACGTTTCAGAATAATCAAAGCCAAGTAGCACATTTGTTTTGTATAACTCTATTGCTCGCATATATGCTGTTGCATTTGCAGTGCTTTTGTTGTTAAGATATTTGGATTTTAGTCCATTTATTGCAGAAATCAATGCATCTTCGCAAATAACACTTGATTCAATTTGATAATAGGCTTTAGCAGTATCGTCATTCGACATAAGAGCATTTACAACTGCTCGTGCTCCTTTTAATCCGACTAACACTGCTTCTCCGCCGGGTATTCCTTTAACAATTGAACTCCAAGCTACATCCATATACATTTGTGCCGCATCTTTAAAGAGATAACAATCACCTATAAGCATTGCACTAATAGTGTCTTTATAGCTATCACCAAAACACACCAAACAAGCAGATGCGGCGTCCCTTAAATCACTTGGATTATTCGTATCAGTTGCGATGTATGTTAATACTTCCTTGGTTCCGTCATTAATATCCGTTAATGCATTGTAACTTGCCATAATTTTTATAGCATCATAAATATTTTTAGCGTGTTCTAATATATCCATAACATCGGACGCGGTATATGCTATGTCTGTTGTGCGCATAAGTGTACCAAAATCAAAATCGTAATTATCAGAAAGGTCATTAATATCAATTTTCTGCAAGTCTTCCACAGTCATACTATTTATACTGTTGCATATTTTTTTAGTTGTCGAAACCATATAAGAAGAATATGAGTTTTTTACCTGCTTGAAGATTTTTTCGCATTCATCAGCATATTCTCCCAATGCATTGTCTGACACTTTTCCGGATAGCAAATCGAATAATACTGTTTTGTAATAATTATATTTTGTTATCATTCCGCTTTCTAACGAATATGACGGAGATGTCGCAATGTGCAATATTTCCCATGCATTTATATCAGCAATAAACAATTTGTCATTACGCATTTCATAATAGAAATTTTTTGCGTAAGATGCATCTGTGCCAATAAAAATATCATCAAAATGACCTGCATATTGATCTGCTTGAAATAACTGATATTCTGGAATATTTACATCTTCTGCGAATATCATTTCAGGCGGCATAACACAAAAAACGAGCGTCATGCAAAGCAAAACTGATAAAATTTTTTTCATAATCCCGAACTCCTTTTAACAAAAAATGCGTGGTCGAAAGCCACGCACGAAAAACGCAGCTTTCTGTTACCACACAGCTCATTTCCAAACAGGATATGATATCAAGCATACGTTTTTACCGAAAAGTATGCCTGCTTGAAAATATTAAGCTGTGTGGTAAGATTATCATACCATATCCGTCCTGATATTGCAAATGTTTTTTGCAAAACTTTTCTGCGACGTGTAAAATTTTTCTGCGGCGGGTTTTTCACTGTAAAAAATGTGAATTTCAAAGTTAGTTTGTGCCTCTTTGCCTGAGTGTTTGTCGTAGGGTGCGGCATCCTTGACGCACCGCTTGCAATGTTTATTGCAGGAACATATATTTTATCCTTTTGCATACTCCCTTGTGTCATTGCGAGGAGCGTTAGCTCCGTGGCAATCCATGCTGACGCAAAAGCAACTTTTTGCCAAACATGGATTGCCACGCATCCTGCGGATGCTCGCAATGACACGATGAAGTTTTTCGGAATGATTACTTTGTTTCCTGCCCGTACTTTAATGTGTATAACGGTGCGTCGGGGACGCCGCACCATACGGTCAAAGCGACGCGAAGCGCAATAAAAGTTTATGACCCGCTTTTTTTAAAAAACGGGCGGGGGTGTGGGGACGGAGTCCCTGCGGATAAAAAAATCCCGCGGCAAATGTCGCGGGATCGGTGTGTATGAAGTATTATTCGAATATCGTTCCGATTTTGGCGTTCTGTATGGTGCGGACGGTTTCGAGCGCCTGCGCGGAGGTGATGGGGTAGGGCTTGTTGTTGCGGAACGCTTCGTAGAAGTAATCCCAAACGACGTCCGTTCTGTCATAGGGGTCGAACTCAACGGTTTCTTCTTTCCAAACAAGCGTTTCGTTGTTGCCGAACGATGTGCCGCTGCCGGGTGTTGACGGATCGGCAACGACAGGGGGAAGCTCAATGGCGGGATCAAGATACTTGAGCTTGAAGGTGTTGCCCTCGCTCACAAGACTGCCCTTTGAGCCGTATATCATGTATTCGGGTGTTTTTACGGCTACGCCGCCGCTTATCTCCATGTCAACGATCCTGCCGTTCACGCCCTTGAACACCAGCTTGATGTGGTCTTCGGCATCACCGACAGCCGCAATGCGCTTGATATCGGAGAACATCTCCGTGTACGCGCCGCCGCAGAAGTAGATAGAGTGATCGACGATGTGCGGTCCCCAGTTAAGAAGCTGTCCGCCGCCGAACTCCTTTATCGTCTGCCAGTCGTTGCGGCGCTGATACTCATTACGCGTGAGCTTTATTTCGTAAACCTCGCCTAAAATGCCGGAATCAATAATCTCGTTCACCTTGATGAAGCCTACCTCAAAACGTCTGTTGTGGCGCACGAATATTCTCGGACCTGCGGGCTGACTGCCGAGCTTGATAAGCTCCTTTGCCTGCTCGTATGTTTCGCAGAACGGCTTTTCGACAAGCACGCTCTTGCCTGCGAGCAACGCCATCTTTGAGTGCTTGTAATGGTCGCACGAGCGCGTTGCGATATCAACGACCTCGACCTCGGGATCGTTTATCATATCCTCGATATTGTCATAGGTCTTGCAGTTGAATTCCTCGGCGTATTTTTCGCATCGCTCGGGAATAAGGTCGCATGCGGCGACAACGGTGAATTTGTCGGGGCGGGCTTTAAGGCATTCTCTGTGTACGGACATACCTATTCTTCCCAAGCCTACCACACCGACTTTTATTGGCTTTGACATAATGGTTATCTCCTTTTTCGTTATTTATTCAAGACCTAATGAGGTCAGGTAACCGTAGCTCTTTTTAAGGCATTCGAACGGATCGTCATCGTAGCAGTAATCCTGCTCGACAAGCGCGTATTCCGTGCCTGCTTTTTCGGCGGAAGCGAGTATCTTTTCAAAATTCATGTTGCCGAAGCCCACGGGCGACATGCGCTGTTCGATCATGAGCATGGTGAGATCCTTGAGGTGTATGCAGGGAACACGCCCCGAAAGCTTTTCGAGCCATTCGCACGGATCGCCGCCGCCGACCTGCACCCAGTATGTGTCGAGCGTAAAGCCGAGGTCATCTTTCGGAAAAGCATCGACTATCTTATCCAAAAATCTCTGTCCGTCCTTGTCGCGTCCGAATTCAAAATGGTGGTTGTGGTACATGAGATATGCACCGTTTTCTCTGAACTGCTTTGCGATGGGCTTGTATTCTTCTATAAACGCATCGATGTTTTCAAGCCCCCATGCACCCTTGGGAAGCGAACCCAAGCCGATGTATTTGCATCCGTATATCTTATGCTCGGCAACGGTCTTTGCGGCGGTCTTGAATGATTCGTCGCTCGGATGGGTTATTGCGCAGACAAGCCCGTTTTTGTCGAGCTGTTCCTTGAGCCACTCGGGCTCATACGGGCATACTCCCGAAACCTGAACTACCTTGTAACCGATATCCGCGAGCTTTTTCAGCGTGAGAGCAAAGTCATCAAGCGTCTGACAGTAGTCGCGTACTGTGTACATTTGCGCACCTATTTGCATGATTTGAAGATCCCTTTCTTTTTATATTTCGTTTTCTTCCGGCTTTTTCCTGTCGTGCCGGATAAGCGCGATGATTATTGATGCCATTGCAAGCAGCTCGTTGAATATTGCCGCGTAAGCCCCCGTGCAAAGCGCATATGCTATCCAGCACGGACCTGCAAAAAGCGAAATTATGCGGATGTATTTTTCCTTTTTCATCCACAGTGCGACGGTTGAAAATACAGAACCCGCTATCGGCAAAAGGCTTATCCGACCCGACCATGAGTATATTCCCGAACCGATCATTGCTCCGATGAACAGGGCAAGCCACAGCTTTGATGACGCCCATTTCTTGCCGTTGAATGAAAATATGAACGTGCGCAGGAACGATATTATATCAAGATATCCGCCTGTGAACGCGCCTATAAGGAAATACTGCAATGCCGACATAAGGCTCGCGCTCATCTGGGAGAGCATTATGTATTTCCGCTTTTTGAATTGGAATGAGAGCAGTGAAAGCACTATCGCCGCGATGCCTGCAATGTATGAAGCTGTTTTCATTGTTCCTCCGACAAAACTTGTTTACCTTATTGTATCAAATCAAATATCATAAATAAATTGCTGTTTTTAACAAAAACATTGCATTTTCTACTTTTTTGTGATATTATTTATAAAACGGAAAGAAGTGCGGAATATGTTTTTATACCTGAACGAAAAAAAATTCACCGTTACTCACGGAGTGATAAAAAACCCTCGGAAAGAAAGCTTCAACCGGCATTTTCATCAGGAACATGAAATGCTGCTGCATATCTCAGGCGATGCGGATTACAGTATAGACGGCAACAGATATACACTGCATCCGTTCGATCTGCTGTTCATACCGTCATCGACATATCATTTTGCGATACCGATGTCGGAAAAACGCTATGAAAACTATGTAATCAATATCGGCACGGACTTTGCCAAGCAGGAAAGGCTCGGCAAGCTGTTTTCGCCGCCGTATATAATCAACATAGGTGACGATACGATGATGAAGGGAATGTTTGCCGCACTTGACCGCTGTTACGAATGCTATTCATCGGCTGATTTCGGTGAGGCGGCACGGCACGTCGTGAATGAAATACTCATATATTCAAGCTATAAACCGAGAACGCGGCAGAACGGGAACAAGGATGAGCTTATCGCCCGCATCACCGAATTTATTGCCGCCAATCTTGAAAATAAACTGAATGCCGCTGTCATAGCGCGACAGCTCAGCTTTTCGGCTTCATATATCCAAAACCGATTTTCGCAGAGCATGGGCATCGGAATAAAGCACTATATAAATCAAAAAAGGATATATGCCGCATACAATGATATAAAAAACGGACTTTCACCTTATATGGCGGCGGATAAGTATAAATACGAAAACTATTCATCGTTTTATCGGCAGTATGTAAAGAGCTTCGGAGTATCTCCGGGCAGGACAGATAAGATGTGAATGACTGCGATGACGCAAAAAATACATGCTTTGTACAAATTTATTTTCATTATCGGCGTATCCGACAGTCTATGATGATGCACACGAATAAATTTTCAAAAAAATTGTCAAAAGTGTTTGACAGTTTGTATGTTTATTTGATATAATCCTCTTGTGAATTTGAGAAGTAACTCTCGCAACCGAGGGGAGGGATATTGATGTCAGAGATCCATGTCGGCGAAAACGAGTCCTTGGAGAACGCGCTTAAGCGTTTTAAGCGTAAATGTGCGCGTGCAGGTGTGCTTGCGGAAGTACGCAAGAGAGAACACTATGTAAAGCCCAGCGTAAAGAGAAAGAAAAAGGCTGAGGCGGCAAGAAAGAGAAAATATTGATTTTTTCGGATGCTGAGTGACCGACAGTTGTTTAACTGTCGGTCATTTTTCTGTTTTGGCGCTCATAATATCGTATATGCGATATCATCGGCTACGGCACGGAGGAACGAAAATGAAGCATCAGATATTTACGGCAGACATACTTCCGCCTGAGAGCGGCGGTGCGGTGAAGCTCTCAATGTGGGACGGCACTTCGGTACAGATAGAAAATCATGAGGGCATCGCCGATGTAAGAAATGAATGCGTCAAGGTGTGGGCAGGCGGCCGTTTGCTTGCCGTAAACGGCGAAAAACTTATGCTCGCCGAGCTGAACGGATACGTTTTGAAAATAAAAGGCAGAATTTTCTCAATAGAGTATTTGACCTGAAAGGATAAATATGATAAAATTATTAAAAAGGTATTTGGGTGCTTATGCCCATGTGCGGTTTACCGGGTTTAATATCGGCAGAGTTCTTGAGACAGCACTTGAAAACGGAATAGAGATGCGGAATGTGCGGCGCACGGAATATGCGTGTATCGAAGCCGACGTTTCACGCAGAGATTTGAAAAAGCTCAGAGAGCATTTGGATACGAATGCCGTAAGAACCGAGGAGCTTAAGCACAGCGGACTTGCTTACGCCGTCATGTCTACCGGACGCCGATACGCGCTGTGGATAGGCATTCTGACAGCCGTTGCAATGCTGTTCACGCTGTCTCAGCGAACGTGGTTCATCCGTGTCCACGGCTGTGAGGATGATAAAGCCATCGTAAGCGCGGTAAAGGAAAGCGGGATGCTCGATTGGCATTTCAGGCTCGGCGAACGAATAGAGGACGCACAGGCGGCAATCAAAGCCTGCGATGCGGATATACTGTGGAATGCGGTATCATATAAGGGCGCGACGGTCGATGTTTACGTTAAGAAGAAAACCGCAAAGCCGCAGGAAACCGACGGAAATAAAAACAATATCGTAGCCGCCAAGGATTGCGTGATACGCAACCTTATCGTTACCGACGGCACGGCAAAGGTATCAAACGGTCAGACGGTGTCAAAGGGACAGCTGCTTATAGAGGGAAATGTCACGCTCGGCGAGAGCGTATATCCCGTCAGCGCATCGGGCGAGGCACTTGCAAGCGTTTGGTACTGTGCGGGTACGGATATCATGCCCGAAACGGAATACCGTGAAACGGGCAGAGAGATAAAAAATCGCACGGTCGAGATTTTCGGAATGAAATTCACAACGGGCGAAGAAAATATATTCAGGAGCTTTAATACGGCAGAGCATGATGTTTATTGCGGAATGCTCCCGATAAAGATCACGGATACGGTATACAGTGAAACGGAATCGGTACAAAGACCGTTTGAACGCGATAAAGCCGTGCGCGAAGCCGAAAAAGCATTGATCGCAACACTTTCACTGCCGGAAAATGCGCGTATATGCGAGCAAAAGACAACAGTAACCGATACGGATACGGGCATCCGCGTAAACGTTTATATCGAAACAGTGGAAAATGTCGCCGAGAGGGGATAATGAATGGGGATCGTGAAAATCGACAAAGCGGAATATCTTCCGGAGCTTTTCGGAACGTATGACGAGAATATACGTATCATAGAGGATGAGCTTAACGTAAGGATATCACTGCGTGACGGTGATCTTGCGGTTGACAGTGACGATCCGCAGAAAGCGGAGGTAGCACTGCGCGTAACAGAACGTCTTATCAACCTGCTCGCAAGAAATGAGAAAATAGACCGTACACGGATACGCTATGCGGTAGAGCTTGCAAAAGAAGGCAGAGATGAGCTTGTTGAGGAAATAATGAGCGATGTCGTCGCCATAACATATAAGGGCGCCCAGATACGCTGTAAAACTCTCGGACAGCGCAAATATGTCCGGGCGATGCAGAAAAACACCGTGGTTTTCGGAGTAGGACCCGCGGGCACGGGCAAAACGTATCTTGCGATGGCTAACGCGGTCATGGCATTCAAGAATAAAGAGGTATCAAAAATAATTTTGACACGCCCTGCGGTCGAGGCGGGCGAAAAGCTCGGCTTCCTGCCCGGAGACCTTCAGCAGAAGGTCGATCCGTATTTGAGACCGCTGTATGATGCGATATATGAAATGATGGGCGTTGAAGCGTACCAGAAGCTGTGGGAACGCGGCGCGATAGAGGTGGCTCCGCTCGCGTACATGCGCGGCAGAACGCTGAACGATGCATACATCATACTTGATGAAGCGCAGAATACGACGATAGAACAGATGAAGATGTTTCTTACCCGCTTGGGAGAAGGGTCGAAAATGGTCATAACGGGTGACCTTACGCAGATAGACCTTCCCGACGGCAGGACAAGCGGCCTGAAGCATGCGATAAGTATTTTGGGCGGCATAGACAAGCTTCAAATATGCATGCTGACTGCAAAAGATGTGGTAAGACATGAAATAGTTATGAATATTATCCGGGCATACGATAAAAGCTCCGGTCAAAAGAGGTAAATATGGCTCAAAAACGGAAAAAGAACGGCGACAGCGCAATAAAGCAGTATAAAAAAAGAAAGAAGAGAAACGTCCTTTCGCTTTTTTTGACAATACTTACGTTTGCGTTCGTTTCGGCTATGGTCATACTTGAGATCATACCTGATACATACAGCATCGAGGTAGGCGAAGCGGCAAAGGAAACTATCTATTCAATAGCCGAAACGGAAGATACAGAGGCTACCGAACGCGAACGTGAGAAAGCACGCGCATCGGTCGCGGATATATATGTGATAAACGAAGGCGTGAGCAACACGCTGGCAAATTATTTTGAAAATACCGTGTTCAAGGGCTTTTCGACAGTTGCTTCTTACGGCTACGGCGTTCGCGGCGAAAACGAGGATGATGGCGGATATCAGATCGCTTATGATACCCTGAAGGTCAGCTCGTTTGCGGAAAAAGAGCTTTCGTTCTTAAAGGATTCGCCGAATGACAAGAGCGTTGAAGCAAAGGTGAAGCAAATAATGGATGCCGATCCTGCCGAGGTCAAGGCGCTTAAGGAATGGTTCATGCCGCGCTTCAAGGCAACGCTCAGCAGCGGGATAACCGATGAGGAGCTTGAGAATACAAAGGCAGAGCTGAGCGATTCTGTCATGGCATACGGGGATGTTGCCGACACGGAGCTTAAAAGCATCCTTGCCGAGACCCTAAACAAAAAATTGGAATCGAACAGCGTGCTTGATGAGGAAGCTACAAACAAAGCACGCGATAACGCGGCAAACGGTGTTGCGACGGTATACATCGCAAAAGGAACGGAAATAGTCACTAAGGATGAAATAGTTACGCAGGCTCAGTATGATATGCTCAATAAAATGGGCATGCTCAAGGAGGGCGGGATACCGATACGGCTTCTTGCGGGTTCTGTGGGACTCGTGTTGCTTCTTACACTTGCGGCGGCATGGTATATCCTGCTGTTTGAAAAAAAGACATGGCACCGTCCGCGTAAGGTACTGCTGTTGTGTCTGCTTTCGATAGCCGATATCCTCATTTCACTCGTATTCAAAAGCGCGGGCTGGGAAATGATGATGAATACCGCAATGTGCGTTTCACTTATAGCGATCTTCTATGATGAACAGCTTGCACTCGTCATGAATACCGTGCTGTCGGTATTGCTCGCAATGATAGTTTCGGGCAAGGACGATCTGTTCGGCATGGACGCCATAGCACTTATGATATCTGCTTATACCGGCGGTACTGCCGCGGTATATGTGTGCAAATTTGTGCGCGTGGCGGCACGTGTCAAAATGCTGCTTCCCGGTGCTACGGCGGGCGTAGTGAGCATGTTCAGTAATTTTATTGTCCTTTCGCTTGCCGGAAAAAGTACCGATTATTGCATAGTTTCGGCACTTTACAGTCTTGCCGGAGGCATAGTAGCGGCACTGTTCAGCACAGGCTCACTTGCGATTTGGGAAAGCATTTTCAATTTGCTCACACCGTCAAAGCTGCTTGAACTTTCAAATACCGAGCTGTTGCGCAAAATGAGTGTCGAGGTGCCGGGAACATATCAGCATTCGGCAACTGTTGCCGAGCTTGCCGAAAATGCCGCCAAGGATATCGGAGCCAACGCTTTGTTTGCGCGCACGGCTTCGCTGTATCACGATATCGGAAAAATACGCGTGCCGGAATGCTATACCGAAAATCAGACGGCGGAATCGAAAAATTTTCACAGTGCGCTGTCACCGAGGGAAAGCACGGATATGATATTTTCGCATATCTCCGAGGGCGTACAGATAGCAAAGGAAAATAAGCTTCCGAAAGAAATAATCAATGTTATCCGCCAGCACCACGGTACAAGCGCGGTAATGTACTTCTATAATAAGGCGAAATCGGCAGACCCCGATACGAATATAGAGGATTTCCGTTATGCCGGACCTAATCCGCAGACAAAGGAAGCGGCTATAATCCTGCTTGCGGACTGTGTTGAGGCTTCGGTGCGTTCGATGGACGACAAGTCAGCGGAGGCGGTGCAGGCACAGATAGAAAGAATGTTCAAGGCACGCATGGAAGACGGCGAACTTGATGACTGCGAGCTTTCGCTCAAGGATATAAGTATGATCAAAAACTCATTTGCGTCCACGCTTGCGGCGATATATCACACGAGAATAAAATATGATAACGGACGGAAAAAGCAATGACGGAAATAACGGATGAACTTGAAACAGAGGAAAGCAGAAGCTTTGCGGATATTCTGGAGCATGTAGCAGATGCGGCGGCAAGTGATGAGCTTGGACGAGATGATTTTGAGATATCCGTGACCTTGACCGACGGAGAAACGATACGCGCGATAAATGCCGAACACAGAGGGATAGACAGCGAAACGGATGTGCTTTCATTTCCGTTGTGGGACAGAAACGGCGGGGAAGAGCCGTTCATGAACCCGGAAACAGATAATATCATGCTCGGCGATATAATAATATCGCTTCCGCGCGTAAAGGAACAGGCGGAGGAGTACGGACACAGTATGCGCAGAGAGGCGGCGTATCTGTGCGTACACGGAGTGCTTCATCTGCTCGGTTACGATCATATGCAGGATGATGAAAAAGCCGTTATGCGCAAGCGCGAAGAGGAAATACTTTCAAAATTACAGCTTACAAGAGAGGACTGACGTTATGAAGATGACAGACGAATTACTGGAGGAATATACCGAGTTTACGGTCAACCATGAAAGAAGCCATATTTTGCAGTCTGCCGAATGGGGCAAGGTAAAAAAAGAATGGACGAATGAATTTGTAATAGTGCGTGACGAAAATAATAAGATATGCGGTACGATGAGTATTCTTATACGTCATATACCTATGTTCCCGTATACGTTCATGTATGCTCCCCGCGGACCGATATGCGATCTGCATGACAGGGAAGTACTCGGTAAGCTTATAGCCGGTGCAAAAGAGATCGCAAAGCAATATAAGGCGATGAACCTCAAAATAGATACCGATACGGAAATAACCGATACCGAGTATGCCGATATAATGAAAGAGCTTGGCTTTAAGCTCCGTAACGATTATTATAACCTTGAGGGAGTGCAGGCACGCTTCCTGATGCGCGTCGATCTGAAAAATAAGACCGAGGAAGAATTGCTTGCAGGCTTTCACCATAAGACACGCTACAATATAAGGGTCGCACAGAAGCACGGTGTTAAAATAAAAGTAGGAACGCGCGAGGATATTCCCGAATTTTTCAGGCTCATGCAGACGACGGGCGAGCGTGACGGCTTCATGATACGGGGCATCGACTATTTTTACCGTATGTACGACAATCTCGGCAAATACTGCCGTGTATTCCTTGCCTATGCCGGCGATGATGAAGAGCATATGGAATGCGTTTCCGGCACGATGGCGGGACTTTACGGGAATAAGTGCCTCTATCTTTACGGTGCATCCGGCAACAAGTACCGCAACCATATGCCCAATTACCTTATACAATGGGAAATGATAAGGTGGAGCTTGGAAAACGGTTGTGCGATTTATGATCTGCGCGGCGTTCCGGGAATAATAGAGGACGAAGACAATCCTATATACGGGCTGTATAAGTTCAAGAAGGGTTTCGCCGGCGAAGCGACGGAAATGATAGGCGAATTTGATTACTATTTCAAGCCGATAAGCTTCCGAATATTCACGTTCGCCGAGCAGACGGTGAAGAAACTGCGCAAGACGGTTTCACATTTGAAGTCAAAAAGATAAAAAAATTTCAAAAAAATCCAAAATATCATTTGACATACCGCCGAATATGTGGTAAATTATTGTAGCTTAATATCGAGCAGTTTGTTTTTATTTTTGGGAGGTGCTGAAGATGGCAGTAGGACAGAGAACAAAAATCACTCTCGCTTGCACTGAATGCAAAAACAGAAATTACGATACAATGAAAAACAAGAAGAACAACGCAGAACGTATCGAACTTCAGAAGTATTGCAGATTCTGCAAGAAGCATACCTTGCACAAAGAGACAAAATAATTCCTTATTTTATTAAAGGTGTGAAGATTATGTCAGAGAATAACGAGAAAATTGAAAAGGCTGAAAAGACCGTTAAGAGCGAAAAAAAGAAAACGCCCAAAAAGGAAAGAAAGCGTCCTTTCCATGAGATGTTTTCCGAGCTTAAAAAGGTAAGCTGGCCGACAAAAGCAGATATCAAGACATATGCCGCGAGTGTTATTATTTTTGTGGTAGTTTGTGCTGTGCTTTTGTTCGTAATGGATTTCGCTGTAACGAACTTCATTAAGCTCATCAGCGAGCCTGACAAGCTCCCGGGCTTGCTGAACGGATGGTTCGGTATCGGAGGCTGATTTGATGAGCGAAGAGAACGAGGGAAAGTGGTATGTCATACATACATACTCGGGCTACGAAAACAAGGTTCTTGACAGCATAACCAAAATGGTGGAGAACATGAGCCTTCAGGATTATATCTTTGAGGTGAAGATCCCTGTTGAAGAGGTCATGGAGGTCAAGAACGAAAAGCGTAAGGTCGTACAGCATAAGCTGTTCCCCGGTTATGTTATGATAAAAATGATCCTCACCAAGCAGACAAAGTATCTCATCCGCAATACGCGCGGCGTAACGGGCTTTGTAGGTCCCGGATCAGAGAACCCGATACCGCTCACCAACGAAGAGGTGCGCAGAATGGGTATTGATAACGTTCGTGTGAAGATGGATATTGCAGTCGGCGATCAGGTCGTTATCGTGTCCGGCCCGCTTGAGGGTCAGCAGGGTACGGTAGAGGAAGTCGATACCGTGCGTCAGAAGGTCAGTGCCAAGGTCGCTATATTCAATCGCGATACTATTGTGGAATTGGACTTTATACAGGTAAAAAAAGTCTGAAAAAAGCGTGACCTGTACAGCGTCACAAAAAACATTTCAAGTATAATTGCGCATCAGCGTCGATTATATACTGCCCGGCGTAGCTAAACGGGCAGGGTGGGAGGATGTAAAATTCACTAATGCATCCGTGTAACCACATGCACTTTTTCAGGAGGTGTAATTATGGCTAAGAAAATTACAGGTATTGTAAAGTTGCAGATCGTTGCGGGTAAAGCTACTCCGGCTCCTCCGGTTGGCTCCGTACTCGGCCCTCACGGCATCAACATCGCCGGCTTCTGCAAAGAGTTCAACGAGCGCACGGCAAAGGATATGGGTATGATAATCCCCTGTGTCATCACGATCTATCAGGACAGATCATTCTCATTCATCACCAAGACTCCGCCCGCGGCAGTGCTTATCAAAAAAGCATGCAAGATCGAAAGCGGATCGGGTGTTCCCAACAAGAATAAGGTCGCGAGCATCACGAAAGCTCAGCTTAAAGAGATCGCCGAGATCAAGATGCAGGATCTTAATGCCGCAAATGTTGAAGCTGCAATGGCTATGATTGCCGGTACTGCTCGCAGTATGGGCGTTACTGTAGCCGACTGATTGCGTTATAAGAAACGCATAAATTTTGTGGGAGGGACGGTTTGAGACCGTACCGATATCACCACGAGGAGGTTTTTATAAGATGAAAAGAGGAAAAAAATATCAGGACAGCGTAAAGCTTATTGATTCACAGAAATTCTATGATCCCGAAGAGGCTATCGCTCTGTGCGTTCAGACCGCAAAAGCAAAGTTCGACGAAACGGTTGAGCTTTCCATCCGCTTGGGCGTTGACTCGCGTCAGGCTGACCAGCAGGTGCGCGGCGTAGTCGTTCTTCCTCACGGAACAGGTAAGACGCTCCGTGTTCTCGTTATCGCCAAGGGTGAAAAGGCAGATGCGGCTCAGGCGGCAGGTGCTGATTTCGTAGGCGCTGAGGAAATGGTACAGAAGATACAGACCGAAAACTGGTTCGATTATGATGTTATCGTTGCAACACCCGACATGATGGGCTTGCTCGGACGTCTCGGTAAGGTACTCGGCCCGAAAGGTCTTATGCCTAACCCCAAGAGCGGCACTGTTACGATGGATGTTGCCAAGGCTGTTAAGGATATCAAAGCAGGTAAGGTTGAATACAGAGTTGATAAGACCAACATCATTCACGTACCTGTAGGCAAGGCAAGCTTCGGTGCCGAAAAGCTTAATGATAACGTAAATACACTTATGGATGCCGTTGTAAAGGCTAAGCCCGCGTCAAGCAAGGGTACTTACATCAAGTCGCTCACCATCTCAACAACGATGGGCCCCGGCATCAAAGTGAACAGCACTAAGTTCTGATAAAAGTGCTTGACAGTTTGAAAAAAGCGTTATATAATCTTTTTACAATTAAATGATCGCTGTATACCGTAGACAGCAGGTGAGATGATATCTCTTAATTTCCTGCCGAGGAATAGAATTTTTCTGCCCCCGTATGGTATATACGGGGGTTGTTTTTTTGAATAAATACGGAGGTTTGAAAATGTCAGTTAGTAAGGATGCCAAAATAGCTCTTTATGAAGAGATCAAAGACAAGCTCTCAAGAGCAAAGGCAATGGTAATCGTCGATTATACCGGCGTTACCGTTGAAGAAGTCACTCAGCTCCGTGCTACCTGCCGCGAGACCGGTGTTGATTACAAGGTTTACAAGAACACCCTCGTTGCAAAGGCTTGCAAGGAATTGGGCATCGAAGGCTTTGACGAGTACCTTAACGGTGCAAACGCATTCGCGTTCGGTTATGACGATGTTGTAGCTCCTGCCAAGGCTGTGTTCGAGTTCGGCAAGAAAACAGAAAAGTGCCCGATCAAATGCGGCTTGATGGAAGGCAAATTCATGACTGCCGCTGAAGAAGAAGCTCTTGCAAAGCTTCCCGGAAAAGATTCGCTTATCGTTCAGCTCATCTGGACTCTTCAGGGCAATGTGCGTAATCTTGCTTATGCACTTAATGCTATCAAAGAAAAAATGGAAGCTTAATTAAATTAAAAAATTGGAGGAAATTTGAAAATGACAAACGCAGAAATCGTTGCGGCGATCAAGGAAAAGACTGTTCTTGAAATCGCTGAGTTGGTATCAATGCTTGAAGAGGAGTTCGGCGTATCCGCTGCTGCTCCCGTTATGGTTGCAGGTGCTGCAGGTGCTGCAGGCGCTGCTGCTGAGGAAAAGACTGAGTTCGATGTAGTTCTTGAGTCGTTCGGCGATAAGAAGCTCGACGTTATCAAGGCTGTTAAGGAAGCTCTCGGTCTTGGTCTTAAGGACGCTAAGGACCTTGTTGAGGCTGCTCCCAAGGCTCTTAAAGAGGGCGCTCCCAAGGATGAGGCTGAAGCTCTTAAGGCTAAGCTTGAAGAAGTCGGCGCTACCGTTACACTTAAGTAATTTGCTTTCGGTATCTTGCGGGGACATTCGTCCCCGCTTATTTTGTTTTTTGGGGGGCGATTCGTTTTTTTTTGAATGCCCCCAAACGTTTTGCTGTGAAAATATTCCCGCAAAGGTGTTTTAAACGGTAAATCAGTCAAAATCCGAATCCGAAAGCAGCCAATCGACGGTGACATCAAGAATTTTTGCAAGAACAGCCAATTCATAGTCGGCAACAAAGCGCGTTCCTATCTCTATACGGCTCACACTGTCTCTTTCGATAGCTATTCCATTGATTTGCATTTTTGCCGCAAGCTCATTTTGTGACATGTGTTTGCGTTTCCTCGCCAAATGAACTCTTTCTCCGCAAATGTTTTTTCTTCCGTTATAATCGTAAATTTTCATATTTTTTCTCCAAAATGTGTTATAGATAAGATTTTTCTTGACAATAACACAAAATTCGCTTATAATTGTGTTAAAGGTCAGCAAAATTAAAAAATTGGAGGAAAATAACTATGGAACAAAATAATGACCACAAATTTAAACGCTTTCTGTGCAGTAAGCTCGGCAAAGCAGCTATGATACTTATAATGTATATTATCGTACTGCTGATAGTCATGGCGATAATTAATACCGAGGCTGACATTATCCTTGTGCCGCTCATACTTATTTTAGCGGTATCGGGATGGAAAGCGCTCACTAAAATTACACCGAACATCTTTCTTATTATGCCGATTGGCGGATGGCTTATTTATTTTTTAGTCAAAGGTGTGTTGTCGATTGCTATCGGTCCGTTTGTATTTCCGTTCGTAGTTGCTAAAAAAATAGCAGAATCGGTTCAGAGGTCGATTTCGGGTGAATAAGGAATTGACGGAAAAGCTCCGTATTCTTGTTGATATGGAGAATAACAATTATTTGATGAACCGCTGTATCAGAAAGCTTGACGGCGAAATAGCTTCATTGGGTATCCCGAAAAATATCCCGGAGCCGCAGGCAAAGAGTTGCGTGCTTGAAGACCGTGCGTTCGGTGCATTCGCGCTTGGCGGAAGCTTGATCGGGGCTGTAATCGGTGGGATAATCGGAGTCTTCTTAGAAGAAGGATTTTTCGGTCGCATAGGCGGTGCGATAACGGGAGTAATATACGCGGCGATACCGTCTGCTGTGGCAGGGCTTATAATAGGCTTGATTTACGATGCGTTAAGAAAAAAGAGGCTTATCAGGGAAAATACCGAATGTCTTGCGAGAGATGTTGCCGAATACGCTAAAGCAGCTACCCGCGATAAAAAGAGAGTGGAAACTGAAATAAGGCAGAAAAGCATTTTGACAGCTCAACGCAAAAGGCTTCAGGCGAAGCTTGATGAAAGCAAAATGCTGTTGAATAAGTTTTGCGCGGCAACGGGGATAGATCCTGTATATCGGAATATTATTCCGTTGAATTATATGTACGAGTTTGCACGGCTTGGGATAAGTGACAGCCTTGAGGGTGTAAACGGTATAAATCATCTTGTGAGAAACGAATTAAGAGCTGACCAATTCAAGTACTCACTTGATGAGATTTCAAGAAGGCTTGATGCTGTTATTGATCATCAACACGCTATTTATGACAATTTGTGCAGCATGAATCAAAAATGCAACCGTCTGTTAGAGCTTGAAAACAAAAGTGCTGTCATTGCGGCGAAGAATAACGCACTTTTGGAGAAAACCGTAGAAAACACCGAAATGATGAAATATATCGGTGAACGCATTGAAGCGGAAACGGCATTTTCGGCTTTGATGCTTGTCTGCAATCAATGATAAATATCGCGGTGACTCCGTCCCCGTATCCCTGCGAGCTTTTTTGAAAAAAGCTCTGCAAAAAACTTTTACTGCAATATAGCAAATTCGCTCGGCGTGAACGTTGCCGAGCGAATTTTTAGTATGACGGGCATATCAATGCTCTGTGGTGAAAGTCCACCGAGGCGTAGTTACCGACGAACTTGAAAGCGACTTGCAAGTTTCACATCGTGAGGTGTGGGAGAGAAGAAGCAATAGCGAAATCG
>JAZRZN010000041.1:0-1019 GCA_045601365.1 Clostridia bacterium | reverse complement strand
AGTCCACCGACTGGAATACCGTAACGGCGAATGTGGAAATGCTGCCGTACTATGCGTATATGCTCAAAAAGACCGTGCAGAAAAAGCCGGTAACGCCCGCACTGTCCGAAGATATCTTCACCTTTGCCAAGCACCCGAATTGGCAAGACAATCTAGACAAAGACCTTTTCCCGAAGATAGAGCAAGTGATTGCCGCTTATGACCGCTGTCTCAAAAGAATACGGTCAAGCAAGCACCCGACACCCGGCAACGGCAAGGAAAAGGATGTCCGGCGTATCCTCATGATGCGTGATCAGGAAAACAAATACACGGCGGAAGAACTGTACGCCCTTTTCACGGATATTGATGCCACAAGAATATCTGTCATATACAACGCCGTAAAAACCGAGAAATGCCATTTTATGAAGCCGGAACAGCGCCTTGCTTTTCTCTCCGAATATCTGCCCGAAGAAGGTTTCCGTGAATACGACAACCTCTTTGTCGATTTCCGTCAAGGCGGATATAGGGTATTCGGGGATATTATCTGCGATATATACGCCGAGAACAAGAAAAGCAACAAAGAGATATTGCGCTTTAAGAGCGATACCCCCGAGCTTACCGCTATGCTCGATGCCTACCTTGTCTGCAAACCGGGCAAGGACTATATAGAGGCGGTGGCGACGGCTTGTAAAGCAGAACTTTCAAAAATCGCCCCCTGCTTTCAGATCATCCGCTATGTCGAAGCACTCGGCAGGCGGGACTTTATCTTTGATGTGCTTCTCGATGAAGCGGAATTCTATCTCATAGGAGGTGGAAACGAATGATCACAAATGAATGGGAAGAATATCTTGCCTATACAAAAACGCCGACATACTTTGTAAACGATAAAAAATCCTATCCCTTTCTCGGCAGATTTACGCTGAATATGATCCCGAAAAATAACGGCTTCAACCGCATATTGACCATACTTGCAAGACGGTATTTGTTTCACAATGCAGACGGCACTCTGAAAGCCGGCGATCCCTATGACCGTACCGAAT
>JAZRZN010000040.1:0-8082 GCA_045601365.1 Clostridia bacterium | reverse complement strand
TTTTCTTGTCATCTGACGTGTGATGATCTCAATGTGTTTGTCATTGATGCCGATATTCTGGCTTGAGTAAACCTTCTGAACTTCAAGGATGATATAATCGTAAACTGCGTCGATTCCGTTAATGCGGAGGATATCGGCGGGGTTCTTATAACCCTCGGTCAGTTCCTCTCCGGCGGAAACCGTTGCACCGTCTTCAACGGTGATGGTCGTACCGTAGGGGATGGGATATTCCTTCATTTCACCGGTCTCTTCGTTTGTTATTACGATATTGTGGATTTTCTTTACATCCTTGATTTCAACTTTACCTGCGAATTCAGCCACAACGGATGTTTTCTTGGGCTTTCTCGCTTCGAACAGTTCCTCAACTCGGGGAAGACCCTGGGTGATGTTTGCCGATGCAACACCGCCGGTATGGAACGTTCTCATGGTAAGCTGTGTACCGGGCTCGCCGATAGACTGCGCGGCGATTATGCCGACAGCCTCACCGATGGCAACAGGTTTATTGTTGGAAAGGTCGGCACCGTAGCACTTGGCGCACACGCCATGCTCGCAACGGCAGGTAAATATCGAACGGATCATTACCTTCTCTCTGCCGAGACCGCCTTTTTCCTTCGGATCTGTTATATGCGCGGCTATCTTGTCATTAACAAGAGTACCGTCTGCATAAACTACATTGCCGTCGTCATCAATGATATCCTCGGCAAGTGTTCTGTTCTTTATACGCTCTGCAACTGTCTCGATTACCGAGCCTTCATGCATAATAGCTTCAACATAAACACCGTTGGGGGTGTTGACCGTGCTTGCGATAGCATGGCAATCCTCGTCGCGGATGATGACATCCTGACAAACATCGACAAGACGGCGCGTAAGATAACCTGAGTCGGCGGTACGAAGTGCCGTATCGGCAAGACCTTTACGCGTTCCGTGTGACGACATGAAGAAGTCAAGTATCGACAGACCTTCGCGGAAGTTTGCCTTAACGGGAATTTCAATGGTACGTCCCGAAGGATCAGCCATCAATCCGCGCATGCCCGCAAGCTGTGTGATCTGCGATTTATTACCACGCGCACCGGATGTAGCCATCATGTTGATGGGGTTGAACTTATCAAGTCCGTCCATAAGCGCAACGGTAACATCGTCCTTGGCGATACGCCATGTGTCGATTACATGACGGTATCTCTCCTCATCGGTGAGGAAACCGCGCATTGCAAAATCATTTATTTTCGCAACATGCTCATCGGCTTTGGCAAGTATCTCTTTCTTTGCCGGCGGAATAACGGCATCCTTAACACCGACGGTAACGTTGCCCGTGGCGAACTTGAAGCCCTGTGCCTTTATATCGTCAAGCATCTGTGCCGTTACAGCTTCACCGTGAACGCTGTAGCACTTGTACACTACCTTATTGAGCGTCTTTTTGTCGATAAGGAAGCCTATTTCAAGGTCGAATTCATGCTCGGGGTCGCTTCTGTCAACAAAACCGATATCCTGCGGAACAGCCTTGTTGAAGATTATCTTTCCGACGGTCGTCTGTATTATCTTGGAACGTACATTGCCGTTTTCGTCGGTCTTGGTCATGCGCACATTGGTCATCGACTGAAGCGGGAGCTTGCCCATTTCATATGCAAGCACTGCCTCATCGGGTGACGAGAATGTGTGGTCAAGCATGGGACGGTCATCATGAACTATCGTAAGATAGTACGAACCGATTATCATATCCTGTGTGGGAACGACAACGGGACGTCCGTCGGCAGGCTTAAGTATATTGTTTGCCGCAAGCATCAGGAAACGTGCCTCTGCCTGCGCTTCTACGGAAAGCGGAACGTGACATGGCATCTGGTCACCGTCGAAGTCGGCGTTGAACGCGGTACATACAAGCGGGTGAAGCTTGATCGCACGTCCGTCAACGAGTACCGGCTCAAATGCCTGGATACCGAGGCGGTGAAGTGTAGGCGCACGGTTCAAAAGAACGGGATGTCCTTCAATTACCTCTTCAAGCACGTCCCATACCTCGCCTGTTCCGCGCTCGATAAGACGCTTTGCGCCGCGCACGTTCTGTGCGTAATTCTTTTCAACAAGACGCTTCATTACAAAAGGCTTGAACAGCTCTATAGCCATTTCCTTGGGCAAGCCGCACTGATGCATCTTAAGCTCGGGACCTACGACGATAACCGAACGTCCCGAATAGTCAACACGCTTACCGAGCAGGTTCTGACGGAAGCGTCCCTGCTTACCGCGAAGCATATCGGAAAGTGATTTGAGCGGTCTGTTGCCGGGGCCCGTAACGGGACGTCCTCTGCGTCCGTTGTCGATAAGTGCATCGACGGCTTCCTGAAGCATACGCTTTTCGTTTCTTACAATAATATCGGGTGCGCCAAGCTCAAGCAGTCTCTTAAGACGGTTGTTACGGTTTATTACTCTGCGGTACAAATCATTAAGATCACTTGAGGCGAATCTGCCGCCGTCAAGCTGTACCATCGGGCGTATCTCCGGCGGGATGACGGGGACAACATCCATTATCATCCACTCCGGCTTGTTCCCGGATTTGCGGAATGATTCCACTACTTCAAGACGTTTAACTGCCTTGACGCGCTTCTGACTTGAATTTGTGATCGCAAGCTCCTCACGAAGCTCTTTTGATTCGGCTTCAAGATCGACCTTGCGCAAAAGCTCACGCACTGCCTCGGCACCCATTGCCGCGCGGAACGAGCCGATATTTATCTCCCGCTCCATGACCTCACGGTAATCCTGATCGCTGATGACATCCTTTTCCTGATACTCGGTCGCGCCCGGATCAAGTACGATGAATGCCGCGAAATAAAGTACCTTTTCAAGATCCTTGGGCGAAACATTGAGCAACAGGCTCATGCGGCTCGGGATACCCTTGAAATACCATATGTGTGAAACGGGTGCGGCAAGCTCGATATGTCCCATACGCTCTCTGCGCACCTTTGCGCGCGTTACCTCAACGCCGCAACGGTCGCATATGAGCCCTTTATATCTTGCGCCTTTCTTGTATTTGCCGCAGGCACATTCCCAGTCCTTGGTCGGCCCGAAGATCCTTTCGCAGAAAAGTCCGTCGCGTTCGGGCTTCAATGTGCGGTAATTTATCGTTTCGGGTTTTTTTACCTCACCGTAAGACCACTCGCGGATCTTCTCCGCGGGTGCAAGACCTATCTGTATTGAATCAAAATTATTAAGTTCAAACAAGGCTTTTTCTTCCTTTCAATTATTTATGTGAGGTCAGTTTTCGTCATCTGAAAACTCATCGTCGCCAAGCTCACCGTCGCCGTCAAGCTCGTCATCATCAAGCTCACCGTCATCAAGCTCGCCGTCACCGTCAAATGAGAAGTCGGCAAGCGGATCATCTTCATCCTCAAGATCTTCTTCATCCTCTTCGATGCCGTCAAGGATATCAAGACTTTCGTCATCGTCACCGAGCGAATCAAGTTCAAGTGAGCCGTCATCATCTTCATCCTCATCGAAGCCGAGCATCGAGAACAGATCGCCGACGGGCGCATCCTTATCTTTTTCGGAAACGTATTCAACGACATCGCGGTCATCGTCAAGCAGCTCCATCATTTCTACTTCCTTATGCTCCTCGGTAAGTATCTTTACATCGAGCGCAAGGGAACGAAGCTCCTCAAGCAATACCTTAAATGATTCGGGAATACCGGGTTCGGGAACATTTTCGCCCTTAACGATCGCCTCGTAAGCCTTTACTCTGCCCACTACATCATCGGATTTGATGGTAAGGATCTCCTGAAGTGTGTGTGCCGCGCCGTAAGCCTCAAGCGCCCACACTTCCATTTCACCGAAACGTTGTCCGCCGAACTGTGCCTTTCCTCCGAGAGGCTGTTGTGTAACGAGTGAATACGGTCCTGTCGAACGTGCGTGGATCTTATCGTCAACCATATGGATAAGCTTTATCATGTACATGCAGCCTACCGTTATGGGATTATCGAAAGCTTCACCTGTGCGTCCGTCATAAAGCACTGTTTTACCGGTAAACACCTGCTGTGCGTAATCTTTGAGGTCTTCCTCGGCTTTTTGCTCGGTTTTGTTTTTGCTTGCGATAACATCAAGCCCGAACAACGGTGCCATCTCGCCCAATATCTTGCTTGCGGCGATGAAATACTTATCCGCAAGAGCTACAGTGCGGTCGGCAAGCGAAGCGCTGTCGGTAAATTCCTTATCGTAAACAACTACCTTTATTTCTTCGAATTCTTCGTCGTAAGCCTTTACATCTATCGCACCGCCGTCATACTCGGGCTTGTCTTTACCGCGGAGCTTTTTGCCTATTTCAAGAAGCTGACCGGCGGTATGACCGAGCGCACCGTCAACAACGGGAATGTCCGCCGTTGAGCGAAGACGTGTTGCAAATGTAAGAAGTGTATCTATTTTTTCAAACAGCTTGGAAGCAAGTGAAAGCTTTTCAATATCCGGCTCATGCGCACCGTCGAATACAGGTGTTGCGATCTTTATGCCGAGCTTCTTTGCGGCGATACCGAGATGCACCTCAAGCACCTGTCCGACGTTCATTCGTGACGGAACGCCGAGCGGGTTAAGGCATATCTGAAGCGGTGTGCCGTCGGGAAGGAAAGGCATATCCTCTTCGGGAAGAACACGGGAAATAACACCCTTGTTACCGTGGCGGCCCGCCATTTTATCGCCTGCGTGTACCTTACGTTTCTGTGCAAGGTATACACGAACCATCTTGTTTACTCCCGGAGAAAGTTCGTCTTTGTTCTCACGGGTGAATATCTTTATATCAACTACAACGCCGCCCGCGCCGTGCGGAACACGAAGTGACGTATCGCGTACTTCCTTTGCGTTGTTTGCAAATATCGCATGAAGCAGTCTTTCTTCTGCCGTGACATCCGTTTCGCCCTTAGGTGTTACCTTACCTACAAGGATGTCGCCGGGATAAACCTCGGCACCGATGCGGATGATACCCTCTTCATCAAGGTTGCGGCGCATATCCTCGCCGACGTTGGGTATATCGTGAGTTATTTCCTCTGCGCCGAGCTTTGTATCACGCGCTTCGCATTCATATTCCTCTATGTGGATCGTCGTGAAGATATCGTCGCGTGCAAGACGCTCGGAAATCAGCATAGCGTCCTCGTAGTTATAACCGTTCCACGGAGTGAAGCCGATTATGATGTTTCTGCCGAGTGAAAGCTCACCGTCGGCGGTCGAAGGACCGTCAGCAAGCGTCGTCTTGTATTCAACGCGCTGACCTTTCTTTACGATCGGATGCTGGTTGATGCAAGTACCCTGATTCGAACGGCGGTATTTGAGCAATTCATAAGTTACGGTCTCACCGTCATCGTGAAGCACAACGACCTTGTCGGCATCAACGTACTTAACGACACCCGGTCCTTTTGAAAGCACCGATACGCCGCTGTCACGCGCCGCCTTATATTCGATACCCGTACCTACGATGGGTGCCTCAGTGCAAAGCAGCGGAACTGCCTGACGCTGCATATTCGCGCCCATCAGCGCACGCGATGCGTCATCGTTCTCAAGGAACGGTATCATCGCCGTTGCGACTGATACTACCTGCTTGGGTGAAACGTCGATATAATCGACTTTCGAAATATCAACACGCAGGAAATCATCCTTATTGCGCGCAGATACGGTGCGGTTTACGAAATGCCCGTCGGGTGTTATAGGCTCGTTCGCCTGAGCGATTATATAACGGTCTTCATCGTCGGCGGCAAGGTAGTCAACATGATTGGTGACGGTTCCCGTCTCCTTATCCACCTTGCGGTAAGGCGATTCCATGAAGCCGTATTCGTTTATTTTTGCATAAGTCGCAAGAGAACCGATAAGACCGATGTTCTTACCTTCGGGAGTCTCAATGGGGCACATTCTGCCGTAATGAGAATGGTGAACGTCTCGAACTTCGAACGAAGGACGGTCACGGTTAAGACCGCCGGGGCCCAGCGCCGACAGACGGCGCTTATGCGTAAGCTCGGCAAGCGGGTTGTTCTGATCCATGAACTGTGAAAGCTGTGATGAACCGAAGAACTCCCTTATCACCGCACTCACGGGGCGTATATTTATAAGTGTTGACGGTGACGCGCTGTCCATGCTCTGGCTCGTCATTCTCTCACGGATGATACGCTCCATTCTGGAAAGTCCCACACGGAGCTGGTTCTGCAAAAGCTCGCCTACACAGCGCACACGGCGGTTGCCAAGATGGTCGATATCGTCAACATTGCCGAAGCCTTCGAAAAGCGCAAGCATATAGTTGACGCTCGCAATTATATCCGACATATAAAGATGCTCAGGGGAAAGCTCCTCCATATCGGCAACGAGACGCGCCTTTATCTGCTCATCGGTCGAGCATTCGGCAAGTATTTTCATGAGTGTATCATAATGAACATATTCCTTTATGCCTGCCTCGCGGGGATCGAAATTGAGGTAAGGCTTGGGGTCTATGAAACCGTTAGACATAACACGGACATTTTTTACGATATCCTCGCCCGCGTCATTCTTGAGTGTTATTTTGACTGTTACGGTCATAACACCGGCATTCTGTATTTCATGTGCAAGCTCACGCGAGATCATATCGCCTTTTTTGCACAGAAGCTCACCGTCAGGTGAAATGATGTTTTCGGCGGCGATATTGTTTTCTATTCTTGAGGCCAGCGAAAGCTTTTTATTGAACTTATAACGTCCCACGCGTGCAAGATCGTAGTGGCGGCTGTCAAAGAAACCGGTGGTGAGCCTGTCACGCATTATTTTCTCTTCCGCATTTTCACCCGGACGGATGCGCTCGTACATTTTAACAAGTCCGTCATACTCACTGTTTATGCCGGTATCATGGTCATGCTTGAGCGTAGCTTCAAGTATCGCGCTCTCACCGAAAACCTCAAGTATCTGCTCGTCCGTGCCGAGACCGAGCGCACGCAGGAGTGCGGTGATGCTGACCTTTTTGCTTCTGTCTACCTTAACGAAGAAAACATTGGCATTGTCGATCTCAAATTCCATCCATGCACCGCGGTTCGGAATGAGTGTGGCGGTAAACTGGCATTTACCTGCCTGCTTATCATCGCTGTAGTAGCAACCCGGCGAACGCACGAGCTGTGAAGCAACTACTCGCTCCGCGCCGTTTATAATAAATGTTCCCGTAGGCGTCATAAGCGGGAAATCGCCCATAAACACGTCCTGTTCAAGGATCTCGCGTACAGTGCCGTCATCGTTTTTGAGCGTAAGACGCACACGCACGCGCATCGGTGCGGCATATGTAGTATCGCGATCCTTGCATTCCTCAATGGAATACTTAGGCGTGTCTTCCAGATAGCAGTCAAGGAATTCCAGGCTCATCGAGCCCGAAAAGTCGTCAATAGGCGAAAAATCCCTTATGATAGGTCCGAGATCCTCAGTGATGAATTTTTGATAGGAATTCTTCTGGATCTCGATAAGATCCGGCATTTCAAGCGCCGCATCGATCTCTGCGAATGACAGACGGTCTTCCTTGGCGGTTTCAGCCGGGTTCAATACCTTATGAAGCATACTTTCACTCTCCTATGTTTTATTGCGTTGTATTGCGCACCGATGGACACAAAGCCCCTACCCCGCATCACAGCGGCGCACTATACCCCATAGTATATGATGATACAGCTAACAAGTATATCAAAGAAGTCAATATCTGTCAACCGATATTTTTATAAATAAACTTACTTTTTTGTGAAATTTTTTGCAACAGGCATAGAAACACCGATGTGTTTGGCAGTTTTTCCGCCATGCTTATATTTTGAACATGGATCGCCACGCATCCTGCGGATGCTCGCAATGGCACAATGTATAAAGATATGAAACATACTGCAATTTTCTGCAATCCGTTTCATGTAAGCGGAACGCCGGGGACGGCGTTCCCTGCGAATAAGCCAAACTGTGCGTCATATGCCGCACCATTCGCGCGTAATTTAAGTGTTCGGAATCGAGTAGGAGGGATTTTATTCCCTCCTCTCACACCACCGTGCGTGCCGTTCGGCACACGGCGGTTCAATTCAAAATTAAATATGTACCTTTTGGTAATAATCGAAAATGCTGACTAAGCCTCGCTTGGTCAGT
>JAZRZN010000039.1:0-51595 GCA_045601365.1 Clostridia bacterium | reverse complement strand
CAAAGCTTGCCAAATGATAAAAGGGATAAGTATCTTAAATTATTAAGACAAAAAGGCATATCAATAAGACAGTTAAGCAGATTGACGGGGGTTAGTTTTAATGTTGTCAGGAAATTTTGACAACACAACAGAACCGTCCCCCTTGTGTTTCTTAAAACTGCTTTAATACTATTTCATTTTCACGCACTGTTATTGTTACCTTATCAGAAACAAAACCGGCTTCCGAAAGAAGCTCCGTTGGTATTTGCACTAAACCGTTGGGGCTGATGATAGAAAACTCTTTTTCGGTGAGGCGTTCACCGCTTAGCCGACCGTCACGGATATTGATGACACGTTCTGCACTTAATGCCAAATGCGTATCGTGAGTAACGATAAGCACCGTTTTATTTAAGCAGAGTTTTTTGATGAGATTGATTATTACATCGCAAGTCTTGCGGTCAAGATTGCCCGTAGGCTCATCGGCAAGGAGGATCTTCGCGTCACCGGCAAGAGCCGTGGCGATGGCAACTCTTTGTTTTTCGCCGCCGGATAAACTGTTCAAATTTCTGTTTTTCAACTCTTTCATACCGATAGCTTCGATGAGGCTTTCGGCTTTTTTTACATCGGGTTTTCCGCACAGACGCATGGGAAGAAGCACATTTTCAAGCACCGTAAGATAGGGGAGGAGATTGTCTTCGCTGTCTTGCCGTATGAATCCAATGTGCTTTTTACGCCATTCGGTGCGCTTTTCTTCGCTTAAACGAAAAATATCAACACCGTCTATGATAAGTTTTCCTGCCGAAGGTTCCTCTAAACAGCCTATAATGTTCAATAATGTGCTTTTGCCGCTTCCGCTTGCTCCCGTGATTGCAAGCATTTCACCGTCGCGCACGGTAAGGTCAAGTCCCTCAAGCGCGACTGTCTCGGTTTTTGAAGTCTTATATATTTTAACTAAATTACGGCACTCTATCATTTTTCCTCCTCAAGCTTTCCGTCGGATAGAGAATAGATCTTATCTGCCAAATCAAGTAATGTTGGATCGTGAGTTGTCATAATGATGCACAGATTTTTGTTTTCAACCAAAAGCTCACGAAAAAACATAACAACAGCGTGTGCGGAACTTGAATCGAGTTGTGCGGTAGGCTCATCGGCAAATATATAGTCGGGTTTATGCACTGCGGCGCGCATTATTGCTATCCGCTGTTTTTCACCGCCGGATAACTCAAAGGGATAGCAATTCTCTTTTTCAGTCAGATTGAAATGCTCAAACAACTTATGTATATCTGCATCTTCTTTTTCTGCAAGCTTTGCGCTTAAAAGAACATTTTCCTTTGCCGTCAGACAGTTCAGCAATTCTATGGACTGAAACACAAATCCTATTTTATGCGAACGGAAGTTTTCATCTACGGTCAAAGCTTCGGAAAAGCTTACAGTACCGCTATCACTTTTTTTGAGTCCCGAAATAATGTTCAGTAATGTGGTTTTGCCGGAGCCGGAGCGACCTACAAGTATATTCAGTCCCGGCGAGAATGTTATATTTATGTTGTCAAGCACGGTGATACCGTTATAACTTTTAGAGATATTATCAACAAAAATCATTTTTTATCCTCACCGAATTTTGTTCCGTAGATCAAAACATAAAGCATTATGAGCATCACAATAAAACTGAAATACAGTGTCGTGTAATCCGAGTTGCAAAAGTATAATTTTGTCGGCGGAACAAGCAGATTTGCACTGTATGCCGCTTCACAAAACGGAATGAACAGGAGTGACACAAGAAATGCAAGCATCACCGCAATAAAAAACGGAAGCAGTACAGATGCAAGTAAAGTTACTGCGGCAGTTACATTACTGTGCTTCATACCCAATGCTTTAAGAGTTGAAAACATAGAAGCGTATTCCTTCAAAAAAGCATGGAAAAACAGAGCAAGGCAAGAGGCACAGATAACAAGAAGCACACAGAACAAAAATGTGAGCATACCACTTGCCGTCCGATTTGAAGCGCTGTTTTCAAGCAAGCTTATTTCATCTTCACGCCAAGTGATTTTTTTTACATTATAACCGTTCGGGATGTCAAGCTCGCCTTTGTCGGCGCAAAGCCATATATCAAAATCAAGATTCGGCAGGATATAATCGATATATTCCGAATTGACAACGATCAACGGTTCATCTCCGTAAGGATCGTATGACGGGAAATAATCAATGATTGCGTAAACAATCAATCCTATTTCTGTATTTTGCGCGACTGTGGGCGTGAGATAAATTACTTCGCCCGGTCTTACATCCCATTTTTCGGAGGCGGCAGACGAAATGATGCAGGCGGCAGGGTTGGAAACAAGCAGATTTAAGTATTCGTTAAGATGCGCCGTGTTTTCATCCCCGCGGCTTTTGTAAATATGCGAAAACTCATCGGCTTTTATCCCCATAAGCTTTGCGTTTTGACCATTGACGCAAGGCTTACAGCCTGTGATTATCCGAGTGACCTCAGAACATTTCATACTTTCCGGCAAAAACGGTTTTTCGGTCAACGGTGAATTTTTGTCGCTTGTTTCGGTCGTTTGCCAATCAAGCTCTATCACACAATCCGCACCTGAAGAATAGTTGATGCGGTTTTCGGAATTTTTCTCCAAGGTTCGTGCTGAATTTGCGCAAAACAAGCACAGAATGACCGTGATCATTGTAATTGCCGTAAGCCTTGTTTGCCTTTTATCGTTTGCCATGGCTAAACCTATTTGTATCCGAGGATCCATTTTTATTCCGAAACGATTCAACACGGATCGTATCAAAGGATAAAGCACACGAATAAACAAAAGCGTTACGCCGACTGAAAAACAGAAAACAGTTAAGAATAAAAACGGCTCGCTTAAAAATGTAACGGCATTATCAAAGCTCCTTTGGGAAAACGAATACCATCCGTAAAGCGATACGGCAAGCAGTAAAACATCAATATAAAGTTTTTTCCACAAAGTTTCGCCACCGTTTCTTTTTTTGAACAGCAAGAGACACGGGATAACGGTCGATACAATGCCGATAACACACGCGGCAGAGGCGTAAAAAAGCACATAGGGATTCCAAACGATGCAGGATGCACGGGAAAAATCAAACTCCAAAAAATTTTTTGTTTTTTGAAAAAAGCTTACGCAACCGAAAGACAGTAAAACACCTATCGGATAGGCGGCAACATTGGGTATAAGACCTTGCAGGCAATACGACAGGATGATTTGCTTTTTATGTGCGCCGCGAAGAAGCAAAACAGAGATTTCTTTTTTATCGTCCTTTACGACAGATGATGAAACGGTCACAATAACATAAACGAGCAAGCACAGAACGGGCAGGAGATAGAGGATCATCAGTATTTCGGCTGATTCCTTTTCTTCCAAAAAGCCGTTCCAAAGAGCAAGATCGGGAACGGAATAATCTGCACTGCATCCGTCAAGCCAGCGAGACAGCTTTCGTGTGCTTTCGATGACATCGGAAACCTTATCAACGGAAATGCGCCAATCCGAAACAAAACGGAAATCTACCTTTTTCACATCGCCCGAAATCATAAAAAGTGAAAGCATATCATCTTCCGTAATGATAAATGAACTGTCCAGTTCTTCAAAATCATACACGGGATAATAGCCGTCCGAGGGAGCATCCAATACACCTACGGGAATGATATAAATGCCTTCATCACTGTTTTCGGGCGAACAGAAATATTCTTTGCCCAATGTGATATCATTTGCTATTTCTGCGTTTTTAGTGATCAAGACTTCGATTTTGCCGTCTGTACGATTTTGGGGAAATTCACCGTAATAAAGATGCACATCGTTAAGTTGATGATACGAAACGAATGAAATTTCATGTGATTTACCTGACGGCAGGTCGGGGCGCAAGCAATCAAAGCTTTTGCTTTCAAGCTTTCGGGATGAGAAAATCACATCCATCGGAATATCCGAAATCAAATTTCCGGCATTTTGTACAAGTGAAAGATAATTTTCGTAAAAGTTTTCGTTTACAAGCGAAGAAAACGGCAAAGAAAACCTGTATTCGCCGGGATGCTGACCGTTTTTCTGGGATACGGCACAATCCGAATACAGCATTTCCTGAACAAGTGCCGAGCTGTAAAGCGGGGGAACCGAGCATGCACATACCGTAAACGAAAGACAAATAAGCAATAGCAACATTTTTTTGAAATTTGCTCTTATGCGCAAAAGTGTTAATGTAAGCATCGCTTCACCCCACGATCACAGTATCGTTTTCGCTCAATCCGCTTTTGATTTCGGTAAAGTCTTCATTTTGTATGCCTATTTCGACGGGCATCTCTTTGCGGGTAATGCCGTCGGAAGCAAGGCAACGGACATAATAATCGTTTGATTTATACTTGCATATTGCGCGAGTGGGTATGCAAAGGACATCGGTATGCGTTTCGCGCACAACAGTGAAAGTGCCTTTTTCGCCGCAAGCGAAATTCCCGTCAACGGAAATATAATAATATTTATCTTCTTCGGAATAACCCGATGCAAGCTTCATCGGTGCTTTGCGGACAGTTCCGGTTCCTTTGATCGCTCCGTCTGCTGTTTGAACGGTAACTTCTCCGATTTCGTTCTCAAACAATTCTTTTTCAAAATCTGCGGCACATATTTTGAATTCTACATTTTCATCGCGGTATAAGATCACTTGGGTGACCGCTTTTTCGGCTTCGTTTTGAGGATTTGAAAAATTCAATCTGATTTTTCCTGAAAACGGAGCTTTTATTGTCTGTGCTTCTATTTGCTTCTGTAACCGTTCAAGAACTGCTTTCGCTTCGTCTTTTTGCGCACTTAAAAGTGTGTTTTCGGGATTCTCCTTTGCCTGCCTGCTTATTTCTTCGTAGCTTACGCGAGCGTGGGCAAGGCTTTCGTTCAGCTCCGCGCAATCAAAAACTATCAAAATATCGCCTTCGTTTACGCTTTGCCCGTCGGAAACCTTTACACTTGCACTTCCGCTGTAACCCGAAAGTGCCATTGAAGCGAAATCATAGCATTGATAGTATGAATAGACAAATTCTCCCGTGAATTCTTTGATATCGCTGATATCACGGCGCGTGGCTTTTTCGGTAATGTATTGTAAATGAATGCTTTCGTTGACTTCGGGCGGTGCGAGCTTTGATTTTTCTTCGGGGTAAAAGGCACATCCCGAAAGAAAACAAATACAAATTATTGCTACAAACAGTTTTTTCATGCTTTCACCTTCTGTGCGGTCGTTTCGATGATACGGTAATTTTGAGGAACAACATAATTTTTGATATACGCGTAATTCAATTCGCGCGTTCCCGAAGATACTTTAAGCTCCTTTATTTTTACGCTTCCGCTTTGCGCAAGGAAAACGGAATTGTTTTCAACAAGCTTTGAAACCGCTTCGCCGCTTGAAAAAACAAAGTTAAATTCAGTCGGCTTGGTGCGAACGGATTCATAATCGCTTCTTGTTACATCATCGAATGTTTCACATTCTTCACTGCCGTCGGGATGAGCGTATATCGCGCCAGTTTTTGTAGCAAAAACGGTTTCATCACCGAATGAAGCAATGATAAATTCATAGGTGTATTCATTGCCGACAGGCGACGAATCCGCATAGGAAGCAAGCACATATTTTTCGTTATCTTTATTTAAGCGGTATATTCTGTCAGAAATATTTGAGCCGTCGGCTTCACAAAGCGATACCCAAACATAACAGTATGAAGTGTTTTCGGTCATTTCTTTGACTACGGTCTCTTTTCCCGAACGGGCTTTTTCCCATTTTTTGAGCATAGGTTCGATCTCACTTTTGAAGCCTGCTTCGGTCTTGATTTCACTCTCTGCTTCGGGCGCAAGCGTTTCACGCGGTATCACGGTGCGCTCAGGGACAGGAGTGCTTTTAATATTGCTTTCTGTATCGGCACATCCGCAAAGAAACAAGACAAAGCACATCAAAAAAATCAGTATTCTGTTTTTCATTGATTCCACCTCGCCGGGAAAAGCACCTTTACGGGTACTTCTATAAATTCTTCGCCGTCATTTAATTCGATACCGAGTGCTTGTGTTGCACCGAATGAATACAGCGTTCCGTCTTTATCAATATAATGTCGGTCGGCAAAAACGGAAACGGGTGCTTTAAGCGGTGTTTTTATCCATTCCTTGTTTTGGATTGTATAAGTAATGCCCTCGGAATCGGTTATATAACCGCAGTTTACTCTTGAAATATTTTTGCGTAAGGGCTCCAATGAAACGTCAAACGAATACAGCGTACCGTCATCCGTCAGAATATACGGACTTTCATAAGCTTTTACATTTGAGAGGATTTGAGTTGACTTTTTTGAATGCTCCCACAATGTGCCGTCGCTCAAAAGCACAATTATTGATGAATTGCCTTCCACATCATGGGAGGAAGAAACTGATAATATTTTCTCTTTTGCCGAAAACAACTTTTCCAAACGCGTTGCGCGCGATTCTTCGGTATCCCTGCCGCCCAATACATCACCGTTTTTTGTTACGGCAAGCAGAGAATCGGATGAACGAAGGAAAATTTCATCTATATCTGTTCCGATAACGGCAGGCCACGGAGAATTGTCAAATGTGCCGTTATAGAGTGTACCGTTGCCGTTAAAGCCCCATGTGTAAAGCTCTCCGGCATTTGTCAGCGCGGCGGCGGAATATGCAATGTCACTTTCCGTTTCCGGATGCAGGTTTTTGTAATATAAATTGATTCCTATTTCCAAAACCAAAAGTTGTTTGACGTTTTGCAGGATGCGTTTTGCTTCATTGCGGCTGCCGCTTGTTCCGTCACCGAGTATTCCGCCTACGCAGTTTTCACCGAATGAGTACAGATCTCCATTTTTCAGCAGAATAAATGTGGCGTTTCCCGCAAAGCAGATATCCTTGATGTTGTTTTTAAGCTCGATCCCGTCTAATGTAAAAGGTTCGGGAAGCAGTTGATCTTCGTATTCTTCTTTTGTAATGTCAATGTTTTTGCCCCAAAACCATACCGATCCGTTTTCAAGCACGGCAAAGGTTCTTGAAGCTTCGCTGTTTGAGGCGTAAACGGATTCAACCTTGGGCTGAATGTCGGCAGCTCGAAATGAACTGTCAATGATTTGTTCTTCTGTTTTGGCGCACCCGCAAAACAAAAGAGCAAGAATCAGTAAAAATATTGTTTTTTTCATGTTCTTCTCCTTGAAACAATAGCTTACGGTATGATTATATCACAGATCAGAAAGAAACACAATACCGTGTCCCTATTCTTCTGTTTTTTGTCTCTATTCTGTAATTACAGAGAAAAATGACAATCTATCCGCAAGGTCAATATCCCTAACATATTTAGCATTACAGTTGACATATTTAGATTTTTGCGGTTATGTTTTTTGCTTGATAACGCCGCATTTTTCATTTATAATATTAAAAGACCACATATTTTTTGTAGAGGAATATAGAAATGCGAATTGCGCTTTGTGATGATGATAAAGATTTTCAAGTTAAATTATATGATAAACTTTTTTCTTCAAAATCGCTTTCCGAATCCGAATTTGACAGATTCAACTGTGCCGAAGGCTTGATAAAAACTCTTGAAGCAGGCAACTTCTACGCTATTGTCTTTCTTGACATAGAAATGCAAGGCATTAACGGCATAGAAGCAGCAAAGATCATTAAAGAAAAATGCCCCAAAACAGTAATTGTTTTTGTAACTAATTACGAAGAATATGCTATTGATGCATTTGACTGCGATGCTTGCGGTTATTTATTAAAAAGCTTTTCGGATGAAAAATTAGAATCATTACTGAAAAAGGCTGTAAAAAAAGTTAAGACAACGAAAAAGCTTATATGTTTAGACTCTGAAAGCGGACTGGTTTCACTGTATCCCGACGATATATATTATATCGAGTACAACAGAAGATATTGCACTTACTATACATATAACTCTAATTATACTGTAAAAAAGAATATTTCAGATGCTCTTTCCGAATTAAAAGAATACGGTTTTTGTCAGGTATATCAGTGTTATATCGTTAATTTTGCAAAAGTTCAGGCTATATTAAAAGAAGATGTAGTGTTGATCAATAATGTGAAAGTCCAAATAAGCCGATACAGAAAATCCGAAATATTGAAGGAATATATCCGTTATAGAAAGGAACAGCTGTAATGCTTGAAAATATTTTCTCTGTCATACCTGTATTTTTTAATGTGATCTTTTGTATATTATCGGCAGTTTATCTCAACGGAACTTTTGCGCAGAAAAGAGAAAGACGCTACATACAATTCTTAGGCATAATCGGAGGCTGCATAGTATTATTAGTCGGATTGATCCTTGCACCGAAGGGCATCATAAAAGTATTATCTTTTGCTTCAGCCGCCTTTTTATTTTCATTTGTTTATAAGCAAAAATTTGTTCTGCGTTTATTGCTCTCCGCTGTTTTTATTTCACTTATATCTGTTACCGATATACTTTCCTTAATAATCGTCAGCTCATTTTTTTCACTTTCAGCCGAAGAAACATTGAACGAACCATTTAACATATTAGGCATTGTTATGATGTTTTCTATTGTCCTTTTCTTTTTATTTATTCTCAGGCATACCGGAAAATTTATTATGACGGGTAAATTTGATAAAAGATGGCTTTTGCTTTACAGTTTACCTTCGGCATCCGCATTTGTGATATATATGGAATATGCGGTTTTTTGCGCATATAAAACCACATTAAGCATACGGCTGAATATATTTATAAGTGATTTGTTTTTGATAGTGGCTAATTATATAGTGTTTACATTAGCCGATGCATTGTTTTATCAGCTTGAAAACGAAAACCGACTTCAGGTAGCAAAGCAGTTAATAGAACAACAGGCTGATCAATACAGAGAATTAATAAAGAGTACAGATAACCTCAAGCAATTCAGTCACGATATGAAAAACTTTGTTTTAGGTACACTATCGGATTTGGAAAACAACAAAATTGAATTAGCAAAAGAATCTTTGATCAACCAATTGGAAAACATTAATGATTTTAGTAAATATGCTTCTTCAAAAAACGTGATAAATACAATTCTTGAATACAAATCGGAACAAGCTTCAAAATGCGGCGTAGATATCATTCACGAAATCAAAATAAATAAAAACTATACTTTTGATGATATTGACATGGCAATAATTATAGGTAACCTGATAGATAATGCGGTAGAAGCATGTCAAAAACTTGAAAATGGTAAAAAGAAAGAAATTTCCGTTTTTATTGAATACATAAATAACGAGATATATATTTCCGTTTCAAATCCGGTAAATGAAAATGTTGACACAGAAAATCTGACAACAACGAAAAAAGATAAAAAGAATCACGGGCTCGGTTTGATTTCCGTAAAAAACATTGTTAATAAATATAATGGCGATATAGCCTTTAGTTGTGACAATTTAGTATTTGAGGTTTCTATTGTTTTGCACAATAATGATGCTAATTGCATTGTGCAAAAATCTATTATGTATGAATATTGATAAAAATAAAAAAGGAATGATCAACAATAAAGACGGATGATCAACATAGGATTATTTGATTTTGTTTTGATTGATTTAGTTACTGAAATATGCTACAATATCTATACTCTAATAAAAATACAGGTAGGATAAAATGCTGACAGAACAACAAATTGAATTAGTTAACAGTAAAACTCATATTTTTGAACCTTGCTTGAATTTTGCAAGCAAGTATCTCATTCTCCCCGACATAGAGATCGCGTTTGATGATTGTCCGAGCCAAAGGTTTTTGTCGATGAATAATGCCGCCGAAAGTTGGATAGGCGATGACGGTGTCGGCAGGATTTGCTTAAATGCACCGTGGTTTGTCGAAAGAATTGATGAACATCAGGATGATGTTGAATTTTTCTTTTTCCATGAGTTGAGACATCTGCATCAAAAGATACAAATTCAAGCTATGCAAAAGGGACAAAAAACGAGAGAACCGATCAAAACGGTAAAAATATGGGAATATAATTTTAACAATTATCAGCGAAACGAAGACGAAAATTCTCAAAAAATCAATGTTACTCAAGAAGTGGAAATAGATGCTAATGCATATGGCATTTTGTTGGAAATATTCTACAGAAAAGGTAAAAAGCCATTGTTGAGTTTGCCTGCTGAAGCATTTGATCCGGCAAACGAAAGACTTCAAATATATTACGATACATTGCCGGAATTTAAGCAATTACGGTATTGATTGATACGATATAATAATTGCACCGGTGAAAATGCGCACTGTTTTGCGATATGGAGAAAACAATATGCTGATTGCTGTTTGTGACGATAATACCGTGTTTTGGGAAATAATAAAAGACAAACTGTTGAAATTCAAGTTCTTTGAAAACAGTGAATTTGTTTTCTTCAAGACGGGAAAAGAATTGATAGAAGCTTTTGATGCGTCATCACCGTTTGACTTTGTGTTTTGCGATGTGGATATGCCGGAAATGAACGGATTGGAAGCAGGCGAAAAACTAAAGGAGCTTTCTCCGAAAACGGTAATAGTTTTCGTATCAAGTTATCCTCAGTATGCTGTTGACGCATTCGACTGCAATGCCGTCGGATATCTGCTGAAGGGCTGTGACGAAGCAAGATTTACCAGGACCGCAGAGAGAGCTATTGAGACATACAAACGCTTGAATGCGCAAATTGCGTTATTGACGGGCAAAGGGATCATAAGTGTATCGCCGAAAAGGATCGTATATATAGAGTACGCGAGAAAGTATTGCGATTACCATATGGATGACGGCGAGGTTTATTCGGTGAGAGGTTCGTTAAAGGATGCTCTTTCCGAATTGACGCATTTCGGCTTTAGACAGATTTACCAATGCTTTGTAATCAATATGGACAAAATACAAAAGATACAACGCTCAAGTGTACTGTTGACAAACGGTATCGAATTGCCGATAAAAAGGAATTTAAGTCAAGAACTTATCAAAGAATACATGCGTTTTTGTCAATAGGAGGCCGTAATGTTAGACACCGTTATTTTTGCCGTCTTGGACGCGGTGCTTTCTTACGCCGCGGCGAGCTATTTGTTTTCGGCGTTCAGCCCGCTGAAAAGAATGGCTTTCAGTCCTTTTCATATTTTTGCTCTGTTACTGTGCATCGTTTGCGATCTGTTTTCCGTTCCGACGCCTGTGGTGGCGGCATCCGTATTTATAACGGCATTGATAGTATCCGTGCCGTACAAGCTGAAATGGTATAACAATATTTTTATATCACTGTTTTCTCTTGCGTTGTCATTTGCTTCGGAAATAATCGTCGGCGTAACGATGATGGAGATTTTCTCAATGAGCTTTGACAATACTGTTACGGGATTGCCGTTTTTTATTGGGCTGATCCTTTCAAGATTTGTGACATATATTATCACATACGCAGTTAAAATATCAAACCACAAGCTGTTTCATAAAAAATTCAATATCAAATGGCTGTTATTGTTTGTATTGCCGATAGCAACAACACTTGTTTGTATGCTTATGTATAAAAATATTCAAGACGGACAGTCAGATCAAAATGATTTCGGGGTGCTTGTTATTCTGACATTGCTATGCTTAAGCAATATTTTCGTCTTTTACTTTATTGATGACATGTATGACACGATTCTTAATAAAGAAAAACTTAACCTGGCACAGGAACTGATTCGGCAACAGGAAAAGCAGTATGCAGAACTTTATGAAAGCAGTATTGAAATACGCAAGCTGCGCCACAATTACAAGAATTTTTTATTGGGCGCGTTGGCGGAAATCAATCAAGGCAATACAGAAAGTGTAAAAAATGCTTTTGATGAAGAATTAAAAATGCTCTCTGCACCTGCGCTTGTTCTATCGGGCAACAGTGCGTTCGATGCTTTCCTGAATTATAAAATAAGCGAAGCGGAGAAAGACGGCATAAAATTTGATTTTTCTTTCCGAAATATGAAAGATGTTGATTTCTCAAATCTTGATTTGGCGGTACTGCTCGGCAATGCGATAGATAATGCCGTGGAAGCGACAAAGGCGTCTGCAAACAAGGATAAAGTTATCACGCTTTCAGCAGGCGTGAATAATTTGCAGTTGATCGTAAGTATCGTCAATCCCACCGACAAACAAATAGATACAAGCAAGCTGAACACAGACAAAAAGGATGTATATAATCACGGATTCGGAATCGTTTCAATGAAGCAAATCGTGCAAAAGCACGACGGCGAAATTATTTTTAATTTTTGTGACGGCAATTTTGAAACGATCATCTATTTGCCTTTTTCATCTCGAATATCAGAATAGGGACAAAAAACAGCAGAATAGGGACACGGTATTGTGTTCTGTATTAACAAGCGGTATTATCATATTAACGGTAATACCGCTTTTGTTTTTTGGGCGTGATTTAGTAACGCGGCGTTATCAACAAAAAACATAACTGTAAAAATCTAAATACGTTAACTGTAATGCTAAATAGGTCGGATGTATTGACTATGAGGATAGATAATGATATGTTGTAAAAAATGTTTTTTATTGAAGGAGATTTTTATGAGAAAATATTTGATTTTTATTTTATTGCTTGTGTTATTCTTAACCGGTTGCAAGCCCGTTCCTACCGATAATCAAAGTGAAAGTGATGTAAATATTTCCCCATCAGCAAGTGATAGTAACGCTCCGAAGATCAGTTTTCCTCAAAAACTCAATACTACGGTAAAATATTTTGATTCGGAAATAAAAATTGAGGCAGATGTAATAAGCCTTGAAAGAGAACAATTTTATTCGTATAAAGTAAATGAGGCATTTTTACCAAAGCTTGACGGAATACTTTCGGTTTTTCCGATGCTTGAAGATGCTAAAATAAACATAGACGATAATAACGTTGTATTACCGAACACCGGCTTTTCAGACGGCGAGATACTTTTTTCTGTTAGAGATGGAAGCGGAAAAATTCTTATAAGGCATCAGTTTGCCTCGGAAGAAAAAATTGATAACGAATATGATGAAAATGATGCTTTTGATTTTAATTTAACATACCAACAAGCAGAAGAAAAGGCTATAAACACTGCAAAATCAATTTTAGGTGAAAATGATTTTGAGGTTACCTCTGTAAGAAGATACGGAAAATACACTAAAGATAATTATTATTTGTTTCAACTTTCTTCAAAATATGACGGCGTTACATTAAGCGATTATGGCAGAAAGGTTATAGTCGGTAAAGATACAGAGGGGTATAACAAGTATATTTCTTTGCGGGGCGGCAACGGAATAAGTATTTATATAGATAAACAAGGTGTTTCGGAGATTTCTTGGGCGGCAGAGAATATTGAAAAATACGAAGAGGTGGATTTGCTTGATTTTGAAGCGTTGCTGAACAAATTCTCAACGCAGGCAACATTATACAATATGAATAACTTTGCTCAGTTTGAAACAAATTCAAACCAAACATATAAAAAAGGAACGATAAAAGCATACACTATTTGCAAAATAGAAATGATTTATGCTAAAGAATTTGTTTCGCCGCAATCACCGGATACAAGTGATGTGATATATGTTCCTTGTTGGTGCTTTACTGCCTATAACGAAAAGGACGCAGAGCGTAAAACCATTATAAATGCTGTAAACGGTGAAATTCTTACAACAAGCTTAGGTTCGTAATCGGAGAAAAAGATGAAACAAGAATTAAAAAATGCACTCTTTTCTTGGAATTTTTTAATAGCAACAATAGTTACAGCGGTTACTTTTTATATTGCATTGGCAGACACGAATATCTCTAATATATCTAAAAGCAGTGATATATTATATCTGTTTAATCTTTGTATGCAAATTTCACCGCTTTTCGTTTTTCTTCCTTTTGTGGCAACTTTGCCATACGGATATAAATTTATCGATGAGTATAACAGCAACTTCTTTCGTTTTTCTCTGAGCAGAAGCAGTTATAAAAAGTACGCACTAAACAAAACTGTTGCAGTTGTTGTTTCCGCCTTTTTAGCGGTGTTTTTAGGACTTGTATTGTGCGTTGCATTTTTTGCGATAATTGCCAAGCCAATAGATACCAATGATGTTTTATATGTACAATTGTATGATACATTACGCACCGGACGCACTTACGGATGTTTGTTAGATTCCAATGTCTATTTGTACATATTAACATGTATTTTCTTTATTAGTTTGTTCGCCGGTCTATGGCCTGTAATAGGGATGATATCTTCAACCTATATAAAAAACAGATATGTTTCACTTGCAATGCCATTTATAATATTTTTCTTGTTTTGGCAAATAGGCGGACGCATGGTGTATTTTCTCCCTTCGATGTCTAAATTTTTTGTGCTTTCCAACATTTATTACGGCGAATACGGGCTTTTTGAAGATCCTTTTGTTTCGGCGGGAAGCACTTTGCTTTTTGTTTTTGTTTGGCAACTTGTGTTGTTTTTATGGTTCAATAAAAGAATTAAAACTTGTTCATGAGGGACTTATGAGTTTGATTAGACAACAACTTTTATACATACAAAAAAACTTTTTCAATATCAAGATGCTTATTTCAATGCTTGTTATTGTAATATGGAGTTTTCTATATGTCCAAGATTATATTTCATTGGCTGATATGACGGGTAACTATGTAAATGTGATAGAACCTGCAATATATTTGCTTTCAAACAGCTCTATTTCTGCATTTTTATTTGTGCTGTGTTTCATTTTCGCGTTTTGCGATGTCCCTTTTGAAGACGGTGTTCTTCCGTATTACGTTTATAGAAGCGGTCACAAACGTTGGTATATAAACTTGTTGGTTTTCACTATTGTTTTTTGTTTGTTATTTTTAATAGTGCCTATTTTAATTAGTTGTTTGCTGTGTATATCAAAAGGGTATTTTTCTTTTGAAGTGTGGAGTATGGTGGCGAGATTGACTGCCAATGGCGGCGCACCGCAAATGCCGTTTTTGCCTGTCTTTTCACCGATACTTATGTATTATTCACCCGGAGAAGCTTTGCTTAATTCCTTTATACTTACATTTTTGCATTATTTAATAATTGCGGGATTGTTACTGATATTTAATAGCTGTATGAAAAAAACTTGGGGTGTGGGAATCGTAACGGGAATTGAAATTTCCGGCTTTATTCTTGTTTCAAATTTTCCTAAAACAGCAAGATGTTTTCCTTTTATAAACGCATCATTGTCAGAACTTTCTTTCAGAAAAATTTCCAAAGAAATCTCATCTGCTCCATATGTGTGGGAGATATGTGTTTGGTTTTGCTTTTTTATAGTTTTGATAGGTATTGCAGGCTATATTGCTTTAAGGCGATATAAGTTTGAATTAGGTGAGGAAAAATGAGTTTCTATATAAAAAACTTAAAAATGATGTTTAACCGCAAAATTGCATTAACAGTTGTGGTATGTTTAGCTGTAAATGTGTTTTATAGCTTATACAAATTTCCAAAAGTCTTATTGGGGGTAAAAAACGGGTTTGAGGTTTATACGGCTATTCCGTGGATATCAGTAATATTTCCTTTCTTTTTAGGCACCGGCGCATATTTTGCTGCTATGGAAGATATATCTGTTTTTACTTTGCCGAGAATTAAAAGTATGATCAAATATTATACATATTACTATTTAACCGTGTTTTCCTCATCCGTTGTCTATTGTCTGCTCTATGGCATATCAGCCCTTGCTTTAGGCGGGGAAATAATCGATACGCTTTTTTGCTGTGCATTGTTGATTTTGAATTTGTTATTTATTTCGACAATACAATGTGCGGTATATTCAATAAAAAAGAATACCTTGTTCAGCATAGGAGTTGTGCTTGTTATTATTTTGGCATCCCTGATTTTTCCTGATTCGCAATTTAATATCGGTGCATGGGGAATGCTTGTAAGAAGCAGTATGAAATCGAATTATGGTTTTAATATTATAATTACAACTGTAATACAAATTGTTGCCATTGTGATAAGTAATGTCATTATAGCGGTTACCGATAAAAACAAAAAAACATTATTGTAGGGAGAAAAAGATATGTCAATAATTGAAATGAAAGGCGTTACATTAACAATAAAAAACAAAATAATTCTTGATAACATTTCACTTAATATCAAAGAGGGAACGATTCACGCATTGGTCGGACAAAACGGTTCGGGTAAGACTATGCTTATGAAAAGCATTTGCGGCTTTGTACATCCGCAAAAAGGTTCAATAATTGTACAAAATAAAAAAATAGGCAGTGATATTGACTTTCCTCAAAACATAGGACTGATAATCGAAACACCGGGATTCATCCCATATTTTTCGGGATATAAAAATCTGGAGTACTTAGCATCAATAAAAAGTAAAATTTCAAAGAAGGAGATAACGGATGCGCTTGATGCAGTGGGGTTGTCAGATGCTGCCAATAAGCATGTGGGGAAATATTCGTTAGGTATGCGTCAAAGATTGGGAATAGCACAGGCTATTATGGAGAACCCCGATATATTGGTTTTAGATGAACCGATGAATGGATTGGATTCAAAAGGTGTTGAATTAGTAAGAGAACTATTACTTAAGCTGAAACAAGAAGGAAAAACAATACTTATAACAAGTCACAACGCCCAAGACATTGAGATTTTGTGCGACAATATTACTTATATGGAAAACGGTAAGATCATAGAACAAAAGCTGTCTGTAAAATAAAACTCCCTACGGTAGCTCGGAATGCATACGCAGAAGAAGGCAAACCTATTGAGGACATCAACGAACTATTGCTAAAGCTTATGAAAATGAAAAAGAAACTACAATCCGATTATGAAATATGGTATGGCTACGGAAATGATTTTACTGTAACATCACCGATGAGGGCAACCGTGCTGTTCCGTCTATGGGACCTGTTTTTCTTTCATAAATCCGATATTTAAGCGGCTTTCATCCACATTGGTTTTATGCTGACGAAATATACTGTGCAGACAGTCATTATTTAGTATAAATTTATGTTTTTTCAACAAAGACATATAAAAGCCATGAAAGATAATACTAAAAAAATTTCGCATAATACTAACTATAAGTACATGATCTAAGATAATCGGCATCATACTTAAATGTATCGGCAATGATTCCGCATCCAACGGTAAGAATCGGCATAGATCATCTGAATTAAACTATTCCGTTAAACGTTCATCTGCCTTGATGGCGGTTGATGTGTCAAAGGACGGAACAGAAGCGTATATGCGCTGTCAAACGCGGGATCAGACGATCTGATCATGAGCGTGAATCGGTCGGTCGGTTCGTTCGGAAGGAAACAGCAAACCGAAGCCCCTTCGACGTTCTCGTATGGTGCGGCGGTTGCTCCCTTCCACGAAAGAAGCGGGATCTTTTTTTCTCCGATACAGAGGAACACCTCGGCATCGGCGGTCACGGTCTTATCCGAATCGTTCATCAGCCAAATCCCGGCGGTAAAGCGTTCTCCGCCATTCCAATCGAACTTTTCGATATGTGCGGTGAAGGAATTCTGCCGGAGCGCGTCCTTGACTGCGTAATACGCAGGCTTTGGAGTTGCGGGATAGGAGACGATCCCGAGATTTGCGGCGGTATACCAAGGCTCATTGAATGCCCACACCAAGGCGGCGGAAACACGCGGAGCCGATCTTCTCGCTTCCTCATAAATAAACTTGAGACCCTCGCACTGAAGCCATTGCGATTGTTCGATCCTCTCCTCAAGCGTTGCTTTTTCTCCGAAATACTTTGATAAAACTTCAAGGTCAGCGTGGGATTCGCTTTTCCAAGCCTTGAGTGCGTGATGGCAGATCCATGATTCGGTGGGAATTATCTCCTTGAGCTCATCTGCGGGAATGATTTTTTTAAGAATTTCCATCGAAGAAATCGAGGGGACTCCGAACTCCGTAAAGGCGATGTGCTCGTTTTCGGAAAACATTTGATAAACGTCCTGTTTTTGGCGTTCTTCGTAAAAAATATAATCTCCATGTCCCATTCCGAAGAGCGGCGATGTCGGAATGTAGGGCGTATTTTTGTCGTAAAGGTAGCAGAGCGAATTGAGCAGACGCAACGGTAAGGACTGATCGGTCATATTCGACCAACCGTTGAACAGTTCGTTTCCGCCGCACCACAGCACAAGCGAGGGATGCACGCGCAGGGTTTTGATCATTGCTGTCGCTTCGCTCTCAAGCACCTTCAGATACTGTTCTTCATCGGGATAGCAGTTGCAGGCAAGCATAAATTCCTGCCAAACAAGGATCCCCATCTCATCGCAAATCTCATAGAGAGCAGGATGATGGATCGACGTTCCTCCCCACAAACGGATGATATTCATATTGGCATCTGCGACAAGATCCAGAAGCTCCTTGTAACGGTTCTCATCGGCATCTGCCCAAAAGAGTTCCGCATTGACAAAATTCGCTCCCTTGAGAAAAATTTTCTTGCCGTTGAGTTCCATCGTAAAAGGTGCGGGATAGCGCGACATCGGATAGCAACTTTCCTCTCTTGCCTTAAAGTTACGCACCAATCTGACTTTTCGGAATCCGACTTTTCCCTCCCGGATCTCTCCGTCGGGAGCCGTCAAACGCCATGTATAGCGGTTCTGCTCTCCGTGTTCACGGCACCACCAAAGCTTCGGATCGCTGATTGTTAAAGCCTTATTTTCTCCCCGATACAAAAGACTTCCGTCAGGTTCAAACACTTCCAGAACGCATTTTGCGCCGTTTTCTGCCGAAACGGTCAATTCGGCAGTTGAAAAATCATCGGCAAGAGTATAGCTTGTTTCGATCTTTCCGATCCCATCTGCCTTTCTTGTTTCAATGTATGCCTCCCGATACATTCCCGAGATCAGAAGACGCGGATTCCAGTCCCAGCCGTAGCAAACCGCCGGTTTGCAGGAGTGATCGGCTTCGTCGCGCGTCCCGGGTCTTCCCTCCTCGCTTTTCGGATGCGGAAAAATATGTACCGTGAGGACATTCTCATTCCGAGCGTCGAGAGAATCGGTCAGATCAAGTTCGATCGGGCGGAACATCCCTTCATATTCATAAATCTTCTTTCCGTTAAGCAAAATCTCATAGCGGTAGTCGATCCCGCCGCTGACGAAAAATACTTTTTCGCCATCTTTTTGGCGATAATCGAGTTTTGTGACATATTCCCAAGCATCGTTTTCGATCGGCAGGAACTGACGGTAACCGTCGGCAAACTGCACATCGGTAAAGCCCTTTGCTTCTGCATAATCCTTCTGAATATTTCCCGGAACACGGGCTTTGAAAAGCACACTTGGTTCTGAGCAGTTTCTTCCCTGCCACTTTTGATAAAATTTCATAGTTCTTTGGCTCCTTGATTCCGATGTTTCAAGCGCGAAATAACTCTTTACACTTCAATATTAGTATAACAGACTTGTTTTTCGGTTGTCAATCACGTTTTTAACGTCTGCCGAATAATTCATGAACGCTGTCATGAGGCATCAATCAAGCGTTTTGAATTATTCAGCAGATAACATTTACCGCAAAACTCATTTTGAAAAATTCCCGTAAAACTAAAATCCTATGTCGATTATCCCATTTAATTGCCGATCGTCCCTCTTTATCAAAATAAAGTAATATTCATTGTACATTTATTATGGATATAATTGCCGTGCAGGCGGGCACGGTATGCTCTTGATACGGGAAACAACTCACGGCTGAAAAGCAAATTGCACAAAAACATACAGCGATGAAATCGTTTTTAACTTCTGTAACTGCAATTACAGAATAGGGACAAAAAACAGCAGAATGAGGACACGGTATTGCGTTCCTTTTTTATTAGTGATATGATCATATCATGCGATAGTCTTTTGAGGAGGAGAACATGAAAAAAACAATATTTTTACTGATCCTTGCTCTTTTGTTTTGCGGATGCGCAAATGATCGGACAGTATCGGAATCAGATAATCCCGATAACATAAGAAGCGATAAAAAGCTTTCATACGACTGTTATATAGATTACTATTGGCAGGAAAACGAAAACGACGGCAAGGACACCGCAAAAGAAGATTACGGAAAGCTTACCTCCGACGGCTACCGTCAAAGCGAGTTTATAACGGGCGGATATCAATTTTCGGATATCGTACCTTTGGGCGAAGATGCAGCATATGAAAACAAGACTATTTATGCAAAATGCTGTGAATGGCTCGCCGCAAATTATTCCACAAGCTATTTTTCGTCAAAGGAAAAAATGATATCGGGGATCGAATCGCGGTATTCGTTTTTATCAAGCGACTTAAAAACCGAATTGGAAAAAGCTTCATACAGTACAAAGCGAACCGAGGAACGCTTTGAGCCCGCGGTAGCGTGCAGTTGCGGCACAGGAAACAACGGCGATTTCGGCGCACGCCCGTATTATATCAAATATTTGCGTAATACCGAAGAATATAAAGGATACATATTTCGGTTCAATATATCGTTTTCGGGGAAAAACGAACGATTTCTGCCGCAATATGTAACGCAAAACCGTATTTACGCACAGATAAATCCCGAATTTACCGCCAACCGTTTTGATCGCTATGTTGCCGTTGTAGGCTTTGACGTTGAAGTGATCGTTGACGGCAACGGCAATATTTGCGATTTCAGAGAAATATACAAGACACTTGATGCCGAAAAAATTTCGTATTGGATATATGATGAAAACGGAGCAACAAGCGGCTGTGACGGTTTCTACTTCCCGCCAGAGCCTGCGAATCTTACACGCATCGGTGTAAACACCCAAGGTCCTGACGCAAAAGCGGCAAACGCAATAAACACGGGTATAGAATTTTATAAAGCTCTTATCGGGTTGAGTGAAAGCAGTAAAAAATTTGATTCTTTGCCTCTTTCCGAAAAGCTTGACCGCAAGATTCTTGACGATCTTATTTCCGATGCTGAAAAATACGGTGTAAAGTTCGAGCTTGATCCTTCGAGCATCAAAAAAACCGATGATATGCGGTTTTATGATATTTACAATAACGGCAACGGCGAAGTATATATGATACAGCGTACCGCATTCATGAAAACGGGAAGCCGGGAATTCAATAATAAATACGGCTTGAATATCGATCGCCAACGATCGACCGCAAATATTTATATTTGTGAGGAAAACGGCGAATATAAAATCTGCGCGGTGAAAATTTTCTCCTCGTCGGTGTTGGAAACGGAGCAAGCTCTCAATGAGTTCTGGTCGGGCAACGGAAATAACGGGTGAATAACAAAAAAGGGGGTATTTGTTCGTGAAAAAAATTATTACGGTAGTATTGTGTTTTATTCTGCTTGTGCTTGCAGGATGCCGAAACTCATTGCAAAGCGGTGATAATGAATATATTCCGCAACTTGAAGAAGAAACACCTGAAGTCGAAAACGAAATCGTAAAATTCACACCTAATTATTATGAGCCAAATTATTGGGATTCGAGGCACAATAATCAACAAATAGAATACACCGGTGAAGAAATATGGCATTTCTATAACAAAAGTTATACAGACGGATATTGTTTTTCGGAACATTTAATGCATAAGCTTACTTTTAAGAAAGATTCTTATTTATATGAAAAGGATTTGAATAAAAAGACACTTGAATCTTTAATTGAGTTTTTGGCAAGCTTGTACTGTACCGAACAATATGAAAATGAAGAAATGTTCAGGTTAAATATTGAGCATCGCAAAGCGTATTTGGATGAAAACACAGATTTTTCAAATATAACAAACGATCATATAGCAGAGCATAAAAATTATAAGGCAAAACAAAACGGCAGAATTTTATTGCAGGAGACTTTCAAAATTTATTCGGATGAAAACAACAATGAAATCCGAGCATTCAACATTACCCTGCCGCTTATTTATACAAGTAATGATTATTATAATGTGATCCCTCAATATTTATTGAATAATAAAGCACACTTCGGCGAAATAAAAAGTGATGAAAATGGCGCGTTTTCTTCTAAAATCTCACTTAATATTATTGCGTATTTGAATCAAAATAATAAAATTATCGGTTTTACCGAGGTGTTTGATAAAGTAAAAGAGACATCTGCGAGATCGTTTAGTGCAAGCAGTAAGGGAATCGTTATACAAGAAAAGTTTGAATATTATCCTGAATTGATAGATGATTCTTTTAATAAATCGGTAATGTTTTATCAGAATGAAAAAACAAATAATGCTCAAAAAACCGCCATTGAGGCATTAAAATACTTTATAGGTTTACATAAAGATGCACCGCAAAATTATTTTGACGGATTCTATGATTTGCTTAGTGATGATTTGATGCAAAAATTAAAAAATGACGGCACTCTTGAAAAAATGCTACAGGATGCAAAAAGGTACGGTATAAAAATCGCTCTTGATCCTAAAAGCGATAGCTCTGTAGAGCAGATACAAAAAAATTCTATCGGAATAGGTCTTGAGGGATACAAAGATACATCCTTCGGTAATGTTTATAAAATCGAGCGAACTTGCTATATAAAAACAGGCAGTGAGGAATTTAATAAAAAATACGGTTTTCCTTGCGAAAAAGGGAATTTAGACTTTGATTTTTATGTAGCACTGATAAACGATCAATATAAAGTGGTTGCCTTTTCATTGAATGGCGAATCTGAATTGTTTGAAGGTAATGATTATGAGCAAATTTGGCAGGGAAACTGGGACAACGGGTGATTTTTGGAGGCAAACATGATCAAACACGATATAAAAAGAATTATTCTTTCACCGAGTTTTTATATTGCGATCTTTTTGTTCGTAATAGTCGGAATATTACAGCAAGCGGAAAATACAGTCGGTCAAAACAGAATGTTGGCTTCCTTTGGCTTAGATAACTTCGGCTTTTTGAACAGATATATTTATTCTACCTGTTGCGGTGCGCAAATGCATTTTATGCTACCCGTAATTTCCGCGATCCCCTGTGCGAATTTATATTTACAAGAATATAAAAGTAAGTATTTAAGAAATATTTTGGTTCGCACAAGCCGAAAGAAATATTTTTTGTCTAAAATTATCGTATCGTTTTTATGCGGTGTGTTTGTTGTTTTAATTGGTGAAATAATATTGTTTTCTGTTTGTTTTTTAATTGATCCCAATGCATCAATGCCGTTGATCGATGATGCACAAATGATGTCAAAAACAAATTTTATAAGAGTTTTATACGAAAACAAGATGGCATTGTTTGCATTGTTTGAATCAGGTAATTTATTGCTCTTTGGCGGAGTATATTCGTTATTTACTTTGAGCTTTTCTTCTGTGTGGAATAACAAGTATCTTTCATATTCAACAGGCTTTTTGTTTGCGAATATCGTTATTGATGAATTAACAAGATATATAAACACACCGTATGTAACGTATTGTGTTTCGATTTGGTATCTTGAAACAATGCAAAATACATATATTGATGTATTATTACAGTATGGCGTAATTACGTTAATAAGTATCGTCGTATTTGCAATATTCTTTTTTACAAGGAGTAAAACAGATGTATAAAAGACAGTTTACAATGATTTATAATACGATCATACGCATTCCGAGTTGGATAATAATTGTATCGTTTCTTATTCCTGTTTATTTTATGTACTCAAGAGGATTCAGTTTTTCTTTTTCCGAAAATTTTTGGGAAAATCTATATTGTGACGGGTATCTTTTAAGGCTCTGGGTTCCTACTGCGCTATTGGTACTTTTGTCGGGCTTCGGTGTTTCAAAAGAGGATGATGCCGTAAGATTTTTAAGGATGAAAAACAGAAAAACAGTTGCAAGAACAAACCTTTTTTCTGCATTGGTCGTAACAATATTATTTATCGCTTTAATAACGATCATATATGCTTTATTTTTCAGAATTTCAAAGGGGCTTTCTCTGGCTGATAGTTGGTCGAAACAGCTTATTAAATACGGTGAGACAAATGAAATCGGCGGTAATGCATTTCCGGTACCTTTTGTGATCCGTTCTTTTTCACCTATCGGAGCAATGGCAATGGAATTGCTTTTTTTGATAGTTTACTGTTTTTTTCTTGTTATATTAAGTATGACAATAAATGCGGTATTCAAGCAATCCGTCGGCAGTATAATTTGTATTTTTGTTGAAATGGCAGTTGCACTGTTCGGCAGAAGAACATATCAGGAATATTCATTATACCCATTTTATAACGGAAGCTTCAGGTTGCTTACCGAAAACAATGATCTTGTGTTTGTTAATTATTCAATTATTTATTGGGCAGTTTTGTTATCCGCGATCATCATTTTATATCATACAGTTATGCGTAAGGCGGATTTAATTTCACTTTCAAGGGAAAATCAAGTTTAAGGGGTAGAGATAATGGCAGAAGCTATAAAAGTAATAAACTTATGTAAAACGATCAATAAAAGAGAAATTCTTAATAACATAAATTTAACGGTAGAGAAAGGCAAAGCGGTCGGTATAGTCGGCGCAAACGGAAGCGGTAAAAGTATGATGTTTAAGGCGATCTGTAACTTGATTACGCCTTCATCGGGTGAAGTTTATGTATTTGATAAACGAATCGACAAAAGCGGTAATTTTCCTGAAAATGTAGGTGTACTTATTGAATCCCCGGGGTTCTTGCCTACGCTTTCGGCAAGGAAAAATCTTATGCTTCTTGCGGGCATACGCGGGAAAATAGGACAAAAAGAAGTAGATGATGCGATACGGACTGTCGGACTTGATCCGGAAGATAAACGCCCCGTAAAAAAGTATTCGATGGGAATGAAGCAACGCCTTAATATCGCGCAGGCGATCATGGAAAAGCCGAAGCTGTTGATTCTTGATGAGCCTATGAACGGGCTTGACCGTCAAGGAGTTAAGGATATGCACGATTTAATAAAAAGAATGCACGATGAAAACAATGTCACTTTGCTCTTGACGAGCCATATTGCCGAAGATATCGACGCACTTTGCGATGAAGTTTATTTTATGGAAAACGGACAGCTCCATAACAGCCTCGGTTCTTCTCTTAAAACCGTGAACTGCCCGAGTGTTGAGGATGTTGCAGAAAACGGATGAAACCGTACTTCGGGCAAAACTGCAAATGCTCGGGTGCGGCGTCCTTGACGTTCCGTTATACGCGTCCAAACCACGGGCAGGAAATAAAGTATTTATTCCGCAAAAACCCTATCGTGTCATTGCGAGCATCCGCAGGATGCGTGGCAATCCATGTTCGGCATAAAGTTGCTTTTGTTTACGTCCGGATTGCCACGTCGCTTCGCTCCTCGCAATGACACAAGGGAGTACGCGAAAGGATAAACAGCATATACCTGCAACTAACATCGCATCGGTGCGACAGTGGATGCCGCACCCTAAGAGATACGACACACAGTTTGTATTGTTCGTAGGGAACGCCGTCCTCGGCGTTCCGCTTGCATGAAAAAGATTGCAGGAAATTACGGCTTATTTTATATCTTTATATATCGTGTCATTGCGAGCATCCGAAAGGATGCGTGGCAATCCATGCTCAACATAAAGTTACTTTTGTTTGCGCCCGGATCGCCACGTCGCTTCGCTCCTCGCAATTGATTCGTGCTATCCTTGACCACGTTGATGATATGACACGCCGCATATCCGATTTGGATAACATTATCAATGACCAGTTGAAAAAAGAAGAAGACGCATTGAAAAAGCTTCAGGAATTGCCCGGAATTGCAGAACGGAGCGTACAAATTATCTTAGCTGAAATCGGTACCGATATGTCAAGATTTCCAACCGACGGACATTTGGCAAGATGGACGGGTCTGGTTCCCGGAAACAACGGGTAGATAACAGGAGGAGAAAACTTATGTTCAGATTATTACGCCACGATATAAAACGTGTACTGGTTTCGCCGTATATTTGGATATCGGTGATACTGTTTGTTTTCGCGGGAATACTTCAGCAGTTTTCATCGGTTTCCGTGGGAAATTTGCCGTTCAATATTCCGAAAAAGTTTATTGAAAATGTCGGCTTTTTAAACAGATATCTGCTTTCTGTCTGCTCACCCAACAAAGAAACACTTGCGTTCGCACTGCCCATTATTATGATGCTTCCGTGCGGCACACTGTTTTTAAGCGAGTACAAAAGCAAATATCTTCGCAATGTGCTTACACGCTCCTCAAAATTCAACTACATAGTCGCGGAAATCGTATCCGCGTTTATTATGGGTGCCTTGACGGTGCTTGCAAGCGAAATATTACTGCTCATATTCTGCGCAATCATTGATCCGCACGCCTCGGAAGCCATATTGGATAATTTCGGTGAAGGCGGTGCTGTTTCGGGAATTTACTGTTCAAGCATTTTTGGATTTTCTTTGTTTCAGTCAGGTAATCTGATGCTTTTCGGAGGTGCCTATTCCGTACTTGCACTCGGTTTTTCGGCACTGTGGAACAACAAATATCTGACACTCGGTACAGGATTCCTTTACGCAAATATATTGCTTCTCGATCTTAACGACATTACGGGTACCCCGCTTGCCTCATACTGTGTAAAGCCATGGTATCTTGATATGTTCAACATTCCGTATACCTCCGTGCTTTTACAGTATGCATGCATATTTGCTTTCGGCGCATTTATTTTTGTTGTCTGCGTGATGCGGCGGTGCGCATCGGATATTTAGGAGAGAGATTTTATGAAGTATTATAAATTATTATCGGTAACGCTTGCCTCTGCCGTTCTTCTTTGCGGATGCGGTGCAAACAATACAGGAAATAACACGGGCGGAATGCCCGAGCAGGTACTTGTTACTCCGACTGTCGATGAAAGCGGACTCGTTGATTTTATCGCCGAATGTCAAATGTCATATTGCAGTCTGAATTTTTCGGAACGCGGAGGGATCGTGGATTATCCATTTAACGCATATGCGGAAAGAGAGCATATTGTCTGGTATTCACCGACGGAGCTTTCCGTGGCGAAGGCTGAAAACCTTTTCGACGGCGATGTTGACGAAGAAAGCGTTAAAAATGCATGTGAATTCCTATCCGCTTTGTATTTTACATCAATGTATTCGGATACCGAACAGATGAGAAAAAATCTTGAAGCCCGCTACGGACTTATAAACAGTGAACTGTCCGATCATTTAAGAGCGCGTGAAGATGAACTGATTGAAAAGCTTATGACGAAAAACACATTGCTTGAGCTTCAGCCCATCAACAGAAAATACCGTTTCAGAAGTCAGGAAGAATTACTGACGCTGACTGCGCCTGACGGAAAAATATATTCGGGGATCGTACTGAAGACAAACCTCATTATCCGCGGAAAAGACTTTGATTCACTCATAAACGATTATGCAGTATCCTCGGATTATGATTTGACGAATTTCAAATATCTCGACAGCGAAACGGCGTGCGCGTATTTCAGCGATCCGCGATTGGTCATCGTCTTTGGCGAAGACGGCAAATTATGCGCATGGGGCGAGCTGTTCGGACGCTTTTCGGATACCGCGCCCTCACGCTATTTTGCGGCAGGGAAAAACGGCATTGAGCGCGGAGAAGAAAAACTCAGAGTTCCTGTCGTGACGGATCCCTCGCTTCGGTATTCCGAACACATCACGCTTTCACCGAACGGCAAAAAAGCACAACAGACGGGAATTTCGTGCTATACGGATATTCTCAGCTTGAACGGCAGCTCCGATGAACACTATTTTGATGTGCTTTATGAAAAATGCAGTGATGAATTAAAGGCCGCTCTGCGATCGTCCGGAATATTAGACGAAATGCTTGCCGATGCGAAAAAGTACAATATTTCATTTACACTTGATCCCAAAAGTCAGAGCGCGGTTTCGAAAGAGGCAACAGGTCTTGATGTATACCGTAATACCGAATATGGCGATGTATATGTAGTGGATCGCATCTGCTATCTAAAGACGGGAAGCAGTGAATTCAACAAGAAGTACGGGCTTCCTGAAGAAAAACGGCGTGCGACATTCAAATTTTTTGTGGCAGATGAAAACGGAACGGAAAAACTGATAGGCTTTATCATCAAGTCAAATTTGCTCGGTGACGAATATTTTAAAGATCTCGACCAAGTGTGGCAGGGGAATTGGGATAATGGCTGAAAAACAAGTGATTCAAGGAGCAAATTCAATGCTAAAACGCTATTTCTTAATGATTGAAAATACAATACTGCGTATACCGTGCTACGCTATCATCGCATCGGTTTTCGTGTGCGTTTATGCGCTGAAAAAATACGGCATAACAGTTCCCGTGAGTGCGAATTTTTGGGAAAATATGTTTTGTGACAGAAGTCTGTTGCCGACGTGGCTGCCGGTTGCGTTGATTATTTTGCTTTCGGGAATAGGCATTGCGCGTGAGGACGATGCCGCACGGTATGTGCGTATAAAAAGCCGCACACAGCTCTGCGCAGTCAATCTGCTTTCGATTTTTGTTGCAGTGGTGTTGTTTTCCTTGGTTTTCCTGCTCGTTGCCGTTCTGATTTTCGGTGTCGGGCAAGGAATGACCTTTGAAAACACATGGTCGGCGGGAATGAAAAACTGTCTGTATGAATCATCTGCTCAGCTTTATCCGACACCCGCAGTGATTTCGCGTTTTTCACCGTTAGGCGCGTTCGGTATAAGCTTTCTCTATATAATCATATATTGCACTTTTCTGGCTGTTTTCAGCATGACGCTGAATACGCTTTTCAAGCAATCCGTCGGCAGTATTTTTTGCGCGCTGACCGTCGTTTCGTCAGCACTTTTCGGATCGCGGGCGATGGGAAGCTATTCGCTTTATCCGTGGTACAACGGCGATTTCCGTGCGTTGACCGAATCAAACTCACTGCTGTTTGTCGGATATTCCGTCATTTACTGGATCGTTATAATGTCTGTCATCATCGTGTTTTATTGTTTAATCATGCGCAAATGCGATCTGATCGGACTTTCAAGGGAGGACAAAATATAAAATGGATGCCGTAAAAATCATAAATCTCTGCAAGGTCATACATAAAAAAGAGATACTGAAGGATATCGACCTTGATGTCGAGGAGGGCGCAACGGTCGGTATCGTCGGCGCAAACGGAAGCGGTAAAAGCATGCTGTTCAAATCAATATGCAATCTCGTAACGCCGTCCTCGGGAGAAGTATATGTATTCGGTGAGCGCATCGGCAAAAACGGCAGTTTCCCAGAAAATGTGGGTGTGCTTATTGAATCTCCGGGGTTTTTGCCTACACTTTCGGCAAGGAAAAATCTTATGCTTCTTGCGGGCATACGCGGGAAAATAGGACAAAAAGAAGTAGATGATGCGATACGGGCTGTCGGACTTGATCCTGAAGACAGGCGCCCCGTAAAAAAGTATTCGATGGGAATGAAGCAACGCCTTAATATCGCACAGGCGATCATGGAAAAGCCGAAACTGTTGATTCTTGATGAGCCTATGAACGGGCTTGACCGTCAAGGAGTTAAGGATATGCACGATTTAATAAAAAGAATGCACGATGAAAACAATGTCACTTTGCTCTTGACGAGCCATATTGCCGAAGATATCGACGCACTGTGCGATAAGGTCTGCATAATGGAAAACGGACAGCTCCATAACGACACAAGGGAATACGCAACAGAATAAAATATATATTCCTGCAATAAACATTGCATCGGTGCGTCGGGGACGCCGCACCCTACGGGACAGACGAGTCCGTGCGCCGAAAAAAATCACAAAGGCTGATATTGTTTTCTGTTTTTTCTCGGAAATAAGAAAAGAACCAACAGTTTTTCCGACCTTGACAACACTCAAAAGAAATTGGTATAATACAGGAAAGAGGATTTTATGATAAGTATTTTTATTTGCGACGATGACAAATTGTTTTTGCAAAAAGTATATAAGATGGCAAAGGAGTACCTTTCCAAAAGTATCTTCGGCGATCACGAATACGATATCCGGCTTTTCAGCGACCCGAGGCAGCTTGAACGCACTCTTTGTGATACGATGCCCGATATCATCTTTCTTGATATTATTATGTCTCCCCACAAAAAAATCGGCTTCGATATTGCAGAGAAAATAAGCAAAGATACAGATATAATCTTTATCTCAAATTATGACAGCTATGTTTTCGCATCGCTCAGGCACAGACCGTTACGTTACTTAAGGAAAAGCAAATTCGATGAAGAGTTTAATGAAGCATTGTTTTCCGCCGTCAGCGATCGTCTTACGCGAAACGGATATCTGACGCTTGATAACAAAGAGTTCAACAAAAAAATACTGTTTTCGGAAATAGAGTATATCGAATCCGCAAGAAACAACATCGTTATACATTGCGCGAACGGTGAAGCATACACATTGCGGCGTACTATTTCCGAAATCACAAAGCAACTCGGTCCGTACGGTTTTTCAAGATGCCACAACTCATTTTTGTTGAATATACAGAAAGTAAAATACATCAAAGACGATCATGCCGTGCTGGCTTCGGATAAGCAAATAAAGATTTCAAGAAAATACAAAAGCTCTTTTAACGAAAGTTATATTTCATATTTCAGACAGTGAGGTAAAAAATGCATATTGCTTTGGATCTGTTTTCGACCGTTGTTGAAAGCCTGTTTATTATTAAGTTTTTAACTCAGTTCAATAAATCAAAAATGAATATCAAGCTCGGCTGTGCCTTTGTTTTGATATATTTTTCAATAAATGTTCTGAGTATCGGTTTGCCTATTGAAGCTTCGCCGTTATACTCTCTTATTTATTTTGCCGCCATACTCGCCTATTCTCTTATTATTTGCAACAAGCATTTTCTGCGCGGGACGCTTGCCGCGATAATCATGCAGGTTTCTATTATCATAAGCAACACCGTGGCAATTTTTATATTTTCGATCGCTTTGAAGCTGAACATTGAAGATGTTTTGGCTATATCACCTGTTTTCAGTGTGATTTTATACTCTGTAAGCAAAATATTGCTTTGGCTTATTATTTCTTTTTTCGCAAAGCTTTTGGATCCGAAGGAAAGTCAATTCAAGTGGCAGGATTCTTTTTTGCTTATATTCTATCCTGTTTTCATTTTTATTGAATTACTCATCGTCTTTAAGCTGGCTTTTGAATTTCCCGACCACAATTTTGTTTGTTACCTTATTACCGGGCTTTTGATCGCATCGTACATCGGAGTCACATATCTGACTAACCGAACAATAAAAAAAGAACATCTTTTGGCTGAAAAAGAGCTTCAGCTACAGGCACTTGAATTTAATGAAAAAAACTATATTGATATAAAGCAGTCTCTCGAAGACCTGCACAAAGCAAAGCATGACTTAAAAAACAAGCTGTTCACCCTGAAAGCGGAAATCGACAGCGGAAACATAACGAAAGTAAAAGAAAACCTCGATATGATACTTGATTCCGCCGATTCTCTTACTTTTGCAATGTTTACCGGCGACAGACTGCTCGATTACATAATCAATACAAAGCTGAAATCCGTTGCGAAAAAATCAATAATCATGAATTGCGATATAGCCGAATTCGATATAATAAAAGATATCGACCTGTCGATCATTTTAGGCAATGCACTTGATAACGCAGTGGAAGCACTAAACAAAATTCAGGACGGAACGGATAAAGAAGTTGTATTGACTTTTTATACAAAAGGAAACTATTTGAACATTTTATGCTCAAACACGATCACCGAATCGGTATTGGACACCAACCCGAATTTGAAATCAACAAAAAAGTCCTCCGAACACGGCTTCGGAATAAGTTCAATAAAAGATATCGCCGCCAAATACAACGGTTTAGTTGATATTTATGAACAAAACTCAAATTTTTGTGTGCATATAATAATCCCCAAAAGCTCTTAACAGCCAAAGCACCGTTTTATGTAAATGTCCCTGTTTTTTGCTTTTTATCACCCGAAAACAAACTTTGCATACCACACGATTCTGACGGCAGGAAGCGATATGCTTGCCGGCGACGTGAATGCGGCGGGTGGCGATAGCTACGCTTCACTGCTTGCCGATATCCATGAGCTGAACCGCACATTGGCGGATGCATCCATGGTATCCGGATCCAAGGAATACGGCAATGTGCGCGAATACGCTAAGTATATCGAACAGGAACTCAAGGGAATGCAGGGGAATATTGCAGGTCCGATCGCCGAAAAAGATGAGTTCAAGCGGAATCATGTCAAGGAAATGATGGGAAATCTGCGTGATTTGTCAGAAGCTTATCTGTGGATTATGTCAGGGTGTATAAAAAGGCGTAAAGCATGTGCGCATCCGTGTTTTGCAGGTGTATCGTTTTTTACAAATAGATAATCGCTTTTTATATTGACAAACAAATAATGATGATATATGATCGAATAAAACACAGCTTTGGCAGAAAGGGAACAAAAACATGAAAGTAACACAATATACGACAAACAAGGATGCTGTTTTATCTGCGCATGAGCTTGAACCGTCGGAGGTCATGATCGGCGCACATAAAATAGAGATCGGAGAAAAATTCAACGAATTTGACGGCTTCGGTGTAGCACTGACGGGTTCGTCATGCTATAATCTTGATAAAATGGAAAAGTCAAAAAGAGATGGATTTATCGAAAATGTGTTTTCCGAAAAAGGGCTTGACTTGTCTATAGCAAGGCTCAGTGTCGGCTCAAGCGATTATTCGCCGAGCATATATTCATACGATGATGTAAAGGATGATACGGAGCTTAAATATTTTTCGGTAAAGCGTGATGAGAAATTCATTATACCGATGATAAAAGAAGTCCTGAAAGTCAAAAACGACCTGAAGCTTTTTTCGTCGCCGTGGAGCCCTCCCGCATGGATGAAAACAAGTGATTCGCTTTGCGGCGGATTTATGCGCGGTAAATACCTGGAGACGTTTGCCGAATATTATGTAAAATATATCGAAAGCTATAAAAAGCACGGCATTTGCATTTCGGCGCTGACGCCGCAAAATGAGCCGGAAACCGACCAGAGCGGAAAGAGCGTTGCGTGCGAGCTGCATCCCGAGTTTGAAGCGGAGCTTGTATCGCACATAAAGAGAAAGCTCACGGAGCGCGGACTTGATGTGAAAATATGGGGACACGATCATTGCTTCAGCCATATTTACAGGGTGATGTGGCAACTTGAGAATTGCCCCGGCTTTGCGGATGACTGCGACGGGATAGCATTCCATTATTATACGGGAAATATTGAAATGACGCTTCCGGTAAAGGAATTCTGTCCGCGGCTTGAGCTTCATTTTACGGAGGGCGGACCGCGTCTTTACGACAATTACGATACCGACTGGTGTAAATGGGGAATAATGATGAACAAAGTGCTTAATTGCGGTTATAAGTCATTCACCGGCTGGAATCTGTTGCTTGATGAAAAGGGCGGACCGAATATAGGACCGTTCTTCTGCGGCGGACTTGTTACCGTAAACAGTGTCACGGGAGAGCTTTCCTATTCGGGACAGTATAAAGCACTTGACCATTTTTCAAGATTCATAAAAAAGAATGCCGATGTCCTTTGCTGTAAGGTGGCGGACGACGCGCGTTGCATTTCAAACTATAATGAGCCGTATACGGAGATAAGTGCTTCCGCTGTAAGGAACAATGACGGCAAGACCGTTATCAATATAGTAAACGCGAACCGTACAAAACGACAGCTGCAATTCGAGTTCGAAAACAAAAATTGGTATGTAGAATTACTGCCCGATTCGCTTGCAACGGTCGTATGCGAAGAATAACGATGATCAACGGAAATGAAGGGATAAAAAATGAACAACGCTACAGCGGATTTGCAGATACAAACGATACTTGAGAATAAGAAAATTCCGTATGCAGATATTATAATGTACGAAAAACATGAACCGATCTACAGATATCTCCATCATGCAAGCGGCAAAGAATGTCTTGCAATGTTTTCAATAACAAAACTGCTGACGGTAACGTCGGCGATGCGCCTTATTGAAGAGAAAAAGCTTGCACTTTACGACCCCGTGGAAAAGTATATTCCCGAATTTGCGGATGCGTTTCTGCTTGATGCAAACGGTAATAAGGTGCGCCCGAAAAACAGGATGACGGTATTTAACCTTATGACGATGACAGGCGGACTTGATTATAATTTGCACAAGACTTCAATAAAACGCGCGGTCGAAAAAAGCGGAGGCAAGGCGGATACACAAACGCTTGTGAAAAGCTTTATTGAAGAGCCTCTCAGCTTTGAGCCGGGGACACGGTTCGCATACAGCTTGTGCCATGACGTGCTTGCCGCAATAATAGAAATTTGCGCAGGTATGAAATTTTCATCCTATGTGCAAAAAAATATTCTTGATCCGCTCGGCATGACACATTCCGGTTTTAACTTTGACGATAAATGCGTACATGAGCTATACAGCTTCAGTAACGGCGAGGTGATTCCGGCAAGTAAGAAAAATCCGTTCCGACTCAGCGAAAACTACGAAAGCGGCGGAGCGGGCTTCTACGGCACGGTGGAAGATTATGCGCTTTTTGCCGATGCACTTGCATGCGGCGGCAAAGCCTACAACGGTTACAGGATCCTTAAACCCGAAACGCTTGAGATGATGCGTCAGGATCATACCGGCGTGCTGTGCCTTAAAAATCCTTTTACATGTATTCAGGGCGACGAATACGCTTATGGTCTCGGAGTGCGGACACGCCTTAAGGATACAGAATGGGGACTTGCAAAAGGTGAATTCGGTTGGGACGGAGCGGCAGGCTCGTATGTTATGCTCGATCCCGATAAAGAAATATCCGTGTTTGTAGGAATGAATCTGCTGAATTGGCATGAAATGTTCAGAGAGCATATAGAAATAGTAAAAGCATTGTATATCAATATGTAAAAAACTGTTCCGTTAAATATTCAGATAGCTTGATAAACAAAAAGCCATCGCATCGGGAATATCCTTTTGCGATGGCTTTTATTGTGTTGTCTGTGCAAAAACTTTTATGTCTTACACACATCCGCACAGCTATTACTTCCAGCTATACGGTGATCTCTGATAAATCGCCATGTTGATAGCATTTGCAATACCCTTGAAGTAAGAGCTTGCGTTGGTGGTCTGAGCAAGGATGTCATCTTCGCCCTTACCGAACAGAGCCTGAGAAACCTGTGTAGCCTTACCAATGGTGCAGGGAGCCTGCGAATACATGAATACACGGAAGTGTTCCTTGCTGGCTTCTACAAGGTCAAGGTTCTTGGCTGATGCTTCATCACGGGTGAAGAGAGCCTTTTCGGACTCATAAAGAGCCTTTGCTTCTTCGCTGTTTGCATCATATACGGGCGTATAAAGCTCGCAAAGGATCTGAACAGCACCCTTCACGTTACCGTTTACATCACGGAATACGCAGTAGGGGTTAAGATGCGGATAGAATGAATAATACTTGTTTTCGTTGGCAACGTTATCGGGTCCCTTCGGCCACGGAACAAGACCGTAATCCTCTTCCATTTCGGCGATCGACTTAAGCGGGTTAGAAGAATAACCGTTGTAGAAGAACGCTACCTGACCTGCCTTGAAATGCTCAAGGGGCTCGGTTGATGTGGAAGAATAATACTTTGTATCCATAACCTTAAGAGTGTTGGCAAGCTTGATGAATTCGTCATAAGCATGCATCAGTCTGTCACCCTTGTCACCGGTGAATACGAAGCTGTCGTTCTTCTGACCGTTTTCAAGAGTCTCAAGACGAACGAACTCTGTACCGTTGGAGTTTGCAAGTGACCACATTACAAGCGCTTCGTTACCACGCTCGATACCCCACTGACCTTTGCTCTGGTCGGTGGTGTCGATAAGGCACTGCTCGAACTTATCCCAAGTCCACTCACCGGAATCTACCCAACCGTAAATGGTATCGGCAGGATAACCGGCAGCTTCAAGGAGCTTTTTGTTGAATACAAGGCAGTTACCGCCGCATTCGAAGTGAACGCCGATCTCGATCGGAATGAAGAACCAAAGCTTATCGTTGTATTCGCAAAGATCATACTGCGAATATACGTTGAACTTGTTCTCGTCCATGAAGTTGTAAACATCGGAGTTATCCGAAAGTGCAGTAAGGCACTGACCCGTCAGATTGCTATACAGATATGTATTCATCATCGTATGGAGTCCGCCTTCCTTCATGCCGGTTATCTCGGGAATACCCTGGAATGCCGACTGAAGCATGGCACTTGTGCTTGAACCTGTTACGAACTCGATAGTAATACCGTAGTCGCTCTCGATCCTCTCAACTCTTTCTCTCATCTGCTGATCACGTTCGTTATCACCGGAATAAGGGTTATCAGAGTTGTACTGCCATGAATAGAAGCTGTACGTCTCACCACTCTTGGTGAAGTTGCCGCCCACTTGACCGCTGTTGCCCGCAGGTGTGGGAGTTGCGTCGCCGGTCTCGCCACCGTTAGTGGTGCCGCCGCCGCATGCTACTACCGAAACGAGCATAAGCGCAATGAGCGAAGCTACAAATAGAAATTTGAAAGCTTTTTTCATTATGAGATTTTCCTCCTTATTATTTTTGTGCATTTCGCACTTTACGAATAGATTATACCACTATCTTAAAAGTAATTCAATAATTTTTTTCGAAAGTTTATTAAGAAACTGTAAAATTTAGCTTAACTGTGTATTTTTTTATTGAAAAATTTACCAATTCTTTTAACTTTTACGGTTTTCAAAAAGCTTTTGCGAAAATATGAGCAACGGAATGCCGCCTGCCCAGCAAATCATGGCTTCACTTAAAGCTATGCTCGCGGAGACGGTAATATATGTGATAAATGAAAATTCAAAGCTCACGAGTGTAACGACACCGCCGATGACTACGCTGTTGATGATGACCGGCGCAAGCGGAAGAAGCCAGATGTTTTTCATTTTGCGTACAACGATAGCGGCGGCAAGTGTTGCAAGTGTCCCGAATATCACATCTATGACACTGCCGCCGAAAATGTTTGCGATAAAACAACCGAGCGTCAGTCCCCATACGGCTTCAGGCATGATAAACGGCAGCAATGTCAGTGCTTCCGAAATCCGAAATTGCACAGGACCGAAGGATATCGGCTGCAAAAGAAGCGTAACGGCGGCGTAGAGCGCTGCTATACACGCACCGCGCGTGAGATACTTGACTGTGTTCATATAGAATCTCCCGTAGTTTTATTTCTGACTTACGTCATGGCAGGATGGTCACGAACTGCCTTACATATTATTATATCATTTGGTCGCAAAGTTGTCTATTCAAAACACGGAATTGCAAAAACCTTATAAATCCAAAAAATATTGTGCAAATATGTGGAAATGTGTTGACTTGATTTGAAATGTGTGGTATACTTCACAATGCCGCAAGGAGAGTGATGGATGTGTTTTCAAAGGAACGGCAGGAAAGAATAGTTGAGATATTAAGCAAAAAAAGCTCCGTGACCGTCACCGAGCTTGAAAAGATGTTCAATGTTTCGTCGGAGACGGTGCGCCGCGATCTGCTTGCGCTTGAAAAAGAAAAGAAGCTGTTGCGCATACACGGCGGCGCGATGGGCGTTGTACGTAATAATCAGGACAAAACATTTGTCGAACGCCACGGAGAGTATGTCGAGGAAAAAAAGCAGATAGCGGTCTGCGCGGCATCGTTCGTGTGCGAGCATGATTCCATAGCTGTGGATTCGGGAAGCACGGCAACGTATTTTTGCGAGTATCTCGCCGAAAACTTCACAAATCTGACAGTTGTTGTCACATCGCTCAGGCTGTTTGAAATATTGAACAAAAATAAAGGCTTCAGGGTGATACTTTGCGGCGGAGATTATTTTGCCGATGATACCAGCTTTTACGGCTCACTTACCGTGCAGATGCTGCAATCGCTTCACGTTTCCAAAACGTTTCTTGCGCCGGTAGGTGTATCGCTGAAATTCGGGCTTACGGATTTTCATGCACATTCGGCTGAAATACAACGGTCTCTTTACGATATAGCGGATAAGGTATTCGCCATAGCAGACCACAGTAAGATAGAAAGCGGTGCGATAAATATTGTCATGAAGCTTGATTCGAGCATAACGGTAATAACCGACAGCGGACTTGATGACGATATATATAATATGTATATAGAAAACGATATTGATCTTATCAGGGGGGAATAGAAGTGGAAGCAAAAAAGAGAGCGCGGCTCTTGATAATCGCGGGGATAGTGATATATTTTGCAAGTTATGTGACGCGCATCAACTTCGCTACGGTTATATCGGAATTCATAACGGCCGAGGCGGTAAGAAAGACCGAGGCTTCAATAATACTTACGGCAATGTCGATAACCTACGGCTTCGGACAATTACTGAGCGGATATCTCGGCGACAGGGTAAATCCGTCATATCTTATATTCGCAGGCTTGTTTACATCTACATTGATGAATGTTTTGCTTCCCATTGTTGCTCCTAACATTGCGATGATGACTGCGGTATGGGCTGTAAACGGACTTGCACAGGCATTTATGTGGCCGCCGCTTATCAAAATACTCATTGCAACGCTTTCAAACGACGATTATCTCAGAGCGATGCCTCTGTTCGGAATAAGCACCGGCGGAGGTACGGTATGTGTTTACCTTGTTGCGCCGTTACTTATAAATTTGTTTTCATGGCGTGCGGTATTTGTGTTCTCGGCGATATTCGGAGGCGTTGCGGCTTTTGCATGGCTCATTGCTTCAAAAAAGCTGCTCGGCGATGTGCAATTTGATTACAGCAAGGTTCGACGCGACAAACGTATACGCGAAAGTGATGTGAAAATACCGGTATTGCTTATGATCGTGATAATTATCCCCATCGCGCTCCAGGGGGCGCTCCGTGACGGTATCACGACATGGGTGCCGAGCTTCATTGCCGAAACTTTCAATATAAGTAATGATAAATCCATCCTTACGAGTGTTATTTTACCTACATTCCACATACTCTTCAACTTTGTGGTATATAAATTCTTAAAGCTTATGCGCAACAATGTATTTGCGTCGATAGGTACGCTGTTTTTACTGCTTGCACTCTTTTGTACGATGCTCACCGTTTTCGGCACACAGGCACTGTGGTTCGCACTGCCGTTGCTTGCGGGCATTTCCGGCTTCGTACACGGGACCAACTCATTACAGACATGCTGCATCCAAAGGTATTTCCCGAAAACGGGCAATGTGGCATTCATTTCGGGTCTGCTGAACAGCGCGGTGTATGTAGGAAGCTCTGTATCGACATATGCGTTTGCGGCGATAACGGATAATTTCGGCTGGAACATGACGATAGTTTCATGGGTGATAATAGCCGCCGTCGGCGCACTGCTCAGTGTATTATGCAGTTTTGAATGCAAGAGAAAAGGCTTTGAGTACGAGTAAGCGAACACAACATTTCGGAGCAGAAAAGATACCGTGAAAAGCATATTGCAGATCACGGTATCTTTTTTTCTTCGGTATTTTCGTAAAGATTTTATATAAAAAAGCGTTGAAAAAAAACAAAAAATATTATATAATTATAAATAACGACTGATTTAACGACTTTTGAGGAGTAAAGATGCGCAATAAGCTTTTTTATTGCCTGATTGCCGCGGTGTTGATATGTGCGGTGCTTGTGGTCGGTTTGTTTGACCGCGATCCGTTTTCAATGTCGGAAACTGCGATGGGGACTGTCGTAACGGTTAAGCTCTATAACGGAACTCAGGCAGACGCGATCGCGCTGTTTGATATCTTTGAAGCGATAGAGGCATCGTCAAGCGTCAACCGAAGCTCCTCGGATGCGATGATCCTGAATACTGTCGGCGAAACGAATAACAGCTATATATATGAGCAGGCGGCGATCTGCACCGATATTGCAAAAGCATCCGACGGTGCATTTGATTTTACCGTCGGCAAGCTGACAAAGCTATGGAACATCGGCTTCGACAATGCGCGAGTGCCTGATAAAAAAGAGATATCCGATGCACTTATGAGCGTCGGGTACGATCGCGTAACGCTTGACGGCAACACGGTGCGTGTTGCCTCCGGGCAGGAAATCGACTTCGGCGCGATCGGCAAGGGCTATGCCTGCGATAAAGCAAAAGAATTTCTGGAAAATTCAAAAATAAAGAAAGCCGTTATTTCAGTGGGCGGAAGTCTGCTGTTTCACGGCAAAAAAAGCGGAGGCTGGACTGTCGCCGTGCGCGATCCGTTTTCCGAAAACGGAATATTCGGCACTTTTGTTTTCGACGGCGGCTTCGTTTCGACCTCGGGAAGTTACGAACGCTATTTTGAAGCTGAGGGTAAAAAATACCATCATATCCTTGATCCCGCTACCGGATATCCTGCCGAAAGCGATCTTGTTTCGGTTACGGTCATAGCCGACGGCGGCGCACTGTCGGACGCACTGTCCACGGCGTGCTTCGTGCTGGGCTTTGAAAAAGGAGAGGCGTTGCTTATCAGATACGGCGCAAGCGGAATATTTATACATAAAAACGGCGAAGTAAGCACGTGCGGCACTGTGGATCTTGTGCGGGAGCAAGGCAAATGAAACGCGGAGATATCATACTTATTGCGGTACTTTTGATCACCGTCGCGATATGCTTTCTGTTTAAGGGAAGTGCTTCATCGGCAACGGTATATGTTGACGGCAAAATATATAAAGAGCTTTCGCTTAGCGAACCGTGTGAGTTTTCGGTGAACAATGTTACCGTGAAGGTCGAAAACGGTACGGTCGCATTCGTTGATTCGGATTGCAAGGACAAAAAATGCGTCAAAAGCGGCAGGCTTTCAAAAAACGGTGAAACTGCCGCATGCCTGCCTAACAGAGTTGTGATAGTGCTTTCCGGCGGCACACAGTCGTTTGACGGTATCACGGGGTGAAACTGATGAAATCAAAACGTGTGGCACTTTGGGGGATCATGGGCGCACTTGCAATAGTCGTTTCATTCCTCGAAGGACTTTTTGATATCCCGTTTCTGCCGCCGGGCACGAAACCGGGACTTTCCAATGTAATAACCGTGGCGGCGGCAATGATAAGCGGATTGGGCGGTGCGGCATATATAACCGCGGTAAAATCGCTGTTTGCATTATTGACGCGCGGCACGACCGCATTTCTGCTTTCGTTTTCGGGCGGAATGCTTTCAACGCTCGGCACGGTAATGCTTCTCAAACGGAAGAAATGCCCGTTTTCATTGCTCGGTATAAGCGTTATCGGTGCGCTGTTGCATAATGCGGGACAGCTTGCCGTTGCCGCAATGATTTCCGGGACATCGGCTCTGATATATTATGCTCCCGTGCTGTTGATATTTTCACTTATCGCGGGCGCACTGACGGGCTTCGTTCTGACGGCGATAAAGCCGTTTATGCAAAAAATTTCGCAAATCTACATTAAATAAAAATATGACATCAGTATAAATAATAGAGGAGAATAGAAGTGGAAGAAGAAATTTTAAGAGCAGTCGCTACATCACATGGCGGTATAAGCGTCGCGCACAACAAGAATACCAAAGAGCTTTCTGCCGTGCGGATACCCGTGCCGCAAACAGTGGTCATACCGATGCAGCAGAATATCGGCGCACCGTGTGTTCCGCTCGTTAAGGTCGGTGACACCGTCAAGGTCGGTCAGAAAATAGGTGATTCCGATAAATTCGTCAGCGTACCTGTTCATGCGACGATATCGGGAACGGTCACAGCGGTCGGTAATGTCCGTCTCGCAAGCGGTGCGGTATGCACCGGCGTAACGATCGAATCCGACGGTAAAATGGAATTATCTGAAGAAATACAGCCTCCTGTTGTGACAAATAAAGAAGAGCTTTTAAAGGCTGTGCGTGAATCCGGCGTAGTAGGCTTGGGCGGTGCGGGATTTCCGACGCACGTCAAGCTCAACACACCGCCGGACAAGAAGATAGATACACTTATCATCAATGCCGCAGAATGTGAGCCTTATATAACGGTCGATTACCGTGAGGCAATAGACAATTCGTGGGATGTGCTGTCGGGCGTATATACGCTCAAGGATATCCTCGGCATCCGGAATGTCGTTATCGCAATAGAGGATAACAAGCCCGAAGCGATAAAGATTTTGTCAAAAATAGCCGATAGATCCGAAGAAGTAAAGGTAATGACGCTGAAATCCCGCTATCCGCAGGGTGCTGAAAAAATGCTCATTTATTCGGCAACGGGACGCAAGGTACCGTCAGGCGGACTGCCGTCGGATGTCGGCTGTATCGTTTTGAATATTGCTTCCACGGCATTCATATCGCGCTACTTAAAAACCGGCAAGCCGCTTGTAAGCCGTTCGATAACGGTTGACGGCAGTGCGATAAAAGAGCCGAAAAACCTGCGTGTGCCGATAGGTATCAGGCTCGGCGACATAATAGATTACTGCGGCGGCTTTGACGAGGAGCCGGAAAAAATAATTTTCGGCGGACCGATGATGGGAATGTCGATATACAATCTCGATGCGCCGCTGTGTAAGCAGAACAATGCGATACTCGCGTTTGAAAAATGCGACAAAAAGCCCGAACGCGCGTGTATCAACTGCGGCAGATGCGCTTCGGCATGCCCGATGAGCCTTACACCGACATTCATTAAAAAATATGCCGCAGGCAAAAATATAAAGATGCTCAATAAGCTTGACGCAATGGCGTGCATGGAATGCGGATGCTGTGCATATTCGTGCCCCTCGGGAATACCGCTCGTTCAGTACATGCGCCTTGCAAAGCAAATCATACGGGAGGATAAAAAATAATGGTATTTGTAAGCTCTTCGCCGCATGTGCAAAGTAAAACGACTACTACACGCATCATGCTCGACGTAATCATTGCACTTGTGCCGGCACTTATCGCCGCCACGGTGAATTTCGGTTTGCGCGTGCTTGCGCTGACGGCAACATGCATAATAAGTGCCGTGCTTGCCGAATATTTATCACGCAGAATAATGAAGCGCGATAACACTCTCGGCGATCTTAGCGCTGTTGTTACGGGTTTTATACTCGCGCTCAACCTTCCCGTAACACTGCCGCTGTGGATGGCGGCGTTCGGCAGTGTCGTTGCGATAGTCGTTGTAAAACAATTTTTCGGGGGCCTCGGACAGAATTTCGTCAATCCGGCGATAACGGCAAGAATCATCCTCATGCTTTGCTTTGCCGGGGCTATGACAACTTGGGTAAAACCGGGCTTTACGCTTTGGGCTGATGCTGAGATCGACGGTGTCACCTGCGCTTCGCCGCTTGCGACGCTTACAGGAAACGGAAGCATTGAGGGCGTTACGGTGCTTGATATGCTCCTCGGCTTCCGTGCAGGGAGCATGGGCGAGACCTGTGCGATCGCGCTTATCATCGGCGGCATCTATCTTGTGATACGCAAGGTGATATCCCCGATAATTCCTCTCAGCTTTATCGGCACGGTATTCTTATGCATGCTTATAAAGGAAAAGGATCTTACATTCGCACTTTATGAAATACTTTCAGGCGGTCTTTTGCTTGGCGCGATCTTTATGGCAACGGACTATGCTACATCTCCCATAAACCCGAAAGGCAAGCTGATATTCGGTATAGGCTGCGGACTTATCACATCTCTGATAAGGATATTCGGTTCGCTCCCGGAGGGCGTTTCATATTCGATAATACTAATGAACATCTTGGTTCCGCACATTGATACTCTTACGCTTGCAAAACCGTTCGGAACAAGAAAGAAGAAGGGGGCGGAAAAATGAAAAAAGAGATTTTGATGCCTGCCATTGCGTTGTTTGTGATATGCCTTGTTTCATCGGTACTGCTGGCGGCGACCAATGCCGTAACAAAGGATAAAATAGCGCAGAGCGCGATAGCAAACGCCGAAGCAAGCCGAAAAATCGCGTTCGAAAGTGCGGAAAGCTTTTCCGATGAAAAGACAGTTACGCTTGAGAGCGGCAAGGATGTGCTTGTATCTGAGGCGTTCGACGCAAACGGCAATGTAATAGGCTATGTATTCACATCCGTAAACCGCGGATACGGCGGCGATGTAAAAGTGATGACCGGTATAGACAGTGCCGGCACGGTATTGCGTTCGGTAATACTTTCCATGAGCGATGAAACACCCGGGCTCGGACAGAACGCATCCAAGCCGGAGTTTATTGAACAGTTCAGCAACAAAACAGGACCGTTTTCGTGGGTAAAGAGCAATGGAAGCGGAAATGAGATAACGGGCGTGACAAGTGCAAGCTTCACTTCAAAGGCGGTTATCGCCTGCGTCAACGATTCGCTTGATGCATTCGCTTCTTTAGGAGGTGGCGCACAATGAGTGAAAAAAGAACATTAGGTCAGGAATTTACAAAAGGTATCATAAAGGAAAATCCCGTGCTTCGGCTCGTACTCGGCACTTGCCCGACGCTTGCCGTAACAACGTCGCTTTCAAGCGCGATAGGTATGGGACTTGCGGCAACGCTCGTGCTTGCCTGCTCGAATACCGCGATATCGCTTTTGCGTAAGGTGATACCGCAAAAGGTAAGAATACCCGCTTACATAGTTATTATAGCTTCGTTCGTTACGATAGTACAGATGCTTGTCAAGGCGTTCCTGCCGGGACTTGACGCACAGCTCGGAATATATCTTCCGCTTATCGTCGTAAACTGCATAATCCTCGGACGTGCCGAAGCATTTGCAGGCAAGAATCCTGTTACGGCAAGCTTTATGGACGGTCTCGGCATGGGCGTAGGCTTTACCGCCGCGCTTTCCTGCATGGGCATCGTGCGCGAATTGCTCGGCACAGGCGGTATCGACCTTTCATCTTACGTTGAAGGTCTGAAGTTCTCAATACCGTATTTCAGTGAAACGCCGTTTTTGATATTCATTCTTCCGCCCGGAGGCTTCTTCATGTTCGGAATGATAATGGCATGTGTAAACGCACTTGCCGAAAAGAAGGGCAAGCCCAAGGCAGAGCTTAACGGCTGTAAGGGCTGCCCGATGAACGGATGCTGTTCGCGTTCGTGTGAAAAGGAGGAAAAAGAGGTATGACGGTGTTGCTTTCCATCCTGCTTACCGGCATTTTGACCGGTAACTTCGTGCTTGCGCAGTTTTTGGGTATCTGCCCGTTCTTAGGCGTTTCTAAAAAACTTGATACCGCAGTAGGCATGAGCGTTGCCGTAATTTTCGTTATGGCATTTTCAACGGCGGTCTGCTACCCGATAAACGTATATATCCTCGGCGAAAAATACGCTTATCTCCAGACGATAGTTTTCATTCTCGTCATCGCCGCACTTGTTCAGCTTGTTGAAATAATCCTGAAAAAATATATTCCGTCGCTGTATAATGCGCTCGGCATATATCTGCCGCTCATCACAACCAACTGCGCCGTACTCGGTGTTGTATTGCTCAATGTTTCAAACGGCTACGATTTCGCACAATCAATGTTTTCGTCAGTCGGCGCGGGACTCGGCTTTATGCTTGCGATGGTGATGTTCTCAGGAGTACGCGGCAAAATGGAAAACTGTGATGTTCCGAAATTCTTGCAGGGCTTGCCGATCACACTTATCGCGGCTTCACTTACGTCCGTATCGTTCATGGGCTTTTCGGGCGTGATAGAAAACATTTTCGCTTAAGGAGGCGGCTGACATGAACGAAATAATCATTGCCGTTGTGATAGTTGCCGCCATCGGCATAATAACGGGCTTCGGGCTTTCGATAGCCTCAAGCGTTTTTGCCGTCAAGAAGGACGAAAAGGAAGAAAAAATAAGAGAATGTCTGCCCGGTGCAAACTGCGGCGCATGCGGCTTCTCCGGCTGTGACGGATATGCAAAAGCACTTGCCGCGGGCGAAGCGACGAGCGTATCGCTGTGCAATCCCGGAGGCGATGACGCGGCAACGGCTATCGGAGAGATACTCGGCATTACCGCTGAAAAAATAACACCTATGGCGGCAGTTGTAATGTGCGCCGGTGACAGCGAAAATGCGAAAGCAAAGCTTGAATACAAGGGTGTACGCTCATGTAAAGCCGCGGCACAGCTTTTCGGCGGATACAAAGCATGCGTCTACGGATGTTTAGGCTACGGCGATTGCATGAAAGCTTGCCCGTATGATGCGATATTCATCTGCAACGGCGTCGCACGTGTCGATACACAAAAGTGCAGAGCCTGCAAAAAGTGTGTGAATACCTGCCCCAAAGGAATAATCGAAATGCTTCCGCTCAATACACCGCAGGCGGCTGTAATATGCAAAAATCACGATAAAGGCGTTGAAACACGCAAGGAGTGTACCGTAGGCTGTATCGGTTGCGGAAAGTGCATGCGTGCGTGCGAACACGGTGCGGTCACCGTTGAGAATTTTACGGCCAAGGTCGATTACACAAAGTGTGTCGGATGCGGCAAATGCAACGAAGCCTGTCCCGTAAAATGCATAGACATAATCACCTTGAAAAAGGATGTTCAGTGACCTCACTGCCGAAAGGAGAATCATTATGCGCATAGCCGTACTTGATGCCGCCACCGTCGGCACGGATCTTGACCTTGCACCGCTTAAAGAGTTCGGCGATGTAAGGATATTTGACCATACTGCACCTGATGAGGTCTATGAAAATCTCGGCGATGCCGACGTTGCGATAATCAACAAGGTCAAAATGAATGAAACCACTATAGGCAAGAATAAAAATCTTAAACTGATTTGTCTTTTTGCCACAGGCTACGACAATGTTGATACCGCATACTGCGCTTCACGCGGGATAGCTGTGTGCAATGTAGTCGGTTATTCCACGCAGTGCGTTGCACAGGTCACCGTTGCAATGGTGCTTTCACTTGTTACTCACCTGCCCGCCTATACTGAGCATGTCGCAAGCGGAAAATATTCATCGGGCAATACCGCAAACTGTCTTGCGCCCGTTTATCATGAAATAGCGGGTATGACATGGGGCATTGCCGGATACGGTTCTATCGGCAAGGCTGTTGCCGATGTTGCACGCGCATTCGGATGCCGTGTGATCGCATTCAAGCGCACACCGGCAGAAGATGTCGAAACCGTTGATATCGACACGCTTTGCCGTGAATCCGATATAATCACGGTGCATCTGCCGCTCAATGATTCCACGCGCGGTATTTTCGGTAAAAAGCAGATATCGGAAATGAAGCCGGGTGCGGTGTTCGTGAATGTCGCACGCGGTGCGGTGGCTGATGAATATGCATTGACCGAAGCCATCAGGCAAAACCGTCTCGGCGGGCTCGGCGTTGACGTTTATTCATCAGAGCCGTTCGGAGAAGAACATCCGTTTTATTCCGTAAAGGATCATGAAAACGTATGCTTTACGCCGCACATGGCGTGGGGCGCGCAGGAAACACGCAAGCGCTGTCTTGATGAAATATGTGAAAACATCCGCGTGTTTGCATCCGGCGGACGCAGATGCCGCGTAGAAAGCTGATAAATTGTTATAATTTAAAACACTCTTTCATACATTTTTGTGAAAGGGTGTTTTTTTATGGAAGACAGTATCGGCAAAGCTTATAAAAGCTGGCAGCAGGCAATAAATGTATTCAATAATGCGGTGACAAAAGAGGATATCGACTATGCGGTGTTCAATATGGAAGCAAAAAAAAGACAGTATCTGCGACTGCTCAATTCCGCGAAAAAGGAGAATGATACTTCACAGCCGAAAGAAACGGAAACAAACGATTTTTTATAGCATATCGCAAAATATGCCCCGTCACATCGGTGTTCGTATGCTGTAGCATGTGTGTTCGGACAGAAAAAATCAATCATTTGCCGTGTCTGAACGCACGACAAAATTCTGAACATCCGTGAAAAACAAACTTCTTTAAGCTTTGCTTTACGGTTTTACGCTTTTTACGCTTTTTTGCAAAATCCGCTTGCCTAAAAATCGGCAAAGTAGTATAATACTTTGTAACCCGTTCATTATATGCACGGAAAAAAATATTGGCTTATGGAGGCTGAAAAAAATGAGAGTTTATAACTTTAGTGCCGGTCCGTCTATGCTGCCCGAATCGGTATTGCAAAAAGCTGCAGCAGATATGCTTGATTATGAAGGCTCAGGCATGAGCGTTCTTGAAATGAGCCACCGTGCCAAATGTTACGATGCTATAATCAAAGAAGCGGAGTCTCTTTTGAGAGAGCTGATGAATATTCCCGATAACTACAAGGTCATCTTCGTTCAGGGCGGAGCTTCGACACAGTTCGCATGCACCGCACTCAACCTTCACGAAAAAGGCAAGGGCGATTACATCGTTACGGGTAACTTTGCAAACCTTTCCGCAAAAGAGGGCGCAAGACTTACAAATGCAAGAGTAGTTGCTTCAAGCGAGGATAAGACATACACATATATCCCGAAGGTAACAAAGGATATGTTCGATCCCGAAGCGGATTTCGTTCACATCACCTTCAACAACACGATTTTCGGTACGAAGTATAATTATATCCCCGATACAGGCGATGTTCCGCTGGTAGCCGATATGTCGTCAATGATACTTTCCGAGCCGGTCGATGTTACCAAGTTCGGCGTTATCTATGCCGGTGCGCAGAAGAATATCGGACCTGCCGGTGTTACGGTCGTTATCGTCCGCGAGGATCTTCTTGAGAAATTCAAGCCCGATACTCCCACCATGCTCAAGTGGAAGACTCAGGCGGATAAGGAAAGCCTTTACAACACACCTCCCTGCTACAGCATCTACATTTCGATGCTCGTGTTCCGCTGGGTAAAGGAAATGGGCGGCGTTGAAGCGTTGCAGAAGAGAAATATCGAAAAGGCAAAGCTTCTTTACGATTACATTGATTCTTCATCATTCTACACAAACAACGTAGCTAAAGAGGACAGATCAATGATGAACGTTCCGTTCGTTACTCCCAATGCCGATCTTGATGCCAAGTTCGTCAAGGAAGCCGCGGAAAACGGACTTGTTTCGCTCAAGGGTCACAGACTTGTAGGCGGTATGCGTGCATCCATCTACAACGCAATGCCCAAGGAAGGCGTTGAAAAGCTCGTTGCGTTCATGAAGAAATTCGAGGAGGAAAATAAGTAATGACAGAAATACTGAAGCTCAACTCCATCGCGGGTGTAGTTAAAAAGAATCTTCCCGAGGATAAGTATTCCATCACCGAGGATGCAAAAAATCCCGTCGGAATACTCGTTCGTTCGGCTGATATGCTGACATATGATTTCCCCGAAAGCGTGCTTGCGGTCGCGCGTGCCGGCGCGGGTGTGAACAACATCCCCGTTGACGCATGTGCCGACAAGGGCATCGTGGTATTCAATACTCCCGGCGCAAATGCCAACGCCGTTAAGGAGCTTGTTATCGGCGCGATGATACTTGCGAGCCGTAACGTAGCCGAAGCCGTTGATTGGGCAAAAACGCTCAAGGGCAACGGTGATGCCGTAGGCAAGATGGCTGAAAAGGGCAAGGGACAGTTTGTAGGTCCCGAAATAAAGGGCAAGACGCTCGGTGTCATCGGTCTCGGCGCTATCGGCGGTCTTGTTGCCAATGCCGCTGCTGCACTCGGCATGAACGTTATCGGTTACGATCCGTTCGTATCGGTAGATGCCGCATGGAAGCTTGACAGCTCGGTCAATAAGGCTGACGATCTTGATACTGTCTATGCCAATGCCGATATCATCACACTTCACGTTCCGCAGATGGATTCCACAAAGGGCATGATAAACACCGATTCTATCGCCAAGATGAAGGACGGAGCTATCGTTCTCAACTTCGCACGCGGCGGTCTTATCAAGGATGCCGACGTTATTGCGGCATGTGCAAGCGGAAAGCTTTATAAGTATGTTACCGACTTCGCAAGCGATGCGCTTATCGGTGAAAAGAACGTAGTCGTATTCCCGCATCTCGGCGCATCAACACCCGAATCAGAAGATAATTGCGCCGAAATGGCTTCAAAAGAGCTTTGTGACTTTATTGAACTCGGAAATATTAAGAACAGCGTGAACTATCCCAATGCCGCACTCGCAAAGAGCGGCGTTGCAAGAGTCACTGTTATGCACAAGAACGCTGATAATGCAGTAGCAAATATCACTGCCGCTGTAGGCGCTAACATCACAGGTATGGTTACCGCTTCCAAGGGCGACCGTGCTTACACTATAATAGATGTTGATGCCGCTCCTGCCGTTGACGCGCTCAAGGCTGTTGACGGTGTTATCAGAGTAAGAGTTATCTGATAATCGCACAATTTGAAAGCTCCCGTTCGTTATTGACGAGCGGGAGCTTTTTCAACATTATTCGCGTGCATTGACTGCGCATTTTTGCAAAAATGTCTGCATTTGCGGCAAAACGCTTTCGCCGTAAGTGCAGACATTGTTTTGTCGGTCGATATTGAATAAACGGTAAGGATCATTTCCTGTTCGGAAGGTATGCGCCGATAGATGCAAGCTTTTGTTGTAAAAGCGCGATATCGACGCTTCGTGTGTTTTCGGTATCCTTTGCGATGCTTGCCGCAACGCCTGCCGCCTGCCCCGTTATGAAGCATCCCGGCATGACGCGGACAGATGCCTGCATATGCCTGTCGGCACCGATACAGCGGCCTGCAACAAGTACATTGGATAAGGACTGCGGCAAAAGTGAACGGTAGGGGATACCGTAGGATTCGCCATCCTTATAGCAATATTTTTTATCGTATTCATTCTTGAAACGTTCGTATTCGGACTTGTCGGTAGTCATGACGTGGATATCGACGGCGTAGCAGTAACGGCCTATTTCATCGTCGAATACTGCACGATCCGCAAAATCGCTTATTTTCAGCATGTAATCGCATTTTATTCTGCGCGATTCACGCACACCGAGCATATCGGCAGTGCAGACGAGCGTCATTTTTTCAAAGCCCTCAAGATAATTTTTATAATACCTTTCATATTCGAGCAATGATTTTCTGCCCCATATCATCGCGCGTGTAAGCGAATGCTCATCAAGCGGATCGGTGCCGAATATATGACCGATATTGCCGCCGCCGATGCCGTTTTGCTCATCGACAGGGAACATGCCGGGCAGATGTCTGTCGGCATATGTGAATACGCCGTCCGCTATGGCTTCCTCAAGCCGTGATGAATCACTGGCATGCTTTTTTGAAAAATCAATATTTGCCCAAAGCGAACAGAGCGTAGGCGGCATCGTATTCATTTTTTCGTCGCCTATCTCATAATCTGCACCTGCAAGCGCACAAAGATCGCCGTCGCCCGTGCAGTCGATGTATATTTTTGCTTTAACGGCGAACATGCCGGATTTTGAGGTAAGAACAACATATTCGATGCGGTCACCGTCCGTAACGACATCACAAACAGATGTAAAGAACGAAAATTCTGCATTCGATGATGACATCGCTTCGTCATATGCACGCTTCAGTTCTTCCACACGGATCATGCACCAGTGGACATCAAGCGGTATATCCTTTGATATGCTTTTGCGGATATCATAGCCGATGCCGGATGCCAATATATTCACGCCGTCACCGAACTGAGCGAATGCGGGTACAAGCCCCGATGCTCCCACACCGCCGAACGAACCGCGAGCTTCGGCAAGAAAAACGCTTGCACCGTTTCTTGAAGCGGCAAGTGCGGCTGCAATTCCGGCAGGACCGCCGCCGGCAACAAAAACATCGGTCTCATACCTGATCGGAAGCTCTTTTTTATATAACATGATTTTTCCTCACTTTTTTTGTGACTGATTCCGACACGCATAAATACTGTTCAACGTGTATATTTTTCCTTGAACAGTACCCGCCATACTATGCGCTCACGCGTGCGGTTAAAAACCTTGGTACACCACCATTCGCGTTTTTCAAGCGGTTCTGTCAGCACGCTTTTTGCTCCGAGCGCATTTGCAAGCTGAATATCGGTAAAAAGCTGATCGCCTACAAGCATGACGGCTTCGGGCGACAGCTTTTTTGATGCGATAAGCCCGCGCGTGACATGTGCA
>JAZRZN010000038.1:0-74492 GCA_045601365.1 Clostridia bacterium | reverse complement strand
GGTGTCCCGAACGGCGTAGCCGTTACATTGGCGCTCGGCGACGGCGATACGGGATCGTCGGTTTTGTTCCCGCACGAAACCGTACATACCGTTATAAGTATCGCGGATGTGATCGCTTTTATCATAGCCGTAAAACGTGATCTATTCATCATAACACCTCTTTGATTATTTCGGATTTCGTTATGCGTGCCGATAAATTCAACAGTGCTTCATCATAAGTCAACCTATATTTTAAGTATACCCCCCCCGAAAGGAAAAGTCAATACTTATTTTACATGGGGAGTGATTTTTTTACGATAAGCACAGATCGTTGCTTTTCTCGCACGGTGCGGCATCCTTGACGCACCGCTTGCGATGTTTATTGCAGGAACATTTATTTCATCCCTTTGCGTACTTTCTTGTGTCATTGTGAGGAGCGAAGCGGCGTGGCAATCCGGACGCAAACAAAAGTTGCTTTTTGCTTAACATGGATTGCCACGCATCGTGCGTTTGCTCGCAATGACACGATGGAGTTTTTCGGAATGATTACTTTGTTTCCTGCCCGTGCTTTGTGCGTATAACGGTTCGTTGGGGACGCCGTGCCCTACTGATCAAGAGGACGCCTGTGCAAGCAAAGCGTCCTCTTTTGATGTTTAGTTTTCCTTTTCAAACACCGCGAAGCGTGTTAACTGAAGCGGCGTATCTACGGGAGATTCAAACGGAACGGAATTGAGGAAGAAACGCACGAAGCGATATTCGCCCTCTATCGGCTCATAGAATTTCGGGAATCTGCCGCCGACAGCCACCTTTGCGCCTACACGCTCAACGAGCATATTCCAATTTTCGCCGTCGTTTGAGCCGAAAACACGGTACTCGATAAAGCGCATGTCGGGCATATTGCATTCAAGATGCATATATCCGACGCGGCTTATCTCACCGAGGTCTGCGGTTATCGTCTGTGAAAGCTTCGGTGCAAGCCCCTGCCAATATGTTTCCGCGTCGCCGTCGGTAAGATTTTTTGCCGGATGAACCTCATCCTCCGAGCTTACCTTAAGCGATCTTATCGGTATCTCTCTGCCGAGCTTCGCGTCACAAGCGGGTATCGGCTTGATAAAGCTCGGGTACGGCTCGGTCTCATATTCGCCGAGGTCATAAGTATTCAAAAGCAGTACCCAATCGCGCTGATACGGGAATGCGGGTATCGGTGCGTTGCCGTCAGCGGTGATTATCGGGTCAAGGTCGATGAATTTGCCCGTAACGGTATCAAAGAAGCGCGCCTGATACTTCACATTCTTTTTGAGGTCGGAAAGATGTCCCGTTTCGGCATCGTTGTCAAAGAAATAATAAACTATGATGTCGTCATCCTTATGAGATATCGCCACATGCTTGCGCATATCGAACATGCCGTATCTGAAGCCGAATTCGGGAACAAGGTCTGCCCAGCCGACATACTCATAGAATTTTTTCATATAGCACACCTGCTCGGAACCCGGCTTATCGACACCCTGATACCAATTTTCACGGTTGTAATTGGTGAATGCAGGCTCTGTTTTTTGTTCCCAGCTCATAGCCCACAGTCCGACAACGCCATAAGTGAAGCCCGCCGAGCCCGACTGTACCGCAAGCCATGCGCCTATACGCGGAGCATCGTGCCCGCAGAAGCCTGCGCAGTAGATATCCTCATACTGATTTTCGGTTTCGATATACGGTTTGCCGGTTGCAAGGTCATAATAGCTTTTGTAATAAGAGCGGTGATGAAGCCGATTGTAGCCGCCGTGACCTCCCTGCACTGCCCACCACTGATGCCAATCACAAGAATCCAGCTTTTGAACACGCGGGTCTGTCGCGGGATGTACATGCATATGCGTGCCGTTGGGACGGTGATAGCCGTCAAGCTTATCAACTGCCGCACCGACCTCACGCCATATTTCAAAGGCGTTATCCATCGGCGAGGTTATTTCCTGTGCGGTTATCCATACAAGCGGATAGCAGGCGTAACGCGCAACGCAATAGCGCACGAAGCGCAACAGCGCGTCGGACACATTGCCGAAAGCGCGTATCGTCGCGTAATGCGTGCCGAAGCCGAGCGCAGTCGTTATACCGTTTTCGGCAAGATACTCTATCATTATATCCATCGTTGAATTGAATACCTCGGGCTCGATGCATTCGTACTTGCCGTCCTTCCACCATGAAGGTGTACCGCCGCGGGTCGTCGCCGTGCGAGCAGATGCAAAATATGTCTGATAAACATTAAAGCCTTTCTTTATTCTGTCATCGGCAACATGCTTGAACTGATTGCCGCATGTACAGCCCGGATAGTTGCATTCGTGCAGACGCTCGTAATCGGGCATCATCCAATGCGTGTCGGCAAGATAGAAAAACGGAGTACCGTCACCGTACACCATATGACGTTTGCCCTCTTCAAGACGGACATAGCCATGCTTTTCAAGCTCGTTGCGCGGATTTTTGCAGGGCAGTGCGTCTATTTCGCCCGAACCTGTAAGCGAAGCATTGCCGCCGTCGGTGCAGGTGATCACATAAGTCCACTTGCCCGCAAGCTCTGCGGAAAAACGCACCTTCCACTCGTTCGCGCCGTTCCAGAAGCCCGGCAGAGTTATTACCTTGCCGCTTTCGTGCGTGAACACAGCGTCGATATCGACATCTGTAAACGGATTGTCATACGTTTTATCGCTGTTCAGCACGATTTCAAGCCGTTTGTAAATTTCAACAGTAAATTTCATTTTTTGCACCTCACTTGCTATTTTATAAAAGCATTATATGCTTTAAGCAGATCGTTTGTATCGGGATAAAGGTCGCGTATCTCGGGACGCCACGGCGATTCCCATTCAAGCGAAACAAAGCCGCCAAAGCCGATATTGTCAAGCAGTGAAAGTGCTTCCTTTACCGGCACGCTGCCTTTGCCGAGATCGGTATGTATGTATTGTATGATATCGTTGTCGCTGTTCGGCTTGCCGTCCTTTACATGGATATGCGCTATCTTTTTTTTCAAAAGCTTTACTGTGTTTTCGGGCGATTCACGGTATTCGACGGAATGGATTATATCCCATATTACCTTCATATTGTCGCGGTCGATAAGCTCAAGAAGCGGCGCGACGGTCTTTCCCGTCGAAAGTGAGCTGTGCGTTTCAAGCCACACCTCAACATTTTTATCGCTTGCATAATCGCAAAGCTCACGAAAAGCTTTCGCTATGCCCTCAACATCCTCATGCGCTTCTTCGGAAAAGCGCAACGGCGAATGTCCCGAAAATATCCTTACGCCCTTTGCAGAAAGCTTTTGCGCAAAATCTATCCCACGCATCGCACCCTGTATTTTTTCGTCATCATATGAAACGATGCCCGTGCTGAGTGCCATATCTGTAACCTTAAGCTCAGCTTTGTCGAACGCCTCCCTTATGACACACGCATCGGAAATGCCCATACCGCCGAGCGTCTCGTTATTTTGGTCTGTGCGAAGCTCCACGCCCTGCATGCCGTTGTTTTTCGCAAGCGCGATCACTTCGTCAAGCTTTGCATCAAGACAGCAAAGCGTACTGAAAGAACGTAACATGTTATTATTCTCCTTTTATTCTTCGTCAGCGTCGGTGTTCAATTCGCCAGTACTGCCCGCAAGTATCAGCGCGGAAACTATTTCGTCCATTTCGCCGTTCATAAATGAATCAAGCTTATAAAGCGTCATGTTTATGCGGTGATCGGTGACGCGCCCCTGCGGAAAATTGTATGTTCTGATGCGTTCACTGCGGTCACCCGAGCCGACCTGCGATTTGCGCAAGCCGCTGTATTCGGCATCTGCACGGCTCCGGTAATAATCGTACACACGCGATTTCATTACCTTCATCGCCTTTTCGCGGTTCTTTATCTGCGAACGCTCGTCCTGACAGTCGACCTCGATGCCCGTCGGAATATGTATCATATGTACCGCCGATTCTGTCTTGTTGATGTGCTGACCGCCTGCGCCGGATGAACGGTGCGTTTCGATGATGAGATCCTCGGGCAATATCTGAATGTCGATATCCTCAGCTTCGGGAAGCACCGCAACAGTTGCCGCCGAGGTATGTATGCGTCCGCCCGATTCTGTAACGGGAACGCGTTGAACACGGTGTGCGCCGCTCTCGTATTTCATGTGGCGGAACACCTCTTTGCCGGAAACAAGGCAAACGACTTCCTTTATGCCGCCGACTTCTGTTTCGTTCGCGCTCGTTATTTCAAAGCTCCACGCCTTTTTTTCCGCATACTTCATATACATTCTCAAAAGATCTGCGGCAAACAGTGCGGCTTCTTCGCCGCCCGTGCCTGCGCGTATCTCAAGCACGACATTCTTATCGTCCGACGGATCGCGCGGCGCAAGCAGTTCTTTCAAGCGCTTTTCTGTTTCTTCGATCTCCGGCTTAAGTATATCAAGCTCTTCCTTTGCCATTTCCTCAAGCTCGGAATCGCCTGAATCAAGCAGCTCGCGTGCTTCATCAAGCTGTTTGAGCTTGGCGGAATATCTGTCAAATTCCGCCATTATTTCGGAAAGATACGCATGCTCCTTCGCAAGCTCCTGATATTTTGCGCGGTCGGCGATAACATCCGGCTCTGTCAAGGTCTGATTAAGCTCCTGAAAGCGTACCGATAATTCTTCAAGTTTTTCGAGCATAGTCTGCTCCTTTCTTTGTATGAGTTCCGTGTGGCTTTGCCCAAACACGGTTATGGAAGCTTACCCGAAGCTATACACCGCGCGGTCAAGTCCGGCATAATCCTTCAAAACGACCGTATCGACAAATCCCGCTTTTGCAAGGATCGCCTTGAGCGCATCAGCCTGATCGAACCCGATCTCAAACATCAGCAACCCGTTTTTATTAAGATGCTCGCGCGCCTCGGCAACGATATCACGGTAGAAATCAAGCCCGTCGCTCCCGCCGTCAAGCGCGTTCTGCGGTTCAAACGAAAGCTCGCGTTCAAGCTTTTCGATATCGCGTGTCGGTATGTACGGCGGATTGGATATGATGCAATCGAATTTGCGGTTTTGCAGATTTTCAAACAAATCGCTTTGCACAAGCTCTATATCAAGCCCGAGCGCATGCGCGTTTTCGCCTGCAAGCTCAAGTGCCGATGCGCTTATGTCGCTGGCGCAAACATCAAGTGAAGCGATATTTTTCTTGCACGCAAGTGCTATCGCGCCCGTTCCCGTGCCGATATCAAGCAGTGACGCATACCCGTGCTTTCGTATCAATTCAATAGCCTGTTCGACCATTATCGCGGTCTCGTCACGCGGTATCAGCGCACGCGCGTCGCTCGTCAGCATGATATTGTAAAACGGCACGGTGCCGAAAATATATTGAAGCGGCTCGCGCGTCTTTCTGCGCGCGAGTATCGCTTCAAGTAAATCTTTTTGTTTTTTCGAAAGCTCTCTGTCTGCCTCAAAATGAAGCATACTGCGTTTGATCCCCGACGCAAAGCAGACTATCCACGCGGCGTCCACATCGCGGTCGGGAACATTTTTGAGTTCATCCTTTGCAAGCTTAAGAGCTTCCTTAACTGTCATGTTCTTCTTCCGTCTCCGTATCTTCTGCTTCTTCAACTGCTTCGGGTTCTTCAACTGCTTCGGGTTCCTTAGGCTCTTCCATCAGCCCGTCCATATAAAGCACGTTTTTGAAGCTTGTAAGTGATACCTCAAGCATGCTGTCATCAGGCTGACGTGTAGTAAGCTTCTGCAAAAGCATACCGGGCGAACGCAATATACGCAGAACGATATTGTCATTTATCGCAAGTGCCTTCAATACCTCATACGCCACACCTGCTATGACGGGCAAAAGCAAAAGCTTGACGATAAAACGTATCGCCATCGCACCTGCCGTAGCGGTGCTGAGACCGAACAGATTATCAGCCACCGCGGTAACAAGTATTCCGACTACCATTATAATGAATATGAACGACGTGCCGCAGCGCGGATGCGATGTGGAATACTTGCGTGCGTTTTCAACGGTAAGCTCATCACCGTGTTCATAGCACGAGATCACCTTGTGTTCCGCGCCGTGATACATGAATATGCGCTTTATATCCTTTGTCAGACTTACTGCAAGAATATAGCAAATGAATATCGCTATTTTGATGACGCCCTCGATTATATCAAGCAACAGCTTTGTGCCGAGCGTGGCATTCGCGCTTGTGATACCCTTTTTGCCGAGTATCGCCCAAAATGCGCGTGATGCCAGCGACGGCAAAAAAATGAACAGTACGAACGAAAGCACAAGTCCGAGAGCCACGCCGATAACTACCGCGACCGTTTCCAGCTTGATGTGGAGCTTTTCCGACATCCATTTTTCTGCCTTTGAAGGCTCAAGCTCGGCAACAGCGTCTTCACCGTACATTTCAGCCGACTGCGTTGTCAGCTTCATGCCCTGCACAAGTGAATCAATGAACGCAACAACTCCGCGCACTATCGGTATTTTCGCTACCTTTTTGCGCCACGGCTTGCGTACAAGCTTCTTTTTTTCAACAACTATTGAGCCGTCGGAACGGCGCACCGACATAACAAGCGAATCCTGCGAGCGCATCATTACGCCCTCCATTACCGCCTGTCCGCCTATTGATGTATACTTCATGTTTTTCTCTCCGTATCAAATCTATACTGAAATTATATTATAAAATGCAGTTTGTTGCAAGTGAACAAATGACGAAAATCATATTTCAAGCAAGCCATCAACGCCCGATGCTATAAGGCTTGACTCACCCGAATAAAAATAAAGGTCGTATCTTCCGTTTGACGGAACAAGATAGTATATTTCGTCAAGCTCGCCGTATGTTATCGGTGAAAGTGTATAGCCGGACGCAACATTTTCGGCTATTACCGTATCGGGTGTCACGCAAAGCCTGCCGAAAGATGCATTTTCTTCCGCAACAAGCGATGCAAAATACATCAGCTTTTTCCCGCTTCGCGAAAGCACGCACTGCGACCGATAGCCTGTTGCGGTGCGCTCTACCGAACATTCGGATGTCAAAACCCGTGCGCCGTCACTGTCTGCCAGATATAAATCACATTCTCCGCTTTCCGGCGATTCGGCAAATGTCACCGAATCCGTCATGCCGTAATAAACGAGTGAACCGAAATCACCTGTAGCGATACGCTCGCTTTCGAGCAAACCGTTATTTATTTTTATTTTATACACCGCACCGTCGTCCGGCTGTGCGCCCTCTGATAACAGCCGGCCCGTGCCGTTTTCGCTGTTTATCGCAATATTATACATTGCATTCGCACTTGTGTTGTGTATCAGACGCACACTTTTACCCGTGCTGTCACAATAATAGACTGAATAACTGTCATGTTCTCTGTCGGTGCGCACGCTGTAGATAAGCCCTTTGTCCGGCATTGTCACCGCATCAGTGCTGAAAAAATGAACGTTTTCGGCAAGAAGCTTCCGTGAAAGCTTATCCAAGCCGATAGCAATAAGCTTGCCCGATGATATCACGGTATCATAATCGGCAATAACATACAGCGTCTTTCCGCTGTCGGTCACCGAAGCATGATAGACATTGCCTATCTTGTCGCATTTGCCGCCGTGCAAAATGTAATATGTGTACAGCTCCCCGTCCGCGCTTTCGCCGCAAAGCACCGTCGAATCCGACGCCCACATTATTTTCGGGACATCGGTATTCACGGTTTCCCTGTTGCCGTCAAAATCAAATTTATACAGCGTATTGCGCACTTTGGGATAATTGTTTTGCTTCAGCGCATAAACACAGCTTTCCGTCAGCGTTATGTCAATAAGCCCCGTACCGCAATGCACCGTTTCACCGTCGCGGTATAGGAAAAGGTTTTCCGTTTCCGTGCCGTTTTCATTCCACGCAAGCGTATATGCTATAATGCGCATATTTGCATTTGTTCGCCAACTCTTGACATTATCGGCAATCCGTATATGTTCGGTGCCATTGAAATAATACAGAGTGTTTTCTGATATATATACTGCTTTGCCGGAGTTTTTATCTATGGCATAGTCGGCGGTATAAACCGGTGAAGCGTCATCGGCATCATATACGTTCTCCGCAATGCGCACGGTGCTTTCACCGTTTATCAAAAAAATGTCGCCATCCTTGAAATAAAGTATCTTCGGCATCGTTGCGCCAAGTGCGTTCACATCCGCAGTTTCCTGCATGCCGTCGTGCGGAGCGCAGGAAACAAATACAAACAGGCAGATAAGAGTCGCGGCGACAAGCTGCAATATTTTTTTACAGTGCATCATCCGAAGATTTTATCTCTTCCGTTGATTCGATTATTTCCTCAACCTCATCGAGTGCTTCATTTAGATCGCCGACGGTATCATCAGTGCCATTCCCGTTTTCGCGTGTCTCGCCATCATCCTGCGAAAACTGCATTTCGCGGCAAAGCGCTTCAAGATCTGCACCCGCGCCCTTGGCTATCTCACTTTCGATCGAGCTTTCATCCGAAACCGAAGACGGAAGTGAAGTGTTCTCAAGGCTTTCAAGGCGTGTATCCGCCCATGAACACAGCTCACCGAACTGACCGTCTATTTCCTCAAGCAAACGCTTTGCCTCTGCGCGCATCTTTGCAAGATTTGCAGAAGCCGATTTCATACCGTTGACCCATTCGTCGTGAAGCTGTTGGCACGCGGCATCGCTTTCATCGGCACGCTTTCGGTAATCGTCTTCGATCTCCTTGGCGCGCATCGTAGCGTCAAGCATGACCTTAGATATTACGCCCTCTTTTTCCTTATACTTGTCAAGCTGAAGCTGAAGCTCGGCATTTTTCTCGTTAAGCGCATCTATTGTCTTTTCGAGAGTTTCGATTTTTGCGGCATGGTTGCTGTTGAGCCGTGCAAGATATGAATCCACATCTGCGACCTTATATTTGCCGAATCTTGATTTGATCTCCATATTTATTTCCCTTTCAATATTATTTCTTGTTATCCTCTTGTGTTCCGTCAGGCTCACCGATGTTTTCTTCCGTATTCTCCTGCGTTCCGTCAGACTCACCGATGTTTTCTTCCGGCTTACTTTGTGCAACATATTCTATCTGTGTTGTGTATTTTTTAGTGCATAATACAATAAGCATAGTTACCGATGCTATACACAGGCAGATGCTCAACACTGCCGAAACAGGAACTGTACCTATCCTGAGTTGATCCGTTCTCAGCCATTCAACGATACCGCGTTCAAGTCCGTACAGTGCGAAATACCACAGCGTCACATGTCCGTGATACTTTTTCTTTTTAAGAAAAATGAATACAAGAACAGCGCATACGATAAAGCACCATACCGATTCATAAAAGAACGTTGCCTGATACCAGCCTGCGGGATCACTGCCCTTTGGTGTTTCAAGATAGACAGCATACGGAAAAAATTGCAGTGCTTTATTTTCAACGAGTGTGCCGTGTGCCTCCTGATTGAAAAAATTGCCCCAACGTCCGAGAGCCTGCCCAAGTGCGAGCGGCGCGGCACAAAGATCGGTCAATTCAACGAGCTTGTATTTCTTTCTGCGGGAATAGATGAACAGCCCTATTATAGCGCCGATTATGCCTCCGTAGATCGCAAGTCCGCCGTTGCGGATATTCAGTATACGCCTGCATGTTTCAATGATATCGCCGGAAACGAAATAATCGTTCCATTCAAATATCACATAATACGCACGTGCGCCGATAAGTGCGCCTATGATGGCGATTATCAGCATATCCGTAGTCAGCTCGGACGGATACTTGCGTTTTTTTGCAAAAAACGAACACAAAACGAATGCAAGCAAAAATCCGAAAGCTATGATTATCCCGTACCAATATATATCAAAGCCGTCTATACCGAGAAAATTCTCAATGCACACACCTGTTTTTGCAAGAAACATTTATTTCAACTCCCTTACGAGCGTACCCGCATCCGACGCATAACACGAGCAATGCCATCCGCTAAAATTTCTTTCGGCACTTTTTGCCGCCTCGATTGTATCAAATACGCCGAAAACAGCACTTCCGCTTCCTGTCATAGCAGTATACCGTGCGCCGACAGCGTTCATTTTCCGTATATTCTCCGAAATTCCTTTTGCAACGGTACATGCGGCATCCTCAAGCACATTGCCGCCGCAGGCGCACATTTTTTCGGTATCGAATGTATCAAGCGCATTTATGAAACCGTCAACATCAGGTCGCCTGTGTGTACCGATGCTGTCAAACAGTGAATACACGGCTTTTGTTGAAGCCGGATCGTTATTTTTCATAACGCAAAGCAACGGTATTTTGTGCTTAACGGGAAGCTTTTCGAGCTTTTCGCCTATCCCTTTTGCACGGTACAGACCGCTTTTGAGCATAAACGGAACGTCCGCACCGATCTTAAGCGCAAGCGTTTCAAGCTCGGTTTCACTCAAGCTGTTACCGTACAGCTTATTTAATCCGAGCAGTACAGCCGCCGCATCCGCACTGCCGCCGGCAAGCCCTGCCCCCGACGGAATATTCTTTTTTATACAGATCGAAGTCCCTCCGCTGATCTCGCTGTATTCGAAAAACAGCTTTGCCGCCTTGTAAGCCGTGTTGCGTTCATCAGTCGGGATATATCTGACGCTTGATGAAAGCTGTATGCCGCTGTCACACTTTTTTACCGTTACGGCATCATAGAGCGTTATACGTTGCATGAGCATATCAAGCAGATGATAGTTTTTTTCATCAAGCCCGGTTATATCAAGCACCCAATTTATTTTCGCCGGAGCCGAAACTATTACCGAATCCACCCGCATACCTCGCAAATATAATAAATCATCATATATTATAATACTTTTATCCGAAAAATGCAAAACAATTTTTGCGGCGAAGTATAGCATAAGGGAGTACGCAATAAACAAAATATATGTTCCTGCAATAAACATCGCAAACGGTGCGTCGGGGACGCCGCACCATACGGGATATGACGCACAGTTTGTCTTATTCGTAGGGAACGCCGTCCTTGACGTTTCGCTTGCATGAAACAAATTGCAGAAAATTGCAGCTGGCGGTGCGCCGGTAATATAAAATTCGCTCGGCAACGTTCACGCCGAGCGAATTTGTTGATGCAGTTAAAGTTTTTTGCCGAGCTTTTTTTCAAAAAAGCTCGCAGGGTTTTGGGGACGGAGTCCCAAATAGAGTGTGCAAGCGCCATCACAGCAAACCCTCGTATTGAATACACGGATGCCTATTTATTTTCAGAGATCATTATTTATCATTTCTAAAATTCTGCTTGCTATTTCTTGCATTCCGATATCACCGGGATGGCTTTGGATGCCCACATGTTCAAACCGTCCGAGAGCTTTCATTTCGTCAATTTCGCTTAAGTCCTCAAGTAAACAGTAGGGGATATTATTTTGCTCAGCATATTCTTTCATAACCGCATTTGCCGGATGACGGTAAAATTCCAAAGCAATAAATATCTTTGCTTTTTTATTCTTATCAAATCGGCGTATCAGCGACGAAAAGCTGTCAAAGAAAATTTTTGCATCAAAGCTTTCATCACTTGCCGCATTGCCTCCGACTTTGCAAATAATAATATCCGCATCGAATCCGGCGGCGTATTCGTATTCATTCAGAACGGTCTCATATTCACGATAGTTACATTCCCATTTCGCCACATTGCAGATGCAAAAAACACTGTCAGGATATTTTTTGCCGATTTCTTTTTCTACAATATGAACATAGTCTTTATCCTTTGAGGATGCCGCCATGCCGTAATCGCCATACCAACCGATCTCAGGTAAACATCCGTGAAGGGTAATCGAATTTCCTAAAAAAAGAATTCTTTTACCGTTCCCGTTTTCATTTTCAACACGTGTATGTTTGCCGTATTTATTTTGATCCTCCGCCTTAACATTCAAGGCAGTTTTTAACACATTATCCTGCATAGCAACAATCTTCCTCCTTGCGTAAATCGGGTATGTCATACGGTACGCCGCCTCTACAGCTTAGTAAAAAGCCTGTGCGCGTTGTCATTGGTTATCTGCGCTACCTCGTCGGGTGTCATGCTCCACACGGACGCGATGCGCTCAATGATGTGTATTATGTTCGATGAATCGTTCCGTGTTCCGCGAACGGGCACGGGCGCAAGATACGGGCTGTCCGTCTCAAGTAAAATACGGTCTTGGGGAATGTATTGCAAATTCTCGATAGCGCGTACCGCATTCTTGAATGTACATGTGCCGCCGAACGAAAAATACAGTCCCGCGTCAAGACATATCTTTGCAACCTCACGGCTTTCGGAAAAGCAGTGCATCACGCCGTTCGATATCTTCAGCGCCTTTATCATGTCAAGCATGTCGCCTATCGCCTCGCGCGTATGTATCACCGCAGGAAGTCCCGCCTCCTGCGCCGCATTTATCTGCGCCGCAAACGCTTCACGCTGTATGTTTCTCGGCGGGTTCGCTTCGTCATGATAGTCAAGCCCTATCTCCCCCGCGCCGACACACTTTTCATGCGCGTAGTACGACGTTATTATCTTTAAGCTTTCGGGCGAAAACTCGTATGCGTTGCTCGGATAAATGCCTGAGCAGAAGAACATATGACTGTATTTATCGGCAATTTCGCACGCAAGCTTGGTTTCCGCAAGGGAGCATCCGGCATTGATCGCCGCAAGCACGTTCTTAGACGGCAGAGACGAAATAACACCGTCTCTGTCATCGTCAAAACGCTCATCATCATAATGACAGTGTACGTCAATGAACTGCATTACCTTACCTCAAGTCCCGCGCCGAACGGTTTTTCGGGTGAAATGAGCGAAAGCTCACCGTTCGCATCCTCAGCGCAAAGTATCATGCCCTCGCTGAGTACGCCGCGAAGCTTCGCCGGCTTGAGATTCGCAACAAGCACAACTGTTTTGCCTACCATCTCGTCGGGCGTGTAGTGCTTTGCGATGCCCGATACGACAGTGCGCACGCGTGTGCCGTCATCTATCTGCATTTTTAAGAGCTTATCGGATTTTTCAAGCTTCTCGCATTCAAGCACCTTGCCCGTTACCAGCTTTACGTTGGCAAAATCGTCGATGCTTATTTCATTGGCTTCGGCTTCCGCCTGCTGTGATGCAAGCTCCTTTGCTTTCTTTTCCTCTTCCTGCGCCTTGAATTCAGCTTCAACATCTATTCTCGGGAACAGTACATCGCTCTTTGTTATGACGCTTCCCGCCTTGATGCCGCCGAAAGTGCGAACGGAATCAAGTGTCGTGAGCGATTCGTCAACACCGAGCGAAGCCTGTATTTTGGCGGGACATTTCGTCATTACGGGCGCAACAAGTACGCTGATGATGCGCACACACTCGGCAAGATTGTACATTACCGTACCTAAGCGCGGTTTGTCCGCCTCATTTTTGGCAAGCACCCACGGAGTAGTTTCGTCGATATACTTGTTGCAGCGTGAAACGAGCTTCCATATTTCAACAAGCGCACCCGAAAGCTGAAGCTCATCCATTTTGGCTTCAAACTGCTTTACGGTGTCCGTCGCAAGCGCGATAAGCTCCTGATCGGGATCGGCAGGCGTGCTGTTTTCGGGCAGGATACCGCCGAAATATTTTTCTATCATCGCGCAAGTTCTGCTTACAAGATTGCCCAAATCGTTTGCAAGATCGGAATTGATGCGTGAGAAGAGCGCTTCGTTCGTAAAGTTTCCGTCAGCACCGAACGGCATTTCGCGCATAAGGAAATATCTTATCGCGTCAACACCGTACTTTTCACACAGCACAACGGGATCGACAACGTTTCCGCGAGACTTGCTCATTTTTTCGCCGCCGAACACAAGCCAGCCGTGACCGAATACCTGCTTCGGTAGCGGCATATCAAGTGCCATCAGCATTGCAGGCCATATTATCGTATGGAAGCGGACTATCTCCTTACCCACAAGATGCAGGTCGGCAGGCCAATATTTATCGAGCAATTCGTGATCTTCGCTCATGAAGCCGAGCTTCGTTATATAGTTTGAAAGCGCATCGAGCCAAACGTAAACGACATGCTTTTCGTCAAACGTTACCGGGATGCCCCACTTGATGCTTGTACGCGAAACGCAAAGGTCGTCAAGCCCGGGCTTCAAGAAATTGTTTATCATTTCCTTTGCGCGTGACGGCGGCTGAATGAACTCGGGATGCGTTTCGATGTATTCGATGAGCCTGTCCTGATATTTCGACAGTCTGAAGAAATAGCTTTCCTCTCTCATTTTCTCAACATCTCTGCCGCAATCGGGGCATTTGCCGTCAACAAGCTGTGTTTCGGTAAAGAAGCTCTCGCACGGAGTGCAGTACCAGCCCTCGTATTCGGACTTGTAGATATCGCCCTGATCGTAGAGCTTTTTGAACATCTTCTGTACCGCTTCGACATGGTAGTCATCGGTCGTGCGGATGAAGCCGTCATACTGAACGTCCATCAGCGCCCAAAGCTTCTTTATGTTTGCGACTATCTCATCAACATACTGCTGAGGCGTTTTGCCTGCCGCCGCCGCCTTGCGTTCGATCTTCTGACCGTGCTCGTCCGTACCGGTGAGGAAATAGACGTCGTAGCCCTGCATGCGCTTGAAGCGTGCTATCGTGTCCGCCGCCACCGAGCAGTAGCTGTGACCGATGTGCAGATTGTCACTCGGATAGTAAATAGGTGTGGTTATATAATAGGGTTTCTTCATTTTCGTTATCTCCTTTTATCTGTAAAACTCATCGAGCCCGCCCGTCGCAAAGGCGTTCAGGTCGATATCGGATATCTTGCCGTGCATCAGCGTATAGAAGCCCGCCGACGCTATCATTGCTCCGTTATCGGTACAAAGTATCGGTGACGGATAATAAAGCTCTATCTGTGCCTGACGGCACATTCGCGCTATCTCCTCGCGCAGACGGCTGTTGGCTGCCACACCGCCGGCAAGCACTATCTTACCGTAATTTATATCCTGTGCCGCCTTTACCGCCTTTGAAACAAGCATCCTCACGATGCCCGCCTGAAAGCTTGCGGCGATATCGGCTTTGGGAAGCTCAAGTCCCTTTTGCTCATAGTTATGCGCAAGATTCACCACAGCGGTCTTCATCCCGCTGAAAGAGAAATCGTAATTATCTTCTTTTTCAAGATGCGTCGAAAACTTAAAGGCGTTGATGTCTCCATCCTTGGCAAGCGCGTCTATCTTTACGCCGCCCGGATAGCCTAAGCCAAGCACACGCGCCACCTTGTCGAACGCCTCGCCTGCCGCGTCATCACGCGTCGCGCCCATGAGCGCAAAATCGCAAAACGACGCCACACGCAGTATATGGCTGTGTCCGCCCGATACCGCAAGTGCGACGAACGGCGGCTCAAGGAGCGGAAACTCTATATAATTACTGCTGATATGCCCCTGTATGTGATGCACACCCACAAGCGGTTTTTTAAGTGCGAACGCAAGCGCCTTGGCGTAATTCACGCCCGTTAAGAGTGCGCCGATAAGCCCCGGACCCTGCGTCACGGCGATCGCGTCGATATCGTCGAACGTGACATTTGCCTTTTCCATGGCTTCCTCTACCACCGGCACAAGCGCGGTAGTATGACTGCGTGAGGCTATCTCCGGCACGACACCGCCGTACTTTTTATGCACGGGTATCTGCGTGGAAATAACGTTGCTCAACACCTGCCGCCCGTCCTTAACAACGGCGGCACTCGTTTCGTCGCATGAGGATTCAATGCCGAGTACGCACGCATGTCCGCTTTGTATTAAGTTTTCAGCCTTTTCTTTTGCAATATCGTAATACATTACTGCTCCGTTATTGGTACATGTAATCCTCGTTCGGATCGTATTTTTTCGGTGCGGAAAAGCCCATTATGAAATAGCTTGCCGCAATGGGGATGATCATAAGAAAATCGTAAAAGCGGAGAGTACCGTCCGCGAAATCCTTCATGAAGCCGGTATCAAGTATCATTCTTTCAAGCATCGTCTCCGCGGGAGAGAGCCATGAGAAAAAGAAGGTCTGCCAGCCCCACGCGACATCGGCGTTTATTTCGATTATATTCACCGCCGCCGCAAGCACAAGGCATGTTGTCGCCGACGAAATGCCTATCGTCAAAAAGCATTTCCTGCCGAACTTTTTTATGCAGACGACAACATACGCCACTGCCGCGATAAGCAGTATCGCGCCCGCGACGATGAAGTCTATTTTGGTTCTCCCCGCATTTTCAAGGAGCATCGCATCGTGTTCGGTGAACGCCTCGATTTCCGTGCCGTCACTTTTGATGATGATCGTGTTAAAGTCCTTTTTGCCCGAAAAGCCTTTACGCATCGCGGAAGCGAGCTTGCCGTATTCGTCTTTGTTCTTAAGCTCAAGCATGCCCGTTATATCGTAGCGGTCATCCTGCTTGAGATAATACGACGGGCTTGACAGCACATTGAATACCGCCGTCACCGCGATGATGAACGTCAGCGATACGCCCAAAAATATTCCGCACAGCAGTGTTATGGTTTTTTTCATTCTTTATCCTTTTTACCCAGGAATGCTCTTATGAACATGTCCAGCTCGCCGTTCATTACGGCTTGGATGTTGCTTGTTTCGGCATCCGTGCGGTGATCCTTTACCATGTTATAGGGGTGGAACACATACGAGCGTATCTGACTGCCCCACTCTATCTTCTTTATATCGCCGCGCAGCTCAAGCTCTTTTTCTTCTCTCTCGCGCTCGCGCAGTTCGATAAGGCGTGAACGCAGCATATTCATCGCGGTCTCGCGGTTCTGTATCTGCGAACGCTCCTGCTGACACTGTACGACTATGCCCGTGGGCTTGTGGATTATCCTTATCGCGGATTCGGTCTTGTTGATGTGCTGACCGCCCGCACCGGTGGAACGCCTTGTCTCGACCTCGATATCCTCGGGCGGTATGACTATCGCGCCCTCGTCCTCGATCTCGGGCATCACCTCAAGCGCCGAAAACGATGTGTGGCGGCGTGCGTTCGCATCGAACGGTGAAATGCGCACAAGGCGGTGTACGCCCTTTTCGGCGCGCAGGAAGCCGTAAGCGTTTTCGCCGACAGCACGGAACGTAACGCTCTTTATTCCCGCCTCATCGCCTGCAAGATAATCAAGCACCTCGACGGTATAGCCGCTCTTTTCGCAGTATCTGCGGTACATGCGGAAAAGCATATCCGTCCAATCCTGCGCTTCAGTGCCGCCCGCGCCTGCATGGAGCGTAAGTATGGCGTTGTTGGCATCGTATTCGCCGGTGAGCATCGTTTCAAGCTGAAGCTTTTCTATATCGTTTTCAAGCCTGTCAAGTGCCTCACCTGTCTCGACGGCGGTATCCTCGTCGTCCATTTCGATACCAAGCTCTATCATCGCATTGATATCCTCAAGCGAGCTTTTCAAGCCCTCGAAGCGCTTTACCTTTGCCTCAAGCTGTGCAAGCTCTCTGTTTTTCTTCTGCGCCCGCTCCTGATCGTCCCAGAATCCGGGCTCGCCCATTTCGTCGTTAAGCTCTGCAACTCTCTCTTTCATCCCATCCGGGTCAAAGAGATTCACCTGCCAATTTGATATTTTCGGCAGCCTGTGCCGCGCGTTGCTTGTATGAATCGAACTCTATCAAATTTATCACTTCCTTAAATAAAATATATACGGTTGCGGCTTAATTTGCGCCGCAGCAATTCTTGTATTTTTTACCGCTTCCGCACGGACACGGATCGTTCCTGCCTATCTTTTGCGAAACTACCTGTCCTGCCTTCTTGGGCTTTTGCGGCGCACTGCCGTCAGTGCTTTCACTCGTTATTTTAGGTGCTTTATGCTGTTCGATGCGAACCTCGATACCTATGTTATACGCAAGGCGTACTGCTTCTTCCTGAATACAGCGCGTCATTTCCTCAAACATGTCAAAGCCCTCAAGCTTATATTCCTGCAACGGGTCGTGCTGTGCCATCGAACGCAATGATATGCCCTGGCGGAGCTGATCCATCGCGTCGATATGATCCATCCAGTGCTTATCCACCGAACGAAGAAGTGCAAATCGTTCCAGCTCCTTTATATCCGCGCCCACCTTGTCCAGCTCGGAGACGCGTGCATCATAGCGTGTATCAGCAAGCTCCGTTGCCTTTGATACCATCTGTTCACGGTTCAAGCCGTTGAAATCAGCCGCCGCAGTTTCCTTTGGTAAGCATATCTGTTTAAGCTCTTCAACAAATCCCTGGATATTCCATGCGGCTTTGTTCTGATCTGCGGTATGTGCGTTCACCGAGCGTTCTATGACTCTGTCGCGCATTTCGCGTATCGAATCGGAAACGTCCTCGCCCTCAAGCACTCTGCGACGCTGAGAATAAATTATCTCACGCTGTTTGTTCATTACGTCATCGTACTGAAGCACGTTTTTGCGGATGCCGAAGTTGCGGCTCTCAACACGCTTTTGTGCGTTTTCTATCGTTTTGGAAAGAATACCTGCTTCTATCATCGCCTCGCCGCCGAGAGCCTTGCCCGCAAGTGCCTGCAAGCGGTCACCGCCGAACAGACGCATGAGGTCGTCCTCAAACGAAACGAAGAAACAGCTTTCACCCGGGTCGCCCTGACGTCCCGAGCGTCCGCGGAGCTGGTTGTCGATTCGTCTTGATTCGTGACGCTCCGTACCCAGAATGCACAGTCCGCCTGCTTCGACTACCTTTATATGTTCCTCATCCGTAAGCTTTTTATACTTTGCAAAAAGCTGATTGTACTTTTCTCTTATATCAAGTATCTCTTCGTCGTCGGTGCTTTGATGTCCCGTGGCAAGATCTATCTTATCATCCTCAAAGCCCTGTCCCTTAAGCTCGCGGCGCGCCATGAAATCGGGGTTGCCGCCGAGCAGGATATCGGTGCCTCGTCCTGCCATATTGGTGGCTATCGTGACCGCACCGAGCCGTCCCGCCTGTGCTACTATCTCAGCTTCCTTTGCGTGATGCTTGGCGTTGAGTACCTCATGCTTGACGCCGCGCTTTTTGAGCATATCACTTATTATCTCACTTATCTCTACCGAAACCGTACCGACAAGCACGGGCTGACCGGTCGCGTTGCGCCTTATGACCTCCTCGACCACCGCATTGAATTTATCCTTGATATCCTTGTAAACCCTGTCGTTAAGGTCCTTTCGTATCATGGGCTTGTTCGTCGGAACGCAAACGACGTCAAGCGCGTAGATGCCCTGAAATTCCTCTTCCTCGGTTTTTGCCGTACCCGTCATTCCCGAAAGCTTTTTGTACATTCTGAAGAAATTCTGATACGTTATCGTGGCAAGTGTCTGGTTCTCCTGTGCTACCTTGACGTTTTCCTTTGCCTCTATCGCCTGGTGAAGTCCCTCGCTGTAGCGGCGTCCCTCAAGTATGCGTCCCGTGAATTCATCGACTATCTTCACCTGACCGTCATCGGTGACGACGTAATCGCGGTCACGCTTGAAGAGGAAATTCGCCTTGAGTGCCTGATGTATATAATGTGCAAGCTCGGTGTTGGCGGGATCGGAAAGATCCTCGATGCCGAGCGCGCGCTCGACCTTTGTAACGCCCGGCTCGGTAAGCGAAACGGTCTTTGCCTTTTCGTCTATCGTGAAATCGTGCTTGAGACGCTCCTGTTCGTACTCTTCGTCAGGAAGATCAAGCTTGCCCGATTTTTCCTTTTCGGCAATGCCGGAAAAACCCTTTACTATCTGATTGGCTTTGACGTACATTTCCGACGATTCCTCGCCCATGCCGGAGATGATAAGGGGCGTACGTGCCTCATCTATGAGGATGCTGTCCACCTCATCGACTATCGCAAAACTAAGCTCGCGCTGAGAACGGTCCTCGCCGCGCACCGCCATGTTGTCGCGCAGATAATCAAAGCCGAACTCGCTGTTCGTGCCGTATGTGATATCGGCTTTATATGCCGCCTGCCTGTCCGCCCTTGACATGCCGGTGAAGATATTCCCGACCGACATACCCAAGAAGTTGAACAGCTTGCTCATCATCTCGGACTGATAACCCGCAAGATATTCGTTGACGGTGACGATGTGAACGCCCTTGCCCGATATCGCGTTGAGGTACGCCGGAAGCGTTGCCGTCAGTGTCTTGCCCTCGCCCGTTTTCATTTCGGCTATCCTGCCCTGATGCAGAACGATGCCGCCGAGCAACTGAACGTGGAACGGCTTCTGTCCGAGCACACGCCATGCCGCCTCGCGCACCGTGGCAAATGCCTCGGGAAGAAGCTCGTCAAGCGTCTCGCCTTTTTGGTAGCGTGCGCGAAACTCATCCGTCTTATCACGCAGTGCCTCATCCGACATGCCCTGCATGACCCCGTCAAGAGCCTCTATCTTAACGGCGATCTTCTCAAGCTTTTTAAGCTGATGCGCCGTATTGTCTCCGAATCCCAAAAAACCCATGTTTATCTTCCTTTATGATAAATATTCTTTAAGCTTTTCGACCATATCGGTCTTTTCCCAATTGACATCAAGCTCCTCGCGCCCCATATGGCCGTATGAGGCAAGTGCCTGATATATCGGCTTTCTTAGCTGAAGCTTGTCTATTATCGCCGCGGGACGCATATCGAACAGTGCGTTCACCGCCTCGGCGATACGCTCCTCGCTTATCTTTGCCGTGCCGAAGGTCTCGACAAGCACCGAAACGGGACGCGCAACGCCTATCGCGTAGGCAAGTTGTACCTCGCACTTGTCCGCCAAGCCCGCCGCAACGACGTTTTTGGCTATGTATCGCGCAAAGTATGCGGCACTGCGGTCGACCTTTGTCGGATCCTTACCCGAAAACGCTCCGCCGCCGTGGCGCGAATAACCGCCGTAGGTATCGACGATTATCTTTCTTCCCGTAAGACCGCTGTCGCCCTGCGGACCGCCGATAACGAAGCGCCCGGTAGGATTGATGAAGAACTTGGTGTTTTCGTCTATCATGTTCGCCGGTACTATGGGCTTGATGACATACTCGATTATGTCCTTTCGTATTGTGTCCATATCGACCTCGGGCGAATGCTGGCTCGAAACCACGACGGTATCCACTCTTACGGGAACACCGTCATGATATTCTACCGTCACCTGCGTTTTTCCGTCGGGACGGAGATAATCAAGCGTTTGCGATTTTCTTACCTCGGCAAGCCGCTTTGAAAGCTTATGTGCAAGCGATATCGGCAACGGCATAAGCTCCTTTGTTTCGTTGCAGGCATAGCCGAATATTATGCCCTGATCGCCCGCGCCGGTGGAATACTTCTCGTCGCTTTCGCCGTTTTTCTGCTCCAGCGCGCTTGAAACGCCCATTGATATATCGGGCGACTGTTTATCAAGTGCCGTTATGACACTGCACGTGTTTCCGTCAAAGCCGTACTTTGCGCGGTCATAGCCGATCCCAACGACCACCTCACGTGCTATCTGCTGAACGTCTATCAGTGCATTTGTGGTTATTTCGCCCATAACAAGTATGAGCCCCGTCGTACAGCTTACCTCGCAGGCAACGCGAGCATCAGGGTCTTGCTCGATTATCCTGTCAAGCACTGCATCCGATATCTGATCGCATATTTTGTCGGGATGCCCCTCCGTGACCGATTCGGATGTAAAGAAATGTTTTTTCATATTGTCCTCCGTATATATGCCGCAATCATGCAGAATAAATTCTATCGTTCTATTATACAATATTATAGTGAAAAAATCAACCGATAAGTTTGACAGTTTGGTGAAAAAGTGATTACAGTGATTACGGTCGGATACAGTGCTTTTTTGATCGAAACGACCTGCCTCATACTGTCCGGTTCTTCATCGCCGGATAAAATCCGTTTGTCACAGCATTTTTCCGGCAAAGCGGTACATTATCATACTGAAAAAGCAGACTGATCTTTATCGGTCTGCTTTTTATAACGCATCTAATTGTATGTATCGCCGATGACGGTGATACCTCCGCCGTATCAGTCCAGTCTGAATACCTCCGTAAGCATCGGCTGTGCGCCGGTCTCGGGATCCATTTCCATTATCATGACATCCTTCATATATTCGTTCCATTTGTCTACGAGCGGGCTGTCTGCCTGTGTTTTTGCGGCAAACGCAACACCCTTTTCACACTCGTAATAACCGAACAGCTCGTTGCCGACGTTCCATATACTGTAATTGCATATACCCGCCTCTTTCAAAAGTGCCACAAGCTCCGGCCAGATTTCAGCGTGACGGCGTTTATATTCCTCAATACAGCCGTCTTTGACTATTGCTTTCCATGCGTATCTTTCCATAATAAAACCCTCCTAATTATTTTCGTCATATGCTTTGCGAACAGCCCGTGCAAGCTGATCGGAACAGCTCGTGCTTTTCCAGCCGCAGGTGATACCCTTTAGCTTGGCTTCAATGGCTTCAACGGTCATGCCGTCAACAAGTGTCGAAAGTGCCTTGAGGTTACCGTTACAGCCGCCGGTGAATTTTACATTGCGGATGACATTGCCGTCGATATCGAACGATATCGCCGATGAACATGTACCGTTTGTTTTATAATCGTATTTCATTTTGTCTCTCCTTACAGAAGTATGATGCCGTTGCCGTGGCATATCTGTTTTGTTTTTTCATCCCATACCGATACCTGCACCTGCCCGATATGAGCTTTTTGCAATATCAGCATGCAAAGCCGCGACTGACCGATACCGCCGCCTATCGTCAGCGGAAGCTCATCGGAAAGCAGCATTCTGTGGAATGTCAGCGAACGGCGGTTGTTACAGCCGCTTTTGGTGAGCTGTTCGTCAAGCGACTTTGAATCGACTCTTATGCCCATTGACGAAATTTCGATAGAGCATTGCATCACATCGTCCCAGAAAAGTATGTCGCCGTTTAATTTCCAATCGTCGTAATCGGGCGCTCTGCCGTCGTGAGGCTTACCGGACGCGAGCTTATCGCCTATCTGCATAAGGAACACCGTGCCGAAGCGTTTTGTTATTTCATTTTCACGTTCCTTTGCGCTGAGCGCGGGGAACATGTCCTCAAGCTCCTGAGTGGTGATGAATTTTACTTCACGTTTAAGGTCGATATCTATTGTCGGGAATTCTCTTTTTATCATTTCGGCGGTATCGACTATCGCATCGACTATATCCTGCACCGTCTGCATCAGATACTCTGTATTTCTGTCCTCACTCGTGATCACCTTTTCCCAATCCCACTGATCGACGTATATTGAATGGAAGTTATCAAGATCTTCGTCACGCCGGATGGCATTCATATCTGTATACAAACCGCAGCCTGCGGAAAATTTGTACTCGTGCAAAGCCATGCGCTTCCACTTGGCAAGCGAATGCACTACCTGCACCGTTTCGCCCGTAGCCTTGACATCGAAAGCAACTGCACGCTCAATGCCGTTCAAGTCGTCATTGAGCCCCGTTTCCGGCTGAACGAACAGCGGAGCTGTAACTCTTTTAAGGTTGAGTTTTTGCGCAAGCCTTTGCTGAAAATGCTGCCTAAGCATGCCGATAGCGAGCTGAGTGCTGTATATATCAAGCTTTTCGGTATATTTTTTCGGAATTGTAACGTGATTCATAAGAATTTATTCCGTGCCGCCTAACAAACGGCACTGCTCCTTTTCCCCGGGAAATTTATGATGATAGTATATAAATTGTATCATCAGATGTCAAAAAAGTCAATCCAATTATGTGATAATTGACAGTTGCCGCATTTTTTGGTACAATTATTGACATATAACAGCATTGGCGGTGACGATTTTTGAAAAAGTTTTCAAAACTTTTTGCAGTATTGCTTATAATATCGCTTTTATTCTGCGCATGTGCAGATGCGGAAGCTCCCGCCATCACAAGCGTGCCGGGCAAGCTGACAGTTCATTTTATCGACGTCGGTCAAGGCGATTGCGAGCTTATAACGCTTAACGGCCACAGCATGCTTATCGACGGCGGCAATGTCGGTGACGGCAAAGATATAGTAAATTATATCCGTAGGCTCGGCATAAACTCACTTGATTATATTTTTGCAACTCATGCACATGAGGATCATATCGGCGGGCTTGATGATGTGATCGAAGCTTTCCCTGTCGGCGTGATATATTCCCCCGTTGATACATATCCCGGCAAATGCTTTGAGTATTTTAAGAAAGCGGCTGACAAGCGGTGCGGGATAACCTTATGCCGCGGCGGAAGTTCCCTAAACTTCGCCGATGCGTTTATTGATGTTTTATGGCCGTATACGCCTGAAAACGAAGACAATCCGAACAATACTTCCATCGTGCTTAAGCTCATATACGGCAAAGCATCGTTCCTTTTTACAGGTGATATAGAACACGATGTCGAATCCGAGCTTGTTGCAAGCGGAGAGGATCTCAGCGCGAATGTGCTTAAGGTAGCCCATCACGGTTCAAGTTCCTCGACACGTTACCTTTTCCTGAGGAGCGTTATGCCGCAATTTGCTGTGATATCGTGCGGAACGGGCAACGATTACGGTCATCCGCACAAAGAAACGCTTGAAATACTTGAACAGGCAAAAATACGGACGTATCGCACCGACAAGGTCGGAACGGTAGTGATCTCTACCGACGGGACCGATATCACGGTCAACTGCGGTGACACATCGGTTGTCGAAAAAGCACAACAGGCAACTCCCGCACTCGGCAATACCGATGCAGCCGTAATAGGCAACAAAAAATCAAAAAAATATCATATGCCCGATTGCGCATCGCTTCCCGCAGAGGATAACAGAGTGTATTTTGATTCTGTTACCGATGCGGAAAAAGACGGATATTCGCCTTGCGGAAGCTGCTGCAAATGAATATCGGCGATCCGATGTACCGCAAAATGTCCGTTTGTTACAAAAATGTAAGCAGTGTGTCATCAATTTCACTTGCGGCTATATCATAAATATGATAAAATAATAGCGTATAAGAATATAAAATCCGACAGAGGTATTTCGGTTTTGCAGAACAGTAAAAATCAAAAGCTTAAAAACAAAGCGCTTTGGACAGTTATATTCGTGATCATCGCCGCGCTCAGCATTTGGGCGGTAATGTCACAAAGCAAGAGCTTTTCACTCGCAACGTTTCTTTCATTTGTCAGGAACGCCCGCAAACTGCCTTTGACATGTGCAGTGCTGAGCATGATAGGCTTCATCGTCTTCGAAGGTATATCCATACTTGCGATATGCCGTTCATTCGGCTACAAAAAAAGCTTCGGGAACGGCTTCGCGTATTCGGCGGCAGATATATATTTTTCGGCAATAACTCCTTCGGCTACCGGCGGTCAGCCCGCAAGTGCCTTTTTCATGATAAAGGACGGCATACCGAGTATGTTCGTCACCGTAGTGCTTATAGCAAACTTAATGATGTACACCATTGCGGCTGTGGTGATAGGCATTCTTTGCTTCATTCTCGTGCCTGCATCGTTCCTTGAATTCAATATAGTATCCAAGGCACTTATCATTATAGGCTTCGGTGTGCAGGCAGGACTGTGCGCGATATTCATGCTTTTGCTCACAAAGCCGATAATACTTCACAAACTTTGCGGCGGCACGATAAGAGCGCTCAGCAAGCTTCGGCTCATTCGCAAAAAAGAAGAAAAACTCGAAAAGCTTCGGCTGTGGATAGACCAGTACGCATCGTATACGCGCCTGCTTAAAGATAAGCGAAGTGCGCTTATTGAAGCACTTTTTATCAACTTTCTGCACAAGATATCGCAGGGACTTGTGACTATGTTCACATACCTTGCTACCGGCGGTGTCGCCGCAAATGCGTTCAGAGTATTCAGCTTACAAATATTCGTTATCATGGGTGCGTACTGCATCCCCGTACCCGGCGCGATGGGCGTAACCGATTACATCTTGCTCGACGGCTTCAATTCGATAGCCTCCGGGCAGACGGCAACCAATCTTGAGCTTCTCAGCCGCTCACTTTCGTTCTATATATGCGTAGCGGTTTGCGGCTTGACTGTTTTGATAAAATACATTCTTTACAAACGGGGACGCGGTAAAACATGAAAAAGCGTATCTTCCTGCGGCTTATCGCGGCGGCGTTATGTGTTGCGGTACTTGTTGCGGGAATATTTTTTGTCCGCAAAAAGAATGAGTGGTGGTTTCCGCGTCTGCAAATGCTTCTTCACGACAACACTCCTGATATAAAATCTGCCGATGCTTCATCCTTTTCGGTAAAATACACGCTTGACGAAATAAAAAGCGACAGCAGGACAGACAGCAATTCACTGCTCATGCTCGTAAACAGCGAACATCCGATACCGTTCGGTTTTCTTCCGAATGTCACGGAATTCAACGGAGCGGTGATGCATCCGCAAATGGTAGATGCATATGTTTCGATGCGTGACGAAACCGAGGCAAAAACAGGCGTACACATTTATGTGTCAAGCCACTTCAGAACAAAAGCAGATCAGGAACGCATACTTTCCGAAAGTGCAGCCACCGTTGCGGCGCAGGTAGGATGCAGTGAGCATGAAACCGGGCTTGCGCTTGATATATATGCAAAGTATTTCGGCGGGATATCTTTTCTCGATTCGCCGGCAGGCAGATACATTAACAGGCATTGCGGTGAATACGGCTTCATAATACGTTATCCTTACGGCAAAACCGATATAACGGGCATCGCATATGAGCCGTGGCATATACGGTATGTCGGTCAGCCGCACGCGCGTCTGATAATGGACAGCGGTGTTTCATATGAAGAATATATCGAAGCACTGACGCCGGAGCAGTGGTTTGCTTCCGGCGAAAGCTGTTTCATTCTGCGTACTGCCGAAAGCACCGTGAATATGCCGGAGAGCTGGAGCAAATGCACCGTTTCACCCGATAACACCGGAAATGTTATAATCACGGTATTTGCGTAGCACTGTTTTCGGGCTTTGCAAGATACTCCGGGTGTCTTTTTAAGAACCCGCAAAAAACAAAACGCATCGAAGCCGCAAAAGCAAACCTATAAAAAAACGGGACACTGTTGTTTAATCCGACAGTGTCCCTCTGTGTATCTTTGAAATCGTGCTTTCCGCATCCTTGAATCTTTGCGGCGGCACTCCGAAGTAGTTTTTGAAGCTTCGTGAAAAACTGAACGGATCAGCATATCCTACAGATGCGGCAATAACGGAAACCGAGTATTTTTCACATTTGAGCAATTCGACTGCTTTTTCCATTCTGTATTCAAGAATGAACTGCCCCGGACTTTTCCCTGTATCACGGCGGAAAATGTTTGAAAAATAACTGCGTTCAAGTCCGAGTGCATCGGCTATGCTTTGCACGGATATGTTTTTCATGTACTGCTTTTTTATCATATTGACGGCGGCGGATGAATAGCTTTCGTCGCTGTTTTCTATGCTGTCACCGCAAAGGCACCATATCACATTCCAGATTTGCGCAACGGAATACAGGTCTGTACTCTCCCCGAAATCGTCATGTTCATCTATGCGTGTCATCAAATCCCGTAAGCGTTCGTCATTTATGACATATGGAAGCTCGTGCAGTTTTTTTATATCGCCTTCAAATGCCACCCATATATAATGCCACGGTTCGTTTTCATCGGCTGAATATACGGTTATTTCACCCGGCTTTATCAGAAATGCATCGCCTGCCGAAAGCCTGTATTCGTTTCCGCCGACAGAATATCTGCCCTTACCCGAAACCACATAATGCAAGAGCCAAAACATTCGTACCGCCGGGCCGTAGGAATGCTTCGGCGTACAGTCCTCGCTCCCCATATACAGCGGAACTATGCCGTTATATCTGTCATTTCTTATATCGCACTGTCTGAGCATGAAACCATCTCCAAACAGCTACATTGTAACACGCACATCACACATTTTGCAATTGTTTTTTTGCAAACTTATGCTATAATATATAAAATAAACATGCTTTGTGCTGAAAGGAGAAAAAAATGAGAATGCGCAGAAAACGCAATCTCGATACATTTGTTGCTATGTATCCCGATTTGCTGTATATTCCCGAACGGACCGAGCTTAACATCCAAAAGGCTCTTGAAAATAAGAATTATCTTGATTTTTCAAGTATTTTCGGCAAAAGTGAAGTTGAACTTGAAATCGGTTGCGGCAAGGGAACGTTCATCTGCGAGCTTGCCGCGCGTGAGCCGGGCAAAGCGTTTGTCGCGGTAGAGGTCAGCAAAAACGTGATAGTGGAGGCGTGCCGCAAGGCGCGGGAGGCGGATCTTAAAAACGTGTACTTTATAAACTGCGATGCCCAACTGCTGCCGTGCTGGATTCCGCCGGATTCCGTAAGCAATATATATCTCAATTTTTCGTGCCCGTACCCGAAATATCCGTATGCCTCACGCCGTTTAACGCATCCGAGATACCTCGAATCGTATAAGCAGTATCTCAAAAAGAGCGGGGCAATATGTCAGAAAACAGACAACATGCACTTTTTCGAATACTCACTTGAGCAGTTTTCCGCATGCGGATATAAGCTGCGCAATATCTCGCTTGATCTGCACAATTCGGATTTCGAAGGCAATATCGTCACCGAATACGAAAAACGCTTCTCGGATATGGGAATGCCGATATACCGTCTGGAAGCATTGTATGAATAAAACCGCACGTTTTCAATGAACTGTCAGCCGCCGAGATCGGAGCAGAAATTCATATATTCGCACACCAATGCCGACGATGCATAGCGCAGTTTTTTGAGAAATGCGCCGTCACTGCTTTTCGGCATTTCCGACCAAAGTGTCAGCGCACACGAATACATATCCTTAAGTGCCTTTACAACTGTGTTGTTACTGTTGAGTGATTCAAGCTCATCACGGCATGTCTCAAGCTTATCTCCGTAAGATTTCAATGCCGTACAGCACTTAAGATATGTTATTTTTTTATTTTGGACATCTTCGGTCAGGCTTACTGTATTTTTTGCCGTCTCCTGCAGGACCGCAAATGCATTCCGTACAGCATTTATTTTTGATGCCGATCCCGTAACCTTCAGCGAAAGCGCATCAAGCCTGAATGTAAGCAAGATAGCTCCGTCCGTGTCCGATGCCATGCTTTGCGCTTCACCTTTATCGCACAGGCACGAGAATATCACATACATATCGCCGTCGGAGGAAAACACATATCCGCCGCCGTCATTTGTTTTGATGCTTTCGGCTGTCGCGGCGGCATCGCCTTCGTTCTGCACGGGAACGGCGATGCCGTAGACTTCCCATGCGTTGCCTGATATTTTGTCGGTCGAAATATTTTCATCACGCGAAGCACTAAGCTCCGTTACCGGCGATATCACCTTTTCGGCAATAAATCTGCCTATCGAATTTATGCTGAACACCAATACCGCAAATACCGCGATCACTGCGACCGCCGCAACATTCTTCTTCATTTCCCGTGATCTTCTTGACATTTATTACACCCCGCATCTATGTTATGCGGTATCGCAAAAAAAAGAACGGTTATTCTGCCGTTGCCGAAAGAAACGATATTTCCGCTTGTGGATTCACCCTCGGTATGATAAAATATAAGCAGTAATCATGGGAGGTTTGGGAAAAATGAACCTGTTGCTTGTACGTCACGGTCATCCCGACTATGAACACGACTGTCTGACGGAACTCGGTCACACGCATGCCGCGCTGTGTGCGCAAAGGCTGAAAAATACAAAAATCGACGAAATATATTCATCTTCCTGCGGGCGGGCATTTGAAACGGCAATGCACACTGCGGAGCTTAAAAACATGAATGTTACAAAGCTTGATTTCATGCGTGAAATAGGTTCCGGACCGAAGGAAGGCGAGGAAAGGAAGGCTTACGAGGCGCTCCCGCTTGAAAAACGCAAAGAGGTTTTCAGAGAAGAATACTCAGTGTGGGTGCAGGCAAAAAAGACCGTTGCCGAAAATGCCAAACTCGATTTCTCAGCGCCTCGATTCGCACGCAACTGCGTCTATGAAAGCGTTTCCCGTGTCAAAAACGGGCTTGACGAATGGCTTAAATATCTCGGTTATAAGCGTGAGGGCGACTATTACAGAGTGCTTAAGGAAAACAACGATACCGTTGCGCTTTTCGGGCACGGCGGTTCTTTCTCGGTGCTGATATCACGTCTCTTCAATATCCCGTTTGAGCAATGTATCGCGATGCTCCATATAGACTATACCGCAATCAGTGAAATCGCATTTGAGGGCGAATATGATTCGCTCATCTACCCGAAGCTCAAGCTGTTCGGAGACGCATCGCACACAGAAGCGACAAATGAAATCAAATATGACTGAATTTGTAAAGCAAAAGGAAGTGTCAATATGGTAAATGCAGTAATAATCGGTTACGGACGCATATCTCAAAATCACATCTCGGCGATAAACCGGCTTGATGATGTAACGCTTACTGCGATATGCGATCACAGCCCCGAAAAGGCACAAAAACGTGTGAAGCAATATCGTTTTTCACCCTGCCGACGCAATAGAGGACGCTTGGGGACAGCGCAATCTCAATGCGATCGCGGCTGATAACGCGGTGAAAGCAGTACGCATCTACGCCATGACGGAAGATATCGTCACGCAGGATGCGGACAGAAAACTGCATTTTGATTTTTCGCTCAACGACCTGCGACTTGACTATCTGACGCAAAAGGGCTTTGATATCGTGCTGTCTTACGCCTTTATACCGCCGTTTCTCGCAAAGGACAAAAATCAGCTCGGCAGTGTGGCGAAAAACAAAACACGCGATAAGGGCAAAATGATAGTCACGTCAGTGCCATACGATCATTCCGTATGGGAGGAGATATGTTATCGCTACACGCTCCATATAGTTGAACGCTACGGGCTTGAAACGGTAAGAAAATGGCATCTGCAATGCTTGAATGAGCCTGATATCACACTCTTTTTTATGCCCGATTGCGACGACCTCTCAACGCGCACATACTCGCAAACAGGCTCAAGGAAAACATATTAAGCAGTGAAAATATTCACGACGGCTTGAGCGTGCGTCACTTCGGATGATCTCGGCGATATGGCTGTCATGCTCGCTTACGCTTCCGAGAACTTCGATGAAACGATGCCGGAGATACGCGACACCGTTCATCTTGAAAATATAAAGGGCGACAAAAATATCCGCGTTTGGTGCATCGACAAAACACATACGAATCCCTATACGCTTTTCAAGTGCAAAGGCATGAATGAAAATCTGACAGAAGAAGAAATATCCCTGCTTCGTGATGAAGGCATCATGAAGCCCGTACTGCAAGCAAGAATAAAAGCTGACGGTTTTTTGGATATCCCCGTAAGTTTTACGGATGACGCGCTTTTGCTTATAGAGGTGAACTGAAAAAATATTCAAAATATACAAATCGTGTAAAAAAACATACATATCTTAAATGAGTTTATGATACACTGTTTACATAAGAGGTGTAAAAATGAAAGCAATAATAAATGCAAACATCATTATGCCGGACTATGTAATTCGTAACGGTGCTGTCATATTCGACGGTGAAACCATCGTAGATGTCGGTAAAAAGCTTGATACAAGCGGTATGGATATCATCGACGCGAATGGCGGCTATGTCGGACCCGGACTGATAGAGCTGCATACGCATTCAAACGGTCTCGTATTTTTCCATGAAGATCCCGAAAAGGTCGCCGACGACCTGCTTCACCACGGTGTCACGGGCGTTACTCCCGCAATATACTTCACCGCGCCGAAAGATGAGCTTATCGCACAGATAAGACAGATAAAAGAGCTTAAGGCAGCGGGAAAAGTACCGAATATTTTCGGGCTTTACATGGAAGCACCGTATCTTAACCCGAAATACGGCTGTGATAAGGAAAACAACCCATGGCGGTTCCCGATTTCAAGTGACGATTACATCCCGATAGTAGAAGAAGCGGGAGATTTTGCACGGGTATGGTGTGTTGCTCCCGAGCGCGAGCATATTGAGGAATTCGTAAAGTTCGCCAAGCAAAAGAATCCGAATGTAATATTCTCCGTCGCGCACAGTGAGGCTGAGCCGTATCAGATAGAAGCACTCATGCGCTACGGACTGAAGCTTGCCACACATCACACGAATGCAACGGGAACGCTTTCCAGATATCCCGAGTGCAAGGGCGTATGCGTTGACGAAACAGTGCTTCGCAATGACGATATATATGCTGAGCTTATCTGCGACAGCGTCGGCATCCATGTCGATCCCTATATGCTTCGCATGGTGCGCAAGATAAAGGGCGACGACAGAATAATACTCATTTCCGATTCGTATGTGGCAAACGGTCCTGTGCCCGAGGGTTACGACGGCGTGACGGACATCAATTTCGACTTCGCGGGTGAGATAGCCGGTACGAAGATAACGCTTGATTCGGTGTGCAAAAACATGATGATGCACACGGGCGCATCGCTGTGTCAGGTATTCAAATTCGCTTCATACAATCCGGCAAGACTGCTCGGTCTTTCTGACCGCGGCTGTATCGAAAAAGGCAGACGCGCCGATATGCTGATAACCGATGCCGAAATGAATATCAAAAAAATATTCTTCGGCGGTGAAGAAGTAAAGTAACCGGTTTACCGGATAAAAGGAGATATAAAAATGCAGGACATAATTTTCGATCCCCCGACATCATTTGATTTTATCCCGGGTGATTACGTTCCGTTCAAGGACCGTGAGGTCTGCGAAAGGCTTCGCAAGATAAGCGGCAAGGACCTTGAGAAGCACCCCAACCCCGATTTCAACATCAAGGTGATGCAGAATCCTCATCCCGTGCTTATCGCCACGCTGTTTGCGCGTCTCAAAGATGCATCCGAGCATGGACGCAAATTCACGATGATATTGGGCAACCCCGAGCCGGAAACATATATCCCGCTCGCACAGCTCATAAACTATTTCAAGGTAGATTGCAGTAAGGTACATGTTTTCGCCATGGACGAATGGGCGGATCAGGACGGCAATATCGCGCCCGAAACATACAAGGCAGGCTTCGCGCACTCGATGCTCAAGTATTTCATTTATCAGATCGACCCGAAGCTACGCATGCCGATATCGCAGGTTCATTATCCCACAAACAAGAATATAAACGACTATTCCGACATGATAACAGACATCGGTGAGGGCGGCGCAGACATATGCTCATCATCGCCCGGATGGACAGGTCATATGGCATTCATCGACCCCGTTCCCCCGTTCACCGACGCGCTTACGATGGATGAATACTTAAGCATGAAAGCAAGGATAGTAAAGCTTCATCCTCTGACAGTTGCACAGAATTCACTTCACGGTGTGTTCGGACAGTCTGGCTATATCGCCGATGTGCCGCCGTGTGCCGCAACGATAGGTCCTGTTGACGTAAAGAACGCAAGAGAAAGAATAGAGGTACACGCACTTCTGACGAACAACACATTCTCGTCATGGCAGAGAATGACATCGCGTCTCGTGCTTCACGGTCCGGTATCACCGCTCATTCCCTCGTCGATGCTTCAGCTCATGAAGACGCAGGTATATGTAAGCGAAGAGCTTGCCGCGCCGTTTGAGTGCCGGGAGCAGGTAGGCTACTGATAAGCCTGATAATTATTGCCGCAATGCGCAAAAGAACACTGTCCGCGTGACAAAAAAAGTGCATTCAAAACCCGCCCGTTTTATTTCCGGGCGGGTTTTGATACAGTACTATTGCTGTGTATTCTTACTGTTTCTTACCGAGCGACAGCACCGAGCGTTTGTATTCACTCGGCGTCATTTTGACGTATCTTTTGAAAATCGCAGAAAAATAATGCTGATTGCAGAAATTCAGCTCACGCGATATCTGTTCGATATTGTGTCCGGTTTCCTTCAACATCACTTTCGCACGTTCGATTTTAAGGATATTATGATATTCCGATACGGTATAATGCGTTCGCTCCTTGAAATATGTCGATATAAATGATATACTGTAATTGGTTTCAAGCGCAATATCTTTCATTTTTATATCATCGAACAGATGCGCTTCAAGCACCTCTATCACAGATAGAATAAGTGCATCTTCAAACAATTCCTTTGAAAGAAACGGGCGTATGAGCTTTGAGCTTTTTTGCGAATAAATGTTCAACAATAAAAGCTCGGCGGTATCGGCTATAAGCTGTTCTCCGCCTGCAAAAGCATCTTTAAGTCTTACAAGTCTGTCCATTTGCGGATTGTTTTCGATCTTCTCAAATGTTTCCTTGGCAACGCTTATCACCATTGCTATAAGTCTTTGTTCGTATTCATCCGCGCGGAACAGCTTGTTGATAAAAAACAGCATTTCGGGCGAATCGCAAGAAAATGAAATTATGAATATGCGCGAATCGTTTATGCCGTCGCCGTGAAAACGGTGACGCTGATTCGGCTTGTGAATGTATATATCGTCCTCGCTCAGATATATCGTTTCATCATCGCTCTCAAGATATATCCTGCCGGTATCTGCATATACCAATTCCCAGAAATCATGTGCTTCCGGCTCTTCGTGGAAGTCTTTATTAAGCTCTAAATAATGAACGGTATACAGTTTCATTATTTCAAACAATCTCGTTATCGGATACGGATGATATATTTTTTCCATACGTTCACCCACTTTCGATAACATTATACTGCACAATGTATAAAAAATCAAGAAAATAAATATACATGGAGGCAATTATGTCCAAAATATTTGCAGGAATAGATATCGGTACTACTTCCGTTAAGGCAGCGGCATTTGACGAAAACGGCAAAAAGCTCACACAGACAGTTATTGATTACACACTTGATACCGATGCCGAAACAGGTTTTATTGAATTCGACGCCTTGCGCTACATAGAAATGTGCAAGGAAGCGATATCGCGCTTAAAAAGCGATGTCGGTGAAATCTATGCACTTTCGGTAGATACGCAGGGCGAAACATTGATACTGACCGATGAAAACGGGACACCGCTATGCCCTGCCGTAGTGTGGCTGGATAACCGTGCAAAGGCAGAGGCGGATGAAATACAGCAAGTCTTTGGAAACAAGCGTGTCTATGAGGTCACCGGACAGCCTGAGATAACAGCAGGTTGGCCGGCCTCAAAGCTGCTGTGGTTCAGGCACAACCGTCAGGAAATATTCAAAAAGATAAAAAAGATATTTATGCTTGAAGACTATATTCTGTTCAGTCTCAGCGGACGTTTTGTAACCGAGCCGACGGTACAGTCATCGACGGTCTACTATGATATAACCGAAAAAACATGGTGGCATGAGATGCTTGATTTTATCGGAATAGACAGCTCTCTGCTTCCCGAATGTATTAAAAGTGCAGAGTACATCGGCGAATATGACGGTATAAAGATCGTGACCGGCGCACTCGACCAGATAGCCGGCGCGATAGGTTCGGGAATAACGGACAAAAAGCATATCAGCGAAATGACAGGTACTGTAATGGCGATATGTGTCATGTGCGACACCATTCCGCCGTACCGCGAAAACTGCATGATACCGTGCCACATACACGCAATCGACGGCAAATACTGTCTGCTTTTGTGGTCTCCGACAGCAGGCATGGCACTTAAGTGGTTCAGAAACGAGTTTGCCGCAGACATGAGCTTCAAGGAGCTTGACACACTTGCGGAGCGTATCCCTGCAGGCTCTGACGGATTGACGGTACTGCCCTATTTCTGCGGCTCGACCATGCCTGAATATGATCCGGATGCAACGGCAACATTTACAGGAATAACACTTTCGCACACACGCGCCCACTTTGCCCGCGCCATACTTGAATCGGTGGCTTTCATGCTCAAAAACGGTCTTGACCATGTAGATGCAGATAAAAATGCCGAAATACGCATTACCGGCGGCGGTGCTTCAAGTTCTCTCTGGGCGCAGATAAAAGCCGATGTCACGCAAAAAGAGCTTTGCACACTGACCGAAAGCGAAACCGCGTGCCTCGGCTGTGCGATAATGGCATCATTCGGCACAGGCTGTGCTGAAAGTATATCCGATGCCGCCGAAAAATTCGTTTCCGTGCAAAAACGTTTTTCGCCATCCGGCACGGACTACACAGAAGCATATAAACGTTTTACGTTGTTAAGGAAAAACCGTGTGAAATATAAGATTGACAATTAAAAGAAAAAATTATATAATGAACTAAGTATAATTTTTTATAAGGAGCGATAAAATCATGGCAACCTTCTTCAATGAACCCTCTCATACTTTTAATGAATACCTGCTTGTTCCGGGATATTCGGACAGCAGCTGCATACCGACCAATGTCAGCCTTAAGACTCCGCTTGTCAAGTACAAAAAAGGTGAAACGCCGGCAATAGAAATGAATATACCGATGGTTTCGGCAATAATGCAATCCGTCTCAGGTGACAAGCTTGCGATAGCACTTGCACGTGAGGGCGGAGTTTCGTTTATATACGGTTCTCAGTCAATAGAAGACGAGGCCGCCATGGTAAGGCGCGCCAAGGGCTATAAGGCCGGCTTTGTTACAAGCGATTCCAATGTCAGATACGATGCCACTCTTGCCGATATACTTGCACTCAAGGAAAAAACAGGTCACTCCACCGTTGCTGTCACCGATGACGGCACATCGAACGGTATGCTTCTCGGAATAGTAACAAGCCGTGACTACCGTATGAGCCGTTTGGATCTGAATGAAAAAGTAGAAAAGTTCATGACGCCGATGAGCAAGCTCGTCTATGCACATGAAGGCGTTTCGCTCAGCGAGGCGAACGACCTGATATGGGAGCATAAACTCAATTCGCTTCCTATAGTTTCAGCCGACGGACATCTTTGCTATTTCGTTTTCCGTAAGGATTACGAAGAGCATAAAAACAACCCTAATGAGTTGCTTGACGCAAACAAGCGTTACGTTGTCGGTGCCGGTATCAACACCCGTGACTATGCAGAACGTGTTCCGGCGCTCGTTGAAGCCGGCGTTGACGTTCTGTGCATAGATTCCTCGGAGGGCTATTCGGAATGGCAGAAGCTTACGATAGATTTCATACGTTCAAAATACGGTGACAAGGTGAAGGTCGGCGCGGGCAATGTCGTAGACGGTGAGGGCTTCCGTTTCCTTGCCGAATGCGGCGCTGATTTCGTAAAGGTCGGCATAGGCGGCGGCTCTATCTGCATCACCCGTGAAACAAAGGGTATCGGAAGAGGTCAGGCGACGGCGGTCATCGACGTTTGCCGTGCCCGTGACGAATATTATAAGGAGACAGGCGTATATGTTCCCGTTTGCTCCGACGGCGGTATCGTTCACGACCATCACATAACGCTTGCGCTTGCAATGGGTGCTGATTTCGTTATGCTCGGAAGATATTTTGCGCGTTTCGACGAAAGCCCCTCGGCAAAGATAAATGTCAACGGCACTCTCATGAAGGAGTATTGGGGCGAGGGCAGTAACCGCGCACGCAACTGGCAGAGATACGATCTCGGCGGTGCAAGCAAGCTTTCGTTTGAGGAAGGTGTCGATTCATATGTTCCTTATGCCGGTAAGCTTTCGGATAATGTCCGCCAGAGCCTTGCCAAGGTAAAAAGCACCATGTGTAACTGCGGCGCGCTGACTATCCCCGAGCTTCAGCAAAAAGCAAAGCTCACACTTGTTTCATCGGTAAGCATCGTCGAGGGCGGCGCTCACGACGTCGTACTTAAAAGCAAATAAGCGCTGAAGGACATAACACAGCATTCTTTGAAACGTCATCCGACCGAAAAAGGAGAATACGGGATGAAAATTTCTCTGAAAAACCTCACAAAAATATATCCCAATCGAAATAAAAAAGCCAGACCCGTCAAAGCGGTCGATAATTTCGATTTTGAGATACCCGACGGGAAGCTCATCGGCTTGCTTGGTCCGAGCGGATGCGGAAAAAGCACTACGCTTAATCTCATTTGCGGACTTGAAGCACCAACAGAGGGTAGCATATTTTTCGGCGATGACGATGTTACGAATATGCCGCCGGACGCTCGCGGCGTAGGCATAGTTTTTCAGAATTACGCGCTATATCCGCACATGACCGTGCGGCAGAATATAATGTTTCCGCTCGGAAATCTGCGCGGCAAGGATAAACTGAGCAAGGCGGAGATGAAAGAAAGGACTGTCAAAGCGGCAAGGCTCGTACAGATAGAAGAATTTCTCGAACGCAAGCCTACACAGCTTTCCGGCGGTCAGCAACAGCGCGTGGCGATAGCCCGTGCGCTCGTCAAAATGCCGAAGGTCCTCCTGCTTGATGAGCCGCTTTCAAATCTTGATGCCCGACTGCGTATCCGCACCCGGGAGGAAATAAAGCGCATACAAACAACGACCGGCATAACCACTGTATTCGTTACACACGATCAGGACGAAGCAATGAGCATATCCGATATAATCATCGTAATGCGCAATGGCGTCGTTCAGCAGGCTGACGCGCCTCAGAAGGTCTATGACGATCCCGCGAATCTCTTTGTGGCAGAGTTTTTGGGAACACCCCCGATAAATGTATTTTCCGGTACGATCCGCAATGGCGGAATATTCATCGGTGAAGACCGAATAGGCGACGCCGACGGCGAGCCCGACCGCGAGGTCAGCATAGCAATACGTCCCGAGGGCTTCATCCCGGATGAAAACGGCGTATTCGGATGCGAACTCAAATCAATAGAGGTAATGGGCAGAGATACGAGTATAGTATCGGTGAATCCTGCGTCAAAGAATCCGTTCGTGCGTTCGGTAATAAGTGCGGAAAGCCCGACATTGCCGACATCCGGTGTTGTGCGCTTCAATATCAGAAAAAACAAAATGTTCGTTTTTGATAAAACTACCGAAGAGCGCATAATGCGGGAGGCAAAATGAAATTCGAAAAATTCAAAGGTTGGCTTTATCTGTTGCCCGCCATTGCATTTATAGCCGTATTTATGATTTACCCGCTTCTCGATGTGCTGCTTTATTCGTTTGAAGAAAACTTCAACTTCGCATCGCAGACGTATACGGGTATCGGGCTTGCGAACTACCGCTATGTGCTTAAAGATCCTTTTTTCATTCAGGCGGTCAAAAATACATTTATAATCGTATTTATTACCGTGCCGATATCAACACTTACGGCACTGTTCATATCACTCGGTTTAAGCTCGATAAAAAAGCTTCGTGAGCTGTTTCAGACTATTTACTTTCTGCCGTATGTAACAAACACACTTGCCGTAGGACTCGTGTTCATGATACTCTTCAAAAAGACTGCTTATACCGATGGCTTGGTGAACCTCATGATATCGTGGTTCGGCGCAGGGCCGATAGATTTTATTGACGGACCGTATTGGGCAAAAATGTTCGTTATGTGCTTCTACACCGTTTGGGTGGTACTGCCGTTCAAGGTGCTTATTCTTACAAGTGCGCTTGCGTCGGTCGATAAAACCTATTACAATGCCGCGATGGTTGACGCAACACCGAAATGGAGAGTATTTACGCGGATAACGCTTCCGATGATATCGCCGATGATAGTATATCTTGTAATAACGGGATTTATCGGCGCATTCAAGGCATACAGCGATGAAGTGGCGCTGTTCGGCACAGACCTCAATTCAGCCGGTATGAACACTATAGTAGGCTATATTTACGATACACTCTACACTAACGGCGGGTTCCCGTCATATGCATCGGCGGCGGCACTTATACTGTTTGCAATAGTGCTTGTTATAACCGTTATAAACCTGTTGGTCAGCAAAAAAACACGGTGAAAGGCAAAGTGAAATGAGCGATTACGAAGAAATTGCAAAAAGAAAACGCATAGAGAATGCAATAGGCAAGAGCTTCACTTATTTCGGTCTTGGACTGTGGGCAGTAATAGTGCTTTTCCCGTTTTATTGGATGATACTTTCATCCGTCAAGAGTTATTCGGCATATAACGCCGAGTACACACCGAAATTCTTCACATTTACGCCGATATTCGAAAACTACGTCAATGTGTTTCGTGACGCGCCTCTCGGACGGTATTTGCTGAACACGTTCGTATTTACGGCGATAACGACTGCTCTTATGCTGTTTGTCATCATATTTGCGGCATTTGCATTCGCACGGCTTGAATTCAAAGGCAAAAAGCTTGTGTTCGTGCTTTTTCTCGCTTTAATGATGATACCGAACGAGCTTGTTATAATCACAAATTACAACACGGTGACCACACTCGGACTGAGAAACACATTTACCGGCTTGATACTGCCGTCGGTGACATCGGTTTTTTATATGTATCTGCTCAAGGAAAACTTTGAGCTTGTGCCGGATGAGCTGTACCGTGCCGCCAAAGTGGACGGAACAAGTGACATGAAATATCTGTTCAGGGTGCTTGTGCCGATATGCAGACCTACTATCGTTACGGTCATTATACTCAAGGCGATAGAATGCTGGAACTCTTATGTCTGGCCGCGTCTCATTACTGATGAGGAAGCATATTACCTTGTATCTAACGGCATTCAGGAAATACGCGAAAACGGTCTCGGAAGAGAGAATATCCCCGAAATGATGGCGGCTGTCGTTGCGATATCAATACCTCTCATAGTAATATTTATCATATTCCGTAAAAAAATAATGGAAGGTGTTTCAAGAGGAGGAACAAAGGGATGAAAAAAAGCTTATCTTTGCTGCTTGTGCTACTTATGGTTGCGATGACATTTGCTGGATGCCACGGACAGTTGCAGACAGCAGATACGCCCGATAATGAGGAAAAACCGACATTTGAAGTGCCGGAAACATTTGATACGTCAAAAAACTATGAGCTGACCTTTTGGGCGAAAAACGATACCAACAAAACACAAACTAATATATACAAAAAAGCAATAGAGGAGTTCCAAAAAATCTATCCGAATATCACGGTAAAAATGAAGCTGTATACCAATTATGAAAGAATTTACAGTGATGTGATAACCAATATTTCAACAAATACCGAGCCGAATATCTGCATAACGTATCCCGATCATATAGCGACATATATAACGGGCAAGGATACCGTGGTACCGCTCGATAATCTTCTCGACGATGCAAAATACGGGCTCGGCGGCAGTGAAGTAAAATTCACCGCTCCCAAGAAAAGCGAAATTATAGAGGAATATCTGAACGAAGGAAAGATCAACGGCATATCATACGCATTACCGTTCATGCGCTCGACCGAAGCATGCTATATCAACAAGACTTTTGTCGAAAAGCTCGGCTATACGCTTCCCGAAAAGCTTACATGGGACTTCATTTGGGAAGTCTCGGAAAAGGCAATGGAAAAGGATGATGCCGACAATTTCAAAATCAACGGGCAGAAGGTACTTATACCGTTTATATACAAATCGACTGACAACATGATGATACAGATGCTCAAGCAGAAGCAAGCCGATTATTCCACCGACGACGGTAAGATACTGCTTTTCAACGATACGACAAAAGCTTTGCTCGGCGAGATAGAAAAGCACGGCAGAACAGGCGCATTTTCTACATTTGCGATATCATCGTATCCGGCAAACTATCTTAACGCCGGTCAGTGCCTGTTTGCTATAGATTCAACGGCCGGCGCAACATGGATGGGAAGCAAAGCACCGCTTCTTGATATTCCTGAAGAACAAATAGTTGATTTTGAAACAGCAGTAATGGAAGTCCCGCAGTTTGATACCGAAAATCCGAAAATGATATCTCAGGGACCGTCTGTATGTATATTCAATAAGGAGGATCCGCAAGAGGTACTTGCTTCCTGGCTGTTCATGCAGTTCCTTCTGAACGACGAAACACAGATAAGTTATGCACAAACAGAGGGCTATATTCCCGTTACGAAAACTGCCCGTGAAAACACCGCATATACAGATTATCTGGCAAAAGAAGGCGAGGATGATGACCTGTATTATGATGTTAAGCTCAAGGCCACGAAGCTTTTGCTCGATAATGTTTCAAATACGTTCGTGACGCCGGTGTTCAACGGCTCCGCCAATCTGCGTTTGGCGGCAACTCAGCTCATAGAGCGCACCACCCGTGCGGCACACTCCGGACAGACCGTTGACGATGAGTTTTATAATAAACTGTTTGAAGAAATGACAGCTCAGTTCCATCTTACGAACGTGGAATAGCATAAATATTGCAAGAGGTTTTTGAATGGAAAAAGTAAGTATTGTCCGTAAAAACGGAGCTTTGAAAATAGATATTGACGGTCAGCTTTTTGAACCGCTGTCGTTCAAATCTTTCAGACCGAACAAAGATAATATTTCCGATTTTGCAAAAGCGGGAGTAAAGCTGTTCAGCATCCTTTCAAGCGGAATGATAAGCATGCTCGGAGTTGAGTATTCGCTTTTCGGTGAAAGCTGGATAGGTGATCATGAATACGATTTCGATGCTATTGACAGGCAGATAGAGCTTTTTAAGGCAAATGCTCCCGATTCTTATTTTGCACTGATGATACAGCTTGATACACGTCCGTGGTATACTGAAAAATACGGAGTGCCGTATACGTTCACGCACCTTTCACAGACCATAGCGCAGGAAAAGTGGCGCAATGATGCGACGGATTACATGAAAGCCGTACTTGAGCATGTCGAAGCAAAATACGGCGATATCTTTTACGGATATTTCCTAATGTGCGGCTTCACTACCGAATGGATGAGCCAATTCGATGAAGAAGCACCGTCTGACATAAAGGAAGCAGCGTATAGGAAATACCTGAATTCGCCCGATGCGAAAATTCCGTCAAAGGAAGTACTTGACGGCATTGACGGGCAAGCGTTCACCGCACCGGAACATATGGATGAGGTCAAAACGTACCGTAGATTCCATGCCGAACTGATATCCGACAGCATTCTGTATTTTGCGCACGAGGCGCAGAAAGTGCTTAAGCACAGAAAACTGCTCGGACTGTATTTCGGATATCTTTTTGAGCTTGAAAACGCACGTCTTTGGAATGCGGGACATCTGGCTTACGAAAAAGTCTTTACTTCGCCGGATATAAATATGATATCGTCACCCTCATCATACGCATACCGTGCGGTCGATTCCACAAGTGCATTCATGGTAACATATGATACTCTCGACTTTCATAACAAGCTGTATTACCTTGAATTTGACCATATAACACATCTGTCGCCCGCCAAGGTCGCCGATGTGCTTATTCCGGGAGGTCACAACAAGCTCAACGATCAAACCGAAACGCTCAACGTTATGCAACGCGATTTCATGCTTTGCCTCTCACACGGCGCAGCACTGTGGTGGTTTGATATGTTCAACGGTTGGTTCGCATCAAAAGAAATGATGGGATCCATAGCGCAAATGATATCAATACAAACGGAGCTATCAAACTATCCGCAAAAGAGCGTCAGCGAGATACTTGTCATCGCGTCGGGAGAAGCACTGTACGGTGTGAACAAAAACAGCGGACTTAATCTTACATGCCTCAGCAAGCAACGCGGCGGACTTGCTCGCATGGGTGCGCCGTACGATGTGTATTCGATGTGCGACATCAGCAATGTGAACATGGATAAATACAAGCTTGTCATATTCCTCGATGCTTTTGAGATGAATACACCGTTGCGCACGTTTGCGGAACAGCTTAAAATAAGCGGTAAAACGGTGCTGTGGATATATGCCCCCGATTATATTTCCGGCGGGTTATCCGCTATGCAGAACATTACCGATATCAATATCGTTCAGCTGATAGGCGACGAAAACTGCGTCGAAACGCATGAGGGCAAGCTTGCGTACGATGATCTTCCCCAACCGCGTTTCTTCATAGAAGACAACGATGTAATGCCGCTCGGGGTATATCCGAACACCGAAAAAGTAGCTATCGGCATGAAACGCTTCAGCGATTACACAAGCATCTACAGTGCAGTCGGCAACCTCAGCGGAGCTGTGCTTCGCAACATTGCGCGTCTTGCCGGCGTACATGTTTACAGCGATGATGACGATGCCTGCGTGTATGTGAATAATAAGATCATCGGTGTTTATGCACTGAACGACACCACTGTTTTCGTTCCGAACGGCACATATAAAAACATATTCAACGGCGAAACATTCACTGCAACGGACGGCAAGCTGTTCCTGCCCGCAGGAAAGTATGCATCAAAGTTGCTTATAAAGGAATAATAACACGCGGACACAAACTGTTGCCGTAATAAAAATCCAACGTACCTGTCTGTTCTCATAAAAAAACTTAAAAAACCGTAAAAATAATTAAAAAACCGCTTGACAGATTCAGCTATTTCAAATATAATAAATGCGTTAAATGAATCGCGAGTGTGCTGGAATTGGCAGACAGGCATGACTAAGGATCATGTGTCAACAGACGTAAGGGTTCAAGTCCCTTCATTCGCACCAAACATGGATTGCAATTTTGAGAAAGATTGCAGTCCTGTTTTTATGCCCGAAAATCCGAATCAGATCTTTGATTTGTCGGAATCAGTGCCAATGTTAACTTGCGTTGCTTGCGGCAACGGATGATCTCCCGTATAATAATGGCAACAAACAAGAAAGAAGGTCATCCGCTATGCTAAGTGAAAACATTAAAACGCTCAGAAAATCCAAAGGTCTCTCGCAGGAAGAGCTTGCCATCAAGCTCAATGTGGTACGTCAAACGGTTTCCAAATGGGAACAAGGCTTGTCGGTGCCGGATGCAGATATGCTGATTTCATTATCGGAAGTCTTTGAAACGTCAGTCAGTACTTTGCTCGGAGAATCCGTTACCGAGCCGAAAGCCGACGACCTGAAAGCAATTTCGGAAAAGCTTGAAGTCATCAACCTGCAACTTTCACAAAGGAAAATGTCAAGAATGAGAATGCTCCTTTGGGTCTTTATCGCGTTGTTTGCAATGACCGTAATTATCTTCACTGCTTTGGCTTTAACAGATAATGTATACTTTGCCTGGGATTACGGCGATCCCGAAACCGCAATCATGGGAACATTCATTCATGCGTTTTCGTGGATCTTTTTCAGAGTGGCTCCGATTGTCCTGATCGGAACAGTCGTTGGGATCATTTTGACATGGAAGAAACGATAATTCCCGTTTATCGAATCGGCATAAGATGTGACTGTTTGTTCTACGCATTACGAATTTAACACTTACTCACATTTTTTCGGAATTGAAGCTTTCTTATTATACTGCAAAAAACCGACAAGCCCGGGAAGAGCCTGTCGGTTTTTGAATACTGTTTTTCTTTTTGTAAAAAATCACTTAAGCGCTCCGACAAATTCGTCGGTCATGCAAAATGTCACGTCACCGTGTTCGCGGAGCAGACTTGAAGGTCTTTGAGGGCAAATTTCATCAAAGAGGACTCTTTTGAATATTCCCTGCTGCCATGCGACATTCAGTGCTATATATATTTTCTTTGAGGCGAGTATCTGCTTCATACCTACGGTTATGCACCATTTAGGCATGGCGGCTATATCGCCCTTAAGATATCCGTTGGCGTTTATGGTGCGCGTTTCGCGTGTTATACGCAACACCCGCGTACCAAGTGCGGCGAACTCATCTTTGGTTATCGGGTCGTCCTCTTCGGGCGGTTCATTGAACGCAACATGTCCGTTGATGCCCAATCCGCCCAAGCAGAGATCTGCACCGCCGAGCTTTTCGATAAGCTCATCATATTCCTTTTCTTTGCCCGGCGCAGGGAAAAACCTCTGTGATTCCGGCATTACAAGCTCGGGAGAAACAAGAGAATAGAATTCATCGTTCATTCTCTTATGAAAGCTCAGCGGATCGTTCGGATCAATGGCTTTATCCGGCGAAACAAGATACTCGTCCATATTGAAGAAATACACATCCTTAAGCGACACATGAAGCTGATTGACAAGACGCGCGAGTATCGGATACTGCGCCGTCGGTCCGACGGGTACGATCATTACCGTCTTTTTGCCGAGCTTGTTGTTTTCCATTATCGTATCAAGCATTTCAAGCGCCATGTCAAAAAACACGTCCCATTGGGATTTTACGCCTTTTACCTTTATGTTATTTATTGTCTGTACCATATTGATGCCTGCCTTTCTTATTTATTTAATTATACAATACATTCAAAATAAATTCAATGTAAAATTCAGCACGGCATTTGTATTTTTCGATACGGCTTTTGCAGGAAATAATTCTTGAGATAAAAACATCCGTCCCCCTTGCATTGAGAGGAACGGAAATTTTTTATTCGTAAAAGACGGAAAACTATTTTTTCTTGGCAATGAATACCCAATCCTCGGCGCTCGGACGCTCACCGATATCGTATGAGCCGTTCGTCGCCTTGAAAGGCTTAGGATTGCTTATCACGTTCGTGCGCGGATTGAACCACTGATATGTGTATTCGCTTGATGCGTCAAGCCCGTTGAGCGTGCCCGTTGCCTTGCTCTTCAAATCGTAAAAATAAGCTACATAAGTGCCGTTACCGTCAATAGTCGCGGCGGAGTAATATATGCCGTCGGCGGCGCTGAAATAAGCCTTGTTGGCAAAGCACGGAACGAGCTTCCACCACTCGATTTTTTCAAAAAACTCCTTCATGTACTGCATCTGATAGCCTGCGGGCAACTCAAGTGCCTGTGTCCACGGTATGCGTTTTTCGGCGACGGTTATGCGTATGTCGTCGCGCACGGTGTCGTTTTCCATATCGTAACTGCCGTTATAGAGCCACATATCCGTTGCGCCGTAGCCGTGACCGCACATACCGTTCAGGAACGATATCCAGCCCTGCACTCTGGCACCCCATTCGTTTGTCCAGAAGCTGTCGTATCTGCCCTCGTACATAACTATCGGCTTGCCCTGACCGTTGGTGTAATAATCCACGGCAGACGAGAAGTCAAGCGGCTGATTCAAGCGGGGCTTCCACTGCGTCGCCCACCATGTATGTCCTTTTACATCAAGGAAATCGGAATTGAATGCCGCTGTGGGCTTTGTGATATCACTGCTTCCCTCCTGATGTGCGGAGATCGGATGCTTGTAGGGGTCGTATTTATCGAGCCACTCACAAATAAGCTTGTACGGATATATGCTCTTATATTTGAGCGCATATCCGCCGTTCTGCGTTTTTAAGAAGTATGCCTCATTATCGACCTCCTGACCGAGCGTCCAAAGCACGGGATAACAGCTCCAGCGTGCTACCCAATAACGTGTAGCCTGCTCAAGCAGTTCTTCATAGTTATCCTTTTGTACCATTTGGACAAGCGATGAGGGGAAGAAGAACTGTGCGTTGGCGTGTACAAGCCCCTGCTTTGCGATGTAGGCAAAATACTTATCCGCCTGCTGAAAGCCGGGAATATCACTTTGATTGATGCCGTTGGTTATATCGAATGATGCGCCTATGGGCTCTGTCTGATATACGGTGTAGCCCTGCGATACACGCTTATTGATGATGTATTTGAAGTGCGACGGGATATCTGTTCCCTTGCCTGCCGTGCCTGCGGAATCGTATTCCTCGGTAAGGAAGTTCCAGTGCGTATCGCCCAAATAGAAGAACGGAGTACCGTCGTTATACATAAAGTATTTCGTGTTCGGCTCGGTCTTGATGAAGCCATGCTTGTAGATATCAAGATCGCCCGTATACGCGGTGCAGTTCACAGTACCTTTTCTGCCGTGAAGCTTCGTGTTCGATGCATCGGAGCATACGGTCTCATATGTCCATGTACCCGCCTCGGGGAGCATGAAGCGGATGCGCCAAGTCGTTCCGCCGTCCCAGAAGCCGGGCACGGTGTATTCCGTTTTCCCGTTTGATATTTTAAGGTCGAGCAGTGCATCTGCTACGGGTTTTTTGTATTCTTTCTCCGAAACGAGTGTTATTTCGTTCGCAAGCCAAGTCTGTGCTTCCACAGGTAATACCTCCTTCTCCTTGGGTGCTTCGCCTTCTTCATAGAAACCGAGCTGTACGTTATCGAATGTTATCGTCTTTGCGGCTTTGTTGACGTGATGTACGCACAGATTCCATGTATGTGCGTTACTGTCGATATCTTCTTCCTCAACGGTGAATTCAAAGCTTACCGTTTGCCAATCGCCGATATCGCCATCCACTACCGGGGTGACGGTATAATAATAATTACCGCCATGCTCCATGATAAAGGTGTTTTCATCCTTTGCGCCGCTGCCGCGTATGGCTATCGTGAACGGTGAGCCGATAAGGTCATCGCCCTCAAGAAGCGCTTCGAACTGCACGGAATAGTCACCCGCACCGTGTTCCTTGATATAAGGATACATATTGATCGCAGGCGTTGCGTAATCCACGGTAAAATCCGAAAGCGTCAGGCTTTTGCCGTGTTCCTCGCGTTCCGTAAGCTCAAGTTTCCCGCCGAACGGAGCTTTCCACGCAAGATCGCCGGTCGATTTGGCGCTGTCGAATGTCGAATTCTTCTCATCTATTATATTGACAAGCGTATATTCGACCTCACTTTTGTTATTTTCCTCCTTTTCTACCGGCTTGACGGGATTCGGAGCCGGAGTTGCGGTAGCAAGAATATCGGGTTCGGGGCTCTCGGGTGTTTTTTCGGTATCACTGCCTCCGCCGTTTGGAGAGGAGCATGCGCACACGGAAAACAGAAGCACCGAAATGAGCATGAGTGACAGAAATTTTTTCATTTTTTACCTCCTTTATATTGCGAGTATATTTTATCACGGCAAAATTTGTATTTCAAGCTATAAAAACAAACAACAAGCATATAAAAACAAATATGCTGACATACTCAACAGTTTATATTGTAATCACTGTGCTATGCGATTTCAATGTAAAAAAAAATCAATTATTTGTAATTTTCGCGCATCGGGTGTTGACGTACCAAAGCATATGCGGTACAATATGATCGGTGATAAAAGTGATAAACTATAATTACAACGGTATAAGCAACGGTTATACGGTCACACAGATCTTTGCACAAATATATTACCCTATATATAAAGAACTTGTCAGAAAACGCAAAGTGATGAATACGGTGATATATGTGCTTTCCGGGGAGCTTTCCATCACAACGGAGAAAAGAAAATACTGTATCGGTGCATCTCAGGCGATATTTCTTCCGATAGAGCTTGAATTTGTTTTTACGGTACTAACACCCGATACCGAATGCATACAGGTAGAATTCGCCATTACAAAAGATTCAAAGCCGGTGAAGCTCTGTGATGAAGCGATGTACTTAAAAAGCATGCCCGCCAAGCTCGATTCAACGTTCCGCGAATTGTCGGCAGTATATTCAATGAAGCGAAAAGAAGATGAATTTACACTGCTTTCTTTGTTGTATTCGCTTATCGGAGAATATTTTTCGGCACACAGCAACAGATATCCTTCGGTAAACAGGATATCAAAAGCGGTCGAACATCTGAACAGCCACTATGCCGAGGCTGTCGATATAGACGATCTTGCTAAAATGTGCGGCTTGAGCGTATCGCAGTTCCGTCGGCTGTTTGTATCTGCGTTCGGTGTGTCACCCGTCAAATATAAAAACATGCTTCGTCTGCGTGATGCGTGCAACATGCTCGCACTCTCCGATATGAATGTCGGTGAGATCGCACAGCATCTCGGCTTTGACGACATTTATGCATTCAGCCACGCATTCAAGAAAGAATACGGATGCTCGCCTACGGATTACAGAACGGAACAAAGTAAAAACAATATGAGTTTTTAGGCGCGTTCGATGTATAAAAATCAAAAAAAACAAAAAAAATATGTTGACAGTAAAGCAACGGATATGATAAAATAACTGTGTATCAAGATTATATTGAGTTTTTATAGACGAAAGGATGTTGAAAATGAAGAAACTCATAGTTGTTCTTACAATATTGGCAGTGCTTGCCTGTAGCATGATGACCGTTTCGGCAGCTTCAAAGGATCAGCTTATCGCAGCGATAAAGGAAATCCCGGTGGTTCGCGATAATGAAGGTCTTTACAACAGCATTGTTGCCGAAATCAAGAAGATCGATCTTTCATCGGATGAGATCGACAAGCTCCTTGTGATCGCAGATAAAGCAAATGATATCGTACCTACAGGTAGCGGTCTTACAGCAGATTCTTATACTACCGAGCAGAAAAAAGAGATATTGAAGCTCATGGATCAAGCCAGTGCCATCACAGGTTATTCTTACAAAATCGAAAGCAACGGCAACGGATCAGTTGAAATGCAAGTGTTCAATGAGGACGGTAAAGTGGCAATGGTTTATGACGGCGAAAAGCTCGTGGCCAAGACAGGTTCCGAATTCAATCCCGCATATCTTTGTGTTGCCGGGGCTACGCTTGCACTTGCATCTGCGGCAGCTGTGATCATCTTCCGCAAAAAATCGGAAGCAAATGGCTGATGGCGTAAAGAAACGCAAATACGGCGTGACAGGGCAGCTTTTGATGCTCATCACGCCCTTTATTTTGTACGGTACGGCAATTTGTCTTATTTGCGTTTTTGTTTTCAGTACCTACATAGAGCCTTCAACTCTTTGGCACGCCTTAATGTCAGGCAGCGAAAGTGATGAGCTTACATATGAGGATGTCGATTTTGAGTTTTTTACACCGAACAAAAAGACCGAAAACGGTGAAGACGGCGCGAAGGTGTATTATGATGCCGCTGAATTCCCGTATTATCCGTGGGCGTCTCAGTGGGGTACGATAACCGTCGAATGTCTCGGCACAAAAGATGTACCCATATATAACGGTGATACCGCCGATGTGCTTGATCTCGGACTCGGTCATTTCTTCTTTTCGACCTTCCCCGGTCAGGGCGGTAATTGCGTGATATCGTTCCATGTAAACCGCAATAAAGCAAACGGACTGTATAATCTTGAAGATATACCGCTCGGCGAGCTTATAACCATCAATGCCTCTTACGGCAAGTACGTTTACAAGGTTACTTCCAAGGATGTTTTTGAAGCCGATGACACATCTTATATATTGCGCTCCGGCAGTGATATGCTCACGGTATACACCTGCTACCCCAAGCAGGGACCGTACCGCACGAAGCGCATAGCGATCACCGCTGAATTGCAGGAAGACCTCAGCGATCCCGTATGGAGGTGACGGCATGAGCAAAAAAACATACGAAAAAAGTACACCGAAAAAAATATTGAGTTTCATTATAGATGTGCTTATTGCCATTACATTGCTTTGCGCCGTGATAGGAACTACGGCAGGCACATATTGGATGAAGCCCGATACTTACAAGCGTGCAGTGCTTACCGATGAGTTTGACGCTTCGGTAGAAAAGCAGATAGAAAAATCTCTCGACGGGATAGGTTCCATTGTTGAAATACCTACCGAAACCGTTATAAACGCGGCAGGTACGGATAAGCTTATAAGATATGAACACGAATACATAAATGTCATATTTACCGCACTCTTTACCGAGGAAAAGCTTCTTACGGAACCGTTTGAAAGTGATGCATTGCACAGCGCAGTAATGCAGACTCTTGACGAATATGCAGCGCAAGCCGATGTTTCGGTCGAAGATGCCGAAGGCGTATATACATATATAAACCGCACACTCAATAATACTTTGCGGTTTTTGCCGGAAGTAGCCGTAAAAGCCATAAATAAAGCATCGGAATATATTGCAAAGCTTAACGGGATACGCGCCGCGGTAATACCGCTGTGGGCGGCAGCTGCAATACTTATCACGCTCGGAATAGCCATCAACGGCAAAAAGCGAATATCGGATTCGCTTTTCGGCATATTAAGTGCAACGTGGACGGCATTCGTAACCGTGTTCATTCCGCTCGTCATGCTTGCGATATACGATATCCCCTCGCATATAGCCCTTGTCAAAACACCGATATACTATTTGGTATCCGGCACGGTCAAAGTGCTTATTACCGATTCGGCACTGATTTTCGGTGCTGTGACCGTCGCACTTACAGTTGCGCTTGCCGCCGTAATAGTCGTAAGATTGCTTAAAAAGAGGGACAAAGAGCATCGCACACGCGGCTTTTACCGTGCAGATTTCAATGAAACGGATGAATCGGAAGATTTTTGAAAAAAACAGTTGACAAATTTTTGATACGGTAGTATCATTTCTATGCAAAGCAGAAGCTACCCGCTTCTCACCTGTCGGCAAATGCGCCGCACACGGTTACCAATAAAGCTTTTTATGCGGGTAGTGTCATGTTGCCCGCATTATTTTATTTGGAGGTGTTCAACATTACAGAATTAGCGATCAATGATGAGATCAGAGAAAAGGAAGTCCGCGTTATCGCCGCTGACGGCAGTCAGGTCGGAGTAGTTCCGATAGATCAGGCAAGACGGATGGCAGAGCAGGCAGAGCTTGATCTGTGCCTTATTTCACCCAAGGCAGTACCGCCGGTAGTAAAAATAATGGATTACGGCAAGTACCGTTTTGAGGCACAGAAGAGAGAAAAGGAATCACGGAAGAATCAAAAGGTCATAGCCATGCATGAGATCCAGCTTTCCGCCACTATCGAAAAGCACGACATGGAGGTCAAAGCAAAAAAAGCGCGTGAGTTTATCAAGGACGGCGACAAGGTAAAGGTATCTATCCGTTTCCGTGCCCGTCAGATAACACACCCGGAGATCGGTCATCAAATAATGTCTATTTTCTGCGAAATGTTGAAGGATGACGCCAAGGTTGAGAAGAAGCCCGTTCTTGAGGGCAGAAATCTCATAATGATAATGTCTGCACTATAAATCTTTTTAGGAGGAAAGTACTATGCCAAAAATGAAGACACACAGAGGCGCGGCAAAGAGATTCGGTCTCACCGCTACGGGAAAAGTCAAGAGAGGCAAGGCTTACAGAAGCCATATCCTGACGAAAAAATCAACAAAAAGAAAGAGAAATCTGCGTAAGGGCGGCTATATTGCCGAATGCGAAAGTGCAAATATTCGCAAGCTGATACCTTATAAGTAAGCTTTGGGAGGAAATGAAAAATGAGAATCAAAAGAGCAGTCAATACAAAAAAGAATCATAAGAAGGTCCTTAAGCTTGCCAAAGGTTATTTCGGTGCGAAGAGCAGACAGTTCCGTATAGCTAATGAAGCCGTTATGAAGTCTCAGGCTTACGCTTTCGTAGGTCGTAAGCTCAAAAAGAGAGATTTCCGTTCGTTGTGGATAACCCGTATCAACGCTGCGGCAAGACTTAACGGTCTTAATTACAGCAAGCTTATCTGCGGTCTTAAAAAAGCAGGTATCGAAATCAACCGCAAGATGCTTGCGGAGCTTGCAGTATACAATGCACCTGCATTTGCACAGCTTGCCGAGGTTGCAAAGAAAAACCTGTAATAAAAAGTTGCGCGCAATGCAGACAAGCTCTGTATTGCGCACTTTTTTGTGTTCGGAGAAAAAATGCAAGCTATTACGAGTACGTCAAATGAACGTATAAAATTCTTAAAAACGCTCAAAAGCAAAAAAGGCAGGGAAAGCACAAAAACATATCTCATTGAAGGCAAACGTGCCGTGCTTGACGCTATGGCACGCGGTGTTCAGTTTGAGTGTGTACTTGCCGAGGAAAGCTTTTTGGACAGTATAAATGCCGATTGCGAGATAATATGCGTTTCGCACCGCGTTATCGAAGCACTTTCCGAGACCTCAAGTCCCGAAGGCATCATTGCGCAGGCGAAAATGTTCGATACATCCTTTTCGGCTGAGGGGCTCAACGGGCTGACCGTATTCCTTGACAGGCTTCAGGATGCCGGCAATCTCGGTACCGTTATCCGAACGGCTGACGCAGCAGGTGCGTCGGCGATGATACTGTCGCCGGAATGCGTTGAGCTGTTCAATCCGAAAACCGTTCGTGCGACGATGAGTTCGATATTCAATATCCCCGTAATGATAGCGGATGATTCCGTTCAGGCGCTTGCGGAGTTGAAAAAGCATGGCTACACAGTGTTTGCCGCGGCACTCGACGGTACGGATTTTTACTCTTCGGACTTTAAGCACAACGAAAAAAACTGCGTTATCATCGGCAACGAGGGCAACGGTATATCTCAGCCCGTGCTTGATATCGCGGATGAAAAAATTTCATTGCCGATGCGCGGCGGAGCTGAATCGCTCAACGCAAGCGTTGCGGCAGGAATACTCATATACGGATTCACTTTCAAAAAATAAAGGAGAATTGTTATGTCAGGACATTCAAAATGGGCAAATATCAAAAATAAAAAAGCAAAGACAGATGCGGCGAAGGGCAAGGTGTTCACAAAAATAGGCAGAGAGCTTGCCGTTGCCGTAAAATCAGGCGGTCCCGATCCGAGTGTAAACTCAAAGCTGGCCGATGTCATTGCAAAGGCAAAGGCTAACAACATGCCTAACGACACCATTTCACGCAGTATCAAAAAAGCGGCGGGCGAAGGTGACGGCGTAAACTACGACGAACTTACATACGAAGGTTACGGTCCTGCCGGCGTAGCTGTCATTGTCGAAATTCTTACCGATAACCGCAACCGTACCGCGAGTGAAATACGCCATATCTTTGATAAGGCGGGCGGCTCGATGGGTGCGACCGGATGCGTTTCATGGATGTTCGACAAAAAGGGTGTCATCGTTATCGAAAATGACGGTTCAACAGATGAAGAAACACTCATGATGAGTGCGCTTGACGCCGGTGCCGAGGACTTCATGCCGAACGACGATACATTCGAAATATACACCGCGCCCGATGATTTTTCCGCCGTGCGCAAGGCTCTTGAGGACGCAGGATATACGTTCCTTGATGCTCAGCTCGACATGATACCGCAGAACACCGTTCCCGTAAATCAGGAAGATGTTCTTAAGAAAATCTATTGGATGCTTGATCAGTTCGACGACAATGATGACGTTCAAAACGTATATCACAACGCAGAGCTTCCCGAGGAAGAGGAAGAAGACTAAGCCATCGTTCAAACTGAAAAAATTCAAAGTCCCTGTTTTATTTGTAATAAAGCAGGGACTTTTCGGTACAATATTAGTGTAACAAACGTATCGAAAGGAATGAACGGTATGCTTACTGTCCTGATGTTTTTTTGCGGAGCTATGGTCGGCGGAGTGATCGGTGTTGTAATGATGTGCTTTATGCAGATAAACCGTTCGGAAGAAAACCGCGAATAGTACCGTTCCGACGTTGACAGCATGTGATCCGACCGCAAAATCACGCCGTTGTTTCAATGTATGCCGAAATCAAAATCGCAGAATTTCGGCATACATTATTTTACAGCCATCTTATCAAGTATCAGCTTGTCCGCGATCAAAGCGATAAATTCACCGTTTGTCGGCTTATCGTTTTTACCGTAAACCTTAAATCCGAAAAGCTGATTTATATTTTCGATCTTGCCGCGTGTCCATGCCACTTCAATGGCGTGCCGTATCGCGCGTTCCACCTTGCTTGCGCTTGTGTTGAATTTCTTTGCTATACCCGGATAAAGCTCCTTTGTTATGCGATTGATCGAATCCGGATTTTCTATGACCATTTTAACGGCTTCGCGTAAAAAGTGATATCCCTTGATGTGCGCGGGAATACCTATCGAAATGAACACACTGCTTATTCGTTCATCAAGCGTTGCGTGTTTTGAGATCGTCTCCGGCTGTGACGGATGCGCAAGCGGCATCCCTTTCTGGATTGCAATGATATCCTTGATGCGTGTTTTGATGTTTTCGCTGTCGAACGGTTTCGCAATAAAGTATTTTACCCCAAGATTAAGCGCGCGGAATATGAAATTCTCCTGTGTCAGCGCAGAAATGACTATCGTATCCGGCATAATGTCTTTTTCGGCCAGATATTCCATCACCCCAAATCCGTCAAGCTGCGGCATGATGATATCAAGCAGTAAAATATCCGGTTTTTGACGTGCTATCATCTCCAGCGCGGTAACGCCGTTAGCCGCCGTTCCCAACAAAGATACATTGTCCATGCTTTCCACTATGACGCTTAACTTTTCCCGTATCTCCTGACTGTCGTCAACGATCATAATTTTCGTATTTTCCATTCTTACTCCTTCTCCGCCGTCGCATTTTCAGCGTTCGACGATGTATTTTTTTACTTTACTGCCATATTTTACCATTTATGATAAGAAATTGCAACCGTTTTTTGGAAAATTTTAGCAATTTTCGTTCGACAAAATGTTATTTCTTTTGTAACGACAGTTTATATTGGCTCGGAGTAAGTCCCGTAAAGCTTTTGAATGCCTTGGAAAAGTGGCTGATTCCGGCAAATCCGCATGTGAATGCAATATCACTCATGCTCGTGTGATCACTCAACATCAGTCCTTTTGCTCTTTTGATTTTCAGCATCATCATGTATTTGGCCGGCGGCATGTTGAATTTTTGAGAAAACAGTTTTCGGAAATAAACACAGCTTATCCCGCATTTTTGTGCAAGCTCTGCATTGGAAATATTCCCTTGTGAAATATTTTCCTCTAAATAACGCAAAGCAGGCTCAAGCCTTGAAAATGCACTTGGCGACATGTACTCGCCCTCGCTTTCTTCCACTGCACGAGCAAGCACCGAATACAGGCAACTTAATGCCGTAAGGCGTCCGCTTTCCTTCCCGAAAGCAAGTGCGCGTTCCGCCCTGCGAAAGAGCTTTGCGAATTCATCGGCATTGCTCAATGTAAATACAGCCGGTTCATTCATATTTACTTCCGCGACATCAAATTCGATCATACAGCATTCGCCTGCTTCCGCTATCAGGAAGCTGTAGCTTATGTTTTTGGGCAAAATCACAAGATGCTCTTTGTCTGAAACATATTCTTTTCCGTCATATAAATACACCGTCCTTCCGACTGATTTTACCGCCACGGCATAATGTTCACGTCCGTTACGCTTTGAATGTGCGCCCGCAGGTAGGTTTATCCTGTTGCATGCCTTGACATCGGTTATTATCATTTCAGACAAATTATTCTTCATGTTATCCGCCCCTTTTTTAGTATTATATTGATAATATCTGGATATGTCAAATGTGTGATTCAAAAATTCAGTATCAATATGTATAAAAATATCACTATAACTATTTACATATCCCGCAAAAGGCGCTATACTTATTCAAAAAAGGAGCTGATAACATTGAAATCTTTTGCAAACGCCCCGTCACCCGTTGTGGCAAGCGTGGTCAGAGAACGTAATGTCCGTGATGCGATAGCCGCAATACGCAACAGTGAATGTGCCGGTGCGACGGGAATCGACCTTCATCTTTCGTGCCTTGATGAACAATACAAAAATGTCGAAAGTATAAAAGAAATAATATCGTCATCGCGTCTGCCGCTGCTCGCCTTGAATTACAGCCAGACATACGAATACGCAACATATGATTCCGACGAGGAAAGCCGCATCGCTTTGCTTGAAATGGGTTCCGTAGCCGGTGCTTCCGCTGTCGATATGCAGGGCTATTCGTTCAATAAAGACGTTAAAACTTCATTCCGTGAAGAATACGCGACGGAAGAAATGCTGTTCGCCCGTAAAAAGCCGAACGAGGTCGCACTTGACCCCGAAACGGTCGCAAAGCAAGTCGCTTTTATCGAAAAACTGCACGCGCGCGGCACCGAGGTGCTTCTCTCATGCCATGCGGGAGTTTATCTTTCCACCGATGAAGCCGTTTCACTGTGCAAGTATTTTGAAGCAACACGCAAGCCCGATATAATAAAGCTTGTCTGTCCGTGCAATACCGACGATGAGCTTGCCGAAAGTTTCCGCACGATGATAACACTGAAAAATGAGATTTCATGCAAGGTACATTATCACTGCTCGGGTGCAAAGGGAAGGATCACAAGAATAATAAATCCCATGCTCGGCGCACACCTTGCGTTTTGCATAGAGCGTTATAGCGCAAGTGCGAATTTCGAACAGCTTGACCTTCACTCGTACGTGAACGCAATAAACACACTTGAATGGAGACAATAATGCAAAAAATAAAAATCGGGCAAATCGGAATCGGACATAATCACGCGGCATCGCTTATGGCGGCGGCAAGAAAACGTCCCGACCTGTTCGAAATAATAGGCTTCTGTGAGGACAACGAACAAGTGCTGAAAGAGCGCGGCGGTTTAGCGCAATACGCAAGGCTTACGCGGATAAGTGAGCATGAGCTGTTAAACAAATGCGACGCGGTATTGGTGGAAACCGGGGTACCGTATCTTACCAAAACCGCGCAAAGATGCATCGACGCCGGCAAGCATATCCACATGGATAAGCCCGCAAGCGGCACACTTGAGGAATACAAAAAGCTTCTTGATGACGCGGAGCGCAAAAAGCTTACCGTACAGCTCGGGTACATGTACCGTTACAATCCCGCGGTCAAAAAAGCGCTGGAGCTTGCACGCAACGGCACACTCGGCGAAATAACGATGATAAACGCCGAAATGAGTACATATCACAGCAAGCAGTATAAGGAATGGCTGAGCGGCTTCAAGGGCGGTATAATGTATATACTCGGCAGTCATCTTGTCGATATCGCGGTGTATCTTTTGGGCGAGCCCGACAGGTTAACAACATTCTTGAAGCATACGGGCTTTGACGGAATTGATTTTGCCGACAACGACCTCGCCGTGCTTGAATACGGCAACGCGCTTGTAAGGATATTCGTTTCGTCGGTAGAAGTGAACGGTTGGGGACGCAGACAGCTCGTCATTTCCGGCACGAAAGGCTGTATCGACATAAAGCCGATCGAAAACATCACACACGCAACATTTTCAACGCCGGAAATCGCAACCGATCCGTATGAGGATATGAAAGGAATCCTTAATATAAGTGATATTCCCAAGGATAGCCGCTACGATGAAATGATAGATGACTTCTATCATTACATTTTGGGCGAAAAAGAAAACCCATTCTCATACAGGCACGAATACTTAGTACAAAAGGTACTTATGCAAATATGTGCAAATGATAAATAATATTAAAAACAAAAATAAAAGGAGAATAAGAGCATGGATTTCACAGGAAAAGTCGTATTTATTACAGGCGCGGGCGGTTTCATCGGCTCGGCTAATGCCGTAAAGCTCGCACAGCTCGGCGCGTGCGTAGCCGTAACGGATATCAATGAGGAGACCGTCGGCAAAACAGTAAAGAAAATAACCGATATCGGCGGCAAAGTCATCGGTATTCCAACGGATGTAACAAATTCTTCAAGCGTGGATGAGGCTGTTAAAAAGACGGTCGATACATTCGGCAGGCTGGATATCATGCTCCACGTTGCCGGCGGAAGTGCAAGAAGCCAGGCAAAGGTGCTTACAGAACAGTCCGACGAGGTCATCGAACGCATACTCAAAGTCAATCTGTTCGGTGCATTCTGGGCGAGCCGTGCCGCCGCGAGACAGATGATAGCGCAGGGCGACGGCGGAAAGATACTTTTGTATTCATCTACCATCGGTTTTATGGGCAGTAAGGGCTGTGTTGATTACGCCGCGGCAAAGGGCGGCATAAGCTCCTTTGCAAAGGCACTTGCAAAGGAACTCGGCGAATACAAAATAAACGTCAACGCCATTGCCCCGGGAATCGTTATGCGCCCCGAGGAAACGGGCGGTGACGCGCGTGCGCTCGACACGAATCTTTTCCATGAAAAATGTACCGCCGAGGATATTTCCGAGCTTGCCGCGTTCATGGTCTCAGACGAAGCGAGATTCATAACGGGACAGACATACATAATAGACGGCGGCAGAAGCCTTTCATTAAAGGGCAGTGACTGATCGGAGAGTGTGTTTGTATGTACGCAATGCTTATTGACGAAGATAAAAATCTTGTATGGTCAGAGGTTGCCGACCCGGTCTTAAAGCCCGACGAAGTGCTTGTTGAAATAAAAGCCGCGGCGCTCAACCGTGCCGACCTGCTTCAGCGTCAGGGCAAATATCCTTCGCCCGAAGGCTGTCCGCCGTGGATGGGACTTGAAATTTCGGGAATTATAACCGAAATTGGTGACATCGCAAAGCAAAAGTGCAAATATTCAATCGGCGACAGAGTATGCGCTCTGCTCGGAGGCGGCGGCTATGCGCAAAGGGTCTCCGTGAGATACGACATGCTCATGCCCGTGCCGCGCAGCTTAAGCTTTGCCGAAGCCGCGGCTATACCCGAAGCATTCGCAACGTCATACCTCAATCTTTTTATTGAAGGACACCTTGAAAAAGGTCAGACAGCTTTCATTCCCGCAGGTGCAAGCGGACTTGCGAGCGTTGCCATACCTATGGCAAAGGCGTTCGGCGCATATGTCATAACGAGTGTGCTGTCGGACGAGATCGCAAAAAAAATATCCGACCTCGGTGCGGACAGAATAATAAACAGTGCTGTTGAAAATGTTGCCGAGGTGCTTGCACATGAAGCGGAGAACGGCCATCCCATCAATGTGGCGATGGACTGTCTTTCCGGCAAAGTTTTGGGCGAAAGCCTGCCGTTCATGGCACGCGGCGGATATTGGGTGGTAATCTCCACGCTTGCGGGCATCACGACGGAAATACAGCTCCGTCCTTTGCTTACAAAGGGACTTCATCTTGTCGGAAGCATGCTCCGCAACCGCACGCCTGATTTCAAATCATTCATTCTTGCAGAACTTGTCGAAAAGGTTTTTCCGAAAATAGAATCGGGAGATATCCGCCCGCACATATACAAAGTGGTGCCGATGGCGCAGGCGGAAGAAGCACACGCCATTTTGGAAAGAAGTGAAAACGTCGGCAAGGTGGTGCTGACGCTTGAATGAAACGTTGTTGACAGCGTCACTTACTTTGCAAAAGGTACTTGTGCTGTTCGCATTTATCTTTATCGGCTATTTTATGAGGTCGAAAAAGCTTTTGGGTGACAAAGCGCCTTCGGTACTTTCGACGCTCGGAACATATGTGTTCTACCCGGCGTACCTGATATGCAATCTGTCACAGAATTTCACTGTTGCTACGCTTAAAAGCAACGCGGGGCTTTTTCTGTTCGGGCTCGGATTAGTCGTCGTCGAGCTGGCTGTTGCATTTGTGTTCAGCCTGCTCTTTAAGAAAAGCGATGTTCCGCGCAACACGCTGATATATATTTTCGCGTTTGCCAATTACGGCTATTTCGGTTATCCCGTAATTGAAGGTGTTTTCGGCGGCGGTCTTCTTTCAAAAACGATAGTCGTTATGCTCACATCAAGCGTGGCGATTTCCTCGCTCGGCTATTTTTTGCTTGTAGGAAAAAGCAAAGGTGCGCTTAAAGTCCTGCTTTCGCCTACCATTATCGCGCTTGTCATCGGCATTGCGATAGGTCTTTCAGGATTTACTCTGCCGAAGCCGATAAACGATATCCTCAGCGGTGCATCGGGCTGTATGAGTCCCGTTTCGATGCTCCTTATCGGTGTAGTCCTCGGCAAATTTTCGCTTTCGGAATTGTTCCGAAGCCCGAAAGCATACCTCGTGACGCTTATGCGGCTTATCGCCATTCCTACGCTGTTCGCGCTGTTGCTTTTTGCCTTAAGGCTGAAGGACCTGTATTTTGCAATACCGCTTATCGTGACCGCCATGCCAATCGGAGCGAACACCGTTATGTTCACCGAGAGTGCCGGATACGATTCCTCCGAGAGCGCACGCATATGCTTTATATCATACCTTTTCGGAATAGTAACGATTCCGCTTTTCTTTGCGCTTGCCGGGATGATGATGTAAAGTTTTTCGCATTTCCTCAAAAATCCAATATTACATTATTCGGAAATAATAATTTCCCTGTTTGCTGTGAGACAAAGATATTTCAGTCCGACAAGCAGGGATTTGTCTTACATAATAATCTCAATGTTAAAATATTTTTCTTGAAAATATGTAGCTTTGATAATATCTTCTTTTGTTACCGTGTATCCTTCAGGAATGACAACCCATTTATCTTCAATATCATCCCGCCTATGTATTACGGCAACAACTTTACCCGTAAAATTTGTTAAAGGTACATCCACACCGAGAATATAAGCGTCTTGCTCTTCACCGTCAGGCGCAATGATCCCGTTTATATATCCGTAATTTATGGGATATTTTATGTCACTATGATTTGGATGGATACTACCGAGCGGTCTGTCAACAGTTATGTTCACGTTTTTTCCTATCATGCCATATCTCCGCAAATCACATTTTTTCAGCGTATCGCATGCTTGACATTACCGAATATATCAAAAGCATCATTATCCGTCTGCCGTGTCAAACAAATAGTTTTTTTCAAAGCGATACAGCATCACTCCGCAAGCTTTTTAAGTGTATCGCCGGTAATTCTGTAGGTAGTCCAATCGGACATCGGCTGTGCGCCTAAGGAAAGGTAGAAATCAATGCTCGGTTTGTTCCAATCAAGGCACCACCATTCAAGCCGTCCGCAACCGCGTTCAACGGCTATTTGTGCAAGCTTTCGGAGGAGTGCTTTTCCGTAGCCTTTGCCGCGGTATTCAGGCTCCACATATAAATCCTCCAGATAAATTCCCGCACGTCCGAGAAACGTCGAAAAATTATGAAAGAACAGCGCAAAGCCTATTTCCTTTCCGTTATGCAAAGCAAATATCACTTCCGCTTTTTGCTTATCAAATATCCAATTCCTGAGCGTATCCTCATCGGCAACCACTTCATCCGACATTTTCTCGTATTGCGCAAGTTTTTTTATAAAATGCAAAATAAGAGCCGCGTCCTTTTTTTCGGCATTTCTGAAAGTCAGCTTTTCATTCATGATTTTATCTCCTCATCGTTGCGTATTCTGTTTTTCTATCCACCACGAGCCTACCGTAGAATATACGCTTGATTCACGTTGTATCCTGCTGATATGGAGCTTCTCATTATACAGAAACGTATCCATCTCAAAAAACAATCCTATCTGAGGCAGATCGGCGGCAAGCACTCTTTGCATATCAAGGGTGGCAGACTTAAGCCCGTCAAGCGTCGATGCTGCGTCAATACCGTCAAAAGCATTGTTTATAGCCATTGACGAATACGACGAAAGGTTTCCGTTACCGAAAAACGCAAATTTAAGGTTCGGCGTATCGGAAAGATAATATCCGCTCAGTATCATATCATAATTGCCTGATGACACTGTATTCCGGAGATCAGCTTCCGAAAGCGGAAGTATCTGCACATCAATGCCCACCTCCGCAAGATCTGCCTTTACTGCTTCTGCCGCTTCCAATCGCACGGGATTCTCGGGAACATTACGCACGGCAAGCGTAAGTGTTATTTTGTTGCCATGTGCCTCAACGAAGCCGTCGAGATCATCGTCGGTATAATACAGACCGTCGATCAGCTCCTTTGCGCGCGTGGTATTATGGTCATACCGTGTTACCTCCGCACTTGAAAGCGACGAATCGTTGAACAGCGGCTGTTCAGCTCCCGATGCCTTCGAAAGATATATATTGTTAATTATCTTTGTGCGATCGACTGCATATGCTATCGCGTGCCTGAAATCTGCGTTTTGCATTATCGGGCGTGCCATATTGAACGCAAGAAATACATAATTATGCGAAAGATAGTTCTTCTCGTTAACACCGTCGATTATCTCATAAACTTCCGTAGTTTTGAGCGGTGTCGGTGCGCAATCGAGCTTGCCCGAAATAAAATCCTCAAGCATGCGTTCGGTGCTGTCGTAGCCCGTTGTGATTACTCTTTCGATATAAGGGAGCTTTTTCCACCATTTTGAAAATGCCGAAAGCTCCATGCGTGTTTCTCCGTCAAAGGTGAGCGAATCCGCCGCAAAGCAACCGCTTCCGAGCGGGATATCACGGCACGTCTTTGCTTTCCCCGAATAGTATTTTTCGGGAATAACCGGAATATTGAGTGCGTACAGCGTGGCATATGACGGAGTATGCGGATGGATAATAAGCGTTGTATCATAGCCCTCCGCTCCCGCGACATATGCCGAAAGATTCGAATAATAGATGCTTTCGGGATCGGACAGTATCGTATTTATCGTATATGCCGCATCCGCTGCGCTGATATCACCGAGCGAGCCGTGCCAATGGATATTCGGGCGAAGCTTGAGTACCCATGATCCGTTATCGTACTTCCAGCTTTCGGCAATGCACGCGCACGGTTCCATACGCTCGTCAAATTCTATCAGCGGCTCAAATATCATAGAATATACATTACGCATCTGTAATTCTTTTATGTAGAGCGGATGCATTGAATACGGTGAAAGCGTCATCGGTATACGCAGTGTACCGCCTGCCGTTGCTTCCTCGGTATTCTCCGTACTGTCCGATGTCGATGGCGGAGAAATAATGCCTCCTTCATCAGACGCACAGGAGCAAAGCAGAACCACCGCAAGCATCAGTGCCGTTATGCGCACCGCATTACGAATAAAGCTTTGAATATATTTCATAACGTGCATTCACCTTTTTGATATAATTTGCCGTTTCCTTATACGGGACATTCAAGAGTGTCTTGCCGTCAAAAGAATACTTTTTGAGCCATTCGCTTACGTTTCCCTCACCGCCGTTGTACGCGGTAACGGCAAGCTCAGTGTTCCCGAAGCGTTCCGTAAGATATGAAAGATAGCGGCAACCGATGCGGATGTTAGTCTCCGGCGAAAACAGGTCGATATTTTCCATACCGAGAGAATACTTTTCATTCATCCATTCAGCTGTTTCCGGCATTATCTGCATCAAGCCGCATGCGCCTACACTCGACACGGCATCCTTGTCAAAATCGCTTTCAACGCTTATCACGGCATATACAAGATATTTATCTACGCCGTATTCATCTGCGTACTTTTCCACAAATTCGTCATATTTTGTCGGAAGCTTGCCTTTGATATACGTATTGCTCCATACGAACGCTATATAAAGCAACGCAAGCAGGATAATGACCGTAATTATTATTTTGAGTGTATTGCGCTGAAGATAGCTTGCCCTTTTCATATATTCAGCTCCTTAAGTATTTTATCAGCCTGTGCAAGTGTATTTTCCACCGTACCGCCGTTGTCGATAATGAAATCGGAATATTTGATACGTTCGCTGTCGGATATCTGTCTGTCTATACGGTCGCGTACCTCGTTTTCGCTTATCGGTGAACGCAGTACGGCTCTTCGGATGCGTGTTTCGCGGTCGCAGATGACCGTAAGCACCTTATCGCATCTTTTATGAAGTCCCGATTCTATGAGCAACGGCGCATCAAGCACTGTCAGCTTTTCTTTCGCGTGAAGCTTCAACTGCGTTTCGATTTCATCTATTATGATCGGATGGAGCAAGGCGTTGAGCTTTTCAGTGTTTTCGGGGCTTCCGAAGCAGAATGATGCAAGCTTTTTTCTGTCAAGTTCACCGCAAACAAAAAACTCTTCGCCAAAAACTTCCCGTATCGCTTCCGCGCCCTTTTGCCCTTTTTTCGTTATATCACGCGAAATGGCATCGGCATCCACGATGCTTATACCCTTTGAAGCAAAATACCGCGATACCGTGCTTTTCCCCGATGCTATCCCGCCGGTAAGACCGAGTATCATTTTAAGTCAAACCAAGTCCTTCCCACATTAGTTTCCGCAACAAGCGGAACCGAAAGCTCGGCAACGCTTTCCATTACGCTTTTAAGCATCTTTTCGGTATCGTGCGCGTTGTTTTCATCAGTTTCGATAATAAGCTCGTCATGTACCTGCAATATCAGCCTGCCGAGCCGCGGCTCTTTTTGAAGCTCGTCATACACCTTGAGCATGGCAAGCTTGATTATATCCGCCGCACTTCCCTGTATCGGCGTATTCATCGCCACACGCTCACCGAACGCGCGGACACTGAAATTCTCCGCTTTAAGCTGAGGTATCGAACGTTTGCGGGAAAACACCGTTTTTGCGCATCCCGAACGCTTCGCTTCGCTTACGCACTCATCAAGATAGCGTTTTACGCTTGGGTAGCGTTCAAAATACTTTTCAATAAATTCCTTCGCTTCCTTGCGCGAAGAATTGATGCTTTTAGCCAAGCCGAAATCGCTGATGCCGTAAATTATTCCGAAATTGACAGCTTTCGCTTTGCCGCGCTGTTCCTTTGTGACCTCTGAAATATCAATTCCGAGAACCTCTGCGGCAGTACGCGCGTGGATGTCCTCGTTATTTCTGAACGAATCTATCAGCGTTTCATCGCCCGAAAGATGTGCAAGTATGCGAAGCTCTATCTGCGAATAATCGGCATTCACAAGCACACACCCTTTTTCGGCAACGAATGCCTTGCGGATGGCTCTGCCTGCCTCATATCTGACAGGTATATTCTGCAAATTCGGTTCTGTGCTTGATATCCTGCCCGTCGCCGTAACTGCTTGATTGAAAGTGGAATGTATGCGCCCGTCGGAAGAAATAAGCCCGAACATGGCGTCGATATATGTGCTTTTGAGCTTCTGGAGCTGACGGTATTCCATTATAAGCGGTATTATCGGATGCTCAAGCTGTTCAAGCACATCGTTATCGGTGGAATAGCCTCGTTTATTTTTCTTTTTTGCGGGCAGACCGAGGTCTTCAAACAGCACATTGCCGAGCTGCTGAGGCGAATTGATGTTGAATTCCTTATCCGCAAGCGCGTATATCTCACCCGTAAGCGCGGAAAGCTTTTCCGAAAGCTCACTGCCGAGCAGACGAAGCGTGGGTACATCGACACAAAAGCCCGTTTTTTCCATAGAATCAAGCACAGCGGCAAGCGGAAGCTCCATATCAAAATAAAGAGAAGTCATCCCCTGCGCTTCAAGCGATTTTTCCTGCTGTGCGTGTATTGAAAGCACAGCCGACGCGCCCTCGGCGACCGAATAGCGTTCCGCGATATGCGCGAACGAAAAATCGTCGCCTCCCGCATCAAGCAGATATTCGGCAAGCATTATATCGCCGCAGATATTTTTGATATCCCACAGCTTCATCGCCGATTTGCAATCGTAAAAATATTTTTTGACATTTTCGTTTTCCATAACGGGACGAAGTATTTCTACTGCATTATCGAGCGTCATGCCCATCGTGAGCAGATCGACGGTAAGTGAAATGCGGTACTGTTTCTTTTCGTCGGACGCTATGAATATTGCCTGATCCGTAATATACACCGCTACAGAATTTTTTACAAACGACAGATCGCAAAAATCAAGTGTTTCGGCTTCGAAAACGGTTTTTTGTGCGCCGACACGTTCAAGCAATGACTTGAATTGATATTTTGCAAATATCTCAGCGGCTACCTCGTCAGAAACAGGCTTATACGCACATTCCGAAAGCGGTTCTACCGGAACATCGCGCACTATGGTCGCCAAAAACTTGCTTTCGGTCGCCGCCTCGCGTCCGTCGCGGAGCTTTTCGCCGAGCTTGCCCTTTACTTCGTCGGCATGCTCAAGCACGCTTTCAAGAGTGCCGTATTTTTCAAGCAATGTCAGTGCTGTCTTTTCTCCTACACCCGCTATGCCCGGGATATTATCCGAGCTGTCGCCCATCAGTCCCTTGAGGTCGCACACCTGTTTTTCGGTAACACCGTAATTTTCCTTTATGTTATCCGGCGAAAGCTTAAGTATATCCGAAATGCCTTTTTTGGTATACCATACGCTCGTATGCCCGCTTATAAGCTGGAACGAATCGCGGTCGCCCGTGATTATCGCCGTTTCTCCTCCGGCATCGTCCGAAAGCAACGCGTATGTGCCGATAATGTCGTCCGCTTCGAAGCCCTCTATGCTTACGCACTTCACGCCGAGCGATGTCAGTATTTCACGCAAAAGCGGTATCTGCGGAACAAGCTCCTCCGGCATTTTTTTGCGTCCCGCCTTGTATTCGGGATAACGTTTGTGCCGGAACGTCGGCGACTTCAGATCGAACGCGCACACGATATTGTCGGGCGCGTATTCATCGACCGCCTTATAGAACATTTTCAAAAAGCCGTACACCGCGTTGGTATATACGCCGTCGGTCGTCGAAAGCACCGGCAGAGCATAGAATGCGCGGTTTATAAGGCTGTTTCCGTCTATCAACAGAGTTTTCATATATTTCCTCCTCAGCTTCCGAATACCCAACTGTCAAACCAGCGCAGATAAGTGTTGACGTATTCCTTTGATACTTCCGTACCGCTCCAAACGGGCTTGAACATTATGAACAGTACAAGTGCCGCTATAAGAAGCACCGCAAGCACCGCGATCCCGCTTTTTCTGTACTTACGGCAGAGGTAGCGGACAACGTATACCGTAAACATGATAATAAACGGCACTGTGGCAAAATAGTGATAGATAAATATACATCTGCTTACACCTACCCACGGCAACAGGTTGCATGCAACGCCGATAAGCAGGAAAACAAGCAATCTTGTATCGCGCTCATCTCTGTCCTTCAATGTTTCATCGCCCGGCGCGAACAGTGAAGCAAAACCCGATTTGCGTGTGTCCGCAGGAAGCTTTGTCCCTAAGAAGCGCATCACGAATATCACTATGCCGATAAGCGTACATGCAAGACCGGCGTACCACACGGCAGGATTTCCGAACGATGAAATGCATTCCATTCTGCCCTTGGGGAGATTCTTGCCCGAATAGAAGAACATCGGACGGTAGATAACGGGCCAACTGTACCAATCGGATTGGAACGGATGCGTTGCATCAAGCTTAGAATGATAATTGAACATAGCGGTCTGATTGTCAAGGATTATCTTATACCATGCGCGTGTTTCGCCCTCGGCGTGGAAGTACGGGTAATACGATGCGCAGTATATGATGACCGGGATTATCACAAACACAAGTATGCAGAACAGTATCGTTTTGCAAAGATTCGGCACGAATGAATCGCAGATATGCGTAAGATATTCTTTTTCCTCACCGCTTGACGAGTCGAGCATGCTTTTAGCGGTACGGTATTCATCAAAGCGGCGGTACATTGTAATAAAGAAGAGTACCGCAAGCCCTGCGCCCGCATAGAGACATATCCATTTACTTGCCGCGCCGAGCCCGAAGCACAGTCCGCACAGTCCGAGCGGAATGAATGTCCTTGACAGCTTTTTGTCGTAGAAGCTGATGCTGTAATACCAATACATGAACAGGAACATGTATATTATGAACATTACCGAGAATGAATCTATCGTGGCGATGCGCGTCTGCACAAAGTGCATGCCGTCAAGCGCCATCAACGCCGTAAGGCACGTTGCCCACGATGTTTTGCGGAACATCAGAAGTCCTATAAAATACATTGCCGGGAGCATCAGCACACCCGCAAGCGTTCCCGCAAAGCGCCATGCAAACGGATTCATGCCCATCAACGAAACACACCACGATATCATATCCTTGCCCAGCGGCGGATGTGTCCATTCATATATACTCAAGCCGTTCACGCTTTCGTATGCGGTACGCGCATGATATATTTCGTCAAAATACATGCTGTTCATGTACGAAGCGCGCGTCGGAACAAGCTCCTGCTCGTCGAAAATATTTCTTCCGCCGTTTTCGCTATCCGACGATGCCGTGATATTTACTATCGGTATCGGCGAAACGGAATCGGCACTTTCAAAGAAAGCAAATTCTATAAAACGAAGGTTCTGAGTTTCGCCGCAGATCGCAACATAGCGGGCATTCAAATCGTCGTATCTTCCCTCATTCGACGGCAGGCCGCGCCAATAGTACAAATCACCCGCATTTTCGGTATGCTCCTCTTTTTCCGACCAGTTTATTCCGTCATACGAATAGTACACCGAGAATTTTCCGGCGCACACGCTTGCATAGTATGTTCCGCGGTCGATATGCTTTGTTTCGCCGAAATCGGCAATAACGTAGTCTGAGCATGATGTCACGCGCCATACTTCCGAATCCGTAAAACGTTCGGCAAGCTCGGATGCGCTTGTAAACTTTTCCTGTTCATCAAAGCAACTTGCGATCTGCATGATATCTGCGCCGTCAAGTGCATCATATGTAATGCCTTCAACGAGTCCGTTTTCATTCAATATGGCTATCTCGCCCAAATGTATCGCACCGTCGCCGCCGTCGAGCATTATTTCGCTTATTCCGTTCAGCTCGTCAGCCGTCACGCAGTAGCTCATCCCGCACCAATCCGGCATACTGCCGTAAGACATAAGCTGTGCGGCAAGTATCCATTCGCCGTCTGACATTATGCTGATGTCAACCGATGCTTCCGGCTCTGCGTAGGTTATATAACTTTGTATCTCATATATGGAGATCGGTGACGGGAAATGCAATATAAAACGTCCGCCCGATGTCCATTCGGTGATCGGAACGCCGCTGTTGCCGTCAGCCGAAACATCTCCCGTGTAATCGAAAAGATATTTGCCGTCAGCACACGACGAATCCATTGGCGTAACGGATGTTTTTACGTTTTCAGGCAGGATGCGCTCTCCGTTTTTCATGAACGCAAGCTCATTAAGCGTTATTGCCGAACGCGATGTGAGGCGCACATACCGCGCAGAAAAGGCATTGCCGCCGCAGCTTTGCCACGAAGATACTGCTGTCGGAGAATATGTACCGTATTCGGAGTAACTTTCGCCATCGGATGAATACGACAGTGTAAAGCTTCCGTGCGCAGATACGGCACTGAAAAGAATATCGTCTATCTGCGTTTCTTCTCCGAGATCGGCTGTCACATAGACCGGCGAAAGCTTCGTATGCCACTGTGTTTCGGGTGCAACGGTATCGCCGAGCTTGGTAAACGCAATTCCGGCGTATATTGCCGTAATAAGCACACAGATAACGATATCCTTCCATGTGACTTTCGGCAGACTGAAGCTTCTGCGTGCGCGGAGGCGCTCAAGCTTTACGGTATTTTTTGATTTGCCTGAAGCTTTCTCATCATTATTACCGTCCCGGCTGACGGTATCGGCAAACGATTTTCCCTTTTTACGCAAAACGATACTGAATGAAAGTATAGCCGTCAGCACGAACAAAACGGTTGCCGCAAGTGAGCCGCCGATAAACACCGCATCATTTTTACTCATATAAACACCGAGATCCTCGTAAATATACAGCACTGCGGCAGTATTCACAAAATTCACAAAACCGTAGCCAAGCGCAAGCCACATATAACGCAGGTCCTCAAAACGGAACGCGCATACGGTAAGCAAGGCTATTACCGGGAAAATATACCTCTCGTGCGTACGGGTGGCGAATGTAACTATACCCGACAGCAGAAGCACGGATATAAGCCAGAAATATTTTCTTTCCGCTTTGCCGCCCGACCTTTTTGAAGCAAACACGAACAGAAGCAGTGATGCAATAACGACAAACGCAAGAAGCAATGTACCGAGCAGTGAATAGCTTATTCCGAAAACCGATGTTATTGCGGTATCAGCCCACTGCCCTCCGATAAGCCCCATGAATCCGAAAGAATTGAGCGTTGCGTAATCGTATGAGCCGAACGTTTCGGTATATTTTTCTATAAGCCATGTCAGGCGCTGACCGTTGCGCATCAAAAGCGTAAGGAGCGCAAACAGAGCGAGCGAAATCGCCAGCCCCCCGAAGCCGCGGCACAGACGCTTTTTTGCAGTCTGTTTATCGGTGAATATCTCCTGAAATTCTCTGAATGCCGACAACGCCATTACGGGCGCAAAGAGTATAGCCTGCGGTTTGAACAGCAAGCCGACAAAATACGTTATCACGCTCATGCCGAATTTGTCGTTGTCTATCAGTGCAAACGTAAGCAGCATGAACAGCACAAGCACCGAATCGACTTGTCCCCATATCGCCGAATTGAGTATTGCCGTCGGCAGGACAGCATAAACGATGGCAAGCACCGAAGCGGTATGCTCATCGGTATGCTTTTTCGCTTCCTTAAGAATCAATAATGCGGCAAGCGCGTCACACAGCACCGCGGGAAGCTTAAGTATCATAAGCCCGATGCCGTTTGAAAGTGATATCCCTGAGAATATAGCGGAAAGCAATCCCACAACAAGCATGTACAGCGGCGGATAATCACAGAAATAGTCCTCCGAATAGAAATGCAGAGGTCCGACATTCGCCATATGCCTGCCCCATACAGAGAAGCAGTTGATATCCACCTTGAAGCCTACATACATCACCGATGCGGCGAGCCGCACAAGCACGGATATTGCAATAATTATGCAGGCAAGCTTGAACGAGAACTTTTCCCTGTTATTGAATGCAAAATATGCAAACAGTGCAAGCACCGAAAAATAGAAGCCGGCACGCAAAAGCACCGATATCTCTATATCGGCAATATCGGAAGATTTCTTATCACGTTCGGGTGCCGAAAATTCAAACTTCGCCATCGAAAGTGCTTCAACGCCTTCGGGGAGCTTGGATATTTTTTCAAGCGAAACGTTATCAAAATATGCACATCCGCCGCATTCGGCGCTGTAATAACCGAGACGCACCGCAACGGTGACCGATTTTGTCTTTCGATCGGTTTTGCCGTAAACTGTCACGTGCGTCCAATCCGTATCAGCCGTAACAAATTCACTGACGCAATACGTCTGCATACAGGATATATTTGCCCCCGTATCGGTTTCGCCGTAAATACTTCCCGTTTTTACATTTGCGGAAAGCTTGTAATATGTATTCGGCTCGACTGTGACCTCCTGCATGAATCTTGCGTCATTCGGAGTATCGTTCTGCAATCTTACGGCATTTATGCCGTCAGGAGAATCGTCGCGATTCACCGTGCCGTAGTTGTCTATCGGATCGTTTTGATTGTATCTTTCAAGTATCCAACCGTTCGGCAAGCCGCCGCTTACATCCTCAAAGCTTCCGTTTTCAAGCAAATTCACATTTTCCGCCTGCTTGCTCTGCCCGCACGCACACAACAGCAGAAGAACCGCTACCAATAGTACGGTAATTATACGTTTTTTCATTTTATCCCTTTCCTGACAGTTTTATGAATATATGCGCATATATAAATAATATATTAGAACGCGTTCTTTATAAGCTCAATACCTACGTCATCGCCCAAAACCGTTATTTCGACGACATCAAATCGACAAAGCACATCGCTAAGCTTGTGTGTCATGACATAATACTCGGCGGCAAGTCTTATCTTGTGCTGTTTTTGTTTCGTTACCGCTTCTCTGCCGTAGCCGTATTTAAGCGAGCGGCGAAGCTTTACCTCTACGAACACAAGAGTTTTCTTTTCCGTGGCTATGATGTCTATTTCGGCGATATTATGCACACGGAAATTCGTTTCGATGATTTTATATCCGTTCTTCTTAAGGTAGCCGGCGGCAATGCTTTCGCCGTAATTGCCTGTTTCCTTATTATTCACAGCCGTTACCGCCCGATAGTATTTTTTTCAGGAAGCTTGAACGGTGATATTTACACGGTCCGAATTTCAGTATAGCCTCCGTATGCGCTTTTGTGCCATAGCCCTTGTGCTTTGCAAAGCCGTACATGGGAAACTCCTCATCTATCCGCATCATAAGGCGATCACGGGTCACCTTTGCGATTATCGACGCGGCGGCAATGCTCAGCGACAATGCATCACCGCCCACTATGCATCTTTCGTTTTCCGAAAGCTTGATCGTAAAATTGCCGTCTATCAGCAAAAAGTCCGGCTTTACGGGAAGCTTTTCCACAGCCATGCGCATGGCAAGCTTTGTGGCATTGAGAATATTTATTTCATCAATGGTTTTTTCATCCACTGTCGCACATGAAACCGCAACAGCCGAAGCATAGATCTCATCAAAAAGCTGTTCACGCTTTTTTGCGGAAAGCTTTTTGGAATCGTTTATACCTGCGGGAATATTCGTCGGGTCAAGAATAACGCACGCCGCCGCAACAGGACCTGCGAGCGGTCCTCTGCCGGCTTCGTCTATCCCGCCTACCGGCTTATATCCCGATGCTATCAGTCCGTTTTCTATCTCATAATCCATCAGGTACCTCCAAAGTCATTCTGCCGAGCGTGCCGCTTCTGAACTCATCAAAAAGCACACGCGCACAGCGTGAATAATCATATTCATTGCCTTTTAGTATAAAGCCTCTTTTTCGGCATACAGCTTCATAATCCTCTATTGCGCTTCCCGACGGAGCGATCCCGTAGCGTTTTGCAAGCGCATCGGGATAAAGCTCATCAAGAAGCTCAATGAGCTTGAGTGCAAGCTCTTCAAGCCGCAACACGCCATCACTCACCGCCCCCGTGAACGAAAGATACTGTGCGCATCTTTGGTCATCGAGCTTCGGCCACAGCAGTCCGGGGCTGTCAAGCAAATCAAGTTTTTGGGTTTTTATCCACTGCTTGCCGCGCGTAACGCCCGGCTTATCGCCTGTTTTGGCGCGTACCTGACCGCAAAGCGAATTTATGAGCGTTGATTTGCCGACATTCGGTATTCCCGCCACGAGTGCGCGCATATTGCGGGTGACACCTTTTGACGCAAAATATTCGGTCTTTTGCGCGCAGACAGCATCAACACAGGCAAATATCTCGCTTTGCTTTGACCTTGAGCATACGGCAATAGCCCGTTTGCCATTGTTTTTGAAGTATTCAAGCCACTGCTTCGTCTTCTGCGGATCGGCAAGGTCGGACTTGCCCAATACGATAACTCGCGGCTTATCAAATTTTTCAATATCGGGATTGGCGCTTGAAAACGGTATGCGCGCATCACGAAGCTCTATTATCACATCTATCAGCTTCAAATTCTCCTGCATCATGCGCTTTGCCGCCGCCATATGTCCCGGATACCAATTTATTTCATCGTTTTCATATAACTTGATATTATCTGCTTTCGGCATAAGTCAGCTCCTAACGGTAAATAATAAATGTATAATACTCCACTTTAATAAAGATATTATATCAAAGAATGCAAAAAATTGAAAGTGTTTTTTATGTTGCTTTTAAGAAGTTTTGAGCAAATTGCGCTTGACAAATTTATTTCTTCCGCTTATACTATAATACGGCTTGGAGAGATGGCTGAGCTGGTCTAAGGCGCACGACTGGAAATCGTGTAATGGCTAATACCCATTCAAGGGTTCGAATCCCTTTCTCTCCGCCATGTAAAAAACCACTTTTGTCTACCGGACAAAAGTGGTTTTTTACAACGAAATAAATCCCTTGCGGGATTTGTGAAATGCGCTTCGCGCGTG
>JAZRZN010000037.1:0-5754 GCA_045601365.1 Clostridia bacterium | reverse complement strand
AAGCGGTTCTGTCAGCACGCTTTTTGCTCCGAGCGCATTTGCAAGCTGAATATCGGTAAAAAGCTGATCGCCTACAAGCATGACGGCTTCGGGCGACAGCTTTTTTGATGCGATAAGCCCGCGCGTGACATGTGCAAACGGTTTATTCGCACCCTTATATACATTTATGCCGAGCTTTGCACCTATGGAATCGGCATTGCTTCCCTTTGAATTGGTAAGCAACGCCACTTCTACTCCGTTTGCGGAAACCGTTTTTACCCATTCACAAGCCTCGGGCGAAACAGCATCGCTGTGCCACGGCGCAAGCGTATTATCCATATCGGCAAAAATCAGTTTTATACCCATTTGCATCAAAAATGAAACGGGTATATCATAAATTCTGTTATAACGTTTTGTCGGTGTGAGCTTCATCACTTTGCACTCTCAAGTGCGGCGATGCGCTCGGTTATCTTATTGAGCATGTCGGTGTACTTTTCAAGCTTTGCCTTTTCCTCATCAACAAGCTTCTGTGGTGCTTTTGCCAAAAATCCCTGATTATTGAGCTTGCCGGACGCGCGCTTTATTTCACTTTCGGCAGTAGCCTTTTCCTTCGAAAGACGCTCAAGCTCCTTGTCGGTATCTATAAGCTCTCCCATCGGGATGAAGCACTCCGCCGCGCCCGTTACCACCGATGCGTAGCGCTGTGCATTTTCGGGCTTTGATGATATGAATTCCACCTTGCTACCGCCCGCAAGCTTTTCGATGTATGCGCCGTTTGATTTAAGGTCGAGCGCGGTAAGAATGAATATTTCGGCTTTGGTGCTTGCCGGAACGTTCATTTCGGTACGCAGGTTACGGATGCTCTTGATTATTTCAACAACGGCCTCAAACGCGGCGGTATCGAAATCAAGACGCGCATCACACTCGGGCCAAGCCGATATCATTATGCTTTCGCCTGTGCCGGGAAGCGATGTCCATATTTCCTCTGTAATGAACGGCATCAGCGGGTGAAGAAGCTGAAGTGTGCCGGAAAGCACAAAATTGAGTACGGCACACGCGGTAAGCTTGGCGTTTTCATCAGCACCGTTAAGACGCGGCTTCGTAAGCTCTATGTACCAATCGCAGAATTCGCTCCAGATGAAATCGTAAAGATTCTGCGCCGCAATGCCAAGTTCATATGAATCATAGCTCTTTGTGATGTTCTGAACGAGCTTGTTGTACTTTGCCAATATCCACTTGTCGCTTTCGTCAAGAGTGCATGAGAAAATGTCGGGAAGCTCCTTACCGTCAACATGCATTTTCACGAAGCGTGAAGCATTCCATATCTTGTTGCAGAAATTGCGGTAGGCTTCGACTTTCTCCCAATAGAAACGCATATCGTTTCCGGGTGAATTGCCCGCGGCAAGCGAAAATCTGAGTGCATCGGCACCGTAACGGTCAATGACCTCAAGCGGGTCAATACCGTTGCCGAGGCTCTTTGACATCTTTCTGCCGAGCGAATCGCGTACTATGCCGTGGATGAGTACATCCTTGAACGGAACATCGCCCATCTGCTCAAGTCCCGAGAACATCATACGCGCTACCCAGAAGAAAATTATGTCATATCCCGTAATAAGCACGTTTGTCGGGTAGAAATATTCAAGCTCTTCGGTCTTATCCGGCCAGCCGAGTGTTGAGAACGGCCACAGCGCAGACGAAAACCATGTATCGAGAACGTCCTCATCCTGATGAAAATGCTCTCCGCCGCACTTAGGACATTTTTTCGGCATTTCCGATGCAACGACTGTTTCGCCGCAGTCATCGCAGTAATAAGCGGGAATACGGTGTCCCCACCAAAGTTGACGCGAAACGCACCAATCGCGGATGTTTTCGAGCCAATTATAATATGTTTTTGAGAATCTGTCGGGAATGAAATTCGTTCTGCCTTCCTTAACGGCTTCAAGCGCGGGCTTGGCAAGCGATTCCATTTTTACGAACCACTGCTTTGAAATTATAGGCTCTACCGCACTGTGACAGCGATAGCATGTGCCTACATTATGCGAATAGTCCTCTGTCTTTATAAGACAGCCGCATTCGGTCAGCGCTTCTACGACCTTTATTCTTGCTTCTTCACGCGAAAGTCCTTCGAACTGACCGCCGTTTTCGTTGATGACACCGCCGTCATCCATAACGCGGATAACGGGCAGATTGTGGCGGAGCGATACCTCAAAGTCGTTGGGATCGTGTGCGGGCGTTATCTTTACCGCGCCGCTTCCGAATTCCATTTCAACATATTCATCCGCAACTATCGGTATCTCTCTGCCGATAAGCGGTAATACGACCGTTTTGCCTACAAGGTCTTTATAACGTTCGTCATTCGGGTGTACGGCTACCGCAGTATCGCCCATATACGTTTCGGGACGTGTGGTCGCTACTGTTATATATTGCTTTTTGTCGGGCGTGTAATAGCGCATGTGCCACAGATGCGAAGCCTGCTCCTCATATTCGACCTCTGCGTCGGAAAGAGCTGTGCGGCACTTGGGACACCAATTTATTATCCTGCTGCCGTGATAGATAAGTCCTTTTTGGTTGAGCTTGACAAATACTTCCGTAACTGCCTTTGAGCAGCCCTCGTCCATTGTGAAGCGCTCACGCTCCCAATCGCAGGACGAACCGAGCTTGCGAAGCTGTTCGACTATTCTGCCGCCGTACTGCTTTTTCCACTCCCACGCGCGTTCAAGAAATTTTTCTCTGCCGAGGTCTTCTTTTTTGATGCCCTCTTTGGCAAGCGCGTCGATTATCTTTACCTCGGTGGCGATGCTTGCATGATCCGTTCCCGGAAGCCACAGCGCAGAATAGCCCTGCATACGCTTGAAACGGATTATCGCATCCTGCATCATATTGTCAAGCGCGTGTCCCATATGGAGCTGTCCCGTAATATTGGGCGGGGGCATAACTATCGAAAACGGTTTTTTGCTTTTATCGGGAACTGCATGGAAATATCCCATCTCTTCCCAGTGCTTGTAAAGACGTTCCTCTACGTCCTTCGGATCGTATTGCTTTGCAATTTCTTTCATTTCAACTTCTCCGTTCATTAAAAAACGCCCTTTCAAAAGAAAGGACGTAAAATTTACGCGGTACCACCTTAATTTCCGCATTGCGCGGACACTCATGAGCGTGAGATAACGGTCACTGCCGTTCCGACTACTGCTGTTTCACCGGAAGCGCTCCGAAGCTACTTCGGGGAAGCCTGTGACCGTGTTCTTTCAGCCGCGGAACACTCTCTGTAGATCGGTCCTTGCCCGTACTGCTCTTCTTCTCAGCGCGTATATGGTTTTCATAAATTATAATATATTTCAAAACAAAAAGCAAGCATTTTTTATCGGCATCGGCATTATGTCTTTTGCCTTGACTTTTTGTTACCGTTGATATATACTGATTGTATAAAAAGGTGATTTTAAGGTAAAGCGACAAGGAGCATTTTTATGAGTTTTAAATATATTGATATCACTACATGGAAACGGAAAAAACAATATATGCAGTTTTCTTCATTTGCCGATCCGTGTTACTGCGTAGGGGTGAGACTTGATGTGACACATATCGTGCGTTTGTGCAAAGAAAAAGGACTGTCATTCTTCCCGACTTTTACTTTTGTACTGATGAAAACGCTCAACAGCTTCGAAGGCTTCCGTATGCGTCTTGATGCCGATAAACGCGTGCTGGTGTACGATAAGATCGATCCGAGCTATACTGTTGCCATGCCGGATAACGGCTACGAAATCGGCAATGTCGAATATTCCGAAAACTTCACGGAATTTTACCGTTCCGTCAAAGAAAGTATATCCGATACCATAAACGGAAAAAGCAAAGATATCGAATTCAACGAAGATGGCAGAACAGACCTCGTGTATCTTTCGTCGCTTCCGTGGGTCGATGCTCAGACATATCACCATCCGTTGCCGCTTGGTGACCATGCATCGCTTAGTATTCCCCGTATCATTTGGGGAAAATTCACGGAGGAAAACAACGGATACTTTATGTTTTTCAGCGTGACTGCAAATCACATACTGATAGACGGTTATGAAATGTCAATGATGCTCAATGCTTTTCAGGAACGGCTGAACTCCGTCGATGCGGAGGTGCTGTGAATGAAAAATTACAAAAGTAATGTCTTTATCGGCTGGAGCGACGATAATTCGCTTGCGCTCGATGTGGAAAAGGCTCTTAAAAAAGCAAATTATTACGGCATAACGGGCGGCAACAGCAGTCATATAGATTCTGTTTCGATAGCCGATACCGTGTTGAATCAAATAAAAAAATGCAGTGGCGCAATAATGCTTTTTACAGAAAAAACGCTTACGGAAGATAATGGCGAGGTTATTAAAAACCTCAGCGGCAACATGCTGTTTGAATTCGGTTACGCGCTTTCAAAGCTCGATTATCAGCGGGTACTTATAGTTTATATTGATGTGCGTGATGAGCTTATCCCGACCGACATGCGCGGAATGTGGGATAAACGGCTGTCGGCTCACGGAAAAACACAAGAGGAGCTTGCGAAAGAAATAGTAGATATTTTTATCCGCGAGCATAAGATATTTGATTTCGGAGATAAACTCCGTTTGATGAGTCAGCCCGAACGCCTGCATAATCTTATACGTCAGCATATGGAAAATCCGGCTTACGATAATGACGAAATAGCGCAGATAATTATTATTTTTTCACAGGCAGCATATATTTTCGACGATTTCATCAACGCACGCAACCTGATGAACGAATTTGCCTCAAAGGCGAAATCATGTATTGAGTATAATTACAACCTTAAATGTGCGCATCGGCTCGCAATGAAATACTTCGATCTGTCATTAAGCTTTACCGATCCCGATGACGGCGAAAAAAAGCTTCACCTTTCAAAAAGCGGATACCATGATTTTATTGATTCACTTACGGTCATGGCAGATGATATTGAGGAAAATATTGTTTCGGACGGCATGCCTCATGAAAACGAATTCGAATATATGTTTCTTGCCGTCGCATATGAATACATCGTCTTTGCCAATATGATATATTACGGTCAGCGCGCGGATGCAGAGCTTGACAACAGCATCATTGAATACCGCATAGATTGCTGTAAAAAATGTATAAAGTACTGCGAAATGCTCAGTAAAGAGGATGAGTGGAATGAGTCTTTTTCAAAACTGTTTGAAGGCTATGTATACCGAAATCTTGCATTGTTCCACAAACAGTATGATACCGGAAATGTTGATGAATGCTTTGAAAAGTCAATAGCTCTCCGCAAGGATATCAATCATGAATTCGGACAGGACAGCACTGTCAATAAGCACTTTTCAAGTCACATTGAAATGGAATATTATCTGTCGTTGAGTGATAATCTTTATCTTAAGGATAAAGATAAAGACGAAAAGAATCGCAGGAAAGCTAAACTCATGAGCTATCTTGACCGCATGCAACAGAAAAAATACGATAAATTTTATCATATAGATACGATAAAGGATCGCATAGACAAGTATTGCAAATAATGTCATTTGCATGATAAGGGGTTGTTAAAAAAGTCCCTTTTTATACTGTGCGACACCATAATGAACTGTCTTGACCGTTCCGCAAGTGCGAAGCGGGTGGCAGGAAAGCACAGTGTGTTTTATATTTTTATATATCGTGTCATTGCGAGCATCCGCAGGATGCGTGGCGATCCATGCTTGGCGTTATAGTAACTTTTGCACACATATGGATTGCCACGTCGCGTTGCTCCTCGCAATGACACAAGGGAATACGCGACAT
>JAZRZN010000036.1:0-11617 GCA_045601365.1 Clostridia bacterium | reverse complement strand
CGCTTTGTGCCACTTTGATCGTAGGGAACGCCGTCCTCGGCGTTCCGCTTGCATGAAAAAGATTGCAGGAAATTTCGGCTTGTTTTATATCTTTATATATCGTGTCATTGCGAGCATCCGCAGGATGCGTGGCAATCCATGTTTGACAAAAGTAACTTTTGTTTGCGTCCGGATTGCCACGTCGCTTCGCTCCTCGCAATGACACAAGGGAGTGCGCGAAAGGATAAACAGCATATACCTGCAACTAACATCGCATCGGTGCGACAGCGGATGCCGCACCCTACGGGATATCTCACACGGTTTGTCTTACCCGTAGGGAACGCCGTCCTCGGCGTTCCGCTTGCATGAAAAAGATTGCAGGAAAATTCGGCTTGTTTTATATCTTTATATATCGTGTCATTGCGAGCATCCGCAGGATGCGTGGCAATCCATGTTTGACGAAAAGTTACTTTTGTTCGCGTCTGGATTGCCACGTCGCTTCGCTCCTCGCAATGACACAAGGGAGTACGCGAACGGATAAAATGTATATTCCTGCAATAAATATCGCGTGTGGTGCGTCGGGGACGCCGCACCCTACGGTCAAAGCGGCGCAAAGCAAAATAAAAGTTTTTTGCCGAGCTTTTTTTCAAAAAAGCTCGCAGGGGTCACGGGGGCAGAGCCACCGTGCGGGCAGGGCGCGGGACAGCGTCCCGCGAAAAGGCAGGGGTCACGGGGACAGCGTCCCTGCGAAATGCATGTACATTACGGATATATTTTGAAAAAACTATATCCGACAGAGCTTGACGGTCAAAACGTGCAGTGCGATTTCGTCGAAGGCTTCGCCTGTCTTAAGCCCTTTATCGGCTTCAAAGCAAAGGTCAACGGCTGACTTGAGCTGAGCTTCGCTCATATTTTTTACCGTTGCTTCGGTGCGGGTGAAAGCAAAATCACGCATACCGAGTGCATCGAGTATCTCTTTTTTGCTTTTGTTTTCGCTTTGCATTATTTTGAACCGTAACATCCTGCGGTACTGCTTTGATATGGCGCCGAGCAGATACAGCGGTTCTTCTCTGTTTTTCAGCATTCCGCTGAGCAGTGCAAGGGCTTCGGAGGTGTTGCGTTCCGCCATGGCATCCGTCATTTTGAACACGCTGTATTCAGTGCAGGGCGTGACGACGGCTTTTATATCGTCAACCGTCACGCATCCGCTTTTTTTATAGCATATGAGCTTTTCAAGCTCGCCCGTAAGTGCTTCCGGGCGAGGATCGGCGTACTCGGTAAGAAATTGCACCGTGGCAGGTTCGATCGTTAAACCGTCAGCCTTCAGCACTTTTTCTATCCAACGTGAAAGCTCATACTCGGACAGTTTATTGAATTCGACGCTGACCGCATTTTTGATAAGCTCTTTATATACCTTTTTGCGTTTATCGGGCTGTGCGCACAGGAATACAAGCACCGCAGTATTTGACGGTGCGGTGATGTATTCGCAGATACGGTCTTCGCCGTCGGGCTTGGCGGAAGATGAAACGAATCCGCTTTCGGAAACCGTAACCATGCGCTTTTCGGCTAAAAACGGAAATGTTTCACATGCAGAGCATATTGCTTTGCCGCTTGCGCTCGCTTCAAGCTCGGTAAGATTCACAGAACGCATGTTTTCATCAACTACTGCGTTTTCAAGCTGATGGAGAGCGGTGCGCATTACATAAGCTTCGCTTCCCGAAAATAAATATACCGGGCTGATATTGCCCTCTTTGAGCGATCTGAAAAATTCTGTATGATTCATTGATGTACCTTTCTGTAAGGAATAAGGTGTATTTTTTTATCTATTTTTATTTTGACACTGCCGCAATGCGACGTGATAAAAAGCTTATTGCATTCAGTGTTGTCGGTATTGCGCGTGATGACTGTATCAGCGGTAAGCGAGCTGTCTTCGCCGATGGCGATATCGCATGGCGGCTGAACGGGTTTGGCTTCGGTTTGCACAAACACACTCACATCGCGGCATTCAATAAGCATGCCGCCCGTGACACAGGTAAATAAGCATCCGTTTGCGTTTACGCTGTCGCCTGCTTTGAGAAGAATACCATCACCGTCAGTCGGTAAAAGACGGTAAACATTATCGGCATCAAATTTGCGGTCGGTGAGAAATACCGTCTCGGCATGACCGATATTCGACGAAACGTAATCGGTGACTGTTCTGTTTTCACTGTCGGGATTTATAAGATAGTTTTCACCGTTGCAACGTACATGCACGCACGGTATATCGCTGTTGAGTGCAAGCACTTCAAGCGTGACCGTGTTACGGATAACGGATTGGCTTATTACCGTAACGATGCAAAGCGCAAGCACGATTATTACGCCGCAACAGCGCTTTATTTTATTGCGTACAAGGCAAAAGCGTGAGAAAAAATATATCACGCTGAGTGCGACCGGGATAAACCATATCGGCGGCTTGGCAAACGGTAATACGGGTATATTTGCGGCGAGATGTACAAAATAGAGCAACAGCTCTGTAATACTGCACGGTATTCTGAGCAGTATCCCGAGCGGAGGTATCACGAATGAAATAAGCACTGAAACAAGTAATAATGTAAGTGCCAACGAAGCTATCGGGATCAGTATAAGATTGACGGGGACCGCAAGCGCCGGCACAGTGCCGAACGATACAAGCATCGTGGGCATGGTCGAAACGGTAGCACCGACGGTTACACGCGCACTGCCTTCAAGCGAATCGCGCACAGTGCAAATACATGCTTTTATTCTGCTTTTGAACGGTAACTCTTTGAACGGAAGCCGTTCGTGCATATGGCTTACACTGCTCTTGCCGAAAACCGCGATACCGAAAATAGCGGAGAACGAAAGCTGAAATGAAATATCATACAGGCGGTACGGATTTACGGTAAGCATGATGATACCTGCTGTGCATAGTGCTGAAAGCAGATCGTAGCGCATGCCGACCGCGGACGCGAATGCCAACAGAAGAGCCATTATCGTCGCCCTCACCACTGACGGAGAAAAGCCGGTGAACGCCGCGTAGAATGTGACGAATACGCCGATCAGTGCAAAACGAAAGAAGCTTCTCCTTTTGAAGCGCACGAGAAGCAGACATACAGCGTCAAGCAGTATGGAAAGATGGAGCCCGGATATCGCAAGCAAATGAGATACGCCGGAAGCTGAAAATGCGCCGGAGGTGTCATCATCAATAAAGGTCTTATCGCCTGTCAGCATGGCGTACATTACCGATGTGGATTCCAAATCGTCGGAATACTGAGTCAGCTTGCCCAAAATGGCATAGCGCATGCGTGCAAAAAGCGAATCCGCTCCGCCCTTGTGTCCCACTATCGAGTATTCGCTCGCATAACATTTACAGCTCATATTATCGGCGCAGGCGTTCAGGACACCTTTGTATTCACCCGGATTCATATCTTCAAAGGCATACGGTACCGTATTGCCGCGAACAGACAGTATATCGCCGAAGGCGATGCCTGCGGGATAGGTATAAATACGAACAGATGTGCCGTTAAGCTCGGGATGCTCAAAAAAGACGGTATCGCTGAGCTGAAACGAATCGCTGTCCATCGCGCATACGCGTCCGCTGAAAACGCAGTCACTGTCGCTTCCGCGGTATTCGCGAAAACCGATATCCGACAGCGTTAGCCCTACAGTAAGACAAAGCACAGCAAGTATCGGCACTGTTCGCCGTTCGAAAAGGATCAGGAATACAAACAGCGACAGCGCCACCGCTGCAGTAAAAACGGTATATTGCAGAAATGTGCCGGCCGCTATTCCGGCACAGAGTGACAGAAATACCGCAACACATCCGCGCCTGCTCATTTGAGTGACTCGATGTACGCTTCGGGAAGGCAGAGCAACGGTTTATCAAGCGCAATGCCGCCGGCGAATGTTGTTCGTGACTGTCTGTCCTCAAGCAATATGACGCGGTGTGCGCCGGAATATGCGCATACGGTCGCAACGAGTGCGTAAACTATAGCATATTCCTCTTGCGCATCGGGTTTCTTGCTTGTATAACTGTCAAAGTAGTCCGAGCTGAGATCTATTATGACCGTATCGTTGTTTATAAGCGCATCGTTTATGATGTGGTCGCTCTCTCTGAAGGCGGGGTCAAGCGTGCAGATGTATTCTTTTACGAAGCTCTTAAGATCACCGCGCCCCGGCATGCGCGAAACGAGCATTGAACCGTGTGCGAGCCTTTTCCCTGTACTGTCGGGAGTTATTATATCTATGCGGCTCCGTATCAGCCCATAGCTGTCGGATGTTTTATTCGAAAACGAGTATTTTTCATTGCCCGAAGCGGTCGTAACGGTGAGCGTTACCTGCGCACATTCGGGATAAAGACAGCCGAGCGCACATACCGACGCTTGCGGCGCAAGCCAGCTCTGCGGTGCGCTCCAATCCTCCGAGCAGATGAGGCTGACGGAAAGTGTATTGCTTACTGTATCGTATTTGAGCTTGCCAAGGCTGATATTTTCACCGAAAATGCCGTTTTGATAGGCTATCATGGCTGAAAGTATCGCATCGGCGCGTTCGCCGTTCTGCGCAGTTACATTTGTGACGTGCGGCAGAAGATAATGCCCCGATTCATCCTGCGAGTAGATGCAGGCATAAAAGGTTTCGATATCGTTTTTGACGTTTTCACCGAAATGCGAAATAAGCTCGGTAAGTGCGCCGGTGTGCTTCGACAGTAACATTATCGGTACGCCGTTGACGGGCGAAACGATCTGATGACCTTCGACCGTGACATTGATGAAATCCACTCCGGGCAATGCCGTAAACGTGACGGCAAGCACCGCGATACATTGGAAAAACTGTTCGCTTTCAAGTTGTGCAAGCTGCCATGACATATCTATATACAGAATATTCTGTATCGGAAGCAGACTGCGGCATACTATACCGCGCGGGAATATACTCTTATAGCCCTCGGGTGTGCCGGAAAGCAGTGCATTCATGACGGTTTCATATATACCGTCTGCGCCTGCGCCGATCTCCTGTGAAAATGCAAGCATATGCTTATCCTCGGCGGGACAATACAGTGTTACCCACTCGGGTTTTGCTTCCGGCATCTCATACGGTGTCAGCTTAAGCTCGATTTTGCCTGAACCTGCGGGACGTTCGGATGTGCAGGCGGTGCAAAACAGTATAAGCGCAAGTATAAGTGCGCAAACGCGAAAAAGATACTTTCCCGCATGGCGCATGTTTTCGGCGCTGCGGACAGCGGTAAACCGCGAACTCGGAACAGAGGATATTGCTTTCAACCTTCTACCCCCAGACAGCGCATAAGGCTTTGATAGCTTATCAGCCAGCAGTGTCCTTTATATACAAGCTGAAGCGGAGCATTGGTGACGGTATAAGCACGCGAGCGTGTCCTTATCTTGAAAGATACCTGCACGGTAGCGGTCTTTCCGTCCTCGGCAACGGTGTAGTTGTCTTCGGCGGAGTATTCGCTCATTACAAGTCCGAGATACTCAAGTGTTTGCGACATTTCCTCGACAAGCGGGAGCTTTGCGCTTGCCTGTTCGCCGTCGCCGAGATAATAATAGAGCTTGCTCCATTCGAAATTGGAGTAATGCGCAAGTGCAGTCTTTACTACATTGGAAGGTGTAAGAATAAGCTCGGTGTTGCGTGAAAGCGCTCCGAGAGGTGCGGAATCGTTGGCGGTTTTTGCGAGCCCCATTTCGAATGCGTCGGGGCGAAGTGCGGCACTGCCTGATTTTATATATATCTGCACCATCGAATGATTACCCATTTCGCAAACGGTATTCACTATTGAATAAATTGCAAGCATGCGGTTTATTCGTGTTTCGGAATCGTCCTTACCCTGAGTGTCACTCAAAAAGCCGTCGGAAAGCGTTACATATAGATATTCACCGTCTGCATCGACGGAAATGAGAGAGGTGCTTTTTCCGAAAATGCGTCTAAGCTCGGTACGCTGTCCGGTCGGACCTGCGATAAGTGCCGATATCGCATAGTATTCAGGCTGTTGCTGAGGTGATGTCTCAATGTTTATCGTGCTTCGTATCAGCATCGGCTCATCGTAATAGCGGAAGTGGAGCGGCATTGCGAGTGAAGATGACGAAAGCGCGGAATCGTCAACGGGGGAGATATCATCGCCCTGCTGTTCGTCGATATAGCCTGCGGCACAGCCGCAAAGCATGCATAAAATCAAAAATGCCGAAATAAAAACAGTCAGTTTTTTCATTCGTTGTTCTCCTTTCCCGTCAGCGGCAGTGTAACTGTAAATGTAGTGCCGCGTCCCGGTTCGCTTTTTGCCTCAATAGTGCCGCCGTGCTGGTCGGTTATCTGCTTGACTATCGAAAGCCCGAGCCCCGTACCGCCCGCCTGCCTTGAACGTGCCTTGTCAACACGGAAAAATCTTTCGAATATGTGGGAAAGGTCATCCTTGGAAATACCTATTCCCTGATCGCTTACCGATACGACGGCGTTGCTCAGAGTTTGCGACAGCGTCACGGTAACAGTGGTATTTTCCGGCGAGTATTTTATTGCATTGTCGATCAGATTGGTAAAAAGCTGTTGCATGCGAAGCTCATCCGCCATCACGGTAACATCTACATATTCGAATGAAACCGTTATATGCTTTTTCTTCGCAAGCGGCGCCACCGCGCCTGTGATACGCTTTATCAGTGCGCCAAGCTCTACCGGCACGATTATAAGCGTTTCGGTGCCCTTGTCGGTCTTGACGAGCGTGAGCAGATCGTTTATGACAAGAGACAGTCTGTCAACTTCATTGTTGATATCGTTCATGAATTCTCTGTAAAGCTCTATCGGCGCGTCGGACTGTGTGAGCAGAGATTCCGAAAGTATCTTCATTGATGCCAGTGGTGTCTTAAGCTCGTGCGATGCATCGGAAACGAACTGATTTCGTGAAGCATCAAGGTTTTCGAGCTTTTCGCTCATCATGTTGAATGCTTTTGCCAGCTCGCCGAATTCGGCTATAGCATGTTCATCCACGCGCACGGAGAAATCTCCGCCCGACATTTTACTTATTGCGCGGTTGAAACGCTGTATCGAAAGTGTAAGACTGTTGCTCAGGACGAATGTTATCACGCCGAAAACAAGAATGAACAAAACGTCGAACACTATAAGCCAACGTTCGACGTTCATTACACGCCCGACGATATCGTCGATGGGCGCAGTAAGAAGGAGCAGACCGCATTGCTGCCCCGAATATATAACGGCTTGAGAATAATAGCCGCACCAATAGCTGCCGGATGATCTTGTAAGAAATGCGTTATCCTTTGTTACGGCTGTTTCGTTGAGCCTGAGCTTATGGTAGCCGGTAGCCGAATCCTGTTTCTTTTCAAGCACCGCAGATATTTCCGTGCTTTTCGGGCATGTGCCGTTGAGCAGACAAAATGAGTCCGCCTGAACACAGCCGTATTCGTCAATAAAAAGTATACGCCCGTTGCAGTCAATGGCGTATGAGGAAATGATTTCGTAGATGTGATCCGGATCGGTGCTTTCCATGTACGGCGTAAGCGCGGCGGCGCACTTTTCAAGCGCACCCGTCTGTTCGTTTTCGCGCACCGAAATAAAGAATTTGCCCATATACGTCGATACCGACAGCGTTATTATCGCAAGTACGGCAATTACCATTGATACATATGTAACGCTGAACAGTACGCTCAGTCCGGGCTTAGTTTTCCGCAAAGTAGTAGCCCACGCCCCACTTGGTATAGACGTATTCGGGCTCTTCCTTATCGCCGTCTATCTTTCTGCGCAGGCGGCGGATATGTACGTCAACGGTGCGTATATCTCCCGAATAGTCCTTCCAGATAAGCTCCAAAAGGTCTTCTCTGCGATATACCTTACCGGGATTCGTTATAAGCAAATGCAGTATATCGAATTCCTTTGCCGTAAGCTCGATGTTTCTGCCTTCAACCGTAACGGTACGCTTTTCACGGTCCATTACGAGCTGTTTTGCTTTTATGATACTGTCTGCCTGCTTGTTCTTTGCTTCACTGCCTGAGGTGCGGCGAAGCAGATTGCGCATGCGTGCCTTAAGCTCCGCTATGTTGAACGGCTTTGTCATATAGTCATCCGCGCCGAAGTCAAGCCCGCATATCTTATCCTCGTCAGCCGATTTCGCGGTCAGCATGATTATCGGTATCATGGAAACTTCTCTTATTTTTTTGCATACTTCAGTGCCGCTGATGCCCGGAAGCATAACATCAAGCAGGATCATATCGAAACGCATTGAGTTGTATTTCTCAAGAGCCTCTTCGCCGTTGTATGCGCATTCGGTTTCATATCCCTCCTGCTCAAGGCTGAATTTCAAGCCCTTGACTATAAGCGGCTCATCGTCAACTATAAGCACACGTCCCGCCATAATTCTGCTCCTTCCAAAAAGAATATCCACTTTGAATACTAACGGAGATCTTATCCTATATTATAACATATATCAAATAAAATTTCCACATATTTTTTTGATTGCTTATTCGCCATTTTTGCGAGCTTTAACGGCATTTGCAACTTGCAGATAATTGTTCGTCAGAACGGTGTCGATCCCCATATCAAGATAGCGGCAGGCTTCTTCGGGATCATCTGCCCGGAATACATTGCAACGGATGCCGTGGGCATGTGCCTTATCTATGGCAGTCTGATCGAAATAAGGCTTGAACAGCTGTACCTTTTCACAGCCCAGTGCGATAGCGCGATCCACGATCTCACACGGACGGTCGGTCACGCCGTTCCACCCAACACAGCGGCGGATATCCGGCGCGATCTCATGAAAACGCTTTGAACAGGTATCCGAAACGGTCATCACATAGGCATGATCTGCGCAGTCATACTGCCTGAGCAATGCCGCGATGCGTTCGTACTGCGGTTCAGGCGGCGCATCTGTTTTTTCTGCCGCATCCCAAATTTTAACATGAATGTTCATGACGGCCGTGCAGGCAAATTTTTTCAGTATTTCTTCAAAGGTCACGATTTTTAAGCCGGTAAAACACTCCCCGTGTTTTTTGCCGAAATCGAACTGCAACAGCTCGTCATATGTATAGTCCCACACATAGCCGGTTCCGTCCGATACGCGGTCAAGCAGATCATCGTGTATCGACACCAATTCGCCGTCTTTGGTTGACCAAATATCAAATTCGATCTCGTCTGCGCCAAGTGCAACTGCCGCACCGAAGGCAGGCAGACTGTTTTCCGGCGCCGCGGCGGAAAAACCGTGATGGGCACAAATACGCGGATATGGCATAAAAGTATCGTTCGGCACCATCATGCTGCCGCCCGGACGGTAGAGCCACGGTCTCCGACCTTCGTCGATATATTGCCAGTGCGCTTTCGGAGTGCCGTTAAAGCCTGCGGGTTTGAAATATTTGTCGTGCGGGTCGATCTCACAGCATGCGATCCCGACCTCATTTTTCATATTCACCAACATTTCGCCCTTGGGAGAAACGACCATACTGCAACCGCAAATAGGCGAATCAGCGCCGAGCGAAACGGCGGAACGCACAAGATATGCGTTGGTATTGTAACAGAGGAAACGCCCGATCACATCAAGCGCATTGTGCGTATCGGTGCGCTGATGCGAGCAACCGATGATGATATCGACATTCTGCCGTGCCAGCGCGGCAAAGTTCTCGTACATATAGAAATCGTAACACGTCATGAAGCCGAAGCGGATGCCCTCGATCTCCACAGTATACGGCGGTTCGTAACTGTAGCTGTAGGTGCAGTCCATCCCGTTGCCGCCCTGCGCCGCGGTTTTCACTTCGGACGGGGCAGGATGCGCCTTGAAATATTTGCCCACGACATTGCCGTCACGGTCGAATGCAAATGTGGTATTGCGCACGCCGACATCAGTGCGGCAGGCGAAATTTGCAAATACGACAGCACGGCAACGGCGCGCGGTCTCTGCCGCCTTTTGAAAGACCTTGTCGTTATATTTTTCGATGGAAGCGTGAAACTGAGCGGCATTTTGCGTTGAGGCGGGAATATCACAGTATTCCGGCAACACGATCAAGTCCATGCTCTCGTCACAGCGGTCTGTCAATGCCATCAATTCATTAAAGCAGGCATCGCTGTCAGCATAATCAAATGAATAATGCGGTTGTACAATACATACCTTCATAAAATAATCTTCCTGAAAAAAGTTGATTTATTTCTTATCGCCGAATGCGGACACTTTGGCATTACGCAGAACTCATCTCTGAGGGAACAATAGGCAGAACGAAAAAATATAATCGAGTAGGAGTGATTTTCTTCATCCTCTCACACCACCGTACGCGCCGTTTGCCATACAGCGATTCGGTTTTTGTCTCATATTGTTTCAACGCTTCTGCTTTTTCAAATCTATGACTTCCTGCATTTGACCGCATATACGTTTCGGCTACTTTGCATATCAATTCTGAACGGCTAATGACACCGTCTGTGAGATCTAAGCGGAATTTCACTGCAGAGCATTGGTATGCCCGTCATATCAAAGAAAAGGATGATTGTCGCCCGTCATCCTTTTTGTAATGTTCATCTTTGAGGCAAAAACAGAATTACTTTCCGTTTACCTCCTTATCTAAATTTTTCTGTAAATCTGTATACACATAATTATATACTGTGTATTCGGAATGGTCACAAATATCTTTGTTGATTTTTTTGCCGGCTTCCGTATTCTCTAATACCAAATCATTTACAAACATTAAATTAGAATACTTAGTAAAATGTGTGTGATTTTGGTCTTCAAGATTTGGTTCAAAAATAGTTTCTCGGTCGGTACAATCAATACTATAATAAATATCGAAGCCGGAAAGACACTTCATCGGCAAAAAATAATGAGACAGGTAAGTATTTGCCAAAACACACTTATCCAATAATTCAGACATGTCAGATTGCTGGGACATGTCATAATTGCTGATGACCACCTTTATATTTTCAGGGTAGAAGTTTTTTTTAATAAAAGTACTGCAATCATGCCATGAATTAAACATATCAAATTTGATACTTTCAGAATCAAATATCTTCTTCAAGAATCCTAATAATGCTCCATTTGATACTGAATACATATATATAACAACAGTACCAACAAAACGGTTTTTGTTTTGGATTTCTTCTAAAAACTTAAAATAACGTATTCCTGCTGCAGAATCATAGAAAATCAAAGTGCGATTTTGAGAATCCTCTCCGGCAGTATTGTCTTTTCTGCGAATCTCATAATGGTTTTGAACTTTAATGATTTCAAAAGCGATACCATTCGCAGTAAAGCAAGGAAAACGATCGGCTTTTTCATCGTTGGTCAAAATATGGCAGCAGACAAGATTGTGGTCGGCGGTCACCCCACCTTTACTTTGCGGCAAAATGTGGTCAACATTCCACCCGCATTTGCTATTGCGGTCGTCGTAAGCACCTTTGGCGATTATTCTCCCGGTAAAATCTTTTACCATGTTACAATTACCAAATGACTTATACCAGAGACGCATAGCGGTTTCTCTGTTAAGGTCCATAGATTTTTGTTCGCTCTGTTCCATAATAATTACGGAAAGATGCTTTTGCCTCCTATGATGAAGTCAATTTCACAAAAGCATGTAACCGACCATAGGGCGACCTATTGCTATGAACCTCAAAGGGTGATCCTCATAATAGCATTACAGAAGATCAGCCGGTT
>JAZRZN010000035.1:0-2625 GCA_045601365.1 Clostridia bacterium | reverse complement strand
GACGGTAGGAGCACGCGCAATTAAAAAATCCCCCTTTTTCTCCCGCGCTCTCCCTCACCCGACTCCGTCGGTAGCTCCCTCCCGGAGGGAGCCGTTTCTCTCAATGCCCTGCAAGAACAAAAAATCCATTACAGACGCTTGATCTGCAATGGATTTTTATTTTATGGAAAATTCGGCGGGAGCAGAGCCGCCCGCCCTACGGTTGCCGCAAAACGGCAAATCACGCGAAAGCATGTAATAGCATCAACGTGGAGTTGCATAAAGGTGCGGCACAAAAATGGCTCCCTTGTGTAAAGGGAGCTGTCGCCGGGAGGCGACTGAGGGATTGTAGGAGAGAGAATGTAAAAATCCCTCTGGAAAAGTCAATAAATGTGCAGTCGAAATAATCCCCTAAATGCTGAAAATACGAGATAGACGAATCTGTTTTACGGAGTGGAGCGTAGCGGAACGGAGGAAAACAGATTCGGGCGCCGGCTCAGGCGGCGGTCGGCTCTTTGCGTGTCGCAGCCCATTCCCGGTATTTTACCGGCGACAGTCCAAACGGATTCGACGTATATACCCGGAGACGATTGTAGTAGATAAAGACATATCTGAATATGATCGTTTTCACGTCTTCTCTGGTCAGCTTGTAAGCCGCAATGCGGTATATCTTTTCTTTCTTCAGCGTTGCAAAAAAGCTTTCCATTCTCGCATTGTCGAAGCAGTGTCCCGTACCGCTCAGGCTTTGCTTCATGCCGCTGTCGGATAACGCTTCCCTGAACGCTTCACTTGTGTACTGGCTTCCTCTGTCGCTGTGAAATATCGTTCCGTTTAACTTGCTTCCATACGCATCTTTTAACTGCTTCACGGTTGCAATACACAGTTCTTTCTTCATGTTGTCGTCCATGGCAAGGGCAAGTACTTCACCGTTGAAGCAGTCGAGCACGGCTGAAGCATACAATTTCCCGTCACTGCACTGTATTTCGGTCATATCTGAAAGGACTTTTTCTAGCGGTTTGTCGGCACTGAAGTTTCTTTTGATCAGGTTTTCTTTTTCCTGTACTTCAGTCGTTGCTTTGGTTATCCCGTGGGGAATATGCCGCTTATGTATCAGTCCCATTTCTCTCATGGTGCGTCGTACGGTGCTTTTGCTTACGTCTATTCCTGCCTGATTTAATGCGATCCTCATTCGGTCTACGCCATAGTTGTCATTATCCGGATGCTCGTCTATGATTTTTTGTATTTCGACCGAAAGAAGTTCTCGGGATGTGGGCTTTTCTCTGTTTTTCTGCCACCTGTAATATCCGGATTCACTTACTTTTATTACCTTGCACATTTGTTTCACCGGATATTTGTCCTTGTATTCTACGATAAACAGATGTCGTTCGCTTGTTTTTACTTCTTCCGGTCTTTTGCGAAAAAACCGAGGGCGTCCTTTAATATTTCATTTGCTTGCCGTAATTCGGCATTTTCTCGCTCCAGCTCCCGGTAACGGTGCTTCAATTCCGCTTCGCTTAAGTCGGGCGCCAGAACTTTCGGCTTGTGCTTGCTGTGATTTCTCCAGTCGGCCAGTGTGTAATACGGGATCCCTAACTGCGCTGCCGCTTTCTTGTTCCCGATTTCATCCGATAACCGGATCGCTTCTTTTTTGAATTCTTCGCTGTACTTTGTCATTTTTTAAACACCTTTCTTCGCTTTCTTTTATTTTACCAGCTTTTAGGGTGTTTGTCGACTCTATTTTTATTGTACTACTCCAATTATATTTTAGCACTACCACGGCGTATTGTCAACACAATATTGACATTTTTGTCAAAAATATCATTTTCTTCTTCCTGTTATTGGATATTATGCATAAATTGATCGCAGCGCCGTCCCTTTTCTCTCTCAAAAATCCCCCGGTTCGTCTTTTCCGATCCGTTTTGGCATAAAGCCCGTTTTTCCCGGTTTCAAAAAACAAAAAAAGGAGCTGTTTCCGAAGAAGCAGCCCCCAAAAAATATGAATCCTTACCAAATCACAACACGCTTCGACGGCGCGATATACATTTTATCGGTCTTCTTAACGCCAAATGTCGTGTACCACTCCTCAAAGTTCCGCGGTTGCATATTCGCGCGGAGCACGGCGGGCGCGTGAACGTCAACCGAGAGCAGAAGTGCCAGATATTCCGGACGGGCTTTCATGCACCAGACCTTTGCCCAGTTCACGAAATACTCCTCATAGGAGGCACCGACCAGCGTCGACATCATATCGAGCGTAACCGCCATACCGCCGTTGTCGGCAATGTTCTCGCTGACGATAAAGGAAGCGTTGACCTTGCCCCACGGCAGTTCGATACCCTCAAACTCCTTGATCATCGCCTTGGTCTTCGCCGCAAACTTCTTGCTGTCCTCGCGGGTCCACCAGTTCTTCAGATTGCCGTTTTCGTCGCACTGTGCGCCGTTGTTATCAAAAGCGTGCGAAATCTCGTGGCCGATGACCGCGCCGATCCCGCCGAGATTCTGGCTTCTCGTCTGCGAAATGGAGTAGAAAGGTGCTTGCAGGATCGCCGCCGGGAACGTGATATCGTTCGTAAAAGGATTGTAGCAGGCATTGACCATGTGACCGGGCATGACCCACTCGGTACGGTCGACCTTTTCACTCAATTTGGA
>JAZRZN010000034.1:0-102755 GCA_045601365.1 Clostridia bacterium | reverse complement strand
AAAAACTGACCAAGCGAGGCTTAGTCAGCATTTTCGATTATTACCAAAAGGTACATATTTAATTTTGAATTGAACCGCCGTGTGCCGAACGGCACGCACGGTGGTGTGAGAGGAGGGAATAAAATCCCTCCTACTCGATTTTGCTGAAAAATATTCCGTCAGATTTGCGGATCGACATCTAATGAATACTGCAAAAAATATGATAACAGTATCTTTAACGTATTACTTTGTTATTTCATCTACTGTAACGAAGTGAGGATCCGGCATTGCGGCTTCAGCGTAATACGCCGGGTCACCTATGTACGCTTTGCCGTCGCTTATCGGGTAAAGCGAAATCAGCTTGCAGGTGTTGTAATCGAGCGTGAAATCTATCACCGTGTCGCGGTTGAAAACGAAATATTTGTTTTCAAAGAAATCATGCGCAAGATATTCGTCGTCGGCATCGGGAATATCCGACAGCCTGAACTGACCGCTGACGGTTTTGTCTACGGTCAGCCCGAATGCAGCCATCACGATGTTTCCGCCGCATGTGTTGAAGGCTTTCTGTGCAATGCCGTCGGCGGGACAGTCGCGGTAGAAGCAATCAAGCGTCGGAAGTGCCGCGTGCGGGAAGCGGTATACCGAGCCGTCGAGTGCAACGAGCGGCTTGAGTGCGTCGGCATCGGTGTTGCCGACTTCGTCGCTGACATACACCGGACCGCCGCTGATGGCGCGAAGCACTGCGCTCAGTGTTGCGTTTTCATGCTTTGACCAGAACATATCGAAATCACAGCAGTTAAGCTCGCCGTTTACAGCGGCGCAGTATATATTCTGCGTTATATGATTGATTATACTGTGCTTTGATTTCGGCGCAAAGTCGGTAGAATTGCGGTTTATGCATGTTTCGGGACGGTTGAAATTGAGATCAAGGTCAGAACCCATGCAGTTTATTATCGCACCGTTGAAATTCTTTTTTACGGATGCTTCCAATGCGGAGAACTGCGTGCGTATGCCTTCGATATTTGAGGAAATATAATCGAATTTGGCTTTTATGTTGCCTTGATTGTCTATTTTTACAAAGTCGATTCCCTGCGCGGCAAGATACGAATGCCATGTATCCCAGAATTTGAATGCCTTTTCATATGTTTCGCCGGGCAGTGTCCAGAAATCGTATGGCTGATACAGACAGTCCTTCATCGTTTCGTATATTTCACCGTTCTTACTGATACCGTCCCAATAGCCGCTCACTGCGTGCCATGCGCCTACATATTCGACGCCGTACTCGCGTTTTGCTTTTTCGACGCAGTGTTTCAGTCCGTTCGGGAATTTGGTAAAATCCTCCTTGAACGACATCAAACGGTTATCCTTATACTGCGACCAGCCGTCATCAATAAGAAGCCACTTGAGCTTTATGCCTTTTTCACGGAATTCATCAAGCTTTTTGAATATCCCTTCTTCATTTACATCCCAATAAAACGCATCATAAGTACACCAACCGAAGCCTTCAAGCTCTTTCGGGAACGGGCGCTCACTTACGGGTTTGGCGATATAGTACGGTCTGTTTGAAGTAAAGTTTGTGTGTATTGCGTCGAACGGACACGATGAAGCGGCGAGTATGAATAAAGTTGATGTAAGCTTTTCCTTAAGCGGCGAATATGTGTTCAGCTCTATACCGTCGGGCGTGATGACGGATATCGCTTCGGGTGACGAAAGCGAAATAAGGTTTACGTGTTCGTTTGCGATTTTTACGGAAATGCTTTGCGTAAGCACATGCGTATCACTGAGGCTTTCAACTATATGGAGCTTCGGCATGAACGGATTGTCACAGCTTACGGTTGTTAGATTTCCGTGATTTTGCGGAAAATCAAAGCTCATGCGAAGCGTGTGTTGCGGGGCAAGCGTGAAATTGAACGGACCGGAATCGACAAGCGCGGTGACGGAAGCAAATGCGCATATCGCGTTCTCCTCTTCGCGGAACGTAAGTGAAACGTCGGATGCTTCGGGAAGCCATGAGCGTGTTACGGCGCGGGTGAAATTTACAGTGATCTCATTTTCGTTCCGCGCTATTTTTTCGGGAACATATTCGACCTGTGCGGGGCAGTTATTGCGTGAAAATTCCGCAAAAAGCGAAATGTCGGTCAGTATGACCGTGTCGTCGTGCGTTAAGTTCAGTTTGCCGTTGTTTATAAAAGCATTGTATCTCATAAAAAATCTCCCGTAACTTATATTTCACTAAGTATTGTAACAAAAAAATGCCGTATTACCATAGCAATATGTGTGGTAAATATGGCATTTTGTGAGTTCAGATATCATCGGAATCCATGAGTCCGACAAGCTCCATTGAGCCGTGACCGTATTTTTCACGTATGTGGGCAACTGCATTTTCAAGCGAAGCCTGCTTTTCACGGTTTTCGAACGTATCGGAGAACATGCTTGTTTGAGCGACATTGTATTCCTCCGGCACAAGATGCGCACCGGCTATGGTTATCGAACGTATCGGGCGTCCGGGTTCATATATCGCGTACAGCAGTTCAAGCGCAATATCGACAGTGTCACGCATCAGATTCGTTGCAAAATCAAGCTGTTTCTGTTTGCCGCAGGATGAAAAATCACTGTATTTGATGTTTACTGACAGCAATGTATATTTCATATGGCTTTTGCGCATCCTGACAGTAAGCTCATCGGCGACGAGCATAACGCCGCGCTTTATATCTTCGTCGGTTTTAAGATCTCGTTTGAACGTCATTCCGTTGCTGACTGATTTCGGAATATGCGTGGCATAGACGGTTTCGACGGGGGATGGGTCTATGCCGTTGGCGTAATCGTGCAGAAGTCCGCCGAGCTTGCCGAGATGCTTTATCACGGTATCGCGGTCGGAGCATGCAAGGTCACCGATAGTGAAAATGTTCATCTTTTTAAGTGTCGATCCGGCACTCTTACCGACAAAAAGAAGCGCATCGACAGGCATCTTCCAAACGAGCGTTTGATAATTCTCACGGGAAATGACCGTCGTGGCATCGGGCTTTTTGTAATCACTGCCGAGCTTTGCAAAAGATTTGGTAAATGACACGCCGACAGAGCAGGTCAGCCCAAGCTCGGACTTAAAACGTTCGCGTATCGTATCGGCTATCTGTTCGCCTGTACCGAACAAGAGTCGGCTGGCAGTCACGTCAAGCCATGATTCGTCGATACCGAACGGCTCTACCATATCGGTATATTCCTTGTATATCGCATTGCATTTTTTTGAAAATTCGGAATAAAGACCGTGGTGCGGCGTGACGAACACAAGCGACGGACATTTTCTTTTTGCCTGCCAAATCGTCTCGGCAGTCTTGATATCATACTTTTTTGCAAGCTCGTTCTTTGCCAAAATTATGCCGTGACGGTTCTCGGGATTGCCGCATACCGCCATAGGTACTTCCTTAAGCTTCGGGTCAAGCACGCATTCGCACGAGGCGAAAAACGAGTTGCAGTCACAGTGCAGGATTACTCTGTCCATTATTTACCGTAAGCGGTAACGATTTTTCCGAAAAACAGACGGTGCATGTCGCCGCCGGAATACCAGCGCTCTGCAACATCCTTGTCAAGCTCATCCTTTACCATGTCGGAATAGCTCAGTATTTTGCATTCGTAATAGATATCGCATCCGTCGATAACGGGAGTTGAAAGTATTTTACCGTCCTTACAGCTTATTCCTGCCGCTTTGAATTTGTCGGTGTCTCTGCCGGAAACACTTCCGCATATTTTAAGAGCATCGTCCATTTGACCGTTCGTGGGAACACTTATTGTAAACTCATCGCAATCCTTCAAAAGCTCAAAGGTATATCTGCTGAAGCGTACCGGAGCTATGAATATCTCCTGTCCCCAATATTGGCTGAGTGAACCCCAGCCTATCGTCATTGTGTTTATTTTGTTGCCGCTTTTAACTGTAAGGAATACGCCCTTTTGTGATAATTGCTCAAGGGTCTTTTGTGCAAACTCACCGTATTGATACATTGTTATAAAACCTCCGCTTTCTGTTTATTATATATTATATTCAAAAAGATGCGTTTTTGCAAGAAAAATCTGTCACATAAGAGAGCTTTTACGCATATACATCAAATGAAGTATGCCGTGAAAACGGTTTGTTATCTGAGGAGGTATTTATGCCTGATATTTTTTTGAGCCCTTCGTTGCAGACAGGTAATTTTTATGTCGGCGGAGGAACGGAAGCGCAGTACATGGGATATCTTGCCGATGCACTTGAGCCGTATTTAAGCGTTAACGGTATCGGCTTTACACGCTCACGTCTGCCGAATACGCTTGCAAATGCCATCAAGCAGTCGAATGCAGGGAATTACGATCTGCATCTTGCGTTGCATTCAAATGCAGCGCCGGATGATAAAAAAGGGGAAATACGGGGAATACAGGGATATTATTATCCTACAAGTACTAAAGGGAGAGCGGTGGCGGAAGCACTTACGGAAGCACTTAAAGATATCTATCCCGATCCTGAGCTTGTATATACGGTGCCGACAACGACCATTGCTGAGGTGCGCAGGACAAAAGCTCCTGCGGTACTGATGGAGATCGGCTATCACGATAATGTGCAGGATGAGGAATGGATAAAAAACAACATTCAACGCATCGCGGCATCACTTGCAAAAGGACTTACCGATTATTTCGGATTGCCGTTCCGCGAGGTCTGCACGGAGCGAGGTGCGCGTATAGACGGTTCAACAGAGCCTGACACATATGTTGCCGTATGCACACAGAATGGTTCGCCGCTGAACATCCGTGCCGGTGCAGGGCTTAATAATCAGATAGTCGGTACTATTCCGTCGGGACAAAAGGCACTTTTGCTTGAAGGACCGCAGAACGGTTGGGCAAGGCTCAGATATAACGCTGTTGAGGGGTATTCATCGGCAAATTATCTTTGCTCATGCAGATCGGACAGTGCATCGACGGCAGGCAGAGTAAATACTGACGGCGGCAACCTGAATCTGCGCGCGGCACCGTCGGTAAATTCAAGTATAATAGGGCGCATACCGGACGGCACGACGGTGACGATCATCGCAACGTCGGGAAATTGGTATAAAGTAAGCTATCTTGGCGCAACAGGCTACGTTTTGAGTGATTTTGTTACCGTTTGATGCACAATATACAGCATCGTAACATAGAATATAACTGTACAAAGGATATATTATTTTTGAAAGAAGGAGGAATAACATGTCATTTTATTCATACAGAAACAGCGAAAGTGATGTTTGTCCCGGCAGAATAAACGGTGACTGCACTATCGGTATCACCGAGCGTGTATGTGTGCAGGTGAAGAAAATATACGATTCCTGCATGCAACAGGAACAGCTTGATAATATCAATGTGCGTCTGTGCGATATCTGCCCCGGCAACACAAAGTTCGAAGCGCCCGTTACATTCATAAGCTGCCGTTCTACATCGACAAAAGGAAGGATACGCGATCTTTGTATCGACCGTATCTGCGACCGTCCCAATTTTGCACGCGTGCGCTGTAAGGTAGAAATACCCGTTGAAATACTCTTTGAGGATAACTGCGGTAAGGAGGGGAGCGGCAGAGGCGTAATAACCGTGCCGAAGGATGTTGTGCTGTTCGTGCCGGATGAATCCATCATACCGTTTGAGGTCGATAATATAGTAAGTGCGATATGCGTGATGGGTTGTTATCTCGGCGAAAACACGTTCTCGCTCACGGCATGCGTTACGGTGATACTCAAGGTAGTTGCGGATGTTGAACTGCTTGTACCCGCATACGGCTTCTGCAAGATACCGCCTTGCGAGGAATTTGCAAACGAGGTATGTGATGAATTTTTCAATCTGCCGATATTCCCGCCGGCGATGGGCGATATGTGCTGTAACTGACACATACAAAAACAGCTGATAAGGCGACGGCACCGAAAGCATAAAGCTTCGGTGCCGTTTGTAAAAAACGGTCGGAGCAACTCCGACCGTTCATTGATGAAAGTTATGAAAGCTCACAAATACCCATGCGCTGTTTGTAAACAGATTCACATATTTTCATGTCTTCGAGCGTATTCACGCCGCACATATCGTTGTTGTCATCAGTGACGAACGTTTCGATTTTCAATCCCTGTCTGCCGAGTATTTCCGGCATTTCGGTAAGATAGTATTCGTGCTGTGCATTGTCGCAGCTCATAAGAGGAAGCGCGTCAAAAAGTGATTTGCTGTCAAAGACAAGCACTCCGGCGAACAGTTCACTTGATTCAAGCTGTTCGGGCGTAGCATCCGAGCCTTCGATTATTGCGGTAAAATTACCTTCGCCGTCACGCAATATGTGCGCCCAATCGTTTCTGTCGGGTTCGATGGCAGTGAGAAGCGTGCAGGCGGCATCCGTACGCTCATGATGCTCGCATATTTTTTCAAGGATATCTTTTCTGAAGAGCGGCATATCACCGAACGTTATAAGTACCGTACCGTCAAAGTCAAGGAATGCATCACTGCACAGCTTTACTGCATGACCTGTGCCGTGTTGTTCATCCTGAATGACATAATTGTAATTGCTTCCGCAAAAGTCAAGTATTTTTTCTTTTTTATATCCAACTATGATGTATGTGTTTTTCGGTGAAACAAACGCAGTATTTTCAAGCACGATGTCTATCAACGGACGGCCACATATAGTGTGCATTGCTTTCGGGATATCGGAGCAATGTAAACGCGAGCCTTTGCCTGCTGCCGGGATTATTACCCGTATGTCTTTCTTCATAATAAATTCCTCTTATGTTTTATGCTTCAAGCGTTTTATTCAAACCGTATTTCTTATAGAGCCTGTTGAGTATGCTTTTTATTTGCGGCAGTTTGTTTTGCATGTCGGATGCAAGCTTGAGCTGAGTACGCGAACGGTCAAGATTCTGACCGGGGTATGACACCTGATAATATGTATCACCGTTTATATGATCCATAAGAAAACGTATGCTGTCTTCGGATGTGATTATTATTGAAGCGTAAGGAAGCAGTTCAAGCTCTTTTTCGGTAAACACACTGCCGAATTCGGAAAGATAACCGTCTGCGTACTTTTCATAAAGATTCAGATCGCATGAGACCTTGGAAAGGTCTGTTTCGTCGTCTTTAGCGGTATTGGTTCCCACGCGCATGCTGTCACCGTAATCATAAAGCGGGGAAGACGGCATTACGGTATCAAGGTCTATTATTGCTACCGGCAGACGTGTGTTGCTGTCAAATAAAATATTGTTAAGGTTGCAATCGTTATGGCATATCCTTGTGGGAATGGCTTTGGATTCAAGTGCGTCGGAAATAAGCGGATAGAATTCTTTGCGTGATTCCACGGAAGCGATTTCTGCACCAAGATCTTTGACGCGGTCAAGCGGATCGTTTTGTATCGCCTTCTGCAGATCGTTGTAACGGCTCATAGTGTTATGAAAATCCGGTATCACTTCGGAAATGCTGTTTGCGTCTATGTCGGAAACCGCCTTGACGAATGAACCGAAAGCCTGTCCGGCATAAAAAAATGTTTGAGGATCGTCGGGAATATCAAACGATACGACATCGTCGATATATTTCATTATGCGCCAACAATCGGAATCGTTTTTATAATATGTTTTTCCGTCTTTTGTAAGGCGCAATGAAAGCGTAGCAAGCTGACCGGGTTTTGTACCGGCAAGCATGAAGCCGTGGCTCAAATGTGAAGTCACTGTGAGAAAATTGTTCATGAGCGCATCAACATCGGGAAAAACATTAGTGTTTATACGCTGAAGAGTATATTTGTGAGTATGTCCGTTTTCGGAAACGGTTTCGACCATAAAAGTTGTGTTGATGTAACCGTTTTTTATATCGCGAAAACTTTTCATGTCGCCTACTATATTAAAGTGGCTGAGTATTTCACTTATACTGTTTGCGGATATATCAAATCCGTTCATAGAAAACAACCTTTCCGAATACAATCAATCTTAATTATATCATGTTGTTAACGAAAAGTCAAATAAAATGGTGAAAATTGTGATATTGCTGTGAATAATCAAAATTTCAGGCGTGCAATGTCGGTCGATGTCGCAATATTTTCCGCACCGTAGATGAAAAGAAGCTCTGTTATACCTATATCTTTGACAAGCTTTTTAAGCGAACCGCGGTAGTAGCGCAGGTCTATCATGCAGATATCTTCATATTCCTCTGCCAAAAATGTTGCGACACAGTGAGCGTAAGAATCCTTGATTATCATAAGATGCTTTCCGTTAACAAGGCTGTTATTGTGAATGTTTACTATAGCATGATTGCCGTCAAGAAAAACAGGATACTTGTCCATGTTTTCAAGATGTTCTTCAAAATAAAGGCTGTCGGAGGTCTTTTGCTTTGTACCGTCATCAATAGTGACCGAAAATGAAGTATCGCTCTTATATATTTCGACGGTATCGGGATCGGAAAGCCAAAATCCGCCGGCGGAATATGCGGTTCCGTAAAAGCCGTCATGCGTTTCGGAAAGAGTAAAGGGATGCGGCATAATGGCCTTTGAAGCACAGTAGGCATCGTACAATGCAAGCGAGCCTTTGCTTGTGAGATGGTGATCGGTCTTATAGTACATACCGTCGGTACCGCAAAGGATGCCGAAGGTATCTATCATATTTGCGCCGACACATTTTTCGCGTGCAATTTCACACACCGCTTCATCGCAGTATGTCTTGTGGAATGAAGGAAGAAGACTGTCGAGCGCATAACCGGGCGACGGTACTATCATCAGCGTTGTATCAAGTGCGGTAGCGTTGATAAAATCGGAGATCGCGGTGCAGTTTGATGCTGTCTTTTCTTTCGAGATCGTTTTCGGCTCGGCGACAAGGTGACCGTTTTTCGCAAAGTACACTCCGTTTGCGCCGTTGAATGTTGAGGCAAGCTCGTAATATGCGTTTATTCCGACAAACGTATCCCGGAACGGAAAATGATCGGAGATATAGTCTTCAAGCTCATTTGTGAATGACCCGTCTGCGACTTCGGCAAATGTCGGCGCGTCAAGTTGCGTAAGCACACGCTTTTCGTTTTCGGAAAGATCTTTTTTCGGCAGCAAAAGAAAAAGCAGGGCAAATATGAGTATATATGAGCAGAATATTATCGGCAGCAGCCTGTTCTTATTTTTCATCACAAATCTCCTTTCCGTTGATATCGGCTAAAACCTGAAATACAGGAACGGGTTATATGTTGAGCTGACCATCACGGCAGTGCAGAGCAAAAGCAACAGGATCACGGCGACGGATTCGAGCAGGGGGAAGGCTTTTGTGCATGCAAGCTTTGTGTAAAGCGTCTTGCCGAGAGGCAGACAAGCGAATACGGCAAGTGCGAAAATCGGAAGCGAGGTAATGATAAGATACAGCGTATCACCGTTGCACAAGCCGTAGCTTGGCGAAAACATCCCGCGCAGGTAATCAAGCAGAAAAGCGAGCGAAGGACTTTCAAAAATAAGCCAGCCGAACACTATGAAAATAAGCGCGTAGATATGTGAAAAGATCGGATGAAGCTTTTTGAGGAAATTGCCCCAAAAGAATTTTTCACAAAGCAGGAGAATGCCGAAATAAAGTCCCCATATCATAAAATTCCATGAAGCGCCGTGCCAGATACCTGTCAAGCCCCATACGATAAGTATGTTTACTGCTTGGCGGAGCTTGCCGCAACGGTTTCCGCCGAGCGGTATATAAACGTATTCACGGAACCATGTGCCGAGCGAAATATGCCAGCGTCGCCAGAATTCGGTGATGCTTTTTGAAATATACGGGTAATCGAAATTCTTAAGAAAGCTGAAGCCGAACATGTTCCCGAGCCCGCGTGCCATGTCCGAATAGCCGGAAAAATCAAAATATATCTGGAGCGTGAATGCAAGTATGCCGAACCAGTGCCCCGCGATGCCGCACGATGAGGCGGTGGCGTTCACCGTGTCCCATATAAGTCCCATTTGATTTGCGATAAGAAGCTTTTTGCATAAGCCGACAAGAAACAGCCTTACGCCGTTTGAAAAAAGCTCCGGCGCTTCTCGGCGATCATCAAGCTGTTTTTCAATGTCCGTATAACGGACGATAGGTCCTGCGATGAGCTGTGGAAACAGCGCAACATATGTTCCGAAAGAAATGATGTTTTTTTGGATTTTGCAGTTGCCGCGGTAAACGTCTATGACGTAAGACACAGTCTGGAAAGTGTAGAATGATATTCCGATAGGCAGTGCGATATCGGGATCGGGTAAAAATGAAAATAAAGGTAGATTTTTCAGTGTGCCGACAAGCAGACCTGTATATTTGAAATAACAGAGTGCGGCAATATCAACGGCGATGCTTGCGATGAGCATCAGCTTTTTCGGAGTGCCGTGTAATGCTCCGACCGCAATGCCGCAAAGGTAATTCCACAAAATCGAGGCAAGCATCAGCAGTACGAATACAGGCTCTCCGTAGCCGTAAAAGAACAAGCTGGCTATAAGAAGCCAGCCGTTTCTCAGCTTTTTCGGTAACAGATAATAGATTGCCAATGTCAACGGCAGAAACATAAACAGGAACGGTAAGCTTGAAAAGACCATTTTCAGACCTCAAAAATCATTTGAATGCTTTATCGAATATATTCTCCATGCTTTCATGTTCGGCAGAGATGAACAGCGCGATGTAGTCGCCATGCTCGGATATCTTGCATTTTTGGGCAAGAGCATAGTTCTCGGGATCGTAGTCCTTGGATTGTACAAGCACATCGTCAAGACGCAGTTGAAGGTTGTCTTTGATGCGTTGCTTCGCGTCCGCGTCCTTCGCCTTGATGACGATTATTTCATCGGGAAAGACACCGTCCATGGTAAGTACACAAGCGGAATCCGCCATGTCATCAACGGCGATACCGTACATATCGTTAAGTCCCTGTGCATCGAGCGCGAAAGGCTCATCGGCGATGAGGACTGATGTAAGCTCGTTCATGAGTGCTTGCAGGTCTATATCGGTCGGTGCTGTGGGTGTTTCGGATGCGGTCGGTGCTTCGGTGATGGTTGCACTGCCGTTTTCGGCGTTTTTTGCGCAACCGCAGAAGAATATCATGGCGGTGAGCGTAACAGCAAAAATTTTAGATAAAACTTTCATTTTTTTGGATACCTTTCTGTAAAAATCACCGATATTACGGTGTTGTGACTATCTCACCTTCGGTGTCGGTCTCTTCGGATACAGGCACATCCGGAGATGTGTCCGGTGACGTATCGGGCGATGTATCGGGTGATGTATCCGGCGATACTACGACATCCGAGTTTGTATTTGCATCTGTAGGTGTGGGTGTCGGCACCGATGTGGGTGTGGGTGTGGGTGTGGGTGTCGGCGTAGGAGTAGCCTTTATAACGCCGCTGTGCGTGTAAAGATACTGTACCCATGCGGCACAGCCCGCATCCGTAAAATGCATGCCCATGCCGTTAGAGTCGCTGCAATATTCAAACTTGAGATATCCGCTGTCGTTGTACATGACCTCTGCGACGTTGACGAATTTCCATCCGTGTCTTTGGCAAAGCTCACAGAGCTTCTGATTGTATTCGAATATCCTTGTGTTGTTAATGCCTTTTGATGATGTTCTGTTGCTCGTTGAGGTTATCGGTGTCATTGATTCTATGAAAATCGAAGCCGACGGTGTCTTTTGAAGAATAAGTCCGCAGAGCGTTTCCATTCTTGCAACGGCAGCATCTATCGAGCTGATGCCGATATCGTTCATGCCGAGCATGATATATACTTTTGTTTTGCCTGTGTACGGGATAGTGTCCTCAAGCTTTTGCTTCGGTACGTTAGGGAATGTCGGGTGAGTCGAGGAAGACGTAACAGGACCGAGCGCATTCGATGTACTGAAGCTTCCCGCCGTTAAGAATGCGGCATCGCCGAGAACATTTTTCTTTGCTTCGTAGAGTTTCAGCTTGAGGCTTACTGAGTCGCCCACGAATACTGCATCGTTGAAAAATGACGGATCAACGGCATCACTTTCCGGAACAGCACCTTCGATTTGATGCGAAGATGTGAGATCGGTAAAAGCCGGTGTGTTCGATGTGCCGCCACCGGACGGCGGTGCGGTAGGGCGGGCGGGCGAAGAAATTTGTGCTTTTGCGGTAGCGGTGGGAGCATCCGACGGTATCGGTGTTTCAGGTACGGCGGTGCTTGAAGGCGTTGCTTTGGCAGTCGCTATAGTGCTTGGTGTTGTGTTTTCGATAAAAATATCGGAAGGCGGATCGCCGCATCCTGTCACAAATACCGAGCAGAGCAGGCAAAGACATACCGCGGTTTTTTTTATGCGTATTTTTATTCTGAGGTGATCTTTTGATTCCAAATATAACATCTCTATACTGCTTTTTTTATCGTACATTTTTTATTATAATGACTGTTGAAGCCAAAATCGCAAGATTTTGGCAGAAAAAGCATAAAAATACTTTTCGTGAGCTGCCGACGGCGTGTCAGCAACTATTCAGCAAACATTATTATACAACAAAAATCAAATAACTACAACAAGTTTTTGCTGTGTATACCCGAATCGTTTATTATTTTGTTTTCAGGTCTGTTCTTGCTACGGTAACACAGTATATTTTACCGGCGTTCGCTTTTTTCAGCTCTTGCGCACAGGTTCGTAATGTCTCTCCGGTCGTACATATATCATCGACGAGAAGCACTGTTTCGCCGCAGAGCTTTTTATCGCAATAATAAAAACCTTTTATGTTCTTTCTGCGCTCTGCTTTGTTAAGAAGCGACATATGTTTTTGTCCGGGCAGCTTTTTCAGTGCATCGTTGATGCAGGGGATATCCGTAAGGCGCGTCAGCTCACGGACAAGAAGCTCAGTCTGATTGTAGCCCCGCTCCCTGAGCCTGTCGGTTGACATCGGTACGGGAATGAATATATCACATTCCGACAGTATGTTCTGCGGTATGGCATCGAGCAGCATTTGCGCGAGCGGGTAACGGAGATACCGTTTGTTGTTGAATTTGAAGTCATGCAGCAATTCCCGAAGTACACCGTCGAACACGAACGGTGAGAACAAACACTCATAATCCGGCGGCAACGCAAAGCATTCTCCGCACAAACCTTCCGTATCTGTTCTGTCAAGGCATATTTTACAGCGGTCGCCGTCAGGAGCTTCAAGCTCACGCAGACAATCCTTGCACAGACCGTATTTTTCAACATGTTCATTTTTGCAAAGCAGGCAGTGCGCATCCCACGGGAAGAAAAAATACTCAAGGCGGTATCCGAAATCTTTCATAAATACGATTCCTTCAATTATGAACTTTTTTACGATTATACCATGCCGCACGACAAAAAGTAAATAATTTTATTGACAAAACTTATACTTGATGGTACATTAAAAAAAATATTGAACGGAGATATGTTTTATGAAACTTATTCTTGCTACCAACAACAAACATAAGGCAGAGGAAATAAAAAAGATACTCGGCGGACGCTTTGATGAAATGCTCACACTGCGTGAAGCCGGAATAGTACATGAAACCGTTGAGGATGCCGATACGTTTGCAGGCAACGCGCTTAAAAAAGCAAGAGAGATAACAGAACTTACGGGTCTGCCTGCACTTGCCGATGACAGCGGGCTTTGCGTCGAGGCACTCGGCGGCGCACCGGGCGTGTATTCGGCACGCTATGCGTCAAGTGACGGACACGATGCTTCGGATCAGGATAACCGCGACCTGCTCCTTAAAAATATGGAGGGCATCACCGACCGCAAGGCGTATTTTGCATGCGCGATAGCGCTTACGATGCCGGACGGCAGAGTGTACGAAAGTGAAGGCCGTTTTTGGGGCGAAATAGGCTTTGAGGAAAAAGGCGAAAACGGCTTCGGATACGATTCACTGTTTTATGTGCCTGAATACAAAATGACATCGGCAGAAATGTCACCCGAGCAGAAAAACGGCATGAGCCACCGCGGGAAGGCGTTGAGGGAGCTTGTGGCACAGTTATGAATGTTTACGTTTTGAGCGATACGCATAATTCGTTTTTCTTTTCGGATTTTCTGCGCATAGCCACATCTGCCGACATGATAATCCATTGCGGAGACGGCAAGCGTGACGCGGAAATGCTGAAAAACTATGTTTCGTGTCCCGTGTATTTTGTTGCCGGCAACTGTGATATTTCAGGCAAGAGTGAAGAGCTTGTTGAGGCAGAGGGGCATAGGATATTCGTTACTCACGGTCACAGGTACGATGTCAAATATTCGCTTTCCTCGCTTGAAACGGCGGCTGAAAAAAACGGTGCGGATATAGTGCTGTACGGACATACGCATATTCCGCAGGCGGATCTTGTGAACGGGCGTTGGTACATAAATCCGGGCTCGCTGTGCAGACCGAGAGACGGCTTTAAGCAAACGTATTGTATATTGCATTTGACAAGGGACAGAATATATCACGAAATGGTCGAATTTTGAAAAAAGTACCGTGGACATGCATGCCGTGATGATTACGGCAGACAGTTCGCGGTACTTTTTTCTGTTAAGCAGACATCAGGCGATCTCTGATAATTCGGCGGCAGCATCTGCGGTGAATTTTGCGCAATCTGCTTTTTGCACAAAATTCATTCACATCTGCACTGCCTTGTTTATTAGAGATTACCGTTACTTTGAAAGACCGCTCAGATAGCTTTGCGGATTTACGGATTTACCGTTCATAAACACTTCGAAATGCAGATGAGGAGCATCGGCGGATTCCGCGGCGGCAGTTGTGCCTACAGTCCCTACGGCTTGTCCCTTCATTACGGCAGCACCTTCTTTGATGTTTTCGCATATGCCGCCGAGCGAAGCATACACTGTTTTGAAGCCGTTTTCGTGTTCAAGTGTTACGACAGTACCCATCAGCTCGTCCTCGCACACCGATTCTACCGTTCCGTCGAGCGCGGCGAATACATCGGCACCCTCATTCGCGGCAAGGTCGATGCCGTTATGTGTACTCCAATGCTTGAGCGTTCCCGAATAAACGAGCATGTCTGAAGCATAGCCCTTGAGAATGTTTCCGCCGCTGACGGGCAGAGCCATCTTGAGTGCGGAAGTTCCCGAGGATGATGCCTTATCCGCGGCTCCCGTGCTGCTGTCAATATCGGTGTTGCCCGTGCTGCCCGACGTACCTGAGGTTTTGCCGCCCGTTACGCTTGCGTTGCCGGAAGCGGATTTAGGGGTAGGCGATGGTGCTTCAAGCACAGGAATGTTACCGCTGTCCTTTTTTGAGAGCGTTACCGCAGAGAACACGGCTACGGCGGCGCAGACGCACACGGCAGTTGTACTCAGTATCTTTGTGACTGTTTTCTTGCGCAGGATACGGTTTCCCGTTTTATCCTGAATTGATCCGAGATTCATTGTAAAACACCTCCGAGAATTATTTTTACCGCAAAAAAACTGTAATATACAAGCTTTTGTGTAAAAAAAATGAATAAATATCAAAGTTTTTTTGCTTGGCGATATTGACATTGCGTTGCTGTTTTGCTACAATATAAGTACCGAAATTATTTACAGGGAGGATACCGTGATGGGAAAAGAAAATTACACGAAGAGCAGGATGATAAGCGATTTCGATTTATATCTTGCCTGTGAGGGTACGCACAGAAATCTTGACGAGATACTCGGCGCACGCCCCGTATGCAACAGCACGGGACTTATTGACGGCTACTATTTCGCGCTGTGGGCTCCTAATGCCAAGTGTGTAAGTGTCGTAGGCGATTTCAATAATTGGGAAGCGGGCAAGCACCCGATGCAACGCATACCGGATACGGGATTTTGGGAGATCTATATCGAAGGCGTACCTACGGGGTGTCTGTATAAGTATTGTATTCTTACACAGGATGACCGTGTTATCTTCAAATCCGATCCGATGGCAAAATTTGCGGAGCTGAGACCGAAAACCGCATCCTGCACATACACGGATTCATACCGTTGGCATGATCTTCAATGGCGCATAAAGCACTCCAAGCGCGAAGATAAAAATAAGCCGATGGCTATCTACGAGGTACATATGGGCTCGTGGATGCGCGGCAAAAACAATGAGATACTTTCGTACCGCGAGGTAGCAGACGCTTTGGTCAAATTCCTTAAGGACAACCGTTACACACATATCGAGCTTATGCCTATTGCGGAGCATCCTTTTGACGGTTCGTGGGGATATCAGGTAACAGGTTATTTCGCGCCTACTTCGCGCTACGGTATTCCCGAGGATTTCAAATATTTCGTTGATACGATGCACGAAAATTCGATAGGCGTTATCCTTGATTGGGTGCCGGGGCATTTCCCGAAGGATGAACACGGGCTCATGTGCTTCGACGGCACACCGCTTTATGAGGGCAACAACACCGTCAACGAATGGGGAACGCTCAAATTTGATTTTGCGTCGCCCATGGTAAGGCAGTTCCTTATATCCAATGCGGTATATTGGCTCAAGGAGTTCCATATCGATGGTCTGCGTGTCGATGCCGTAAGCAGTATGCTCTACCTTGACTACGGCAAAAACGACGGAGAGTGGACACCCAATATTTACGGCGGCAAGGAAGATCTTGACGCGGCGGAGTTCTTCAAAACACTTAACAATTACGTTGCGGAGCGTTTCCCGGGCGTAATAATGATAGCCGAGGAATCGGGAAATTATCCGCTTGTAACACATCCTGTTGCCGATGGCGGCCTTGGCTTCACCTACAAGTGGAACATGGGCTGGATGAACGACACGCTTGATTATATGCAGTCAGACCCGTTCTTCCGAAGCGGAATACATAATAAGATGACGTTCTCCATGATGTATGCCTACAACGAGGACTATATCCTGCCGATATCACACGATGAGTGCGTTCACGGCAAAAAGAGCCTGCTTGACAAGATGAGCGGCGATTATTATCAGAAGTTCGCTTCACTCAAGGCGTATTTGGGCTACATGTTCGCGCATCCCGGCAAAAAGCTCACATTCATGGGCTGTGAGATAGGTCAGTTTATAGAATGGCGTTATTATGAGCAGATCGAGTGGAAGCTGCTTCAGTATGAAACGCACCGCGGTCTGTATCAGTTCAATAAAGCATTGCTTGCAATGTACAACGATCATCCGGCATTCTGGCAGCAGGATGATTCCTGGGACGGCTTCAAGTGGCTGAATGCCGACGATGCCGATAACAGTGTATATTCGATGGCCCGCTTCGGCGGCGGAGAAACGGTCATTGCCATCGTCAATATGACTCCTGTTGAGCGATTCGACTATTGGATGAGCGCACCCGAGGAAGGAAAATATACGTTGCTCCTCAACAGTGACGGGCGCGAGTTCGGCGGAAACGGCTCGATAATCATCGACGAAGCCGTTACCGACAACGATTCGGAGGAGTTCCCGAACCGCATCCGCGTGACATTACCCCCGTTATCCGTGCTGTTCTATAAGAAGGAGGAAAAATGATGTATAGCATGGAATGCCTTGCAATGCTGCTTGCCGGCGGGCAGGGAAGCAGATTAGGGGCACTTACAAAAGAAATAGCAAAACCGGCAGTGCCGTTTGGCGGAAAGTACAGGATAATAGATTTTCCGCTGAGTAACTGCGCAAATTCCGGAATATATACAGTGGGTGTGCTTACGCAGTACAGACCGCTTGAACTGAATACATATATCGGGAGCGGTCAGCCGTGGGATATGGACAGACTGCGCGGCGGTGCATATGTGCTTCCGCCGTATGTAAAGGGCAAGACGGGCGAGTGGTATAAGGGCACGGCGAACGCGATCTATCAGAACATTCCGTTCATTGAGCAATTCAATCCCGAAAATGTGCTTGTGCTTTCCGGCGACCACATATATAAGATGGATTACAGACGCATGCTAAATGCGCACAAGGCGAAAAATGCAGACATTACGATAGCGGTATTCAATGTTCCTTTGGAAGAAGCAAGCCGCTACGGTATCATGAGCGCCGATGAGGACGGCAGGATATACGATTTTGCCGAAAAACCCGAAAAGCCCAAAAGCACTCTTGCGAGCATGGGTGTATATATATTTTCATGGAACGTGATGAAAAAGTATCTTATCGAGGATGAGGAAAATCCAGATTCAAGCAAGGATTTCGGTAAAGACGTCATCCCGAAAATGCTTGCCGACGGACGCAAAATGTATGCCTACGCCTTCGACGGATATTGGAAAGATGTCGGCACGGTGTACAGCCTGTGGGAAGCGAATATGGATCTGCTCGGCACAGCGCCATTGTTAAACCTTTATGACGAACATTGGCGGATATCGTCACGCAACGCGGGGCTTCCCGGTCATTATGTTTCCGCAGGGGCAAAAATCAAGAATTCATGCGTAGCCGAGGGCTGTAAGATATACGGTACGGTGGAACACAGCGTGCTGTTTTCGGGCGCGGTGGTCGAGGAGGGCGCGACCGTCACCGATTCCATCGTGATGCCGTATTCGGTAGTTAAAAAAGGTGCGGTGATAGACCACTCGGTAGTATCGAACAACTGCGTCATAGGAGAGAATGCCGTCGTCGGCAGCGATGACCCGAACATACCGTGGGTAAAGGATAAAATGTGTACGCACGGTATAACGCTTATCGGCGACAAGGTAAAGATAGGCGCAGGCATCCGCGTGGGCAGAGAAATGATGATAGAACAGGATATTTTGGGAGGCGGAAGCGATGAATGATACACTCGGCATTATAATGGCGGGCAACAGCGGACTTGAACTGGGCGAAATAACGAGCTGCCGTCCTGTCGGCGCTGTTCCGGTCGCTTCGCGTTACAGGCTCGTTGACTTTATGCTTTCAAATATGGTCAATTCCGGAATAGAGCGTGTCGGTATACCGACACAGTCGCATTACCGTTCTCTTATGGATCATCTCGGTTCAGGCGCGGCATGGGATCTTAACCGTAAGCGTCACGGTCTTGTGGTACTTCCTCCCAACGACGGTAACGGCGGGGATGAGCAGGGCGACCTTGATGTGCTTAACAGCATACTTGACTATATTACGGCATCGAATCGCAGGTATGTGCTTATTGCAAGCAGTGATATGATGCTCAATACGACCTTTGATGAGCTTCATGATTATCATATCAAGTCCGGCTCGGATATAACGGTCATGTATCATACAATGCCTGATTGCACTGAACTTACGCATCATGTGGGCATAAAGACCGATGCTGACGGCAGGGTAACGGATATAGAGGTGAATCCGACACGCCCGTTCTCCTCACAGATATCAATGGGTATCTATTTTATGGAGCGCGAGCTGCTCGAATACCATATCAGCCGCTGTCTTTCACGCGGACTTCACGATTTCGCAAAGGATGTGCTTCTGCATGAAAAGGATCGCCTGAAAATATTCGGCTATGAATACAAGGGCTATGTCGGCAGAGTGTACAATATCGCATCTTATTTCAAGTGCAATATGGATATGCTGAAGCCCGAGCTGAGCGCGGCGCTGTTTGATTCAAGCGACGCGATATACACAAAAGTAAAGGATCAGGTACCGACGATCTACGGCGATAAGGCGGATATAAAAAATTCAATGGTTGCCGACGGATGCATCATCAACGGTACGGTCGAAAACAGTATAATTTTCCGTGGCGTGCAGATAGAAGAGGGCGTCAGCGTCAAGAACTGCATCATCATGCAGAATGCGCTCATACAGACGGGCGTGCGGCTCGACCATGCGATACTTGATAAATCGGTAATAATAAGAAAGAACAAAATGCTGATGGGACAGGATAATTACCCGGTCGTTGTCGGCAAAAATGCTGTAATTTAATAATATTTTAATACAAGATACACGGTGCGAATTGTCGTGCTGTGTATCTGTAATTAAGGAGACATGAACATGCGTATAGCAACAACTACGGCAGATTTTTCGAAATATTGTGTTTCCGCTGCCGAAGCAGTAAAGGCTTTTGAGAATACGGGCTTTAAACATCTCGACTATTCGTTTTATACCGCCGGCTCTGCCCTGCTCGGCGACGATTGGTTCGACAGAGTGAAGGAAGCCAAGGAGACGGCGGACAGGCTCGGCTTCGATTTCGTTCAGGCGCACTCACCGGGAAATAATTTTTTAAGCTCCGATGAGGATTATGAGCAGGTGGTGCTTATGAATCTCCGCACGATAGAGGCTTGCGGATATTTGGGAATAAAGAACACGGTATTGCATTCGGGCTTTTCGCGCGATTATTTCTATCCGCAAAGCCAAAAAGAGTATTTTGAAATAAACAGACGCTTTTATGAGCGTTTGTATCCCGCGATGGAAAAATACGATGTAAACGTGCTTATCGAAAACAGCACCAAGGCGAACATGGGCGAATATTATTTCTTCCTGCGCGGCAGTGAAATGGTGGATTTCATCGAATTTTGCGGACATGAAAAGCTCGGCGCGTGCTGGGACACAGGACACGCAAACATTGAGCCGATCGACCAATACGAGGATATCGTTGCGCTCGGCGACAAGCTCAAGGCGGTGCATATACAGGATAATCTCGGCTATCACGATGACCATATCGCGCCTTATATGGGGACACTTGATATCGACGGTGTGATGCGCGGGCTTATTGAAAACGGCTTTGTTGAGCGCGGAGGAGTGTTCACCTTTGAATGTAATAACATCCTTTTGCAAAACGGATCGTGGCCCAATACCCGTAAAAGCAACGGCGGCAGACCTGTAAAAGCAAATCAAATGTCGCTCGGATTGAAACAGGGCGCACTTGGACTTTTGTATAATATCGGATGTAAGATACTGACCGATTATGATATCGAAACAGAATAACTGCTTGTTTCTTTTGTGCATATATGATATAATTCTGCAGAAGGCATTATTTTTGTAAAAAATGACTATAAAACAGTCAAAATATTGAGGTGATCAAAAATGAGCGAGATAAGCAAAAATGCCGATGTCAAAAAGTATAGTCAACCGTCGATCGACAGGCTCCGATTCCTGCTTATGCCGTTTATGTTTATCCTGTTGTTGGGCTTTCCGTCGAGATATGGTGATGCCGTACAGAAAATGTGCGGTTTTGTGCCGGTAGCCTATTTCATTCTGTCCGGTTTCCTTGTGCTTCGCAGAAGCGAACAGCGTTCACAGCGTATACTGAGGACGATAAAACGAACGGCTATCGTCTTTGCGGCGCTTGCGGCAGCATATTTCGTTATGAACCTTGTATATTACAGAATTAACGGTTCCAATGTGTTCGACGCACTCAAATCAAAGCGTTTTTGGTTCGATTTTATCGTTATGAACGTATGGGATCTGAAGATAGGCACATCCATCTGGTTCGTACAGTCGATGCTGTATGCGTACATAATAATATATTTTATGGACAAGCTCAAACTGTTGCGATATGATTGGATATTTTTTATATTGCTCATTATCTTTACAGTTGCTACAGGTGAACTTACGGGAATAGTGAAGTTCACGTTTCTTGGGTACGATCATATTCCGGGCAATTTTCTGACAAGAGCATTGCCGTACTTGCTTCTCGGTGGATTTTTGAGCAAACACATGGATTTCTTTGACAGTATCCCGCGCCTGTTTTATTGGATAGCACTTGCCATAAGTATGGTATTCGCTTACATTGAGATGTCATTGCTGTCGCTGTTTGACATTCCCGGCTATTACGGGCATGTGATATGGCTCAGTATCGCCGCATTCATGCTTTGCGTAATAACAGTTAAGGACAGAAGCAGCTTCAGCGTATTTGAGAGCAGGCTCCTTTTCAGCCGCTGGAATACGGCACTGCTGTATTATATCTGCCAGCCGATGGCATTTCTGCTGCTCGTCGTAATAAGCAAAATATCAAAACCGCTGTTGGTCGAGATATCGATATATATCGGTTTGATAACATATGCGTTATGCATTGTTATAACGTCATTGACAGCACTTATCAGGAGCCTGTATATTGATGCAAAAATCAGAAAGCAGATCAGACAAGAGAGAAGAGCGCGTCACCATCATGCACATGAAAAGGTGACCGACGCTTCCGAAAAAGAATAATATCGTATCGGCAACAGAATTATGAGGATGAAATATTATGAATCGGATATACAAGGATCTGCGCATCGTTTTGTGGGTAACGGTAGTTGTGTGTGATCTGCTTATGTTGTACAGCGCTTATGCAAGTATAACTCTGTTGGGGCTGTTTCAAAATCTGTTGCTGATTTGGTTTGTTTTTCTTTTGATACTGTGCATTGTACGCATTAAAACGGCGACGCGCCTCAATAAGCTCCTTGAGCTTTTCAATAATTGCCGGCTCAATGAGTATATCGCGGAGCTTGAAAAGCTGATGGCACAGAAGCTTTCCAAAAACGCAAAAGCATTTCTTTCGCTGAATTATGCCGCGGCAAAATGCGAAAAAGGCGAATATCAAACCGCGCTGGATATATTGAACGATGTTAAACTGAGCGACAGAAAACAGTTGGCGCAGTGGCGTTTTGTAAGATATCATAATATGGCGGTCTGCGAAAGCTATATCGGCAATTACGCCGATGCGGACAGATATGCCGCCTTTGCAAAATCTGAGCTTGAGAACATCAAAAAAGGCAAGGAGAATGCGAAAGATAATTATATGATGCTTACATGCATACTGAACGTCAACAAAGGGATATATGACGGCGCAGAGGATTTTCTCAAAGGTAAAAAGTGGCGGAGCAAAGCGCAGGAAATGCACTGCATGTACCTGCTCGCGCGCATCTACCAGCATGACGGAAATTACGAAAAAGCAAAGGAATATTACGGCTTCTGCGCCGATATGGGCGGAGATTCCAAAATTGCCGAATATTCGCGCAATCAGCTCAGCATGATGTGACAGCGCATCGGAAAAAATAAAATTCAGGCATCTGCTAAAGGAAAAATCCGTTTTGCAGATGCTTTTTGGACTGCCAAACGGCATGAAAAGCCTTTTGCGTGCATATTCCAAAACTCTTATAATCATATTTTAGTTATAGAAAATGAATGATTATGTCACTCGGTGAAAGAAAAATGAATGAAAGAACAGAATTTGGTATTTTTGACAGAGAAAAAACATTTGGTGCTATATGCAAAAGTATCGGTTGTGAAGATAATGCTCCGGCGTGGCCTGACAGCTTCGGCGAAGCAATGAAAAAATGGCTGATTGAAAACGATATTCCGAAAATTCGGACACTTAGCCTTTTTTCCGGAGCGGGCGGTCTTGACATAGGCTTTTCCGATATAGGCTTCGATATCGTAAGTTCAGTTGAAATAGAAGAAAAGTTTTGTAAAACATTAGAGCTGAACTCCGGAAAAGGAAAGCGTTTTGAGCATTCAAAAGTAAATTGTATTGATATCCGTAGATTTACATGTGAGGGTCTTGAGAAAATAGACTTTATTATCGGCGGTCCGCCTTGCCAGACTTTCAGTGCAGCCGGAAGGCGCGCTAACGGCGTTGCCGGAACAACAGATGCGAGAGGGGTTTTGTTCAGAGAATATGTCAGGCTTTTGAAGGAGCTGTCGCCTAAAGGGTTCTTATTTGAAAATGTATACGGAATAGTAGGGGCTCAGGATGGCGAAGCATGGAACGAAATACTGAAATCATTTTCCGAAGTCGGATATCAACTGTTTTTCCGTATATTAGATTCGGCTGATTACGGTGTTCCTCAACACCGAGAGAGACTCATAATAGTTGGACTTAAGGAAGGCGAATTCAAATTTCCGCGTCCGACGCACGGATATGATTCTATTGACAATAATCCTTTTTACAGTGCCGGAACTGCGATCGAAGGCGTTAAAGTCACTGAAACAGCGGAAGCCAATCGTGTCGGCGGAAAATACGGATATCTTTTGAATGATATCCCACCCGGACTCAATTACAGCTTTTATACCGAAGAGATGGGGCATCCTAAACCGATTTTTGCGTGGCGGTCAAAGTTTTCGGATTTTCTGTATAAAGCCGATCCTAACACCCCGGTAAGGACGATAAAGGCTTCCGGCGGTGCCTATACAGGCCCGTTGCATTGGGAAAACAGATTTTTCACCTGCGAAGAGTACAAAAGACTGCAAACATTCCCGGATGACTATCAAATCAGCGGAATAAAGCAAATCGCAGTGAAGCAAATCGGAAATTCAGTTCCTCCGCAGTTCGCACGTATTATGGCAATAGCCATCAGAAACCAAGTGTTCGGCACGCGTTTTCCGTTTGTTTTATCTCTTCTTGAAGCCGGAGATAAGCTTTCTTTCAGGAAGAACAAAAGAAATCTTACCGAGATATATCGAAATAAAGCTCGCATGGCTATTGAATCACTTAAAACGCAAGAAACGGTGCGTCCTGTTTCCGGAGAATACTTTTGTCACATTGATGAAAGTTTTAAGTTTAAGATAGTTGACAGAGAAGCGGCGCTATACTATGTTAAGGTTTTTTGGGGGAAAGTACTTTCTATTTGTGTGTATGATTCTCATTGCAGAAAAAAAACGGCATTTGCTACTGTTGAAGTTGCGATAAGTGTGCAAAACAAAAGATTGGGTGTTGACATTGTTGAACTTAAGATTTATTCAAAGGAAAAGCTTGCCTACACTGCTGCATGGAAAGCGTTTGAAAAGGAACTGACAGACAATTCTATAAAAGCAGATCTCGTTCAGCTTAACGGGTACTATCAAACACATCCGAAATTGATTTGCTCGGCAACATTTGCTTCGGATTATATGTACGGAAGTATCCTCAAGGATGTAGTCGAAGGCAAGCATGTCGGAGAAATCGTTAACGAGCAAACTCTTGCGGAAAGCTGGAATGTTTGTCCTCAAGAAATAATTACTGTTGCCGAATATCTGAAAGAGATCGGGTATGAGATAAGGAATAATTTGACGAATCCTCAGATCGAAGAGGGCTATTGGCTTATTCCGTACGCGTTTCCTACGCTCACTAATCTCAGTGTACAGCTATGGAAAAAATTAAGATGAAGGAGTAATTTTATGACCGAATATAGAACGGAAAAGCATTTAGATGTATATGAAAACCGTTACGAACTTAATCAAGACGGGAAAACAACAGTGTTTTATCAAGGCTTCCAAGATAAAGATGCCCAAGACCGTTACAGTATTTTAACAAGGACGCTTTCAAATGGTTATTTGGACACAAAGTATGATTCTCTTTCGGACTATGATTTTTCAAGTTTGTCGGAGACTAACAGAGCCTTGTTGCGAAATATGGTTGACGGTATTACAAGCGAAGTCGGCAGGGCATTGGCGGGGCTGACTTGCTTGCAGTTGGCAATAAAGAGTATTACCCCTGCTCAAAGCATTCGACTTCATAAAGGCAGTACGACACAGGGAAAATTTTCATGGGTCGATGGGATATCCATGCGTAGCTTGGACCGTAATTATAATACTCCGTTTTTACGTCGATACGGTTTACTGAGCATCAATCGTGACGGTGTGTTTATGACGAGATCATTAGCTGAAAATTATCCGTATTCGATGCTGTATAAGGCTGAAATGCGTGGCCCGTTCAGTCAGTGGATAGCTATTGTTGATGCAATAGAGAATAATACGATGGAACCTGAACCCGGTCTTTGCTATCTTATGGTTCTGTTAAAGAACCGCTCGGAAAAATTCCGGGCATTGGCAACACAGGCCTGTCAACTGGCTTACAGCCACACTTCGGAAACATTCGATGAAATAAAAAGCATATTGACTTGCTTTTTTAATGAGACCGGTTACTCGGCAAGAGCCTTTGAGGTTACAATGCATGGGTTCTACCAAGCAATGAATAAAGAAGGACTTTTAGAGGATGCGGATGTGATTCCGATCTCACAAATGCGATCAGCCAATAAGAAGCACGGAAACGTAGGTGATATCGAATTGGCAGAAAACGGGATCATCTTCAAAGCTTGGGATGCAAAGTACGGAAAGCCGTATTTGCGTGATGAACTTGAAGAACTCAGAGAAAAGCTGATAACGCATCCGGATGTTAAGGTAGCAGGTTTTGTTTGTGACGGTAATGTTGATTTAAGAAAAGATATCAAAGAACGGATCGCGGAAATTGAGGATGAAACCGAAACGGATATCTATTTGTTGTCGTTTTCTGAGTGGATCGACTTTGAAGCTCATGGCTTAAATGACATTCAAAAAAACAGCCTTGCACATGAATGGCTGAATGCTGTTGTTGAGTCATTTGCACAAAGACGAACGGATATTGCACCTATAGATGAGCCCTGCGACGCTTGGCTTGCAGATCTGATTTGTATTCTCAGCCGTGGCGAACAGTCTCGAAAAAACAGTTGACAAAAGGCAAGTATCGACTTTATAATTTAATAATATAATATTACAAAGGAGTAATGCATATGTCTGACGTGACCGAGCTTTTCGCATCTAACGTGTTTACCGAAGAGGTAATGCGACAGCGCTTGCCAAAGGAGACGTACAAGGGACTTCAATGGACTGTCAAGCACGGTCATCATCTTGATATAAGCCTTGCAAATGTGGTGGCATCCGCGATGCGCGATTGGGCGATGGAGAAGGGTGCGACGCATTTCACACACTGGTTTCAGCCAATGACGGGTATCACTGCGGAAAAGCACGACAGCTTTATTTCACCGTGCGGTGACGGCAAGGTGATAATGGAGTTTTCGGGCAAGGAGCTTATCCAGGGCGAGCCTGATGCATCGAGCTTCCCGAACGGCGGTCTGCGCGCAACGTTTGAGGCACGCGGCTACACGGCGTGGGACCCGACAAGCTATGCATTCATAAAGGACGGTGTATTGTGCATCCCGACGGCATTCTGCTCTTACGGCGGACAGGCACTTGACAAAAAGACACCTCTTTTGCGCTCAATGGAAGCGATAAACAAGCAGGCGATGCGCGTGCTGAAGCTTTTCGGCAGTGATGCAACAAGCATCAACACAACAGTAGGACCCGAACAGGAGTATTTTCTCATACCGCGTGAGCTGTTCGACAAGCGTAAAGACCTTATTTATACGGGTCGTACTCTGTTCGGCGCGATGCCATCTAAGGGGCAGGAGCTTGATGACCACTATTTCGGCTCGATAAAGCCAAAGGTGCATGCGTTCATGAAGGATCTTGACAAGGAGCTGTGGAAGCTCGGTGTGCTTGCAAAGACCGAGCATAACGAGGCCGCTCCCGCACAGCATGAGCTTGCGCCTATATATACAACTGCAAATATCGCAGCTGATCACAATCAGCTTACGATGGAGCTTATGCAAAAAACAGCCCGTGATCATGATATGGTTTGCTTGCTTCACGAAAAGCCGTTTGAAGGTGTGAACGGAAGCGGCAAACACAACAACTGGTCGATATCGACGGATACCGGCGTGAATCTGCTTGATCCGGGAAATACTCCGTACCAGAATGCACAGTTTTTGCTGTTCCTGTGTGCCGTTATAAAGGCAGTAGACGATTATCAGGATCTGTTGCGCATTTCGGTCGCGAGCGCGGGCAACGATCACCGTCTCGGCGCGAACGAAGCACCGCCGGCAATAGTTTCGATGTTCCTGGGCGAAGAGCTTAATACGATACTTGAAGCCATTGAGAACGGCACTACATATGATGCGAAGGAAAAAGAACAGCTCAAGATAGGTGTTCATATCCTGCCGCGATTCCCGCGTGACACCACGGATCGCAACAGGACGAGCCCGTTTGCGTTCACGGGGAATAAATTCGAATTTCGTATGCTTGGCTCAAGCGCGTCGGTGTCGGAGGCAAACGTTGTTATCAACACTGCCGTAGCGGAAAGTCTGAGACAGTTCGCCGATAGGCTTGAGAATGCACAAAGCTTTGAAAATGAGCTTAACGAGTTGATCCGTGACACGATAAGAGAGCATAAACGGATAATCTTCAACGGCAACGGCTATGACGATGCATGGGTAGCAGAGGCGGAAAAACGCGGACTTTCGAATCTGCCCACAACGCCCGATGCACTTCCGCATTTCCTTGACGAAAAGAACGTAGAGCTTTTTAACAGGCATAATGTATACACGCGCGAGGAGATGGAATCAAGATACGAGATACTGCTTGATAATTACAACAAGCTTATCAACATCGAAGCGCGGACGATGATAAATATGGCAAGCAAGGATATCCTGCCTGCGGTAAGCGAGTATTCCAAAAAGATTGCTGAGACGGCAATCCTCAAGAAACAGCTTTCATCGCTTATTGACTGCACATATGAAGAGAAAACGGTAACAAAGATATCCGAGCTTATTTTCAGCGCATACAAAACTCTTGAGGCGCTTAAGACATCTGTTGAAAAAATGAAGCAGATAACGGATAATCAGCAAAGAGCGTTTTTCTTAAAGGATGAGGTGCTTGCGTTGATGGCATCACTCAGAAACGATGTCGATGAGCTTGAAATGATGGTTTCGTCAGAAGATTGGCCTTATCCGTCGATAGGTGAGCTGTTGTTCGGGGTAAGATAACTTTTTTGCCACTGCCCGCACGGTGGCTCCGCCCCCGTGACCCCTTTCCTGGGGGCTCTGCCCCAAACCCTGCCCGCTTTTTGAAAAAAGCGGGGCAAAAACTTTTATACTGATTTATAAAATTCGCTCGGCGTGAACGTTGCCGAGCGAATTTGTTCATCGGATATTATATGATTATTATGTCATCAGCGTCAGTTTTGGCGCAGATATTATATCTGTATTTTTTTCCGAGCTTAGAGCTGTCGGCAAGAAAGATTTTCTTTGCCGCGTTTCGGAACATTATACCGATTATAGCTGCTTCGTTTGGGTCGTTCAGCGTTATCATGCCGTTATCGGAAATACCGTCGCAGGATAAAAAGGCTGCATCGGGATTTATGCTAAGCAAAAAGCTTTCGGCATCACGACCGAGAAGCGAACGTTCGCGCTCGTTGTATTCGCCGCCGGTAAGCAGGCAACGGACACCGTATTTTGAAAGCGTGTGAAGATATCCTACGGAATTTGTTATTACCGTCATATCTCTGTAGTTTTTTATGTACGGGATGATATACGCACAGGTCGATGAACTGCCGATAAAAATCGTCTGACCGTCATTAAGATGCTTTTCCGCACGCTTTGCAAGCATGCGCTTTTCTTTTTCGTTGACATGTATACGCATGTCGATCGGGTAATGGATATATGTGTCCGGAATAAGCGCACCTCCGTGATACCGCTTAATGAATCCGCCTGCCTCCATCGTTTGAAGATCGCGCCTTACTGTCATTTCACTTACATCAAGAGTTCTTGATATGCTCGATGTCGTGATACGCCCTTTTTCCTCGGTTAGTTTGAGTATCTTTTGCTGACGTTCGTTGAGCTTCATATGCCGCCTCCGTGTTTGTGAAAATGTTCGTTTATCAATCAAACGAACATTATATGTTCATATGTTACAATTATAACACATTTAAGGCACGGAGGCAAATAAAATGACAACAAAAGATATCATCGCGCAGGCGATAGGCTTTGTGGGAATGGTTGTATCACTTCTGCCGTTCCAGTTCAAAGAGTACAATAAGCTCGTCGTACTCAGGATGCTTTCGGAATTTATTTTCGGAGTACAGTTCCTGTTGCTCGGAGCGTACACCGGCATGGCGACCAATTTTGCCGCCATCATAACAAATTCCGTTTACCGATACAGAATAAACCGGGGCAAAAGCACACTTGTATTTCAGATACTGTTTTCGCTTTTGTTTATCGGTATCGGCATAGCCACTTGGCAGGGAGCGGTCAGCTTGCTCGTTATAGCGGCAAAGCTGTTATCAACGGTCGCACTCGGAATCAATAATACAAAGACGATAAGGGGGCTGAATCTCATTATCCAGCCGCTGTGGCTTCTGTACGATATCGCCGTATTTTCCATCGGCGGTATGATAGCGGATTCGCTTGCGATAATCGCACTTATCGCGGCAGTTATAAGAATAGATATCATGAAAAAAGACGGCACACAAAAGTAAAGAAGTCCGAAAGCGGACTTCTTTTCCATCATAAAGCGACATCCATTACCATCATCAGCGTAAAACCGAGAATGCAGCCTGCCGATGGCAAAAAACTTTTGCCGTTTTCAGCTTCGGGTATAAGTTCGCGGAATACGACGAATATCATCGCTCCTGCGGCGAAGGACAGTGCATACGGAAGCAGTGCCGATACAAATGCCACAAGCAGTGCGCCAAGCACTCCGGCGACAGGTTCGACTATGCCTGAAAGCTGACCAAGCATGAATGCACGCATTCGGGAATATCCGTCACGCCGAAGCGGTATGGAAATCGCCGCACCTTCGGGGAAATTTTGCAAGCCTATGCCTACAGCCACTGCTATCGGTGCGGCAAGCTCCGCATATGTCGGTGATGCGATACCCTTGAGCGCACCGAATGCCACACCGACGGCAAGCCCTTCGGGTATATTATGCAGTGTTATGGATGAAATAAGCAGAACGATACGCCGTTTTTTATCGGTAAAGTTTATTTTATCCTCAAAGTGCATTATAAGATAATCACACAGTATAAGAAACGCCCCTCCGAATATAAAGCCGACGGCAGGTGCCATTATCCCGCCGTAAAGTGATATCGCGGGCGAAAGTAATGACCAGAAGCTTGCGGCTATCATTATGCCGGAAGCGAAGCCGAGCATTAAATTAAGGATGCTGTCGTTAATTTTTTTGAAAAAGAAAACCGTGGAAGCACCTGCGGCTGTCAACAGCCAAGTACCCACGGTAGCTATCAGTGCTAAAGGCAGATACAATAATAATCACTTCCTTTAGTATGATTATATGAATTTGAAAAACAGTCTGTTACATTTTTGCTTCGGTGACACCTGTTTTTTCTTTTTTTTCACAGTCGGTGATGATAAGAAAAGCGGAGGCGGCAAAGAACAACAGTGTGAATGTCCGCGGACTGAACATATAAAACAAGTCCTCGGTGATGCTTCCGATAAAAAATGATGTAAGCACGGTGAAAGGGAAGATGTACAGCAGTCGTGACGCAAGCGCATAGCGCACCGAAAGAATAAGCATCATGACACAAAAAACGACGAACAGCGCAAATGAAATAAGCCCGAAATGACCGAGTACCGCAAGATACGAGTTGTGCGCCGAATTTTGGTCGGGAGTAAGCAATGGAGTTTTATAAAAGTCGTGACCGTTGCCGAAAAGCTTTATGTTGCTCAGAGTGTATTTCCATATCGTGCCGCGGTTGGATAGCGGATTGCCGTTATTGAACGATGTCACGAATTTATCCCAGCCACTGAGATTTTCGATGGATTCCGGGTTTTCGGGTGCTTCGTTGAGGCTGTCGATGACTATTGCACCGGCGACGGTCAGTGATATCATCAGGATCACCGACAGGATTATCGTGAATGTTATGGTACCGTTTTTGTACAAAATACTTTTCTTTGCGGAATAGAATTTCACGATGAGCGCGATCACAAAAAGAACGATCGTGGCTATTATAGTCAAAAAACCGGTGCGTCCGCCGGATACACCCGATAAATATAAAAGGATCGCCGCAAGCGCCGCGAACAGCAGAAATGCCTTTACATAGAATTTGCGCGGATTAAGTAATATCCACGCAACAGCGCACAGCAGAACGGGAATAAGTGCGGCAAGTGAGAGCGAATAATTGTTGTCGGTAAGCGGATAACATATGATCCCCGCAATAATATTGCAGATTATCGGCGTGCCGCAGGAAAACAAAAACAGGTTAAAAAACATTTTTTCCTGCCCCATAAGCAAAAATAACGGGAGAACGAGCAGCATCCATATGCTGTTCATCACAAAGCCGTTAAAAATTTCGGCAATAAGGCTGACAATGCCGAACGCGAGCCATATGGCGAGCGGTAGTTTTGCGAACGTCAATGACGGATACGGTTTTATTTTTACAAGAGTAAGAACCTCAAAGATCGCAAAGTATATTGCGGAACAAAGCAACAGACCGAGCAGAGGCACAAAAAAGCTTGTCTTGACGAATGTCCGTGCGAAATCGTTAAATGTGAAAACGAGCGACAGCGCAATAAAGCGGTGCAGAAAATACGGCATCGCCTGTAGCTTTTTGAGTTCGCCCGAAAGATTTATTTCGCCTGACATACGCTCCCTCCGTTTCAAATCCAATTATATCAAATACGCACGGATTAGTCAAATACGAGTTTGAATGTTTTGCGGTACACAAATTGAAACAGCAAAAATAATTTTCTTGCACTGCTAAACAAACTGTGATATACTATACCTGCCAAACCAACTGAATAACGCAAAGATTTCTTTTTATAACGGGAGTAGTGTACTCTTTTTTAGATGTATTTGGAATTTGATAAAAAAGCAAATTCTGTTTCTGCATCTATAAAAGAGATATTTATACTTTGCGGAGTTGGTTTGGCGACTATCGGAGTTTGCGTTTTTTTGTGCGGTTGCTTCGGTAGCCGCACTTTTTTGTTTTGGGGAGAGCAAAAAAGAATAAAACGAAAGGAGTATGACCGCAATCCTCAATATTTAACAAAAGGAGAGAACTCAAATGAAGCGCTTTATTGCCGTTATTACTGCAATTATCCTTTGCGTGGCAGTGCTTTCGGGTTGTTCTGTATCGGAAACACAGGAAAAAGAAACAGTGCATTATTGTGCCAAATGCGGCAAGCCTGCGACACACGAAATAGCCGGTACTGAAAGAATGTTGGAAACTGTTTTGGGCATACCGCTTGAACAATGCAAATATATTGCTCGCGGAGGAAATGGAACGCATATGAGTTGGGCAGACGTTTACACTGCATATCTGTGTGACGACTGTTATTCTGCTACACCACATAAGAATAATCCGCTTTGGACATAAGTGCGAAAACAGATTTGGTGTATTATCAAACTAACAAACGAAAATTATTATAGGAGGAACAGTTATGTTTTGCAGTCAATGCGGACAAAAATTAGATGAAAGTGCAAAATTCTGCCCCGGATGCGGGACGAAGGTGACGGCTGCTGAAAAGGTGATTTCGGAGCAAAACGAGCAAAATGATACTAAAAATGAATATGAAGAAGCAATAGCGGCAGAAAAACTTGATTTTGATGAAAATGAAGCGGATGAAGATATTCAGTACGGCAATTGCGATGAAGATGATGAAGATGATGAAATGGATGAAGAATTTTTGAAAAAGAATGCACCGCACAGAGGCGTATCTTTTGGCGAAGCGATCAAACTGTTTTTTGCTAACGCATTCAATTTTGAAGGACGTGCTTCGAGAAGTGAGTATTGGATGATAACATTATTTAATGAACTTATAAGCATACTGTATCTAATAATCAACAGTGGCATAAAAAACGGAGCATTTGATGATTTTTTTTCATCATACAAAGCAGCAGAAATGTTCGGAATCGTTTTTTCGGGAATATACTGGGTATTTGTTATAGCAATGCTTATCCCGACTTTTGCTTTGATAGTTAGGAGAATACATGACATTGGTAAACCGGGATATGCGCTTCTTGTTGCATGTATTCCACTTATTGGAGTAATAGTGCTTTTTATTTTTTTCTGTACCGACAGTGCCGGCGATAATCAATGGGGATACGGTCCGGATCACAAATAACCACTGCAAACGCCGTAAGGCTTTCCGAAAAAACACATTCGGATAGCTTGACGGCGTTTATTTTTTGTGTTTATCGGTGTGCAGTACTTTTTGTTTTATTACTTCGCTTCTTGCACATGATTTAGCAAAAGCGCTTAAATGTTGCTTTTCGTAGGGTGCGGCGTCTCCGACGCACCGTTTGTGATGTTTGTTGCAGGAACATATATTTTGTTTTTTCGCATACTTCCTTGTGTCATTGCGAGAAGCGAAGCGACGTGGCAATCCAGACGTGAGCAAAAGTAACTTTTTGTTAAGCATGGATTGCCACGCATCCTGCGGATGCTCGCAATGACACAATGGGTTTTGTTGGGATAATGGATTTGTTTCCTGCCCGTGCTTTGGGTGCTTTCGGTGCGTCGGGGACGCCGCCCCCTACGGATAAATCAAATTGTGCGTAGCGGATGCCGTACACGATGCGATGTTCATTACATGGATATAATTTATCTTTTACTCCGATAATTTATCGTTTCACAGCACTTTTTTAATTGACTTACGCGCGTTTACATTCTATAATATAATAATATTATTTAGAATAGGGGAATACTGATGACTCCTGATGATATTCTTTTACAGGTTGATAAGCCGGGCAGATATACCGGCGGTGAGCTTAATTCGGTTTTTAAGGAAAACGCCGAGGTCAATTTTGTGTTTTCGTATCCCGATGTATACGAAATGGGCATGTCGCATCTCGGCGGAAAGATAATCTATCATATGCTTAATGAGCGGGAAGATACGTTCTGTCAGCGTGCATATGCTCCGTGGGTGGACATGGAGGAGCGTATGCGTGAACATAACATTCCGCTTTTTACGCTGGAAAACAAAATGCCCGTCAAAAATGCCGATATATGGGGCTTTACGCTTCAGTATGAGCTGAGCTATACAAATATCATCAATATGCTTGACCTTGCCGGCGTAAGCATTTTTGCGCGCGACAGAGGCGAAAACGAGCCACTTGTGGTCGCAGGCGGTCCGTGCGCCAATCATGCCGAAATGCTTTCCGATTTTGTCGATTGCTTCATGCTCGGCGACGGGGAAGAAGAGCTTAACGAGCTTATCGACATTTATAAAGCATGGAAAAAGAGCGGTAAAGGCAAAAAAGAACTGTTAAAGGCACTTGCCGATAATACGGGCATGTATGTACCGTCACTTTACCGGCATGAAACAGTTGACGGGCATCTTACAATAACTCCGCTTGACGGTGCGCCCGAAAAGGCGGTGCGCCGTGTGGTGGAGGATTTTGAACGTGCGTATGCGCCGACAAAGCTCATCGTGCCGTACATTGAGGTCGTGCATGACAGAGTAATGCTTGAGATATTCCGCGGCTGTACGCGCGGATGCCGTTTCTGTCAGGCAGGCTTCTTGTACAGACCGAACAGAGAAAGAAGCGTCGATACACTTGTGCGCCTTGCACGCGAAAGCGTGGATGCAACGGGCTATGATGAAATATCGCTCACGTCACTTTCAAGCGGTGACTATTCGCATATTGATGAGCTTGTAAAGAAGCTCGATTGCGAATTCAGCGGTGAGCATATAGATGTTTCTCTGCCGAGCCTGCGGATAGATTCGTTCAATCCGCAGTTCGTAAGTACGCAGATGAGAAAAACATCGCTTACATTCGCGCCCGAGGCGGGAAGCCAAAGACTGCGAGATATCATCAATAAGAATGTTTCCGAGGAAGACCTTCTGCGTACCGTGCGCGGCGCTTATGAGGCGGGCTATACCGCGATAAAGCTGTATTTCATGATAGGTCTGCCGTTCGAAAATATGGACGACATCAAGGGCATTGCCGAGCTTGCGGGCAAGTGCGCCGATGTTTTCAGGGAAATACACGGCAATACGAAAAATATGCGCATAACCGTCAGCACTTCGGTGTTCATACCCAAGCCGTTCACGCCGTTCCAGTGGCTTAAACAGGATAACGAGGAAAGCGTTAAGGAAAAGCAAAGGTATTTGAGCGAGCTTATCCGCCCGATGCGCGGAATAGAGTATAAATATCACGACAGCACGACATCAAAGCTTGAGGTCGCGTGTGCGCGCGGCGGCAGAGAAATGTGTGCGGTGCTGTATGACGCATGGAAAAACGGTGCGAAGTTCGATGCATGGAACGATCAGTTTGATCTTGAAGCGTGGGAAAAGGCGTTTGAATCAAACGGGATATCGATGCGCGAAATGGCTGAACGCGAAATACCGCTTGACGAAACATTGCCGTGGGACACGGTTGACGCAGGCGTTACGAAAGAGTATCTTCTGCGTGAGCTTGAAAAATCAAAGCAGGGGATAACGACACAAGATTGCCGTCTCGGATGCACAGGGTGCGGCATGATGAGCATTTGCAAAAAGGAGAAGACACAATGAGATTGCTTATGCGCTTTTCAAAGGGCGATGAGGTAAAATATATTTCGCATCTTGACATACAAAGACTGTTTCAGCGCGCATTGCGCCGCGCCAAGCTTTCGTGCGCGTATTCACAGGGTTTTAATCCGCATATGCTGATAAGCTTTGCATGCGCATTGCCCGTGGGGGTATGCTCAAATGCCGAATACGTTGAGGTACAGCTTGAAAAATATGTGCATCCGCTTGATGCGATGCGTATGCTCAATGACGTTTTGCCGAACGGTGTAAGGATACTTAACGCCACAGAGCCTAAGGAAGGATATCCGAATGTCGGCAGTGTGATCGCGCTTGCCGGATATTCGTTCGTACCCGAAAGCATCGAAGGCTGCACTGATAAGCTTAAAGAGCTTATGGCGCAGAATGAAATAATAATAGAAAAACGCACTAAAAAGGGCATGGCGAATGTCAATGTACGCCCGATGATACACCGCCTTGCGCTTGTCGGCGACAAAATAGAAGCGACACTTTCGTGCAGTAATTCCGAAAACATGCGTGCCGATAAGTTGGCTGAAATGCTCGAAAATACGGGCATAAAAATAAAAAGTGCCGTGCGCGAGACGCTTTATATCATCAATGAAAGCCGCCTTGAAGAGCCGTTGGGGGCGAAGCCATGAAGGAAATACTGATAAATTGCGGCTTTGTGCAGAAAAAAGGCGTGATCCTTGATTCCGGCGAAATAACCGATGTACTTGTAGAGCATTCGTCAGTTTACGGCGGAGTAGGTAATATATATAAGGGGATTGTCGATAATGTCGTACCCGGCATGCAGGCGGCATTCATAAATATCGGGCTTGATAAAAATGCTTTTCTCTTTGCCGGAGATATACCGAACGGAAACGGCGAGAATACCGATATCCGCAAGCTTGTCAAAAAAGGACAGGATATAACGGTTCAGATAACTAAGGAAGCACAAGGGGTAAAGGGTGCGCGTGTAACTGCCAATATAACCGTTCCGGGGCATAAGCTCGTTTTGATGCCGCAAATGGATTACATCGGTGTATCTAAAAAAATAGCCGATCCCGATGAAAAGGAACGTCTTAAGTCACTTGCGGAGGAGCTGCGCGACGGAAATCACGGCTTCATCGTGCGTACCGATGCACAGGGAGCTACACGAGAGGAGCTTGAAAACGAAATAACCTATCTTGAAGAAGAATGGCGTGATATTCAGACTGCGGCAAAGGTCAGAAATGCGCCCGTAATGCTTCACGGTGAGGACGGGCTTCTGCTTACGCTTATAAGAGATTATTTCGATGATTCGTTTTCACAGATCGTAGTAAACGACCGCAGTGCATTTGAGGAAGCAAAAAAGATCGCATCCGTCATGACACCCGAGATCGCCGACCGTATTGTTTTCAGGGAAGGCAATCTGCTCGGCGGAGTTGAAAATAAACTAAAAAAACTGCTTCAACGTAAAGTATGGCTTGATAACGGAGCATATCTTATCATTGACTGCACCGAGGCACTTACCGCCATAGATGTCAATACCGGCAAATTTACCGGCGACTACGATCTTAACCGAACTATCGTTAAAACAAATATCCTTGCCGCTAAGGAGATAGCACGTCAGCTTCGTTTGCGCTCTATCGGCGGCATCATAATAATAGATTTCATCGACATGGAGAACGATGAGGACCGACAGCAGGTGCTTGACGCACTTGAAGAGGCTTCGCGCGGGGATAAGATACGCACTAATATTTTAGGGTTCGCACCGCTCGGACTTGTGGAGCTTACACGCAAAAAAACAAGGCTCAGTCTTGCGGATTCAATGCAAGTGACTTGCCCGTATTGCGAGGGTGACGGCAGGATACTCAATAAGGATTCCGTGCTTGACAGCCTTTTTTCAGAGCTTAAACGCTGTGCGGGAGAGTATGCCGTTGCGGTGCTTCGGCTGAATCCGTATATCTTTTCGGCACTGAAAAAGTATCCGGAGGTGTACAGGCAATTCGACGGTATCGAAATTTATGTCCGTGAAGACGATAGCATGCATGTTGAGGATTTCAACATAAGCATGCTTGATACGCTGTCAGATAAGGAAGGGCTTGTAAAACTCATATGAAAACAGAGGTTTTGAAGCTTGACGAATATTCGGCAAAGCTTGCGGCGGAGCTTATCGCATCGGGCGAAACGGTGGCGTTTCCGACGGAAACCGTTTACGGGCTCGGCGCAGATGTGTTCAACGAGGATGCCGTTAAAAAGATTTTCGCCGCTAAGGGCAGACCGAACGATAATCCGCTTATCGTACATGTGGCAAACAAAAAGCAGATATACGATGTGGCAAGCGAGATAAGCGGCGCGGCGCAAAGACTGATAGATAAGTTTATGCCGGGTCCCATAACCGTTGTTTTGCCAAAACGCAAGGAAATACCGTATTCTGTCACCGCCGGAATAGATACCGTGGGTGTGCGGCTTCCCGAGCATGAGGGCGCAAGGCTTTTTATCGAAAAATGTAAAAGACCGATCCCGGCACCGAGCGCAAATTCTTCGGGCAAGCCGTCGCCTACCTGCGCACAGCATGTATTTGATGACCTTAACGGCAGGATACCGCTGATACTCGACGGCGGTGCGTGCAGTGGAGGCGTGGAATCAACGGTGATATCGCTTTGCGGTGATACACCGCTTTTGTTGCGCCCCGGGCTTGTCACGCATGAAATGCTCGAAAGTGTTATCGGCAAAGTGGATATACATCCCGCCGTGCTTGAAAACAATAAGGTAGATAAGGCGGCAAGTCCCGGCATGAAATATAAGCACTATTCGCCGAAAGCGCGTGTGCTGATAATAGATGCGGGCATCTCGGAAGCGGTAAAGCTGTACGATATGCTTGTGTCGGCGGGACGCAGACCCGTAATAATGTGGAACGATGCGGAGCTTGCACTTATAGGTGCGCGCGGCGGATATGCGCTTATGAATGATTTCGACAGCTCGGTGGCGGCAAAAAGATTGTTTGAGCTTTTGCGCAGAAGCGATGATGAAGGCTTTGATACGGTGCTGATAACGAGCGTGCAAAAAGGCGGGGCGGGGCTGTCGGTAATGAACAGAATGCTTCGCGCCGCGGCATTTACGGTGCTTAACGGCGATGATATACGCAGTATGAACGGCGAAAGACTGAAAAACGTACTTCAAATTAACACATAAACTGCGAACAAAAACAAAAAACGATCAAAATACATCCGAAAGTTTTGACGAAAGCGGAAAATCTGTAGAATTATATAACACGGTTGTGCTTTACGCATAGCCGTGTTTTTGTTATTATGTTATCCGAGGTGATAGTATGCGTGCGGGAATAGTATATGTAAAAGTTCCGATAAGCACTATAGAATTTGATTTACCGGATGACGATGTAACGCTTTTGAAGGAAAGCATCAGAATATACGGCTTGCTTCAGCCTGTAGGCGTGGTCAAAAAAAGTGACGGATACAAGCTTGTCTTCGGCAGACGGCGGATCAAGGCATGTCTTGAATTGGGACAGAAATACATACATTCCGTGCTTTTGACGGTGCGCGGCGAAGAGGAAAATGTGTTGAAGGCAATAGAAAATATCCATCGCAAACGACTTGATGCAACATCGCTTGCCGAATATGCACTTGACATACCCGACGGCGATGTATGTGAGACACTGTGCCTTGACAGCACGCAAGAAGCAATCATCAGAAGCTACCTCATGTTGCCGTCGAATGCAAAAAGGGCTGTAAGTGAAAATACCGAGCAGTTTATCGAATGTGCGCACGGTGACGGTGCATATTTTCTTAAAATGTGCCGTGCGCTCAAGGATGTGCCGGTCAGCGCAAAGGATAAGGTGCGCCTGTCTGTTTTGAGCGATAAGCGCATTTTCATAAATGAAATAGAAAAAATCCTTGAGCTTATGCGCTCGGGCGGCTATAACGACAGCATAACCGAAAACGATGAGTGTATAATAATAAGTAAAAAACAAGGTGCGTAAGTCTATGTCGTATGCTTGATGGGGGACAGATGTCCCCATCTGTTTTTACGGAAAAAACGATTTCAATATACGGATAAAATCAATAAAACCTACAACTTGCCGGTTGATTTGAGCATATCAAGCAGGGAAGAGCATCCTTTTGATATCTGTTCATATACTCTGCTGAAATTTCCTGTATACCACGGGTCTTCTATGTCACCGGGAGTATCGGTAAAATCAAGCAGGCGGTATACCTTATTGTCGGGATCGCTTCCGATAATGTTCATCAGGCGCGGAATATTGTATTGCTCCATTACGATGATATAATCAAAGTCACCGTAATCACTCTTTGACATTTTTCTTGCGCGGTGATTTCCGTAAGGGATGCCCATTTTGTCAAGCTCGCGTGATGCGGGAGGGTATATAGGGTTACCGATCTCTTCACTCGATACGGCTTTTGATTCGGCGTAAACATCAAGCCCCTTTGAGATGTGCTTGAAAATATATTCTGCCATCGGCGAACGGCAAATATTGCCGTGGCAAAGAAAAAGGACTTTTATCACATTGCTCTCCTTAGCTTTTGTTGAACGGTTGATTTGCCGTCAGCGTATTATTATTCGTGTCAGCGCGCCGTTGTAGTACGGACAGCCGATAGAGACATACTGCGGTATGAATGCACCGTTTTCGCCCTTGACCTCGGTGTAATATACGCTGTGGAAATGACCTGCGAAAATTCCCTTTACGACATCCGTGCTTTCAAGCAACAGCTTGTGAAATTTTTTGTCGGTTTCATTCGCGCACGGACCGCCGTTTATATACGGACCGGTCAGAAAATTATACGCATCGTGGTTTACGGGAGCGGCTGAAAGCACTGCAGTATCGGCGGAATCGTGTGTGCAAAGAGGCTCGTGCTGGAACAGAAGCAGCTTCAACTCCGCGGCTCTTGCACGTTCGATGTCGGCTTTGAGCAGAGCGTAGGTTTCTTCAAGATAATGCGACGGCGAATTGTCTATCGCAACAATGAGGAGCTTATCCTTTAATACCTTTGTTGCGTAGTGCAGGTCGTTGGGCCAAAAGCTTTTCAAAAGCTTTTCGCGCACCTCATAGGGAAGCTTTTCCGGCACGCCCGTCTGCATTTCCTTGAGATAATCATGAAGTCCGGGGCAGAACAGTGCGTTCGCCTTATGCGAAAAAACATATTTTTCCGCAAGCTCACGCGAGCCGTGCGAAAGAAAATCAAGTATGTCGCCCGTAACGACGGTAAAGTCGGCATAATCCGAGGCACTCATGGCGCGCTCTGCCGCCATTAAGGCTTCACCGCCCTTGAGCCATTCACGATGCCTGATCGTATCCATTATTTCCCCGTCATCGAAGTCTTCGGCTGTGAAATGATTCAGGTGCATGTCAGTAATATGCGCAAGCTCGATCTCCTCACCGCCGAGCCCGAGCGAAAGATTCACCTCGCATACGGTCTGACAGCTGCGCAAAAGCCTGTAAAAACGGAAATGTTCGCTTTCGCGTGTGCCTTCAACGGGCAATTTGTCCTGAGAATAAAACAGCTTTCTTGCTTCTTTCTTGTCCATGTAAATGATCCTCCTGAATATCAATAAAAAACCGAAGCTTTCCGTTTTTTATTCGGAAAACCTCGGTCGTTATATTACGCTTTTTTAGCAAGCAGTACCCAGTCCTCGGTATCGGGCTTTTCTACTTTATAAGCACCGCCGCTTACAGTAACGGTTTCTTCTGCCATGTACTCATTTGTGCGGGGGTTGAACCACTGTACGGTATATTTGCCGTCTGCCATACTGCGGAGCGTGCCGCCGGCAGTGGTCTTGTTATAGAGGTAAAGCACATAGACGTCACTGTCCTGCGTTGCGCAAACGTATATCGCGCCCGCGTTCGGAGCGAAGTGGTTGTGGTCGTTGAAGTCGGGAACGAGCTTCCACCATTCAAGCTTTTCGAAGAACTGACGCATGTAGCCCACCTGATATGCGGATTCAAATTCAATGGCGTCACTCCAGTAAACAGCCTTATCCGCTTTTGTTATGGTTTCGATGCCGTCGCTTGAATCTTTATCAATATCATATGTACTCTTGTACAGCCACATATCAATAGCGCCGTAGCCGTAGCCGTACATACCGCTTAAATACGAAGCCCAGCCCTCAACACGCGCACCGAAGTTCTTTGTCCACAGATAGCAGTAGCGGCTTTCATAGTTGATGGCTACCTTACTGCTTGCCCAATAATCCTTCGGAACTGCGTCGTTGAGCTGACCCGTAAGTGAGGGTGACCACTGCGATGCCCACCAGTTGTGACCGGTGGAGTAATTGTTCTTTACTGCCTCCTCATAGGTAAAAGCAGATATACCGCTGCCGCTCGACTTGCCGCCCGTGCCCTTGCCGGTGACTGTCGTCGCGCCTGTATTTTCCTGATGCCCCGTAAGCGGGTGCGCATATGCATCGTATTTGTGCATATAAGCGGCAACCTTTACCCACGGATTTTCGGTGTAATCATAAAGATTCTGGTCACCGCGCTCATAATAGAAATCGTTGTCTATTTCCTGTGCGAGCGTCCACATAACGGGGTATGCGCCGAAGCGAGCTACCCAATAACGGGAAAGAAGCTCAAGTGCCGCATCGTTTTTCGCCAGATTCCTTGACATCTCACTTGCGAAGAAGAATTCGGCGTTCGCGTGAACAAGTCCTTTTTCCGCAATGTACTGATAGTAACGGTCAGCTTTCTGGAAGCCGCTTATACCTGTTTTGCGGATCGTTCCCGTTGCAATGCTGAAGCTGTTGCCGATAGGCTCGCTCTGGTATACGGTGAAGCCCTGCTCAACACGCTTGTCAACTATGTATTTGAAGTGTGAATCGGTTTCGATGTTCTTTGCGTGAGGACCTTTTTCATCTATTTCCTCGGTGTACATGCCCCAATGGGTATCGCCGAGATAGAAGAACGGTGTGCCGTCGGCATATACGAAATATTTCTTTTCGGGATCGACTGTTACAAAGCCGTGTTTGTAAATGGCAAGATCGCCCTTGTAAACGTTCGCGCCGACAGTACCTGTCTTGCCGTTGAGTGAATCATCGGTATCGCACTTTGTGGTGTAATCCCAGATACCGTATTCCGTAGGAGCGAAACGTATCTTGTAAACATTGTCACCGTCCCAGAAAGATGGGATGGTAAGTGATGTGCCGGTTTCACGGTTGGTGAAGGTCGCATCCATGAAAACGCCTGCCCATGATTTTGCGTCGTAGGTTTTGTCGGTCGTGAAGCTGAGTTCTGTAGCTACCCAAGTATCTGTCAGCACGTCTACAGCCGAAGCGTCTATGTCGGCAGGAACTGGCGTAGCCTGCGGATCATCGTTGTTACCGCTGCCGTTGCCGTTGTCACCGCCGTTGCCGTTGCCGTTACCGCTGCCGTTGCCGCCGCATCCGACGAATGAAACAGCGCATGAAAAGCACAGCACGATGATAAGCAGAATTGAAAGTGTCTTTTTCATAGTATTCCTCCTTTATTTTTACAGAAGTATATTATCATACTTTTCTTTTGTTTGCAAGTGTTATTTATCATGTTTTTTTGTAGTTTACCGATCGGAATACCGCATCTGCAATGAAAAAATAAGGATTTTATAACGGCAGTTTTACTGTAACGGAGCATCCGGCTGCTTTTTCAATCTATCTATAAGCTCCGTAAATTCCATGAGTGTGTTGACCGTGCTTATATTTGCACGCACCGATGAAGCATTGCGCATACCGTGAGTGTACCATGACAGATGCTTACGCATCTGCAGCATTGCGGTGCGTTCTCCGCGCAGGGCGGCAAGCCCGGTGCCGTGATGCTTTGCGATCTCAAGCTTTTCTTCCTTTGAAAGCGAAAACTCTGTGCCGTTCATATATGCGAGTATTTCGGCAAATATCCACGGTCTGCCCTCTGCGGCACGACCTATCATTACGGCATCACAACCTGTGTATTCAAGCATTTTCTGTGCGCTTGCGCCGTCAGTCACGTCGCCGTTACCGATGACGGGGATAGATACGCTTTCTTTTACTCGCCTGATGATATCAAGGTCGGCTTTGCCGCTGTAGCCCTGCAATGTGGTTCTGCCGTGAACGGTCACCGCAGCGGCACCTGCTCTTTCGGCGGCGACGGCAAGCTTTTCCGCACACGGCGAATCCCAACCCGAACGCATCTTTACGGTTACGGGCTTTTGTGATGCACTGACGCAGGCGGCTATTATTTCGTATGCGAGCGGGATATCGTTCATCAGCGCACTGCCTTCATTATTGGAAACGATCTTGCGTGCGGGACAACCCATGTTTATGTCAATGATGTCGAAAGGTTCAAACAGGGGAGAGGCAAGCTCCTTCGCCATTATTTCGGGCGATGAGCCGAATATCTGAGCCGATTCGGGATGAATGCCGGATGGCTCAAGCAGTTCACCCGTTGCCTGCGAGTCGTAAAACAGTCCCTTTGCGCTCACCATTTCCGTGACGGTGAGAGACGCGCCGAACGAATAGCATATTTCTCTGAATATACTGTCGCTTACACCTGCCATCGGTGCGAGGATAAGTTTGTTTTTTAATGTGATATTCCCTATTTTCATAGCTTGTACATTGTGGGATGCATTTCCCTGAAAACAGAATAATACTTAAAGCCGCAGTCCTTGAGCATAGCGTAAGTTTGCCTGAGACTTGTAAACATAGGCACATGTGCTGATGAACCGACTGTGATCAGCTCTCCGCCAAGCTCACGGTAACGGTCAAGTATGCTCTTTGAAGGCACCGGCTCGCGGAGTACCGATATTGCCGATGCATCCACCTCAAGTGCTTTGCCAAGAAATATGAGCCGCATAAGGATGGAATCTATCAGCTCGGGAGCTTCGCGGCACAGCAGTGCCGGGGACGGATAATATGCGAACTTGCTTACATGACCGAGCTGTATTGCCGAATAATCATACGCGGCATCAAGTGATTCATACACCTTTTCAAGATAGCCCGAATATGCTATGTCACGCGAACGTAACGTATAGTATTCGTCGCGTTCAAGCGAAATGCCGTCAACGGTGCGCACGGAATTGAGTATATAATCGTATTTTACGCCGGAAAGCGACATCGCGGCAAAAATATGTGTTTCCGGCTCATAGGGGATCTCTGCTCCGCTGAGAAGCTCAATACCGTCGGATGAAATATATTCTTTTGCGTGTTGCGGTAAAAAAACTATGGGCTCAGTAAAGCAAAGACCTGTTAAGCCTTCTTGCTTTGCCTGAGCGCAATACTTTTTAATATTACCGTTTAAGCGAATATGGAAGTCAAACATAGCTTTGATCCGTAGGCTGCCAATCCCATTTTTCACAGGCTTCAAGCCATATGCTGTCATCAAGGGGCTTGGAATTGGCATTTTTTGATTTTGCGAGATTGTACACGAAACGCGCAAAGCTGTTTATGTACATTTTTCCGTTTTCCATTTCTTTATATGCGATGCGCCCCCATATCGAAGATTCCCATAGATCACGGTCTATGTATTCGCGCTTGATTTTTTCACCGTCATAATAAGTATGATTAAGCTCAAAGGAAAACTGATTGCCGGAAATATTGAGCATGGCATAATCGGCTCTGAAGGATTCGCCTTTTTGGCTTAATCCGACCGAGCCGGGATTCATAACAAGCTTTTCGTTATGGAGATGCGCAAATTGATAATGATTGTGACCGCATAAGAGTATCTGTTCGGCGATCCCTTCAAGGCATTCATTAAGCCTTTGCGTATTATTGTAAAATAAAAGCTCACGCACCGAGAAAGGTGAACCGTGTACAAGGCGGACGGAAATGTCGCCGCAGGTACAGGTGGCATTGATGTCAAGCGATTTGATAAAGCTTCTTTGCCGGTCACTCATGAATGCAAGAGAATCACGCATGAATTGCCATTGAAGTGCCGTTTGTGTTTCCGGCAAGCCTGCGTAATGCTGTGTGGCAAGCAATTCACGGTTTCCGGCTATCATTACGGTATCAAGCTCACCGAGACGCGCCAGCACTTTATCGGGACACGGACCGTCACCGATATTATCGCCGAGAACAAGCACCTGACTGTATCTTGAAGCGGGAACGGAATCAAGTATCGCGTCAAGTGCGATATTGTTTCCGTGAATATCCGAAAGCACGAGGTATCTCAATTTTTTTCCTCCAAAGAGCCCATCTTGGAGAATGGGAAGAGTATGCAGCGGGCTTTGCCCATGATAAGATCTTTCGGGATAGCACCTATCGTGGGTTTGCGGCTGTCACTTGAGTTGTTGCGGTTATCGCCCATAACGAAAACGCATCCTTCGGGAACGTACTGTTCTTCCATATCGGCAAGCGCCGGCGATTTGATATAATCCTCACGCAGGGGAGAACCGTTGATATAAACAGTGCCGTCCTGTATCGCTACCGTTTCGCCGCCGAGTGCGATAACGCGCTTTACATATTTATCGGGATATGCGGGACTCGGGAATTTGCAAACGACTATATCACCGCGTTCTATTTCGTTGAAATAGTATGTGTAGCGCGTGACGAACAGCCGTTCGTTGGTGTAAAGTGTAGGTTGCATGCTCGGGCCGTCAACAGTGGCGAATACGAATACAAATGAACGCAACAGCAGGGCGATGATGAATGCAACGATAATCGTAATAATAAAGCTCACGGTGCTTTTCACTATTCTTCTCCTTCCGGGCTTACGGTCATTCGGGAGTGAAAGCCGATAACGCACGCGGTCACCGTTTTTTCCGCTGTATGTGTACGGACATTCGAATCTATCCATAAGCGTCATGCTTTTTATATCTTTGAAATTCGGCAACGATTCATTTATGCTTATATCGGCGGTGATGTTTTCCGAAAATTCCATATCGGCTTCGGAGTCGCCGTCAGCCTGATCGGATACGGAATAATTCGGCACTTCTGATGTCACGTCGTCCTCAAGCCATTCGGCGAGCCTGTCGGTATCACAGTCATCCTTCAAAACAGAGGGAATGGTATAGCTGTCTTCATTCGAAGCTGAAATACCGTCTTCCGCAATGCCTTCGGCGGCAACGGTATCAGTATCTTCGTCGGTATTTTCACAAATGTCCGTTTTGTCCGATTCGGTATAGGTAAGCTCTTCCCGGTCTGCCTCTTCAAGCTCGGCTTTATCATCTATGCCGGCTTCATCGGCAACGGCTTCATCAATGCCGGCGGCTTCAAGGTCGATTTCCTCAATGTCGGCTTCCTCAAGGTCAATTTCCTTAAGATCAACTTCTTCAAGGCTGATTTCGGAAATATCGCTTATTTTGTCTGCTGAGTCTGCATCCGGCGCATCAAACATGGTTATCTGTGCGCCATGAAGACCGTCTTCGCTCTGCACGTCGCTTTCGTCAGCATTGCTGACGCTTTGATCGGCTTCATTGTCTGCTTCGAAAGAAAGACTATCTATATCAAAGAGATTGAAAGTTTTCATTTTATTCCGCCTTAATAATGTTTTTTGTGCGCTTTTTGCATTCTTCACGGTCGAGCATGATTATTCGCCCGCAGGTCATGCATTTGAGCTTTATATCCGCGCCGGTGCGTACGCATGTCCACTTGTTTCCGCCGCAAGGATGATTTTTTCTTGTTATTACGGTATCACCTAATTCTATATTGAACATAGCTTTACCGAACTCCTGTTAAAAAGCATTTTTATTATTATAACAAAAAACTGTAAAAAACTCAATAAAAAAATGTTATTTTGTAGAAAAAACATCAAGAGAAGCAAGACGACCGATCGCGCAGGCAAACATTTTTGCACTGAGCTTAAGATCGTCAAGCGAAAACGATTCGTTTGGCTGATGCGCTTTGTCGCATCTTGTGGGAAGCTGTGCGCCGAACGCCACTGCTTTTTGCGGGAATGCACGTGCATATGTGCCGCCGCCGATGGCAAGTGGGGTGGGGTCGAGTGCAGTGTATTTTGAATAAACATCGGTAAGTGTTTTTACAAGGGGAGAATCGGCATCAACATGGTGCGGTGCCTGTGCATGCTCTATATCGCATTCCCAATTATCGGGAAGCGATGCCTGAAGTGCCGCCGAAATGTCACTGAGTGAATAAGAAATAGGGTAGCGTATGTCGATAACGGTCATACATGTATCGTCGGTCATGTCACTGAATACGTCGTTTTTGCCGATGAAGCACATGCCGAGATTCAAAGAGAGCGCACCCGAGGCTTCATCGCTGAGCTTAAGATTTACACCGCTTCCGTCACATTTGTCAACGAAGCAGCGGAGCATCGTCTTTACAAATCCGCCCTGCGAGCCGCCAAGTTCAAGAAGGTCAAGTAGCTTGAAAAGCTCAAAGAAAGCATTTTTTCCTTTTTCGGGCGTTGAGCCGTGCGCACCTATGCCGATGGATTCGATATCAAGAGTGTCACCCTTTACGGTGAAACTGATGCCGTGAGCGTGGGCATCGTATTCGTTCAGCTTGAAGAAAAATTTATCGGTATTGCCTATTACGGTAGCATAGGCCTTGTCCGGCACCATGTTGGCACGCAGACCGCCGCGGATGTAGAGCTGGTAATCGCCCTCTTCAAGATTTGTGCGGAGACGTACATGCGCGATACCCTTTTCGGTCGTTATAACGGGATATTCGGCATCGGGCGTGAATGCCATACACGGTGCTTCCTCACACTCGTTATACTTGTCCATGCACTGCCAACCGCTTTCCTCGTCGCAACCGAAGATCAGACGCACGCGGCATTTTAAGTCACTTATTGCGTCGGCACATGCGGCGAGCGCATATATCGCGGCGATGCATGGACCTTTGTCATCAATGGCTCCGCGACCGAATATTTCATTGTCGTGTATGACTGCATCGAACGGATCGCTGTTCCAACCGTCACCGGCGGGAACTACATCAAGATGGCAAAGCACGCCGATCATGTGTTCGCCTTCGCCGACCTCAGCGTAGCCGCAGTAATTATCAAGATTCTTCGTATGCATACCGAGCTTTTCACAAAGCGACAGCGTATATTCAAGCGCGTTCGCGCATTCACGTCCGAATGGCATGTTATCGAGCTTCTCTGATTTAACAGAGGGAATTGCGATAAGCTTTTTAAGAGCTTCGACCATTTCGCAAAATCGGTTTTCGATAAATGCATCGGTCACGGAATCTGCCGAAAGGTAGTTGAGCAATGCCTTGTCCGAGACGACAGAAAACATTCCGTTTGGGGTAACGAGCGTGCATGGCTTGAGACCTAACGGATATAAGCGCTTTCCGCCCTTTGCGTCTTTGATTTCGGATATATCGGTTTTTTTGACCGTGCATATCTTCAGTACGCGGTCACCGCGCCGGGTGACGCTCAAACGTTTTACGGTAAGAATGTTGCCGTCAAAAGAATACTCATAATTCGAAAACAAGGGCTTGAAAATCATGTATGCCGCAAGCAGAATTATCAGCAGTGCGCCTGCGGCGGCGGATTTCGGATCGACGGCAGGAAAAAGAAATGCGGAAAGAACATAAAGCCCTGACGGAAGAATTATGAGTAATGCTATAAGAAGCACGGAAAAAAGTGCTTTGCGTTTTGGCGAAAATTTTTGCTTATACATGTTCTCCTCCGAAAAGCGAATCAATATAAGAGCGTATCGCGTCGATGTGGTCGCCGTCAATGAGGAGTGCGTAAACATCCTCAATGGCTTCAGCCTTTGTGCCGTATGATGTAAGCTCTATTCCTGTGAGCGGAACGGCAAATGTGGCGGAATAGGGAATGACGTTGTCCATTTGCATCGCAGTCTCAAGCATAGACCCGGTGATGATAATAAGCTCCGAATCACGGCTCCTTGTGAGATATTCAAGATAATCAGCCATTGAATAGTTTTCTACCGTTCGTATGTATTCTTCGGCAGATGACGATTCAAGCGTTGCGATGCCGACATATTTTACGCCTGTACGTTTTTTGATCTCATTTGCAAGCTGTGAGGTGCTTCCCGATGAAAGTGTAACATCGACAAAAAGTATTTCTATACCGTTTTTGGCGGAATTGAGCTGTGAGACGGTATCGGATATAAAAACCGTTGCAAATGTGATTATAAGCAGTGCGGCGATGAGTATGCCGAAGCAATGCGAAAGAGCGTATTTCATTGTGCCTCCGTAATGAGAGTAAGAAGAATGTCGGAAGCCTGCCGAACGTGACGCGAGCCCTTGTACACGGCGGCTATCACGCGCGGTTCGGTAGCACCGTCGTCGGCTACGTTTGATTTGCCGTCGGTGCTTTTGATGGGCAGCGGTTGAGCAAATCCGACGTACTCGGATGTTTCGGCATTCAGCAGACCGTCAAGCTTCATATCGGTTATATCTATTGCGCATGTAAGCCCGTCAGCGTTTTTCAGTGCGCGTTCGCCGTCAAAATCAAGCACTTCAAGATACCCGTTGTCAAGCATATTTGAGTAGGCTGTGTTGTTGAGAAAAAGTATGTCCCCCTGTTTTGCGGCAAGACGCGTAACTATTTGCGTCCAGCCGTTTTCATCGGTGATCGTTATATCTTCGTTTCCCGCCTGCCTGAGAGTATAACAGCTTACCTCAAATTCGGTGTTGAAGCGTTTTGCAAGCTTTTTAGCCCATTCCTCACCGGTGGAACCTGTAATATCTGTCTGATACGCGAGCAGTATGATACGGTCGCGGTTTGTATAAAGATAGTTTTCGCGTGCGTTGAAAATCACTGCGGTGAGCAACGAAATTATGACGATGCCTATAACAAGCACCGTATATTTTTTGTTTTTTGAAGATTCCATAGACACCGTCCGAATGTTCTGTATAGCATATAAAGCTATAGTAATATTGTATCACGAAACCGAAGATATGTATATGAAAATTTCGGGAAAGTGATGTACGCGGTCTGCAAGCGATACAGTCATGCATCACACTGTGTTTTTGCAGATTTTGCATGCCGACGGCCTTTGAGCTTGCGTGCTTCAAAAAGAAGCGCAGCCTTTTCGTTTAAGCATCTTTCCTCTACGACTGCTTCAAGCAGATATTGAAGTGCATCCTTTATTTTGCGGTTTCTGAGTCCGCTTGCGTAAAGCTCGCGCCCGGTTATCGCAAGCTCTTTTATTCCGCAACAGCCGGCTGCGGCTTTTTGTGCGTTGGTAAGCAGAGAATACGGTGCCGCTCCGGAAAGCACTCTGTAGCGGCATAGCATGAGTACGCTGTCACGGTCATACTCGCACATGAGCATTCGAAGAAATACCCGATAGTTTTTTATTTCTCGTAAGTTAAGCTCATAAAGCTTGCGCAAATGCTTTTTTACGGTGCTTTCGGCTTTAAGACGCATCAGCTCAGCTTCGAGATCGGCATGGAACAGTATTGAAGCAAGACACAGCTCCAAATCACGGTTCGCGTTTCTTATGTGCGAACAAACGGCTTTCCAATCTTCACGGCTGACTGTCAGCGTGGGGAATATCGCCTTGAACACGGGATATGTTTTGAGCATTACTTTGTATGCGTCCGGCTGGGCGAGCATTTTTTTAAGCTCTGTATATATGCGCTCATAGGCTATGCCGGAAAGATTTCCCGCAAGCCGGTTAGCATAGCGCAGTGTTTTGGCATCGAGTGTAAAGCCCGGATATGATGCAAACCTCAGTCCGCGCATTATACGCAGGGCGTCTTCTCCGAAACGCTTTTTCGGGTCGCCGACACAGCGTATCAGTCTGCACTCAAGGTCATGCTGTCCGCCGAATATATCGGTTATATTGCCGTGCTTGTCCATAGCCATTGCATTTACCGTGAAGTCACGTCGGGCGAGGTCGGCGTTCAGCTCCGAGGTAAAGGTAACATCCTTCGGTCTGCGCATATCGGCGTATTCGCCGTCGATACGGAAGGTGGTTATTTCGTACATCTTGCCGTGCATGATGACGCTTACCGTGCCGTGCTTCATGCCGTTAAGCACCATCTTGTATGATGAAAACAGCTCAACGGTCTTTTCCGGCAGACAGTTCGTGGTGATATCCCAATCGGAGGGGCGCTTTTTGAGCATGGTATCGCGTACACAGCCACCGACCGCATAGGCTTGGTATCCTGCGGCTTCAAACGTATTTATGATAAATAAAACATCAGCAGGTATCATATTTTTTACTCCAAATCAATACATATAGTATATCATTAAAAAAAAATCAGTCAAGAAGCAACTTTGCTATTGAAAATAAATACTTTGTATGATATACTTGGTAGAAGTAGACAAATGGCTTACAATAAAACGAGGAGGAAATATAAATGTACGATATTAAATTTGCGGAGTATGTTCCCGAAATCGAACCTGTTTCGAGTGATTATTACATAGCGTGCCATTATTTTCCCGGATGGTCGGTAAGAGAAGACGGAACGACCGGCTTTTCGGCGATAAAGGATTTCCCGGAACGCACTCCGCTTATCGGATATTACGATGAAGCCGATCCCGAGGTAATGGATTGGGAGATCAAATGGGCAAGAGAACACGGCATCAATGCGTTCGTGTACTGCTGGTACAGAAATTGGGAGAATTTCGGCAAGCCCGTAACAAAGAAGGATCTTTTTCTTGCGCACCAGCTCGATGCGATAAAAAATGCGAAATACAGTAATATGATGGATTTCGCAATAATGTGGGAGGGCGACAACGCCGGTGTTGCCGAGGATGAAAACGACCTTATCAACAATCTGTTGCCGTTCTGGGTAGATGAGTATTTCAGCCGTCCGAACTATATGAAGGTAGGCAATAAGCCCGTACTGTTCGTATACGATTATTCGTTCCGCGTGGTGAACACGTTCGGCGGTGCCGAAAAGACAAAGCATGCGCTCGATGCCTGCCGCGAGGCGATAAAGAAATACGGCTTCGACGGCATCATATTCCATGTGGAATACCGCTACGACAAGCGCGAGGTACTTCAGATGTACAAAGACGCGGGCTTTGACGATCTGTTCGCTTATTGCTGGCATACGGAACAGCAGTTCCCGACGCAGGAACAGGTGCTTGAACGCCAGATGTATCTGATGCAGAATCATATCGACTTCGATCCGCACTTTGCGATACTTACATGCTCGCAGTCATGGGATCCGTATCCGTGGAATGTCAACGATCCCGAAAAGCTTAAAAAGGTGACGCGCTGGAAGCTCACTCCGAATAATTGGCGCAAGCTTCTTGAAAATGTAAAAAAGATGGCGGATGCGCTTCCCGACGATGCATGCGGACACAGATTCATAATGCTCGATAACTGGAATGAATGGGGAGAGGGACATTATATAGCTCCGCACATGTCGGGCGGCTTCAAGTATTTGCAGGCAGTGCGCGAGGTGTTCACAAAGCGTGATAATTTGCCGGATTACCGCTTGCCGCAGGAGTTGGGACTTGGTCCTTACGATAAGAAAATTACTAAAATATGATTAAGGTGATAAAAATGAAAGAGCTTGAAGAATATGTTATAAGTATACCTGATTTTCCCAAGGAGGGAATACTGTTCCGTGATATTACGGGAATTTTGCGAGATGCGGACGGCTTAGCGATCGCCATTGACAAAATGGCTGAAAGGCTCAAGGATGTCGAATTCGATGTGATAGCAGGTGCGGAGGCACGCGGCTTTATACTCGGTGCGCCGCTTGCTTACAAAATGCACAAGAGATTCGTACCCGTGCGCAAAAAAGGGAAGCTTCCGCGCGAAACGGTCTCCAAAGCATATGAGTTGGAGTACTGCACCGAGGAAATAGAAATACATAAGGATGCGATAAAAAAAGGAGAAAAGGTCGTTTTGGTTGATGACCTTATCGCTACCGGCGGCACTGCAAAGGCAAGTGCCGAGCTTCTTGAACTGCTTGGCGGTGATATAGTCAAGATGCTGTTTGTCATCGAACTTAAGGGGCTTCACGGCAGAGAAGCGCTTAAGGATTATGATGTTGAAAGTCTTATTCAGTATGAGGGGAAATAAATGAGCAAAAAAGGCATTATATTTACCGTCTTATTTCTTGTTGCGTTCATACTGTTCACGGTTGCCGTGATGACGGTAGATGTACAGCCGATAGGTCCGGAAAATTCGTGCGTCGGCTTTGCGTCACTTAACGGAGCGGTACAGCGGTTTTTGAACTTTGACCGCGGACTGTATAACATTTCGGAAGCACTCGGATATGCGTGCATCGCAACGGCATTCCTGTTCACACTTGAGGGCTTTGTCCAGCTTATCAAGCGCAAAAGCTTTGCCAAAGTCGATCCGCGTCTGTATGTGCTTGCGTGCGTTTATTTGCTTGCGCTTTCACTCTACCTTGTGTTCGACCGTGTTGAGATCAATTACCGTCCCGTTATCATTGATGCCGCCGAGGGGCTGAAGCTTTCGTATCCGTCGTCGCATACATTGATGTCATTTACGTTTGTAACGGGTGCGTTCCTGCAAATACCGTATTATATAAATGATAAGCGGCTGAGCAGGATACTCAGAACGCTTTGCCTGATACTTGCGTCGTCGGTCGTCATCACGCGGATGTTTTCGGGCGTACATTGGATCACCGACATCGTCGCAAGCGTGCTTCTCGGTATGGCGGTAACATCGCTTCACTATTTGGTATTGAGTTATTTGGATAACAAAGACAAAAAAATATGATAGAACTTAAAAACGAAAAACTGCATATTAAAATAGATGAAAGCACAGGCTACACCGTCGGTATTTACGGAAATGACGGAAATAACTGGGTGCGTGAAGACTCTGATTTCGGTCATATCGAAGGTATTGAGATGACTGATTTTGTTGTGCGTGACGGAAATACCGTTCGGATCACATACAGCTCTGAAAGTTCTGAGCTTCCTGTTCATGCGGTAGTTGAAAAGACGCTCTGTGATGGGGAATATACGGAAAAATATACCGTGATAAACGATGACCGTATAGACTTTTTCTTCCGCGAAGGCGTTTTTGGGATACATATGCCTTTTGAAAATGTGATCCGTGTCGGAGAGCCATGGTTTACAAAGCTCGTCAATGCGCACCTTTGGTGCGGCAACGGGATCACATGGATACAGGCAAAACGTTTCAGCGGGAATGCACCGTACCTTTATGTGTATATGACCGAAGGCGATGTGTGCGGATATGACATCAGCAGAAACGCCGATCTTGCGGAAATAGGCTTGAATTACAGGGGAGATCTTGTTCTGAATCCCAAGCCGCGAGGAATACTACCCGGGAAAAGTATCACGACGGCTTTTTCGTTTCGCCTTGATGAGCGTGAGCCGCGAGAATATTTTTCATCGTTTGAGGGACACATAGAGCTTGACGCAATACCGTATACATCCGTCGGCGGCGAGCCGATCACAATGACGGCGAGGTATTCGGGTAAGATCATATCTGCGGAGATATGCTGCGATGACGAAAAGCTGCCGTTTTCAATTAGCGGAAGCGAAATCGTATGGAGGCTTGAACCGAAAGAATACCGTGAATATACATGCCATGTGCGAATAAACGGAAAGCATACATGGATACGCGTGAACGCTCTTCCGGATATGAAAGAGCTGCTTCTTGCACGCGCAAGATTTATCAGATGCAAACAGCAGTATTTTTCTGAGGGCAGTCACCTTGACGGAGCATATTTGATATACGAATCCAATGACGACAGTCTGTACTACAGCCACTTTTTTCATGACCACAATGCGTCAAGGGAGCGCATCGCAATGGGACTTACGGTGATTCAGGCTTTGCGCATCTGTCATGACGATGAGCTTGAAGCGTCGTTGCGAAAGTATATATCTTTTTTGGAACGTGAGCTTGTGGATACAAATACGGGTGAAGTATTCGAAAGCGAGATGCGCGATAACAGATGCATCCGCATTTATAACTATCCGTGGTTTGCTTGCTTCTATCTCGATCTTTATGCCTTATGGGGCAGAAAAAATGACCTGATCGTCGCAACGAAAATCGTTCGCCGATATTACGAACAGAACGGCATTGAACAGGATTCGCAATGTATGCCGATGACAGAGCTTGTAAAAACGCTCGAATGTATCGGCGAGACCTCGTTGGCAGAAGAAATGAAAGGCTATTTTACGGCACACGCGGATGCGATACTGAACCGCAATATGATGACGCCGTCGGGCGAGGGCGCTTGCGCACCGGAAAGCGCGGCAACCGTTGCGATCTATTTTGCACAGGCTTATATTTTGACGGGTGAGAAAAAGTACATCGACGCTCTTCCTGCGGCACAAAGCTTTGCCGAGAGCTTTTTCGCATTTCAGCCGGATGTCCATATGCACGGCATGGGTTTGAGGCACTGGGACGGATATTGGTTCGGCAGTTATATGCAATACGGAGATCTGTTTCCGCATCAGTGGAACTGCCTTGCAGGTGAAATGTATCATTATATTGCACTCGCAGATGATAAAAAAACGTACGAGACCGTAAAAAAAGATATTCTTTTGAATAACCTTACGGGTTTCCAAGCTAACGGATTTGCACCGAGCAGCTATCTTTACCCGCATAAAATAACGGTGTATTCGAATGATCCGGCACACAGCAATAAAAATATTCCTGTCGGTGTCGGCTACGGCAGAAGATATGATACTTGGTCAAACGACCAGGATTGGGCTTTGTACTATGCCGCCAAACGGCTTATTGCCGACCCGTGATGCGGAAAAGAAAATAATAAAACACAGGCGATAAGTCTGTGCTTTTTTTTGTTCAGCCGTTCCCGAAAAGCTCATAAATATAGCCGTGCCGCCGGTGCGCAAAGGCGTGCAGGGGCGCAGAAAAACAGACTTGTCACGATGAAATCATGTTTTTTTATATTCTATAACATCGGACACATCGCAACCGAGCGCATCACATATTCTTTCGATCACATAACTGTCATATCTTTTTACTTTATTCTTATAATAATTATCTATGATCTGATATTGTATTTCCGTTCTTTTTGATAATTCATATCGGCTGACTTTCAGTTTTTCAAGCGTAGTATCCAAACATATCCGTATCAAGTTTTCCACTCCAAAAAAATCTTTTGACAATATATTCTATTAAATATATATTTGCTTGACAATTCGCTTATATAGGTATATACTCAACTAAGGATATACCTAATCGAATATATATTTTTCGCTATGTGAGTATTTTATGCGAATATGAGCCGATATCGGTTCTTGAAAAAGAAAGGAAATAAACAATGAAAAAGGCAGTATCTCTCGTTCTTTTGCTATCATTGGTGATAGCCTGTTTCTCGGCGCTGAGCGCGGTTACCGTTGCGGCGGAGGAGGGAACGTTTAAAGGTCTACGTTTTCAAGCTGTTCAGAGGGATCAGGGTATTTTATTTACGTCGTTAAGTAAAGAAATAATAAGAAGTTCTTTGCTTCAAGGACAGGATGTCTGTGTAACTTTATACAATAATGCAGATACTGAGTATAAAATTTATTTGCGCACGGATGAAAACTGGATTAATATACTAAGCAGCAATGTAATAACCATTCCTCCACATGAAGCTGCGGAGATCCATTGTGATTATACTTCAAATGCAAATCAAATTTTATTGATGAGCAGCGAAACCCAAAAATGCGATTTTACGATATGTAATTTGACGGAAGAACAGGCATCCTTATTACAAAATGCCGCACTAACAGAGGGTGCAGCGGGTAGTATAGAAGCACAGGTGGTCGATAATCCGCTTGATAATCCTGTGACCCTAAAGCGATATTTACTTTGCCCGGAAGAGATCCTTCCGCATGACGGCGGTGCATTGTATATTTCCGGCCGCGGACACCGTTGCGGCAGTCCGTCACAGGAGCTTGCAACGAGGATTGATAGTTCGACCGGCGGTAAATACTATTTTGCCGCTTGGGTTCGTTTTGCAAATCCTCCTGGGGACTTTGAATCACGCAAGGTAGAAATAAATCTCGGAATAGAATATCAAATCAATGGCAGTACAAAAAAATGGAATAACATTGCAGCTATTACTATAAATGATACTGAATGGCATCATATCGGCGGAGCTATCAGTATACCCGCCGGCTCATTGGAGTATGTAAAATCTTATATTCAGACAGTTTACGAAGGCACGGAATTTGCGGAATCTGATGTGGTTGGTAAATATTATGCCGGCGATATGATATGTGATGGCTTTATGTTTAAAAAATACGATGAAAACGATCCGACCGGCTTCGGTGAGAACTTGTTTGCAGACCCGGAATGCGATCCCGAGGGAATATCTGCATGGGACAAGTATCAAATATTGACGATAACAAATACTTTGGATATGTTTAACGGCGCATCTCTTACAGTGTCCGATTCGCTTACGCTGAACTATTATTCAAAGTTTGACGGCACGGTCGCCGTAACGCATAACGGCAAGGTGACGGAGCTTGGCGGAACTCCCGACGGCAACAACGGCTACAAGTACGCCTACAACGGTATCACTCCGCAGTGCATGAACGATAAGATCACGGCAGAATACAGTATCGGCGATGAGGTTATAGATAGCCTTGAGTTTTCCGTAAAGGATTATTGCACTATGCTTGTTTCAAAAACCGCCGAAGAATTAGGCTATACGCCGGCAAAATATAACACGATGAAAACCCTGCTTGCCGATATGCTTGATTACGGCGCGGCGGCGCAGAAATACAGGCATTATCATTCGGATAATCTGCCGAATACCGATGAATGGGTAGCTTTGAACAGAAGCACGTTTGAGGTTCCGACGGATTGCAAGAATGTCGGTGCGATAAGCAATAATAATTACTGTCTGTATTCGGTAGGCGTTCGCCTTTCGGATGTCGTACAGCTCTATTTCAGGTTTAATGTAACAGATTGGACGGATGTAACGGTAGATGTTACGCGCAAGGGACAAAAAAGTAAATATACGCAAAGCAACATTACAGATGATGCGCTTTATCTTGATGCCGTATATGCTACCGCATTCGGCGACGAGTACACGGTAGAGCTTAAGCATAACGGTACCGTTATGCAGACTGTGACATACAGCGTGAACAGCTATATCGCATCAAAGTATAACGGCACGAACAGTGAGCTTATACAGGCACTCGGCAGATACGGGGCTTCCGCGGCGGCATTCAATGCGCAGTAAGGAGACGAATATGGAAGAAAAAATACGACGTGCCTATGAAAAGCCCGATGCGGATATTTGTAAAATAAACAAGGCAGATATAATTACTGCATCAGGTAATGCAGATCCGTTCAATATTGATGACGATGAAGAAATACTGTCGCCAAACGGCGCGGAGGATGCATTCGACGTGCAGGATGAAGAAATACTGATATGATATGCGGTATTAAGAATTATTTATAAAAAAACGCTCGGCATGAAAATTTGCCGGGCGATTTTTGCATAATGCGGTATTGATATATCAAGAGTTCGGAAGCAGCGTAATATCAGATCGTTCTGTCGGTGAACTTGAATTTGATCTTGTTTTTGTATTGCTTGCTCTTCAAATTGTTTTCGATAACGATTGCGTAGTCGATCTTATTGTCATCGTTCATGACGGTTATCAAATCGTGGGTATAGGGAAGAGCGGTTTCAAGCGTCATCATTGAATTTTCGGTTATCTGCATAAGTGAATTTGCGTCGGTGAAATTGGTGTCCTGACGCTGAAGAAGCATATGCGCACGCCAATTAAGCTCGGTTTCCGATGTGACGGTGTCCTCCCATTCAACAGAGTCTTCGCCGATAGTGATCTTGCGTTCCCACAGATATTTTACATCGCCGCAAACGACATCGCTCGTAAACGTGACAAAGTTTTCGCCGAAATCCGTAATATTTGTATCCATTTCCATTTCACGTTCGGGAATGTCGGGGCAGTAAACGACATTGTGGTACTTTATACCCTGTATTGCGGCATACAGCTCCCAACGGTCATAGCTGCAACAACCGGCATCGACAAGCACCGGAACATCTTTGCGGAAGAAAAGCGTCTGCGGTCTGCCGTTGTGCAGGTGACCCCATGTCTTTTTGCAGAGCATGGCATCGGCATAGAGCGAAATATTACCTTTTTTGAGCATCGCAAAGCGGTTGACGGGGAAGAGAATGCTTTTTCTTTCTTCCGGCAGATCAAGGTCGATAAGGCGTCTTACACGCGCGATATCGTCCTCGGCATCGATAGAATACGAATCGGATATCCTGAGTGCCTTGCCTGTCGGCGCGGCGCAGAGATAAAGCCAGCGATACTGATTGCGAACGCTTTCTTCAAGACCTTCAAGCGGTGCGAAGCCGTTGTTTTTAAGCAGGAGATATGCTTCGAGATACAGACGCGCGATGAAGTGCGAGTAGCTCGGGCTGTCCTCTTCACTGCCGCCCTCGGGGAATATGCCGCGCATGTTGAGTGCAACTATCTTTTTGCCCATTTCAAGAGCCTCGGATGCGATCTCAAATTCGGGGAAGAGAGAAGCCGACAGGATCAGCGCAGTGCCTATCTGAAGAACATGGTTCTGTACTTTCTGCCTCTCAAGACGGTCCTTGGCTTCAAGATAAAGGTGTATTGTGTGCTGTTTTATAAGGTCGTAGAGGAACTTCCACTGTTCCTCTGTAAACGGCGCATCCTGAAGCATGAAAACACTGTGCAGAAGCGACAGTGTGCGCCATGCCACCTGCATATCACGCCAAACCATGTCTGTTTGAAAATATGTTATGCTTGCGTCAAATTCCTGATAAGGGTGAGCATCTACCCAGCCCTTGACAGTCTCAAACCAGAGATCGGAATACTTTTTGTCACCCGTGCGCAGAAATGCATGTGCGATCGGCAGTATCATATAAAGTCGCTGAGGCCATATCTGCCATTCGTACTTTCTTGTGAAATTTGTGCCCTCGGTGTAAGCGAACGAACGTTCCCAATTATATTTGCTCTTGTAACGGAATACCTCAAAAAGCTCATCTGAAAGGATATCGGCAAGCATTTTATCGCCTCTTACCGTTCCGAAAATATCGTTGGCGAGGTTGAATGCGCCGCCGTCCATTACGAAATACGGAAAAATCTCATCCTTGATAAGCTCTTCGCGCGGATAGATATATTTAACTGTGTTGCATGTGCCGAAAAGCTTTTCGCCAAACGGCTTTATAAATTCGATACCTGTCTGTTTCATTGCTTAAGCTCCTTTTTATTATTTGCGGTTATTATAACACTGCAAAAATACAAAGTCAATATTGTAAAAGAATGTTAAAAAATCTTCTTTTTATTGTCCATATAAATATTGACATTTTTCGCGCGTGGCGGTCATGTTTTATACCGTTTGCGGTATTCACGCGGCGAAAGCGAAAAACGCTTGCTGAACGATTTGCTGAGGGCGTAGACGGATGAATAATTAAGCATCGCGGCGATCTCGGTAAGCGTATAATTGCTTTTTGTTATTAGCGTGCGAGCCTCTTCAAGTTTGCGATTATGATAATAATCGGAAAGCGTCCCCGATGTTACGCGGCGGAATACGCCGGAGATATAACCGTAGCTGTAGCCGGTAAACGAAGCTATTTCCTCAAGCGAGCCTATTGAGTATATATGCGTGTCGATATAGTTCATTATGCTGTAGCACAGTATTTCGGATTTTGTCATACCCTTTATTCCATGTGCGCAATCGCTGAAGCTTCTTACCGTATATACGAGTATCTGTTTGAAAATTGACGAAAGCACTATGTGCGACAGCGGTTTTTCGTCGCTCATTTCCATTATGGCATTGCTTAAAAGGTCGGATATGCGCTCGTCGGCAAAGAGACGCTTGCACGGATCGGCATATTCCTTGCTTATGCGCTTAAGCTCTATGGAAAGCTCCTCATGCTCTGCGGTGAATGCCAGAAAATCAAATTTCAGCGGATCAAGTCTGTCTGATTCGATTTTATGCAGGTCGCCCGGAAAGCTTAAATAGATGTCTCCGCGTGAAACGTTTGTCGGAATGTTATTTGTGCTGACAGTGCCTTTGCCGGAGGTAACGACGGTCAGCTCAAACAGCGGACCGTGTAAATGCTCATTTATTACGGTCGTGCTTTTGGCGAACAGCCGTCCTATCTGAAATATGTTTATTCCGTCAAAGCGTCGCGGATCGCCGAAATAAGTGTTGTTCAAGTGAAAATCAACGTCCATGTCATCACCTCACATTCATTTTAACATATTTGTTTTTTGTGTCAATACAAACTGAAAAAAAGCTATCTTTTTTATTAAATAAAGATATTTACACAAAGCAGATAAAAGTGTATAATAAGGAAAACGAACCGTAAGGAGGTCTTTTTATGAAAGTTATTGCAGTTGTAGGATGCGGACGCATCGCAAACGGTGCGCATTTGCCGGCGTTTGCCAAGATGGATAATATCCGTGTGAAATACGCGTGCGATATTATTCCCGAAAAAGCGGAAAAGGCAAAGGCGGATTATCCGTTTATAGAAAATGCCATTACCGATTACAAGGTCGCACTTGACGATCCCGAGGTCGATGCGGTGTATGTGCTTACTCCGAATTACGCGCACTATACCGTAACGATGGATGCGCTCAAGGCGGGCAAGCATGTTTTCTGCGAAAAGCCGATAACGGTCAATTACGCGCTTTCAAAGGAAATGAAGGACGAAGCGGACAAGCAGGGCAAAATCCTCAACATCGGCGTGTGCAACAGATATCATAAATCGGTTGAAATGCTTGAGGAAATGTACCGTAACGGTGAATTCGGCAATCTGTATCACGTTTATTGCTCGTTCCGTTCGTTCCGCAGTATACCCGGACTCGGCGGAGCGTTCACCACAAAATCGCAGTCGGGCGGCGGCGTGCTTATTGATTGGGGCGTTCATTTCCTTGACCTTATACTTTACATTCTCGGCGGTGCAAAGCTCAAAAATCTTACCTGTGACGCATATTCCGAAATGGCAAAGGATATGAAAGCTTACAAATATAACAGCATGTGGGCTGAGGATACAGCCGATTTTGAGAACGGCACGAACGATGTCGATGACTTCATCACGGGCTATATCCGCACCGACAAGGCAAGCATCTCGTTCAACGGCGCATGGGCGCAAAACCTTGACAAGAATGAAATGTTCATAGACTTCCTCGGCGATAAAAAGGGCGCAAGACTTACCTACGGCGGTAAGTTTGAGGTTTATGACGCTCAGACGCTGGAAGCCGTTACGCCCGAATACGATATCCCCGATATGTATCTTTGCGAGGACAACGCATTTATAGAATCTATCACCACGGGCGAAAAGACGCGCAGTAACATCGACAATGTTCTTGAAAGCGCAAAGCTGCTTGATTCACTTTATCGCTCCGCCGAAATCGGAAAGGAAATCGAATTATGAAAATAGGCTTCGCGGATTTTTATTTGGGCGAGTGGCATGCGGATAACTATCCGAAATGGATAAATGCGGCAAGTGAGAAGCTCGGACTTGATTATCATGTCGAATACGCTTGGGCGGAGCAGGATACATCGCCCGTCGAGAACATTACAACGGATGAATGGTGCGAAAAAATGGGAGTCAAGCGCTGTGCGACGCTTGATGAGCTTTGCGAAAAGAGCGATTATTTGATCGTGCTTGCACCGTCCGATCCCGATAAGCATCTCGGATATGCAGAAACCGTGCTTAAATACAAAAAGCGCACATATATCGACAAGACCTTTGCCCAGAATCTTGAAACAGCCGAAAAAATATTCGCGTTGGGAGATAAATACGGCACACCGTTTTTCAGTACGTCGGCGCTTCGCTACGCGGAGGAGCTTAAAACCTTCACCGATGTCAAAAAGCTTGTGCTGACGGGCGGAGGCAGAACATTCGACGAATATTCGATACACATGATCGAGATGGCGATAGTTTTGCTTAAAACGCGTGTAAAGCGCGTCAGGGCAGAAAAGCTCGGACAGCAGCTCTTCTGCCGTGCCGAGGCGGAAAACGGGGAAGAGGCAATGCTTATCTTTTCACCGCCGCTCGGATTTTCGGTGCTTGCCGAGGATTCTTCCGGGAAGTCAAGGCGCGCGGATATAAGATCGGAGTTTTTCTTTGAGCTTATTTGCGATATCCTGCGTTTCTTCGAAACGGGCAAAAAACCGTTCGATTCAAATCAAACACTTGAGGTCATGCGCTTGCGCGATGCTTGTCTCAAGGCTGAAAAAAATCTTAATGAATGGATGGAATTATGAGAAAAATATTTTTAGCTACCGTAAGCGCGCTTGTGCTTGCTTCGATCATGCTTTCGGGCTGTTCGGGAAAAAACGGAGGCAGTGCTTCCGGGAATGAAACCGTAGTGACAGAGGAAATGCTTATGCAAAATAATACAGTTGAGCATAAATGTATCTCATTAAAGGATGAACTTGGCATCACATATGATATCGGCACTGAGCCGAATGAAGTAACGCATGCATATACTTGGGTGGTCAATGAGCTTGTACTCAACAGCACCGCCGAGTATAAAAAGCCGTTTGAGGAAGTCACGCTTGATATGCGTCTTTCCAACGGCGACAAAACGTATACATTGCCGGGCTTCTGGGACGGCAAAAGCGTTTGGCGTGTGCGCTTCGTCTGCCCCACGGCGGGAGAATGGACGTACGAGACCGTTTGCAGTAATACATCGGATCCCGGACTTCACGGAATAAAGGGAAGCCTTACATGCGAGCAGTACCGGGGAGAGCTTGATATCTATAAGCACGGCTTCGTAAAGACAAGCCCGAACACAAAATATTTTATGTATGATGACGGCACACCGTTCTTCTATCTCGGCGATACTCATTGGAGTATGGGAAGCGAGCCGATAGATAATTTCGCAACGGTCGTTAAAAAGCGTGCGGAGCAGGGCTTTACCGTAATGCAGAGCGAACCGCTCGGTGCATCGTTCGATTTATCTGACGGACTTTCGACAGCGGATATTTCGGGACTTAAAAAATTCGACAAGTATTTTATCGAGATAGCGGATAAAGGCATGCTTCATACAAATGCTTCGCTGTTTTTCCCGTCGGCAATGGAGAACTTTATCAAAAAGTTCGGCGGATACACTTCCGTAAAGGTCGGCACGGCGATATGCAAGGATCCGCCTGCGGTCGAGGACATGTACGATCTTTCCGACGGTGTCAAGGAAGAGCTTGAAAAGCTCACACGCTATTGGACGGCACGCTACGGCGCGTATCCCGTTATGTGGACGCTCGGACAAGAGGTCGATGACGATTTCTATTGGAAGCCGACAAGCCACAAGGAATGGTCGTATGTCAACAATCCGTTCGTGTACATCGCCGATTGCTTCGGTAAGTACGATGCTTATGCGCATCCGCTTTCGGCGCATCAGGAGGGCATGAACACTACCGCCGCTTCAAATTCGGCGTTCAGGGAGTGCAGTGCGCATACTTGGTACGCGGCGCAGTGGAAATGGCTTCGCTTTAATGAAAACATCGACTATACTCCGCTCAAGGATTTTTGGGAGAACGGACAGGGCAAGCCGATGGTCGATTACGAGGGCTATTACTGCTATCTGTGGACAAAGAATTTCGGCGCACGCGCGCAGGGATGGATGGCATTCTTGTGCGGCGGGTGCGGCTACGGCTGGGGCGGTCAGGATACATGGAGCTATAAAAGCACCTATGACGAGGACCAGGATTGCAACTATGACCGCGTAGACGTCGTTACCGCGGCTGACAAAAAGAATGCAACATGGCAGGATGCGCTTGAGTTCGAAAGCACATATCAGATGACATATATGCGTGATTTCCTTGAGCATACGGTAGGTGATTGGCAGAAATTCATTCCGCGCTTTGATGATACGGCGTATTTTGCACCGGAAAACGATAAGGTGCTTTACTGCATGGCAAGCACGGAGGATTCATCGCGGGCACTTCTGTATTTCTATAATTTCTCCGACGCGTCACTTGCCGAAAAGCCGAATGCAAGCGAAGCCGATGCAAAAAAGACAGGTACCGTTGCATCGCTGATGCCGAACACCGATTATGTATATGTTTGGTTCGACCCGGTACACGGTACAAAGCTTTCATCGGGCAGCTTCAAGACCGATAAGAGCGGCACGTTCGCGGTAGGTGAAAAGATAACCTCCGACGCTGTGCTGTATATCTGCAAGAGCAAATAAAGCGATTCGACATTTGTTCGATATCCCGGTATTTCCGAATACCGGGATGTTTTTTTGCTTGCAAATTCCAATAAATAATGTTATAATTCATGCAACGACGTTTCGGAGGTGTGAGATGCTTAAAACTATTGTACATGATGTCGATTTTTGTGTTGTCGGCGGCGGGCTTGCGGGAATGTGCGCGGCGATAGCGGCGGCACGCGAGGGAAAGACCGTTGCACTTGTGCATGAACGTCCGATGCCGGGCGGCAACGCTTCGAGCGAGATACGCATGTGGGTGTGCGGTGCGCAGGGCGAAAACAACCGCGAAACGGGCATTATCGAGGAAATAAATCTTGAATCGCTTTACAGAAATCCGTACAAGAATTATTCAATATGGGACAGTATTCTGTACGGAAAGCTTAAGGCGGAGAAGAATATAGAGCTGCTTCTCAATACGTCGGCATGCGATGTCGATATGGAGGGCGGCAGAATAAAGACGGTCGTTGCGTGGCAGATGACAACTCAGACGTGGCATCAGATAAACGCAAAATTCTTTGCGGATTGCTCGGGCGACAGCATACTTGCGCCGCTTACGCATGCACAGTACCGTGTCGGACGTGAGGCGTGCGAAGAATTTAACGAAAAAACATCTGTCAAGGTGGCGGATAAGCAAACGATGGGACTTTCGTGCCTTATTCAGGCGCGGCAGACGGATGAGGATATCGAGTTCATCGCGCCGGAGTGGGCGACGGAAATATCTGACGCGGAACTTGAACTGCGTATGCCGCACATGGAGCATCCGGCGGAGAATTTCTGGTATCTTGAGCTTGGCGGCACGGGAGATTCGATAGCCGATACCGAAAAGACGCGCGATGAGCTTGTCGCGCTTGCTTACGGTTTCTGGAATAAATATAAGAACAGCGGAAAATTCCCCGAGGCTTCAAAGTGGCAGCTTGAGTTCTTGGGCTTTTTGCCGGGTAAACGCGAATCGCGCAGAATGGTCGGCGCATATACCCTTACGCAATCGGACGTTATCGACGGCGGACATTTTGACGATAATGTCGCTTACGGCGGCTGGGGACTTGACGATCATGACCCGCGCGGCTTTTATCATGCGGGCGCACCGAACGTTTGGGGCGATACAAAGGGCATATACGGCATTCCGTACAGATGTCTGTATTCGGCAAATGTCGAAAATCTGTTCTTTGCCGGAAGAAACATCAGCACGACGCATGCGGCACTCAGCTCCACACGCGTGATGATGACATGCGCCGTACTCGGTCAGGCGGTGGGTACCGCGGCTTCGCTTGCGGTAGATTACAACACCGATCCGCAGGGAGTGCATGATTTCTATATCGAAGAATTACAGCAAAAGCTTCTGCGTGCGGATTGCTTTATTCCGTATCTTGTGCGCGAGGTCGGCAAGCCTACAAAACAGGCAACGCTTTCGAGCTGTGAGAATGCCCAAAAGCTCTCTAACGGCATCGACAGAAACAATCCGCTCTACGGCAAAGACGATAACGGCGTGACCGTCGGACTCGGCGAAAAGGTCACATATACATTTTCCGAGCCTGCGTATGTTGAGATCGCGCATATAGTTTTCGACAGTGATCTTGACCGCTTGACGCTTCCCGGAGATTGGTATGAGACATATCACAGCATGCGGTGCAATATATTGAAGGATTCGCCCAAAATGTGCGTGCCGAAAACGCTTGTCAAGAGCTTTTCGCTTGAAGTGACATATGCTGACGGCAAAACCGAAGTCAAGCATTTTGAAAATAATATCAGGCGCATGAATGAGATAGTTATCGACGCTTGCGTAAAGAGCATTTCCCTTGTTCCGCAGACGACGTGGGGAACGGAAAATGCTCATATATTCTCATTTGATTTATACTGATCCGGTGATATGATGAACGATTCTCCCATAGGCTTTTTTGATTCGGGCGTTGGCGGACTTTCCGTTCTGCGGCGTGCGCTTGAGGTCATGCCCGAGGAAAACTACATATATTTCGGTGATTCGCTCAACGCGCCTTACGGAACAAAAAGCCGCGATGAGGTGTTTAAGCTCACCGAAAACGCAGTGAACACGCTTGTTGAAAAAGGCGTAAAGGCTATCGTTATCGCGTGCAATACGGCGACAAGCATTTGCGTCGATACCCTGCGTCGTGAGCTTGATATCCCGATAATCAGCATGGAACCCGCGATCAAGCCCGCACTTGAAAACACGGACGGCAAGGTGCTTCTGCTTGCAACGAACGTCACGCTTTCGTCGGAACGGGTAAATTCGCTGATAGCGAAATACGATACATCCGGGCGCGTCATCAAAGTACCGTGCGCTTATCTTGCGGGAAAAATCGAGCAGGCGGTATTCTCCGAGTGCGATGTGCGCGGATATATCGAAGAACTGTTGCGGCAATATAAGGGTATCGGCGCTACTGCGGCGGTGTTGGGGTGTACACATTATCCGTTTATTAAAAAAAGGATATGTGAATGCTTTGGCGATATCGTAATATTCGACGGCATCGAAGGAACGGTGTCACATCTTAAGGATGTGCTTGAGCAATGCGGGCTTAAACGGAGAAGCGACGGAAAGGGCAATGTAGAGATCATGTCATCAAAAAATGATGCGCGTACGCTTTTGCTATATGAAAAACTTATAAAAACAGATGAAATTTGATTTTTTTTGAGGAGATTTTTTATGAAATGTGTGTATTGCGGATGCCTTGACAGCAGGGTTTTGGATTCACGCCCGACGGACGAGGGAAGCGTTATTCGCCGCAGACGCGAATGCCCCGAGTGCGGCAAGCGCTTCACGACTTATGAAAAGGCTGAAATGTCGCCTGTTATGGTAGTGAAAAAAGACGGAAGCAGACAGATGTTCGACGTTGAAAAGATACGCCGCGGTATCGTCAAGGCATGCGAAAAATGCAAGGTTTCGGCTGATGACATTGAACGTGTAGTAAATGATATCGAACGCGAGGTCTATTCCGGAGTTGAGCATGAAATAAGCTCAATGGCAATCGGCGAGCTTATAATGGACAAGCTTATGAAGCTTGATCAGGTGGCGTATGTGCGCTTTGCGTCGGTTTACCGCGAATTCAAGGATATAGATTCATTTATGCAGGAACTGAGTAATTTGCTCAAGAAAAACGAATGAGCGAACAGGCCGATTTCCCTTGCCAGAATATCAAAAATGTGATAAAGTATAATATAAGATGAAAGTCTTACAAAATAGCTTTCGTATGCCGTCGGTAAAAAAAGAAGGGTGGATCGCACGATATGAAGCTTGATGCAACGGTGAAAAAAGAAACTGTATTCGTTGCGTCCGTCACAAGCGTTTTAAGCGCACTGATGCAGGCGGTGTTCCTTGTTATCGGAAAGTGGAGCATATTTGTGCTTTTCGGAAATCTTCTCGGCGCACTGCTTGCGACAGCAAATTTCCTTTTGCTCGGTATCACGCTTCAAAAAGCCGTTACAAAGGATGAGGAGCAGGCAAAAAATACGATGAAGCTTTCGCGCACCTTGCGCAATATGATGATAGTCGCGGTAGTTGCGGCAGGAATAGCACTGCCGTGTTTTGATACCGCGGCGTTGCTTATATCACTGTTCTTTCCGCGTATCGCACTGTTTATAAGGGGATTCATGATGAAAAAAGAAAATTCGGGAGGGGAGAAGAATGAAGAATAAGACACGCGGCTTTGTTGCGGTGGATATCCTGTATATAATAGGAATGATCCTGCCGTACATCGCCGGAATGGCGCTTAAGATACTTTTCACTCCCGCAACTGAGGGCATAGAAATAACGGGTGCGCTTGTTTACTTTACACTGCCGCTTCCGCTCGGCGGACTTCCGATAACCGAAGCGCAGGTAAATTCGTGGCTCGTCATGATAACGATACTGTTCGTATGTCTGTATTTTACCCATGGCATACGTACAAAAACCGTTACGGTACGTCAGCATATAGCAGAATGGATAGTAAATTCCTGCGATAAGCTCGTCATGAGCAACATGGGCGAATACTTTGCCGGGTTTGCGCCGTTCATAGCTTCTATTCTCGGGCTTTCGGCGTTTTCGAGCCTTGTGACGCTTTTCGGTATGTACCCGCCTACGTCGGATATAAACATCGTCGCGGGCTGGGCGATACTTGTGTTCTTCCTTATCACTTACTATAAAATGAAATGCGGACCGCTCCATTATCTCAAGAGCTTTTCGGAGCCTGTCGCATTTCTTACGCCGCTCAATATCATAAGTGAAGTGGCAACGCCGGTGTCGATGGCGTTCCGTCATTACGGCAACGTTTTGTCCGGCTCGGTCATTTCGGTGCTTATTGCGGCGGCATTGCAGGGGCTTACTTCGCTCCTGCTCGGTTGGCTTCCCGGATTTTTGGGAGAAATACCTTTCTTTCAGGTCGGTGTGCCGGCAATACTCTCAATTTATTTTGATATATTCAGCGGATGTTTGCAAGCGTTCATATTCGCCATGCTGACGATGCTGTATGTAGCCGGCGCGTTCCCGGCAGACGACTATAAAGCTCGTAAGGAACGCAGAAAAAAGAAAACTTCGGAGGTAACTTGAAAATGTTGGAGCTTGCTATTGGTATTATTATCGGTTGCTGTGCGCTTGGCGCAGGTTGTGCGATGATCGCGGGTATCGGTCCCGGTATCGGTGAAGGTAACGCGGTCGCAAAGGCGTGTGAGGCGATAGGCCGTCAGCCCGAGTGCAAGGGCGATGTTACGACCACGATGCTTATGGGTTGCGCAATTGCCGAAACAACAGGTCTTTATGCATTGGTAATAGCCATTTTACTTATATTCGTTGCGCCCAATCTGCTTGTAAAGGTTTTGCTCAAGGCTATCGGCGCATAAATCGGAGGAAATAAAACATGCAATCGTTGGAGATCATTTCGGTCAATCTGTGGCAGATATTGATTTCGCTTTGCAATCTTCTTATACTTTTTCTCATTTTGAAAAAGTTCTTGTTCAAGCCTGTCAAAAAAGCTGTCGCAGACCGCGAAAACGCTATAAAGCAACAGTATGAACAGGCTGATTCCGCACAAAAGGCGGCAGACGACCTTAAACAGCAGTGGGAAAATAAAATGCTTGAGGCGGAAGAAAACGCGAATGCCATCCTGTCGGAAGCGTCGGAGAACGCGCAGAAGCGTTCGGATGCGATAATCGCAGAGACGAACGAACGCGCAGAACGCATAATCAAGCAGGCGGAGAACGATGCGGAGCTTGAAAAGAAGAAAGCAAGGGCGGGAATAAAGCAGGAGATAATAGACGTTTCGGCGGCACTGTCGGAAAAAATGCTTGCCCGTGAGATCAACGCAGAAGATCACCGTCAAATGATAGATACTTTCCTGTCGGAATTGGGTGAAGAAGATGACGGGGACAAGTAAGGAATATGCGGTGGCACTGTTCTCGCTTGCAAGAGAGGAACAGCGCGAGTCCGAAATCTATGAGGGACTTTTATTCGTAAAAAAGGTTTTCGAAAATACTCCCGAGCTGTACGCATTCATGCGCTCACCGGGAATATCGAAGCAGGTGCGTCTTGATACCGTGCGCGATGCGTTCTGTGATGTTCCCGAGCATGTGCTTTCGTTCCTTTTGCTCCTTTGCGAGCATGGCGATGCAGAGCTGTTGCCATCGTGCATCGAGGAATTTGAAAAGCTCTATGATCGCAATATGAACATATGTCATGCATTTGTTACATGTGCCGTGGAGCTTACGGAAGCAGAAAAAGAAAAGCTGCAAGCGGGGCTTGAGGCAAGAACGGGTAAAAATCTCAAGCTTGAATACAAGACAGATCCCGCACTGATGGGCGGCGTGATCGTTGAAATGGACGGTATCATCATCGACGGAAGTCTCAAGCACCGTCTGCATACCATTAAGGAAGTGATGGACGTATGAACAGAAAACCCGAGGAAATCAGTAATATTTTGAAGGAGCAGATACGCTCTTATAAGGAACAGGTCGAAATGACCGAAACCGGTACGGTCGTGCTTGTCGGCGACGGTATCGCAAGTGTTTACGGTTTGCGCAGTTGCATGGCAAGTGAGTTGCTTGAGTTCGAGGACGGCAGTGTGGGACTTGCCCAAAACCTTGAAAATGAGACGGTATCCGTTGCCGTACTTGCGGATAAAAACGATATCCGTGAGGGTACGAAGGTACGCCGCACAGGTCGCGTGCTTTCCGTTCCTGTGGGCGAAGCACTTTTGGGCAGAGTTGTCGATGCACTCGGCAATCCGATAGACGGCAAAGGACCTGTCGATACGAAAGACACACGCCCGATAGAATCGGAAGCACCGGGCATCATCGAACGTAAAAGCGTTTCGGTACCGCTCCAGACCGGTATCAAGGCTATCGACAGCATGATCCCGATAGGCAGAGGTCAGCGTGAGCTGTTGATAGGCGATCGTCAAACAGGTAAGACCGAAATAGTTATCGACACAATAATAAATCAAAAAAATACAGATGTACTTTGTATTTATGTCGCAATCGGCCAGAAAAGCACATCGGTAGTCCAGCTTGCACAGGAGCTTCAGAACAACGGCGCGATGGATTATACCATCATCGTTTCCGCGTCCGCATCCGAAAGCGCACCGCTCCAGTATATAGCACCGTATTCGGGATGCGCAATGGCTGAGTATTTCCGCGAGCAGGGCAAGGATGTTCTTATAATATACGATGATCTTTCAAAGCATGCGGTGGCGTACAGAGCGCTTTCGTTGCTTATCCGCAGACCGCCGGGACGTGAAGCGTACCCCGGAGATGTTTTCTATTTGCATTCACGTTTGCTTGAACGCGCGGCATGCGTTGCCGATGAGTACGGCGGCGGTTCGATCACCGCACTTCCCGTTATCGAAACGCAGGCAGGTGACGTTTCGGCGTATATACCGACCAACGTTATTTCAATTACCGACGGACAGATATTCCTTGAAACCGAGCTGTTCCACTCGGGCATCATGCCTGCCATCAACCCCGGTATATCGGTAAGCCGTGTCGGCGGCTCGGCACAGCTCAAGGGTATGAAAAAGGTTGCCGGTGAGCTTAAGCTTCTGTATTCGCAGTACCGTGAGCTTCAGTCGTTTGCACAGTTCGGAAGCGATCTTGATGCCGATACAAAGGCGCGTCTTGCGCTCGGCGAAAGAATAGTTGAGGTGCTTAAACAAAAGCGCAATTCGCCCGTCGAGGTCGGATGTCAGGTCGCTATAGTTTATGCCGTTATCAACGGATATCTTGATGAAACGCCCGTAAACAAGGTCGCCGAATACGAGCAGAGGCTTTATGAAAAAATGAGAAATGAGCATCAAGGCTGGCTTGATCGCATTGCCGCGGGCTACTTTGACGATTCCGATATCGAAGAGCTTAAAGCGGCACTCACTTCCATGAAGAGGTGAGCGCATGGGTGCTGACATAAAGAATCTGCGCATCCGTATACGCAGTGTCGATTCGACACTTCATTTGACAAAAGCGATGGGGCTTGTAGCTTCCTCCAAAATACGGCGTGCGAATATCGCCATGAGCAACGGACGCAGCTATGCGGCGGCGATATCCGATATGGTCGATACGCTTGCGTCAAGCAGGGAGTGCGCCAAAAGTCCGTATATGCGCTCGGGCGAAGGCAAAAAGACAAGACTGATAGTAATAGCCGGTGACCGTGGACTTTGCGGCGGATATAACGCAAACATCTTCCGTTTGATGCGCGAATTTCCCGATGCAGATGTCATTCCGATAGGCAAACGCGCTTATGAAAAATACGGCGGCGAGTTCTTTTCTTCGGAAAATTATTCACGCGAGGACGGCTATGCGCTTGCGAAAAAGCTGTGTGAAGATTTCCGCAACGGCGAGTTCGGCACTTTGGGAATCGTAAGCAGTAAATATATTTCGGTAATGGCACAGGAAGCAACGGTTTCATGGGTGCTTCCGCTTACAAAAAAAGAATCGGATTCAAAGAGCGGCGTGCTGTTTGAGCCGGATGAAATGACGATACTTGATGCGGCAGTGCCGGAATACGTTTCGGGAATGATACTTTCTGCGGTAAGAGAGAGCTTTGCGTGCGAGGTCGCGGCAAGACGAATGGCTATGGACAGCGCAGGCAAGAATGCGGAAAGCATGATAGCGGAGCTTCAGCTCAGCTACAACCGTGCGCGTCAGGGTGCGATCACACAGGAGATCACCGAAATAGTTGCCGGAAGCGGCGGCTGATAACTGACCAAACCCTTGTAAATAAGGAGTGATTTTATGAAAAATACAGGAACTGTTGCACAGGTCATGGGACCTGTCGTTGACGTTCAGTTTCCCGAAGGCTGTCTGCCTTCGATATTCAATGCACTTACTGTTCCGATAGGCGCAAAGACGCTTACCGTCGAGGTGGCACAGCATGTAGGCGATAATACCGCAAGATGTATCGCGATGTCATCTACCGACGGTCTTCAGCGCGGTACCGAGGTCACCGATACCGGCAAGCCGATAAGCGTGCCTGTAGGTCGCGAGACGCTCGGACGTATTTTCAATGTTTTAGGCGATGCCGTGGATAATCTTCCCGCACCCGAAACAAAGGAAAGATGGGATATCCACCGTTCCGCACCGTCGTATGAGGAGCTTGCCACATCAACCGAAATACTTGAAACAGGTATAAAAGTCATCGACCTGCTTTGCCCGTATTCAAAGGGCGGTAAGATAGGCCTGTTCGGCGGTGCCGGTGTCGGCAAGACCGTGCTTATAATGGAGCTTATCAACAATATCGCCAAGGAGCATGGCGGACTTTCGGTGTTCACCGGCGTGGGCGAGCGCACGAGAGAGGGCAACGACCTTTATTGCGAAATGAAGGAATCGGGCGTAATTGACAAGACGGCGCTTGTTTACGGTCAGATGAACGAACCGCCGGGAGCAAGAATGCGTGTTGCACTTTCGGGACTTACCATGGCTGAATATTTCCGTGATGAAGAAAAGCAGGATGTTTTGCTGTTCATCGACAATATATTCCGCTTTACTCAGGCGGGCAGTGAGGTTTCCGCACTTTTGGGCAGAATGCCCTCCGCGGTAGGCTATCAGCCGACGCTTGCCAATGAAATGGGCGCATTGCAGGAGCGCATAACTTCAACAAAACAAGGTTCGATCACATCGGTACAGGCGGTATATGTGCCTGCCGATGACCTTACCGACCCCGCACCTGCAACGACATTCGCTCACCTTGACGCCACCACTGTGCTTGCGCGAAGCATCGCATCTCAGGGAATTTATCCCGCTGTAGATCCGCTTGAATCGACGAGCCGTATTTTGTCGCCAGAGCGCGTAGGCGATGAGCATTACGCCGTTGCAAAGGAAGTTCAGCGTATCCTTCAGCGCTATAAGGAGCTTATGGATATCATCGCCATAATGGGTATGGATGAGCTTTCCGACGAAGATAAGCTGCTTGTTGCACGCGCAAGAAAGATACAACGTTTCCTTTCTCAGCCGTTCCATGTTTCCGAAAAGTTTACGGGGATCCCCGGAACATATGTTCCGCTCAAGGAAACGATCCGCGGCTTTAAGGAGATAATCGAGGGCTTGCACGACGACCTGCCCGAATCGGCATTCCTTTTCGTCGGCACTATCGACGAAGCCGTTGAAAAGGCAAAGAAGGGCTGACAATGGATACATTTCATTTGACTATCGCAACGCCGGACGGCAATATGCTTGATGAAGCGGTATCGGCACTGTTCGTGCGCGGCGCGGACGGCGATCTGGCGATACTTGCACGGCATATACCGTTTGTGACTACCGTTAAGGCGGGCGTTTGCCGCGTGGAGTTTGCGGACGGAAGCGAAAAAGCAGGGCATACCGACGGCGGGATACTTACGGTCTCGGCGCAAAATACGACATTGCTTTCGGGAACGTTCCGCTGGGAATGATTTTTTAAGCAGTACTTATTATGTACTGCTTTTCTTACAACTTTTGAAAAGGTGGAGTCTTAAATGGACGAGCTGGAGCTTGCAAGAAAAGAAATAAACAGAATAGATAAGGAAATGGCGGCTCTTTTTGAAGAACGTATGCGCAACAGCCGAAAAGTAGCATCGTACAAAGCGGCTAACGGGCTTGCGGTAAAGGATGAAAAAAGAGAAAAAGAGCTTGTTGAACGCAACAAAAGCTATATAAGCGATCCCGAGATAGCCGGATATTACGTTCGCTTTCTCAAAAACACGGTAGAGCTTTCGTGTGAGTATCAAACGGAGCTTATGAACGGTAAACGTATATGAACGGAGGAAGACCGTATGACAAAAACTGAGCTTTGCGAAAAATACGGTATCGTTACAGAAAACGGAGCGATCGACAGGATAGAGCAGTATATCCCGCTTGATAAAAATGTGCTTATCGTTACCGATTCGGGCGTTCCAAAGGAATATTCGCAAAAGATTTTTGAAAAATGCGTGAATGCGCATATCGTTACATTGCCGCAGGGCGAAGAAAGCAAAAGCCTTAAAAATTTTGAGCTTCTCCTAAAAAAAATGGTCGAATACGGCTTTGACAGAACGGATCGCGTAATTGCGGTCGGCGGCGGTGTGGTCGGCGATCTCAGCGGCTTTGCGGCTTCCTGCTATATGCGCGGGATAGATTTCTATAATGTTCCGACAACATTGCTTTCGCAGGTGGATTCTTCTGTCGGCGGCAAGACCGCGATAGATTTTGAGGGCGTAAAAAACATAGTAGGCGCATTTTATCCGCCGAAAAAGGTCGTAATAGACCCTATTTTATTAAAGACACTCGACAGACGGCAGTTTTTTGCAGGACTTGCCGAATGTATAAAGATGGCGGCGACAAGCGACAAAGAGCTGTTTGAAATGATAGAAAACAGCAACGATATCAAAAAGGATATTTTCGAAATAATAATCCGCTCGCTTGCGATAAAACTTGATGTCGTTGAAAAAGACCCGAAGGAAAAGAGCTTAAGGCGTGTGCTGAATTTCGGACATACCGTCGGGCATGCCATCGAAAGCTATTTCGGCGGCACACTTCTGCACGGCGAATGTGTTGCACTCGGCATGCTTCCGATGTCAGGCGATGCCGCACGCGCAAGAATACGCAATGTGTTGAAAAAATACGGGCTTCCGCAAACGGTTGAATGTACGCCCGACGATTTGAGACCGTATCTCATGCTTGATAAAAAGAAGCAGGGCGATACGGTAAAAGCCGTGCGGGTCGAACAGATAGGTTCATTTGAAATAACAGATATGGCACCTGAACAGATCATAAAAAACACGGAGATACTGAAATGAAGAATACATTCGGTCAAAGCATCACCGTAACGGTTTTCGGCGAAAGTCACGGTCCGGCGGTGGGCGCAGTGATAGACGGGCTTGCACCGGGAATAAAAATCAGCCGTGAAAAAATAGAAGAAATGCTTTCGCGCAGACGCCCGAGCGGTGAAACCGATACGCCGCGCGTCGAAAGGGATAACTTTTCGATTTTGAGCGGTGTGTTCAATGACAGGACAACGGGTACTCCGCTTACCGTTGTGATACCGAACGAAAATACGCAAAGCAAGGATTACACATACGGTGTTGCGCGTCCGTCGCACGCCGATTATGCAGCTTTTCAAAAATACCACGGCTTTGAGGATTTCCGCGGCGGCGGACATTTTTCGGGCAGGATAACGGCGGCACTCGTGGCAGTCGGCGGTATACTGTTGCCTGCGCTCAATGATAAGGGGATTTTTATCGGTACGCATATTTCCGAGTGCGGCGGAATACATGACCGTGATTTTCCATTACAGCCGAAGGATGACATAAAAGCACTTATGCAAAATGATTTTCCCGTGCTTGATATTGCAAATAAAGATAAAATGACGGAACAAATCAAAAAGGCAAAAGCAGGACTTGACAGCATCGGCGGCATAACGCAGACGGCAGTTTGCGGCATCCCGGCAGGTGTCGGTGAGCCGTGGTTCGACAGCGTAGAAAGCGTCATATCTCATGCGGTATTCGGCATCGGCGGCATAAAGGGCATCGAGTTCGGCCTCGGCTTCGGCTTTTCCCACAAAACGGGAAGCAAGGTAAACGATCCTTTCCGCGTAGAAAACGGTCAGACGGTAACGACGTCTAACAACAACGGCGGCATCAACGGCGGTATAACCAACGGCATGCCGATAGTTTTCCAATGCGCCGTAAAGCCGACACCGTCAATAGCACTAAAACAGCAAACAGTTGATTTTATCAAAAACGAAAACACTGATATAGAAATAAACGGACGGCACGACCCGGCGATAATAAGACGCATCTGTCCCGTTATCGACAGCGTGACCGCCATCGCGGTGGCTGATATGCTCGCTCAGCGCTTCGGCACCGATTTTTTGGGAGAAAAATAATGCGGTACGGACTTATCGGAGAACATCTCGGACACAGCTATTCGCGTGAGATACATGAACATATAGCTGACTATTCGTATGAACTGCTTGAGCTTGCGCCCGAACAGGTGGAAAGCTTCCTTTTTAAGCGCGAGTTTGACGCGATAAATGTGACTATACCGTATAAAAAAACGGTAATACCGTTCCTTGACGAGATCGACAGCCATGCAAAAGAAATAGGCGCGGTAAATACCGTTGTCAACCGAAACGGCAGACTGTACGGCTATAACACCGACTTTTTCGGCGTAAGATCACAGCTTGAGCATATGCATGCCGGGATTTACGGCAAAAAGGTGCTTATTCTCGGCACGGGCGGCACGGCGCAGACGGTACATGCCGTTGCCGAACACCTGCACGCACAAAGTATAATTTATGTTTCGCACAGCGGAAAAAGTGGCGCAGTAACATATGATGAAGCTTTGACCGAGCATAATGACGCGCAGTTTATTTTCAACACCACGCCCGTCGGAATGTATCCCCAAAGTGACGCGATACCGATAGATATATCGCATTTTTCGCATCTTGAGGGCGTGTTCGATGCCGTGTATAATCCGCTGAGAACGGATCTTGTGCTTGCGGGCGAAAAAAGAAATATCCCGTCGTGCGGAGGACTTTATATGCTTGCATCTCAGGCAGTATATGCTTCTCAACTGTTCACGGACGGAACTGTTACGGCGGAGCTTACCGATAAGGCATACAGCGCGGTAAAAGCGCAGAAAAGCAATACCGTACTTATCGGAATGCCGTCGTGCGGGAAAAGCACGGTAGGGAAATTGCTCGCTTCCATGACGGGGAAGCCGTTTTTTGATACCGATGAGCTGATAGAGCAAGATATCGGTATGAAAATATCCGAGTTCTTTGCAAAGAACGGCGAAAAAGATTTCAGGGAAAAGGAATCAGCCGTTATCGCGGAACTTTCGCAGACCGGCGGCAAGGTGATAGCCACGGGCGGCGGCGCGATACTTGATAAAGATAATGTGCGGCGGCTGAAGCATAACGGCACGGTTGTGTTCATCGACAGGGCTCTTGAAAATCTCATCGCAACGAGTGACCGTCCGCTTTCGCGGGACAAGGCTTCACTTGAAAAGCTTTATTCCGAGCGCTACGGCAAATATACCGATGCCGCAGACATCCGTGTTATTTCACAGCAAACGCCTCAAAAGACAACAAAAGCGGTACTTAAGGCACTGCAAAGGAGCTAAAATGAAAATACTTGTTATTAACGGTCCTAATCTTAATATGCTCGGCATACGCGAGCCGGAAATATACGGAAAAAGGACTTATTCCGAGCTTACGGAAATGATAAAGGCGCATGCGCTTGAAAAAAATGTCGATGTGGAATTTTTTCAGTCGAATCATGAGGGCGATATCGTTGATAAGATACAGCAGGCGTACTTTGATAAAACCGATGCCATAATAATAAATCCTGCGGCATACACGCACACGAGCGTGGCGATAGCCGATGCACTCAAGGGTACGGGCATTCCGGCGGCGGAGGTGCATATAAGCGATGTCAATAAACGCGAGGCGTTCAGGCAGATAAGCTATGTGCGTGATGTGTGTCTGTTTACCGTGACGGGCATGGGCTTTGAGGGCTACAATGTCGCACTTGACAGACTTCTTGAGATAAAACCATGAAAGCGATAATAAAAAAGAGCAGGGCAGAGGGCGTGATCGACGCGCCGCCGTCAAAGAGCATGGCGCACCGACTTCTGATATGCGCCGCGCTTGCAAACGGAAAAAGCAGAATAGATAATATTTCGCTCAGCGAGGACATCGCGGCAACCGTCGGGTGTCTTGAAAAGCTCGGTGCGGTATGTGAGTATGCGCACGGAGCGGTAAATATCACGGGTGCGTTTCCGCAAAAGCTTGAAAATGTCGATTTTCCTTGCAGAGAGAGCGGAAGTACGCTTCGTTTTCTTATTCCCGTTGCACTTGCTTTCGGCGGAAGCTTTTCGTTCAGCGGAACGGAACGGCTTATTGAACGCGGAATAGGGATATACGAAAAGCTTTTTGCTCAAAAAGGAATTTTAATAAAAAAGAACGGTACGTCGGTCAGCTTTGAGGGCAAGCTCAGCGCGGGTGAATTTGAACTGCGCGGCGATGTCAGCAGTCAATTCGTCAGCGGGCTTTTATTCGCCCTGCCGTTGCTTGAGCATGACAGCGTCATAAGGCTGATACCGCCGGTAGAAAGCAGACCGTACATCAATATCACGCTTGAAACCTTGAAGAAATTCGGCATTGAGATCAACGCTGACGGCGACACATTCTATGTCCGCGGCAATCAGAAATATCTGCCGCAAAGCCTTGAAAATGAGGGCGATTGGTCGAATACGGCAGCGTTGCTCGCGTTCAATATGCTCGGCGGCGATGTAACCGTAAAACGAATAAGCAGTGAAAGTCTTCAGGGCGACAGAGTGTGCGCAGAGCTTTTTGAAAAGCTTTCCGCGGGCTTTACGACAGCCGATATTTCCGATTGCCCCGATCTTGCCCCCATATTGTTTGCCGTTGCCGCATCAAAGCACGGCGGAACGTTTACGGGAACGAGACGGCTGAAAATTAAAGAGAGCGACAGAGCGTCGGTGATGGCGGCGGAAATGCAAAAATTCGGGATAATCACCGATGTTGACGAAAACTCAGTAACGGTTCATGCGGGCAAAATATCGGCACCGACGGCAGAACTTGACGCGCACAACGACCACAGGATAGTTATGGCGCTTACGTTCCTTGCAAGCATCTGCGGCGGAACGGTAAACGGCGCCGAAGCGGTAAACAAGAGCTTTCCCGATTTTTGGAAAAAAATATCAGCACTCGGCATAGAGGTGACTTATGACTGACGAAAAAATACTTATAGTAGGGCTCGGACTTATGGGCGGAAGCTATGCGCAGGCGCTTACCGCAAAGGGCTTTGAGGTAGGAGCAATAGACATTTCCGAAAAAGCTGTCGGCTACGCGCTTGATAACGGCATCATCAGCCACGGAACGACGCATGCGGATGCGGAATATCTGTCACAGTTCGATATCATTATTTTTTCATTGTATCCGCATACCTTCGTCGATTGGATAGAAAAGAATCAGCATTTCCTGAAAAAAGGCGCGATGCTTACCGATGTTACGGGCGTTAAAAGCTGTATCGTATACAAAATACAGGATATACTTCGTGATGACCTTGAGTTTATAGCGGCGCATCCGATGGCAGGCAGAGAATCGTCCGGCGTTGAAAATGCACGCAGGGAGATTTTCGAGGGCGCGAATTATATCGTTACGCCGACGGAGAAAAACACTCCGCAGGCGATCGAAAAATGCAAGCATCTCGGCGAGATACTCGGCTTTGCGCGAATAACGGAGCTTACGCCGGAAAAGCATGACGAGATGATAGGATTTCTTTCACAGCTTACGCACTGCATAGCGGTCTCATTGATGACATGCCGCGATACCGCGCATTTTATCGACTATACGGGAGATTCGTTCAGAGACCTGACACGGATAGCCAAAATAAATGATGAAATGTGGAGTGAGCTGTTTCTTGCCAACAGAGATGTACTGCTTGAGCAAATGGAGCTTTTCGAAGCACAGTTCGCCGGACTTAAAAAATGCATCGCCGACGGCGACCGTGATAAAATAAGAGATATGATGCGTCTGTCTACGATGCGGCGCGAACAGTTCGATATAAGGCAGGAGGACTGACATGAATATAGAATTTAAGAGAGAGCTTCCGACATCACGGGTAATAAAGGAAATGTATCCCGTTTCGGAAGAGCTTACGGCAAAAAAGAAGCAAAACGACAGGGAAATACAGGATATTTTTTTGGGCAAAAGCAAAAAAATGCTTCTTGTGATAGGTCCGTGTTCGGCAGACCGTGAGGACGCGGTAATAGAATATATCGGGCGTCTTGCGAGCATACGCGACAAGGTCCGCGAAAAATTGGTTATCGTTCCGAGAATATATACAAACAAGCCGCGCACCACGGGCGACGGCTATAAAGGAATGCTCCATCAGCCCGATCCGAACAGCTCACCGGATATGCTGAAGGGGCTTATTTCGATAAGAAAGCTTCATCTCCGGGCACTTGGCGAAACAGGATTTTCGTGCGCCGATGAAATGCTTTATCCCGAAAATCATCAATATCTTTCGGATATCCTTTCGTATGTTGCCGTCGGAGCAAGGTCGGTCGAAAACCAACAGCACCGTCTTACGGCAAGCGGACTCGATATCCCCGTCGGCATGAAAAACCCGACGAGCGGAGATCTTTCGGTAATGATGAATTCGGTCACTGCCGCACAGCATCCGCATACATTCGTATATTCGGGCTGGGAGGCGGCGAGCAAGGGCAATCCGCTTGCACATGCTATCCTGCGCGGTTCGGTGTCACGCTACGGACGCTCAAACCCCAATTATCATTACGAAGACCTGCAAATGCTTTACGATATGTACAGCGAAAGCGGACTTAAAAATCCCGCCGCGGTGATAGATACGAACCACTCCAATTCGGGCAAGCAGTGGGCAGAACAGCCGCGTATCGCAAAGGAGATCGTCCACAGCATGAAGCAGTCATCGGATATCGGTGATCTTGTTAAGGGACTTATGATCGAATCGTATATCGAGGACGGATGCCAAAAACCGTCTGACGGTGTTTTCGGTAAGTCGATAACCGATCCGTGCCTCGGCTGGGAAAAAACCGAAAGACTTATCCTTGAGCTTGCTGAGCTGATATGATGCATGATGCGGTGAGTTCACAGTAGTGAATAAAAAAATCGGCAGAGTCATTCTCTGTCGAATTTTTTCAGTGCGTCGATAAGCTCGGCATCATTTTTTATGCTCTTTACGTTCCAATACGGCGGTAAAAGATAGCCGTATTGACGGAAGCGTTCATCCATCAGCAATATAAAACCGGTATCTGATGCCTTGCGGATAAGCCGCCCGGAGGCTTGGCAGACCTTGTTTATTCCGGGGTAGACATAAGCGTAATCAAAGCCTTTCCGATACTTCTTTTCAAAATGCTCACACATCAGCTGACGTTCTTCGTTGAATTGAGGAAGCGCTACACCGACGATTATTATTCCGCGAAGATGATCGAATTCTATGCCTTCACCGAAATGACTGCCCATTACCGCAAAACCGAGCATATCGCTTTCGGCTGTGAATTGTTCAAGAAATGCATCGCGTGCTTCGGCATCGCCGTCGGGATCCTGAATGAGTATATCTTCAAAAAACTCAGCCACGGACGACATGAATTTGTATGAAGGAAAAAACACGACTATATTGCCGCGCACGGCAGAACGGCATTTTTTTATTTTTTCGGCTATGATGCCGTAAAATTTATCACGCGCGGAATAGCGTGTGTCTACCGAATAGTCGGCAAGCACAGTCAATGCATCCGGGTCGAACGGGTATACCGAATCATAGCCGAAAACCTCTGATGACGGAAGAATATTGTTGCGGTAAAATTCAAAAGGCGACAGCGTAGCGGAATAAAGTATTGCCGAACTGCCTTTTCTGAGCGAATTTTCAAGCATGGCTGAGGCATCGAGACATTGCAATAAGAGCGATGAACTGCCTTTTTTGTGAAATACGAAATCATCGGAACTGTAAAAATCGCAGAGCTGTGTGAATCGCCATAATTCCTTTGCATAAAGCGATATTTCACCTGCTACACGGTTCTGCGCGGCGGTTTCGTCTACGGCTTCGTTTGCCGTAAGTATGGCGGCATTGAGCTTCTTTACCGATTCTGCATTGAGTTGGTCTTCGGATTTCAAAATTTTATTAAGCTCGGTGAGTACGCGCGAAAAGCTCTTATAGAGACGTGAATCCTTATCGAGCTTCTTTTTTATTTCTCTTAAGTCATTTGCAGATATCAAAGCGGAATACATATCACGCCCGCGCTCGGGAAGATTATGCGCTTCGTCGATAAGAAAAATATAGCTTCCGTCAACATCAAAGAAACGCTTGATATGCGAAGACGGATCGAACAGGTAGTTGTAATCGCAGAAAATCATGCTCGCTTCTTCCGCAAGCGCAAGCGACAGCTCATGCGGGCAAAGCTCATATTTTTCGGCAAATTCACGTATAACGGCAAAGTCGAAATTATCGCTTTCAAGCATTTCCGGCAGTGCATCGTGCAGTTTTTTGTAAAAGTCAAACGAATATTTGCATGCTTCGGGTGAGCAATCCTGAATATCGCACAAACAGCATTTGCTCTTGGCGGTGACGGTACAGCTTTTTATCTTCAAACCCTTTTTGCGCAAAAGTGCTATTGCGTTTTCGTTGACGGTAAGCGTTTGGTTTTTTGCACTGAGACAGAATATCTTTGCGCTGTCATCGCTAAGAGACTTTACGGCAGGGAAAAGCGTCATCATCGTTTTCCCGGAGCCGGTAGGAGCCTGTAAAAAAAGATTCTTTCCCTTTTTGATCGCCGAGTATACCTGAGCCGCACCCTCACGCTGTCCCTTGCGGAAGCCCTCAAACGGAAATTCAAGTTTTTTGGCGGTTTTGCGAAGTGCGTCTGTTGCTTGCAGACGGCGGCTTATCAAAAGCGAATAATCGTCGAGCATTTTGTTTACGGCTTCTTCAAGCGAAGCAACCGCAAAGGTATATTCAAAATCCACTATATCGTCGCTTGACAGGCAAAAATAGCTCAGTCTGCACTTAATTTCGTCGAGCGAACTGTCTTTGGCGTAAATGTATGCATAAATCATCATCTGTGCCTTGTGCGAGGCTTTGAGAGGCTTTTCTATGCTTGCGGCGGCGCAGTATGTGGATTTGATCTCGTGTATATAAAACGACGTCTTGTCGAAAAAAATGCCGTCGGCGCGTCCCTGTAACGTTATTTTGAAATCACCGTATGCTTTTTCGGTCTCAAGCGGGACTTCACGCCTGTATTTTATAGCTTCGTTTTCGGCATACAGCCGCTGAAGCTTTTTATGTGCGGATGTGCCCTGAAGCATTCGGTCAACGGTAGGCGCGGCACCGAGTGAACCCTGCGGAAAGCAGTATTCCGCAAGCTCACCTGCCGATACTGTGATATTTACGGGTATGTTTTCCGTTTTTGCTCACCTCTGCTCTAAGATATCTTCGAATATGATATCATATTACGGTTTTTTAGTAAACTGCAAAATGCAATAGGAACAGAACTTTGTATTGCATAATAATCAAAAACATGATATAATACTCGCAGAAAGTCTTGCCTTGCAAGCATTTTTGCTTGTGAAAAATATCAATGTTGCGGAGTGCGGTATGGAAAAAATCAAAAAGCTTATGCAACAGCCACGATTCAGGGAAGTATTCAAATTTGCCGTCAACGGAGCAATATGCTTTGTTATTGATTGGAGCTGTATGATGCTTCTTGATGCATTCGTATTTCCGAAAACGTTGCATTGGCTAAGCATAGCGATAGGCTTTACGGTTTCGGTCATTGCAAATTACATAATATGTGTCCTGTGGGTGTTTGAGGATGCCGGCAAGCAGGATCTTAAATCCAAAGCGGTATTCGTCGGCTCAAGCATTATGGGGCTTGGCTGGACAGAGCTTCTTATGTGGCTGCTCGAAAAGGTAATGCCTCCGTTTATCGCCAAGCCGATAGTTACTCTTCTTGTGATGGTGTGGAATTATTTCCTTAAAAGATTTGCAATATACGGTATGAAAAAATAAGCTCCCGTGGTGAAATTGGCATACACGTTGGATTTAGGTTCCAATGCGAAAGCATGCAGGTTCAAGTCCTGTCGGGAGTACCAACAAAAAAGTCTCTTTTGTCTACCGACAAAAGGGACTTTTTTGAATGATGTTTGCCCTATCGGGCAAATGATGTTGGCTCCGCCAATGATGACGCTTACGCTAATGAAGAAATTAAAAAGAGCGAACGAGAAAAACGGGCGACTTCGCTTCATTAGGGTGAAGCCCGTCTTCGTTTTGCTTCATTAACGAGCGAATGCGAGTGACTTCATTCAAATTGCGCTATTTCGTAGTTTAATCATAGGTAAAAATGCTTGCAAGGACATTTAACTGTGCTATTTGGTCGTATTATACAAGTGAAAATTGTTATTACCGTATTTTTATCAGCATTTGTGCGGGTGAAGCGCCTGTTTCAAGCGTCAGTTTTTTGTCAGTAACGGTGTAATGCTTGCCGCTGAACAGCTCTTCATACTCACCGTTTTCCCTGAAAGCAAGCTCGGTATGCTCGGCACTTGTGTTATATACACCTACGATGTCGGTGCTTGCAAAAATCGGTACGCCGTGCTTGGTGTAAATATGAACGCCCGCATTTTCGGCAAGCTTATTAAGCACACGGTGCGAAATGTTTCCCATACCGCTGAAATATACCGTGTAGTCGTCATGCTTCTTTTCTGCAAGTGCGACCTTGCGTGAAACGGCATATCTTCCGAGCGGGATACAGTTTGCATCATTAACGTACCACAGCGGTTTTTTAGCTTCACTGTAACCGTAAACAGAATCGAATGCGCGTATTTCTTTTTCGTCAAGCTCGCACGGCTCAAGCTTCATTCCGATCAGGCGTTCGACACGCTCGAGGGAAAGCCCGCCGTGCGTTACATAACCTGCACCGCCGATGAATAAAAAATGCCGTCCGTCATGCTTGAGTGTATCAATAAATTGAAGTTGTGTATCGCTGAGCCTGAACGCATTGATGAAAATTATCAGCTTGTAGCGGGTTTTGTCGATTCGTTCAAGGTCATTGAGCGAATAAATATCATACGGCGCTCCCATCCGTGAAAGCGCGTCGCGTTGATTTGCTATAAGCTCGGTGTTGAGCTTACTGCACTTGTTGACCTCATACAGGCTTTCGCCGCTGATGAAAACTGCTATTTCACTGCATGAGCTTTTATTTACATTCATAAGGCGTTTGGAAATTTCGATATGATGCCTGATTTCTGCCATCAAATCGGGATCATAGAACCAACCCTCAAGCATGTCGAACCACCAAAGCCCGGTACGCTTCGTGATGCGCTGCATAAATTCGCGGCGCATGGCGTGAAGTGTCTGCTCCTTTGTTTTTAAGAGATCGCGCGGATTGGATGCACGCATTTCGGCTAACGTTTTAAGTGCGATATCGGTATCGGGATCACCGCAGACGCGCTCTGTGTTTTGCGGCAATGTCGGCACGAGATAAGTTGTGTGATCGAATGATATCCAACACATTTTATTATTCATGCTCAGGGTGTCGCAAAGCAGCATATATGCACTTGCATCATCGTATGAGCGGAACTGATACGACGACGGCGTTGCAAGAATATCAATGTCCGGGCTTCTGTTGATGCGGTCAAATTCAATGTGTCCCGCCTCCCACATGCGCTCGTCAAGCAATTCCAGAATATACCCAAAGAATACGCCCACAGGCTTTTTATGGTCAAGCACCTCCTGCGCCGCGTGACAGTAATACAGTACCGTGTCGGCAATAAGCTCATTGTGAAAATGACGGTAGGTTATTACTTTTGCGTCTTTTTCGGGATCAAGATAGATTTGATTTGCAGGCTTTATTAGCTCTGCTTCATCGGGGATCAGCGCGTCGGGATCGTTAAGATACTCTCTGTACGCCTTGAGTTTTGTCGGATGCGTTGCTTCGTGATCGTAGTGACTGAACCACTCGGTCGTGAAGCCGCCGAGCAGAAAATATCCGCAGACAAAATCGGGATATTTTTCCTCTGTGTGGCGAATAAGTGCCTTGAGATAATCGGCCGTGTCGCGCCGCCACGCTTCATCAGCGGCTATTTGGGAAAGATGTGTGAAAGAATTTACGCTTCCCGGATGATTTTTAAGCCACCATTCGCGTGAATCAAGATGGATATTCACAAAAACATATGCGTCGGGCGCACATTCGGCAAAAAAATCTATCTGCTTATCGAGATTCGTAAAATCGTACTCTTTATCGCCGAACCACGTTTCGCCGAAAAGCGAATATGGGACTTTAAGTCCCGACATCAGCCCCGAGCAGTAGACGTGAAACAGCCTGACACCTGCATCGTAAAACTCTTTTACATTCTTTTTTGTGGGTCTGAATGACTTGAACGCCAACGGATCGATTATTTTTCCGTCAACGGATATGCAATTAACACCGTTGATATTTTCAATTTTTACGGACATAAAAAATCACTCCCTTTGCGAATATTATATCAAATAGGGGAGTGATATTAAATATAAAATTTTATGCTGTTACATATAATTATTTATCAATATTCTTTTTCATGATGCCGATGCCGGTATAAAATACCTTTCCGTCAAGCAGGGCGTGCTTTATCGTTTTGCGCAGTGACGTGTCCTCGGGCAGACTTTCGATAGGATATTTGGGTATCTCAAGCGTTTGGATATTAAAGACGAAATTGTAAAGCGCACTCAGACAATCAGAACCGTCGGTTGAATCGAACAGGTTGTAGAACTTGTATATGTTGCTGTCCTTTGAAACGATCTCACTTATCTGATTGCTGACAAGCCATGAGTTACAGCGGTATTCGGGGTCGTCGATGCCGAAGTATTTCTTCATGCCCTCACGCGACGCGCGGACGGACGCAATAACATCGTCATAATCGAGTCTGCCCTCACGCGGGATATGTAAATACACGATATTTTTGTCCAGATATTCGAATTGCAGACGACCGTATTGAAGTATGCGGCAGTGGATGAAATGATAAGTCCAGACGAGCTGAGAGTTCGTTATGCCTTCGGGATGCCATTCCAAGTCAAGCTCAAAGCCCCTTTTTACACGCATGATGAGTATTGAACGCTGTTCTTCGTCGAAACCGTAGCGGTCAAGGTTTTCTTTGAAGAAATCGCAGCCGAGCAGAAGTGCAAGGTTGTTTGCAAACGGATGGATTTCGTCAACATCGTAAAGCTTTTTCTCCCAAAACCTGCCGAATTTGTTGAACGGACATGTGATCAGTTCGTTTACCGCGTTTGAGAACTGTTCATAGCAATGGGTCTTTATATGGTCGGCACATTCGTATGCACGCACTTTATACTTTTCGTCAAGCCCGTAAAAGGCTATGGCTCTGTCGATGATATCTTTCATGATTCTCTCCTTTTCTTGCGTGAGGCTTTTCGCAAACGAGGTACGGGTTTTTTGAATCTTTTGTCAAACTTTTCTATAGAAAAGTTTGTGGGGTGCGGGGCGAAGCCCTGCGAAAGGGTGCGCGAAGCCCTGCGTATAAAAAAAGTTGCCTGTAAACCTGCATCAGATCGCCCTGCGGCACACGCTCTGATTTGCTTAATGCTGCTGCCTTCCGACCCTGACATGGTTCACAACTGAACGTTGCGCAGAATCCGATGCAAGTTTACAAGCAACTTATAATGATATGATACCACTCTATTGAATTTTTTGCAAGCGATTATTTGCTCAAAATAACATCATCGAGCCATTTTGTCAATGCACAGATCAAAAAATCAAGAGTCAGTGACAACGCTATCGAATATACATTTACGGCAGAATACAAAAACGGGAAAATATCCGTACCGAAATACTTGCGCGTAATGATAAAAAGCACACGGCTGCCGAAAAGTATGATCACCGCGCCGCAAACGGAAAGCACCGCCCACGCGATAGGGGCGAGCTTACGGGATGAAAGCTTACGGACGAATATGCATATAAGGCACAGGAGCGTAAACGCTGCACCGGGGAAAGCATATTCCTCATATACTTTTATTTTTTCCCAAAGATATATAAAATTTTCAAAATACATTTTCAGACTGACGTCGCCGCCGCGCAGTGCGCATATGACGGTATAGACAAGAAATACGATAAATGGCGCGGTTATCGTAAGCACGGCGAAAAAAGGAATATGTGTTTTTGTACGCTTTGCATTTTTGGTTGATTTTTTCTTTTTCATCTGTCACCGTAAAGCGGGAGAGGCACGTTTGCGACTCTCCCGGAAGTTAAACTGTTTTTTGTTTTAAGATCAATGTTCGCTTGACTGTCTTTTTGCTTCACGTTTGATGTCGGCTCTGATATCCTCAAGAGTTTTGCCGTTGAAGATGTCCTCAAACTGCTTGCCGTTGATTTTTTCTACTTCAAGCAGTACTTCGGCAAGATTGTGGAGTATCTGCTCTTTTTCGACAAGGATATCATATGCTTTTTTATCGGCTTTAAGGATTATTTCGTGTATCGCGGCATCGACCTTGGAGGCAAGCTCTTCGGAGTACGCCTTGTGCGTGGAAAAATCTCTGCCGAGGAATATTTCGTCACCGTCGCCGTCACCGAGGTAGATGGGACCCAATTCGTCATACATACCGTAGCGTGTAACATAGCCCTTTGCAAGCTCGGTGGCGTGCTTGATATCCTGTGAAGCGCCTGTGGAAACATCGCCCAAGATAAGCTTTTCAGCCGCTCTGCCGCCGAAGCTCATCGTGATATGGTCAAGAATATATGCACGCGAATATGTGTCGGCATCGTCATCGGGACGTGTCATGGTGTAGCCGCCTGCGCCGCCGCGCGGGATGACGGATACTTCTGTAACGGGATCGCAATGCTCCAGCGAGCGTGCGACGATCGCGTGACCTGCCTCATGATATGCAACGAGCTTCTTTTCGTTGGGACCTGCCTTGTGTGATTTCTTTTCAGGTCCCATCAGTACGCGCGTGACGGAATCCTTGAGATCCTGCATTTCAATAACGTCCTTGCCGCGGCGTACCGCAAGAAGTGCGGCCTCATTGCAAAGGTTTTCGATATCCGCGCCGACAAAGCCGGATGTGAGCAACGCTACTTCTTTGGGCGAAACGTCGTCGGCAAAATGCTTGTTGCGTGCGTGTATCTTGAATATGTCCTCACGTCCCTTTGTGTCGGGCGGAAGCACATGCACCTGACGGTCAAAACGTCCCGAACGCAAAAGTGCGGGATCAAGGATGTCGGCACGGTTGGTGGCGGCAATGACTATTATACCCTCATTGCCTACGAAACCGTCCATTTCGACAAGGAGCTGATTCAGCGTCTGTTCACGCTCATCGTGACCGCCGCCGATACCCGAGCCTCTGCGTCTGCCGACCGCATCTATTTCGTCGATGAAGATGATGCAGGGAGCATTCTTTTTCGCCTGATTGAACAGGTCGCGGACACGCGCCGCACCGATACCTACATACAGCTCAACGAAATCCGAGCCGGTTATCGAGAAGAACGGCACGCCCGCTTCGCCTGCAACGGACTTGGCAAGCAAAGTCTTACCTGTTCCGGGAGGACCGACGAGCAGTACGCCCTTGGGGATACGCGCTCCCATTTTTGTATATTTGTCCGGGTTTTTGAGGAACCCGACTATTTCGGCAAGCTCCTCTTTTTCCTCATCGGCGCCGGCTACATCTTCAAAAGTGACCTTCTTCTTGCTCTCATCGTAGAGCTTGGCGGTAGAGCGTCCGAACTGCATCGCCTTGCCGTTGCCCGCCGCCTGAGCGTAGATAAAGTACATTATCACGCCCGTGATGATGAGCAGGAAGATATACGGCAGATATTGGAGATACCACGGAGCCGAGACATATACGGTATCGTAATTGAAGCTTTCGGCATTTTTATTCTTTGCTTCGCTTAAAAGCTCTTCAAAACCGTCGGTATAGGTGACAGATGCCTTGTATTCGTACTTTTTCATCACCTCGTTATTGAGCTTATCGTGCGATTGAGACAAGTTCACTTTGTTCACGTTGTCGGGAGTTATTCCGTAAACCGCACTTTCGTTTACAACGAGGACGTATGTGAATTTGTCACCGGTCAGCATCTGCTTGAATTCGGCAGATGAGATCTCCTTTTGCTCGGAGGAACGCGACTGTACGCCGCCGAACGCCAGAAAAACCACAAGCGCGATGACAGCAAGGTAGATGATCGTATATATGATGCGTTTTTTCAATGTTCTTCTCCTTAAAAAAAACTAAACTGTTATAATTATATCATTAAAAGAGCATTATAACGATGAAATCTCTGTGAAACATTAAGTGTTTTCAAAGCTTATCTGCAAATTCGGGCTTGAGTGAATATATATCCGCAAACTGTCTGCCGTATTGATCATAGTCAAGTCCGTAGCCGATGACGAATTTATCCGGGATCGAGAAACAGCAGTAATCGGGAACTATCTCTACCTTGCGGCGTGCAGGCTTATCAAGCAGAGTGCATATTTTAAGCGATGCGGGCGAACGTGTCGCAAGCACCTTTTTCAGACTGTTGAGCGTAAGCCCGGTATCGACGATATCTTCGACGATAAGCACATCTTTGCCGGTAATGGAGACATCAAGGTCTTTTTTTATCTTGACCTCACCCGTGGAATCCGTGCCTGCACCGTAGCTTGAGATCGTCATGAAATCAAATGTAACATTCATTTCAAGATTGCGTACAAGGTCTGCGTAAAACAGCACCGCACCCTTTAGTATGCCCACTACCGTAAGCTCACGACCGTTGTAATCTTTGTTAATTTGTTCCGCCACGCTTCTGACTTTTTTGTGTATTTCGTCCTCAGTCAGCATAACATCCAGCATGTGTTTTTCTATCATTGTTTTTCTTCCCGATATATATTTAATATTTTTTTTGTGTTCTTTGTTATCTTTACATCGTCTGAGACCGTGTAACCTATTACCGCGAGGATATCATTACCGCAAGCGATGAGCGGGATGCGGTCACGGATGCTTTCGGGGATCTTTTTGTCGATAAAGTATTTTTTCAGTGTACAGCTTCCGTTGCAGTTGAGCTTTTTTATCCTGTCACCGCTTCTGCGCGTGCGAAGCGTTATGTGATCGGGAAGCTGGTCAAAATCAAGATATTCGCTGTTTGCTTCTCTTTTCGTGCTTTCGGCAAAGCGGCTGGATACGAAACCGTCAGCCCATATATAAGTTTTTTGCGGAAAAAACTCATATTCGGCTGAAAACGTCTGCCTTGCAAAGGAAAACTCAACGGTCGAATATATACGCTTCACGCGGATGTTGAACGGCAGGTATATTTCCTTGCCCGACTGCTTTTCCCAAAGCGATGCGATGCTTTCGATGTGCGACGATTCAATATCCACGAGATCGCCGTTCAGTGTAAGCAATGCTTTCTTTATAAGCTCACAGCGGAGGATATAGCGTACATCGGTGATTTTCAGTGCCACCGTGCGATCGTTCACGACGGCAAGAGTATCAAAAAGCGACGATACAGTATCGGAGATGAACATATCGTACTCACTCAACAGCCTTGCACACGATGTTATTGAGGACACCGCATCGGGATAAAGAGCCGTCAGCGTCGGCAGTATCTCAAGTCTCATGACATTGCGTGAGGCATCGGTTTTAAGATTTGTTGAGTCGGTAACGAAATCAACGCCGTTTTCCTTGCAGTAGGCTTCGATCTCATCGCGTGTCACATCGAGCAGAGGACGTATCACATTTCCGTTTCGGTATTTCATTCCGCACAGCCCGTTCAGCGAGCTTCCGCGCAAAAGATGCATGAGAACCGTTTCAGCCTGATCATTTTTATTGTGCGCTACCGCAATTTTAGCGGATAGTTTTTTTGAATATTCTTCAAATATCCTGTAGCGTTCGATGCGTGCGGCAGTTTCGGTCGAAAGCTTTTTTTCGCTTGCCGTGCGCGGTATGTCGATCCGCTCGCAATAGAACGGCACTGACAGAGAAATGCACAGCGAACGCGCAAATTCTTCGTCGCGCAACGCCTCTTCACCGCGAATACCGTGATTGACATGTATCGCACAGACGCTGTAGCCGAGCGCACGGAGCGATAAAAGCAGTGCGCACGAATCCGCACCGCCGGAAAGCCCGACTATTACGGTTTCGCCCGGAGCAAGCAGAGAATGATTTTCAATGGCGGCGCGTATTTTGTTCAGCATTTCGGTCTCCTGAAACGAAGATCGCTGCCGGGCAACCTGAATAGTGCGGAGGTGTTTCTGTCAAAAATGCGCGATGCTATTCGCTCGGTATAGCGTGCTTTGAATTGGTCGGGTGTCAGATTCGTAGAAATGCACATCGGCTTTTTCATGCCCATGCGTTCATTTATAAGCATAAAAGTATACTCTACCGTAATATTATTGAATACCGGTTCTGTTCCCATATCGTCTATTATGAGGATATCGGCGCACAGCAATGTGTCGATATCGGCGATTTTTCCGAAAGCATATTTGCGTAAAATGTCGAACAGCCTGCCGGCGGTGATGAATACCGTGCTGAAGCCGCGTTCGCGGAGTTTTTTATCTATTGAGGAAAGCAAAAATGTCTTACCTGTGCCGGTACCGCCGCACAGAACGATATTTTGGTATTTGACGTTCGGGAATTTCTCGCAAAATTCGACGCAATACTGCTTGACGGAACATATTTTGTCTTTTACGGAAGGATCGAAAATGCTTTCGTCAAAGCTATCGAATGTGCCGCCTGATGCGCAAAAGCTATCCTTGAGCGATTCCTCGATAAGCCGTTTTGTGAAGCATTTGCAACGCACCGGACCTTTGGCGTCTTCGATATAGCCGGTATCGGAGCAGAGGGGACACGAATATTCAGGTGAGGGCAGCGTCAGTCCGTTTTGAGCAAGGTAAGCGTCGATTTCGGCTTGTGCATCCGCGGTGCGCTGAAGTTTTTCTTCTCTTGAAAGCGAAAGATCGGATACGGCGGTACGCTTTTTCAGCTCGGCTTGCTTCAAAACAGGGTGATTATCGTAAAGCATGTCAAGCCGATGCGAAGCAAGCATCTGCGCGTTGAAGCGTTTTTGCTTAAGCTCGTTTTCGATTTTTCTTATAAGCTGTGTATCCATGAACTATACCTCCGTAGTATCCGGGTCATCGTAAAGCGAGTCACCGTATGCTTCGGTACGCCCCGAAAAGCCGTTTTGCGGCTGCTTTTGCTCCTTACGGTTTTCCGCCGCGGCTGATTCGAAAAACTTCGTAATTTCGTCGGGAGTAACGGCACCTGCGTTTTTAAGATCACCGAGCTTGAGAATGAATTTTGTAAATGTGTGCGATCCGAGCGATGACAGTGTGCGTGCAACAAGGATCAGTGCATCGGGAGAAATATCCGAATTTGCCTTGAGTGCTTCGATATGAGCTTCCGAAACGGCTCTGTTGCGCTCCCCAAGCTCGGAGAGGATAACGGCGGCGAGCCTGCGCTCGGAATTGGTTTCGGAGAGATATGCTTTGACGGATTTTTCGGTATGCAGGTCGTTTGTGTGCAGACGTTCAAGTATTCTGTCAATGTATGCAAAATTCGGAGAGGATATTTTTGTCGTCTCACTGCATGCCGCCTTGATCGCTTTTTGGTCGAAACCGTATTCGCCCGTCCATTTCCGATACAGTTTTATTTCGTCAGCGGTGGGATTGCGTTTTATTCCGAGATACTGTAACAGCTTTGCGGCATCGTGGTGCTTGGCATTGTACAGCGTGAGGTATTCTTCGGCGGCATCGAGCGAGGTTATACCGTCGTTTGCCCATGACAGTGCCGCCTTGTCGATATACGAAAAGCTTATTGCGCTGTCCTTTGTTTCGATGCAGTGGGATATCAGCATCAGCGCCGCTTCGACCGAAAGCCCGTAGATCTCCACCCAATCGCGTGCCTTGTCATATTCTGACGAGGAAATGCTTCTTCCGGGGAAAAGCGAGCGTATACCTGCAAAATAGTCTGCGTAAGCGGTAAGCGAGTCCGCGGCATATGCGCCCTCACTCTGTTTTGCCGCCGCAACGCTGAGTATTTCGAATGAAAGCGGATGAGCGGTGTAGGTTATAAGATGCTTTTCGTTAAGATATTTCATTGAAGCATCAAATTCCGAAGCCGTACAGCCGACGGCGTTCGCTATCGCTTCGGCGCTGTTAAGCTTAAGCTCGGGATGCTCGCAGAGATACAGAAGATAAATATACACCTTCACCGTCTGCGGCGACATTGCGAATAAGAAGTCAGAGACGAATGCTCCGTCAAGCGGAATGATGTTTCCGAGCGGATTATCTTTGCCGTATTTTCCTGCGGGCATGTAATTTTCACCTTGCTTTATGTGTATTATTAAATATTGTATCATAAAAGCCGAATTAAATAAAGCATAAATTAAAAAAATTTTGCAGATTTTGCAGAGATAAAAAATGGGGGTAAAAAATATTGAGAAGCCTGAAAAATAAACTGATATCGGCTTGTGCGGTGACGCTTTTGATCGCTCTTATGCTGCTGTCGGCTTACGTTTTTTCACCGGAGAAGGAAAAACGCAATGTCTACACTATCGGTGTCGATACCGAAAACGAGCTGTTCAGCGGAAAAATGAAGCTTGAGTATATAAATCGCGGTGAAAGCGTCGGTGAACTGTATTTCTGTCTTTACCCTAACGCTTTCCGTGATGAAGCCAACATCGGGAACGTGGCTGTTGCCGACAGGATAGAGGAAGCATATCCGAACGGCTTTGACAGCGGGTACATAAATATCGCTTCGGTGTCGGTGAACGGCAAAAAGGCGGAGTTTTCAACCGAGGAGAACGGACAAATATTGAGGGTGGAGACGGGCAATATCCGCCACGGCGGAAAAAAGACGGTGGAAATGGAGTTTACGGGCAAGTTGCCGTATTCGCCGATGCGCTTCGGCTACGGCAAGCAAACATACAATTTCGGGAATTGGTATCCCGTGCTGTGTCCCGTAATAGACGGCGAGGCGGTCAAATGCACATATATCGCAAACGGTGATCCGTTCTGCTCCGAGTGTGCCGATTACCGCGTTACCGTCACTGCGCCGACGGGCTTCCGGCTTGCCTCAAGCGGCACGATAGATGCGGGCAAAAGCAACGATCCGTTCAAGACCGCATGGGAGATAAAAGGTGATAATATCCGTGATTTTGCATTTGTGCTGTCACGCAATTTTGAACTTTGTTCAAAAAAGGCAGGCGATACCGTTGTGTATTCGTATTTTCCCGTCGGCAACGGCTTCGGCGACGAGGCACTTCAATATGCCTGCAACGCGCTTGAATGCTTTAACGCAAAATACGGTAAATATCCGTATCCTACGCTTTCGGTAGTGTCTTCGGATTTTTATATCGGCGGGATGGAATATCCTAATCTTGTAATGATAAATAAAGATTTTTACGAGGAAGATAAGGTGGAGGCACTTGAGGAAACGGTCGTGCATGAGGTGGCGCATCAGTGGTGGTACGGCATCGTAGGAAATAATGAAATAAAGGACGCATGGCTTGATGAGGGGTTGACGGAGTATTCGGTCGGCGCATATTATGAGGAGATGTACGGGCGTGAAAGATACGAAAGCTTTATGCGTCAGAATGAAAGCTATTGCAAGGTCATTTTCCGTGTGATGGAAAATATGAACGGCAGTGCCGAAAAAAAGATCATGCGTGCGGGAAACGAGTTCGAGCATTGGCTTTTATACGATGCCGTGACATATGACGCAACTGCACTGATGCTTGATTATCTGCGTTCCTGCATCGGTAAGACTGCCTTCGAAAACGGCATGCGCCGATATTTTGAAAACAATAAATATACGCTATCCGATGGCGAACATTTTATTTCCGATATGAGTGCCGGCTCGGGCAAGGATGTCGGGGATATGATCCGCCCGTGGCTTGAAGGCAAGGTGTATTGGGGTTAAAGCCGTAATACCGTGCGCTGACGCATTACCGCAGGAAAACAAAACTTCGCCGTAATAAAATTATCTGTTGATTTTTTGTGCCGCTGCATATATAATATATCGCGGTGATATATAGATGAAGCAACCTGCATATACAAGGATAAAGGAAGATATAAAAGAAAAGATCCACAGCGGCGTGTATAAAAAGGATATGCGCCTGCCGTCGGAAAACAAGCTTGCCGAGGAGTGGGGCATAAGCCGTATGACCGCACGGCGCGCGCTTGATGAACTTACACAGGAAGGCGTGCTGTACCGCACCCGCGGAAGCGGCACTTACGTTTCGGCAAACAGGTATTCGCAGTGCGATATAATGAGCTTTTCGGAAATGGTAAAGTCGTTCGGTGCGTTGCCGACAACCGATACGCTTGAAAAGGTATTTGTCAGCGATGAAAGCATTGCGCTTGCACTTCACCTGCCGCGCACGACGGTGTTTTATGCCGTAAAGCGTCTGCGCAAGGCAGATGGCATGCCGATAGCCGTCGAAACGGTATATCTGCCGATACAGCTTTGCGAACATCCCGAGAGCCTGAGCTTTGACGGTTCGCTTTATACTGAACTGAAAGAGCAGTATGGCTGGAACGTGGCGCAACAGGATATTTCGATATCCGCACAGATACCGACAAAGGAAGAAAGGGAGATGCTTGAACTGGGAAAGGATGAAGCGGTTCTCAAAACAGAGGGAGTAAGCCTTGATCCGCAGGGGCGCACGCTGTTTTACGAAAGGAACGTGTATTCCGGAAGCAGTTATATAATGCATGCAAGCATCAAGAGCCGCTGGCTTGATACGTGAATAAGATGGACAGAAACGAACTGAAGACATTACTCACCGCAAACCGTCGCATAGCTGCAGTTAAGAGCGAAAGCGGCTTGAGCGAAAGCCTTAAGACCGATTGCAGAGTTATATTCATTCTTTACGGTAACGTAATGAATATCTGCGATATCGTCAAAAGAGTCAAAGATGCAAATAAGATGGCATTCGTGCATATCGACCTTATAGAGGGGCTTTCGGCAAAGGAGATAGCCGTTGAGTTTTTGGCAAACAATACCGGCGCTGACGGTATAATCTCCACAAAACAGCCGCTTATCAAAAGTGCCGCCGCGCACGGGTTACTGACGGTACAAAGATTCTTTCTTATAGATTCGCTCGCACTTGATAATCTCAAAAAACAGCTCAGGGGCGAAATAATGGATGTGGTGGAAATACTTCCGGGCTGTTGCACCAAGATTATTTCGCAGATAGCATCCATGACCGGGTTGCCGGTGATCGCAAGCGGTCTGCTTTCCGACGAGGAGGATGTACGCCTTGCGCTTGAAGCGGGCGCTACTGCGGTATCGGGAACCGACAGTGCGCTGTGGCGATAAAAAATGCTTGCGCAAAAAAGCATAAGATGTTATAATATCAAATGTACTTAAATTACGGAGATTTGAGAGTAATACGGGTGCGGTTGTCTCTTTTACGGGGATAATTGTACATGTATTGCTCTTTATTTATTTCAAGGAGGTAAGATATGTTTGATGTAGCCATTATCGGCGGCGGCGTTATCGGCTGTGCCACTGCCTATAAGCTTTCGATGTACGATCTCAAGGTGTGCGTCATCGAAAAGGAAAACGATATCGCGCTCGGGGCGACGCGGGCTAACAGTGCGATAATACATGCGGGATACGATCCCGAGCCGAATACGCTCATGGCGCGGCTCAATGTTGACGGTTGCGCACAAGCCAAAATACTTGCCGAAAAGCTCAATGTAGCGTACAAAAATGTCGGTTCGATGGTGCTGGCGTTCTCGGATGAAGAAACGGAGACCGTCAAAAAGCTTTACAAGCGCGGATGCGCAAACGGTGTGCCGGGGCTTGAGATACTTACGCGCGAGGAAGTCCTTGCACGCGAAAAGAGCGTTTCGCCAAATGTCAAATGCGCATTGTGGGCGCCGTCTGCGGGGATAATAGACCCATGGGGCTATGCGCTTGCGTTTGCCGAGGTCGCGGCTGAAAACGGTACGGAATTTATATTTGATTTTCCCGTGACGGGGATCACGGCAAATGACGGATACCGCACTGTGACTGACGGAAAGCAAAGCATCGACGCAAAGTTCGTCATCAATGCATCGGGCGTACACAGCGACGAAATACACAATATGGTCGCAAGCCCCGAATTCAAAATAATACCGAGCAAGGGACAGTATTACATCATGGATAAGGCGGAAGGCTCGCTTGCTTCATGTACGCTGTTCCAATGCCCGTCGAGTGTCGGCAAGGGCGTGCTTGTTTCGCCTACTGTACACGGCAACCTTATCGTAGGGCCTGATGCCGTTGTAAGCGATGATAAGGACAGGGTAAATACCACGGGTGAACAGCTTGAATTTGTGCGCACAATGGCGGCAAAGAGCGTGCCGGATATAAATTACCGCAACGCCATCCGTAATTTTGCAGGCATGCGCGCGAACAGCGACAGAGACGATTTTATCATAAAGCTTTCGGCTGAAGGGTTCATTGACCTTGCGGGAATAAAATCCCCGGGACTTTCTTCAGCCCCGGCGATAGCCGACGAAGCGGTGAAGATACTTTCACAAAACGGAGTTGAGCTTAAAGAAAGAGCTGACCGCAAGGAAACACGCGAGCATACCGTATTCAAAAACCTGAGCAACGACGAAAAAGCAGAGCTTATCAAAAAGAATCCGCTGTACGGACGCATCATCTGCCGTTGCGAGTCGATAACCGAGGGCGAGATAGTGGCGGCGCTTCATTCACCTGTCCCGGCGCATACCGTTGACGGTGTAAAGCGTCGCTGCAATGCGGGTATGGGCAGATGTCAGGGCGGCTTCTGCGGACCGCGTGTGCTTGATATAATCGCCCGTGAGAAGGGCATTTCACCGCTTGAAGTGCTTAAGGATAAAAACGGAAGCAATATTTTATTCAGCGAAACAAAGGGAGGTAAAGCGTGATGTATGAGCTTATAGTTGTCGGCGGCGGTCCTGCGGGACTGAGTGCGGCATGCTCCGCGTGGGAAAACGGTATCAAAAGCATCCTCATCATCGAACGCGATAAAGAGCTTGGCGGCATACTCAACCAGTGCGTGCATAACGGCTTCGGACTGCACTATTTCAAGGAAGAGCTTACCGGACCCGAATACGCCGGACGTTTTATCGAAATGCTTTCATCAACGGGTGTAGAAGTCAAGACCGACACGATGGTGCTTGACATCAGCGATAAAAAGGTCACATGTATGAATACACGCGAGGGCGTTACGGTGCTTGAAGCAAAATCGGTGATACTTGCAATGGGTTGCCGTGAACGTACACGCGGTGCTATCGCCATTCCGGGAGACAGACCTGCGGGCGTTTACACTGCCGGTGCGGCACAGCGGTATTTGAATATCGAAGGCTATATGGTCGGCAAGCGCGCGGTCATACTCGGCAGTGGCGATATCGGACTTATAATGGCGCGCCGTATGACGCTTGAGGGCGCAAAGGTGCTTGCATGCGTCGAGGTAATGCCGTATTCGGGCGGGCTTAACAGAAATATCGTGCAGTGCCTTAACGATTTTGATATTCCGCTGTATTTGTCGCATACTATAATCGACATACAGGGTGACGGACGTGTCGAAAAGGCAGTCGTTGCGAAGGTCGATGAAAAGCGACGTCCGATAAAGGGAACGGAGATCGAATTTGAATGCGATACCGTACTGCTTTCCGTAGGGCTTATACCCGAAAACGAGCTGACACGCGGTGCGGGCATCGAAATCGACAGACGCACGAGCGGTGCGGTCGTTTATGAAAACATGGAAACAAGCATGGAAGGTGTTTTCGCGTGCGGAAACGTCGTACATGTACACGATCTTGTCGATTATGTTACTGCCGAGAGCGCACGCGCGGGCGAAGCGGCGGCAGAATATATCAAAAACGGTGAAAAGCACGGGGAAGTGATTACCGTAAAGAACGGTGACGGCGTGACATATACCGTTCCGCAGAAGATCAGAATGACCGAAGACGGCAAAAATGCTGAAATATTTTTCCGTGTAAACCGTGTGATGGGCGACAGCGCGATAAATGTAGTTTCGGGCGGCGAAAAAATAGCGAGCTTCAAGCGTGAGCATATGGCGCCGGGCGAGATGGAGCATATAGTCATTCCTCAGGTGTTGCTGAAAAAGGCAAGCGGCGAGCTTACCGTTGAAACGGAGGTCAAATAATGAAAGAGCTTATTTGCATAGTATGTCCGAAAGGATGTCATTTGAGCGTTGACGAAGAAAACGGTTACTCCGTTACGGGAAACGGTTGCCCACGCGGAGCTGAATACGGCAAGAATGAGCTTACTAACCCGATGCGCACGGTGACAAGCACTGTGGCGATAACCGGCGCAGCGCAGAAGCGATGCCCTGTCAAGACAAACGCTCCGATACCGAAAGCAAAGATGTTTGAGGCGGTACGCGCACTTGACGGTATCGTTATTTGCTCGCCTGTCAGAGTCGGCGATGTAGTCGTTAAAAATGTAGCGGGAACTGATGCGGATATCATCTGCACCAAGACGATGTGATTTTTTAACAGCCGATTTTGAATGAATCGCGCAAGCGGAACGCCGGGGACGGAGTTCCCTGCGGATAGGACAAACTGCGCGTTATATCCCGTAGGGTGCGGCGTCCACGACGCACCTGTTATACGCACTCAAAGCACAGGGCAGGAATCAAAGTAATTATATCGAAAAACTTCATCGTGTCATTGCGAGCATCCGCAGGATGCGTGGCAATCCATGCTTGACATAAAGTTGCTTTTGTTTACGTCCGGATTGCCACATTGCTTTGCTCCTCACAATGACACAAGAAAGTGCGCAAAAAACAAATTATTTGCAACAAACATCACATCGGTGCGACAGCGGATGCCGCACCTTACGGCACAAATCAAGTATTCGGATAAAAATTCGCTGGGCGTGAACGTTGCCGAGCCAATTTTTAGTATGACGGGCATATCAATGCTCTGTGGTGAAAGTCCACCGAGGCGTAGTTACCGACGAACTTGAAAGCGACTTGCAAGTTTCACATCGTGAGGTGTGGGAGAGAAGAAGCAATAGCGAAATCGTAGCCTGACGA
>JAZRZN010000033.1:0-60917 GCA_045601365.1 Clostridia bacterium | reverse complement strand
GCGGTGCTGTTTGGGTAGGAGGTGCGAAATGAAGGAATTTGATGCTACAGAGCTTGCGTATAAAAACGGCTACGAAAAAGGCTATGCCGACGGCTTGAAAAAGCGGCAGGGACACTGGATAGAGCATGACGGAGGGCTTGTATGCTCGGAGTGTGGGCATTTTACGGACGGCTTTCTCGACATCTGCACCGAAAAAGGAGCAGAGCTTGCCGAAGTTGTCGGCGGTGACGCGGACGACCCTGTATTTTGCATCGTCCATCCGTTCTTTTGCGAAAAGTGCGGTGCGGATATGCAAAAAAAGAAAAGGGGAAAAAGATGCTGATTTTATCGTCGCTTCCGAGTGATGTTGAAAAAAAGCTGAAAGCCTTAAAAATGCAAAAAAACATTGTAGGGCTTTCAGGCGGAAAAGATAGCGTGGCAACATGCATATTACTGCACAAGCTTGATATTCCTTTTCAATGCGTGACCGCGGAAGTTTGGTGGAAAAAAGCTATCACGGGCGAAAATCCGATACACTACGATTTTATGCACGAAAAGCTCTTTCCGAAGTTAAATAGTTGGGGTATCGAGTGCTGCACTGTAAGCTCGGAAAAAACGGCGTTCGAATATATAACTACGCCAGTCAAGCCAAGTAAGAAGCATCCTGAACGTGCTGGAAAGTTGCGAGGATTTCCGATATGCGGACGATGTAGCATCCAAAGGGATTGCAAGTGCGGACCGGCGGCAAAATTTTATAAAAAGCAGAACTGTGCATACAACGTCATCACTGGCATAGCAAAAGATGAATTTGGACGATTGGATTCTAATGAGGCTAACGGACGCCTGTCATTATTGGAAGTTCTCGAAATTTGCGAGTGGGAAACATTCCGCATTGATAAGTCAGAGGGACTTTTGAGCCCTGTGTATAACTTTTCTGATCGTGGAGGATGCTGGTTTTGTCCTAATCAAAAAATTCAAGAGCTTGACTGGTTATATCGAAATCGAAGAGACCTATGGGACGAACTGATGTATGTTCAAAAAATGCCGAACAAAGTCACGGAAAAATTTAATCGAACACAGACGCTTTATGACATTGAAAAAATTCTTAAAAGCGGTGTCCAACAAAAGTTATTTTTAGGACAACTACTGTAAAATCAAAAGGAGAAAAAAGAAAAAATGAAAGAACTTGAAATAATCATTGCCGCCCAGCAGGCGGGCAAAGAGGGGACGCCGGAGTATATGATCGGCGAGCAGCTGAAAGAAATGGCGGCAACGGATGAGCGTGTCTGTGACCTGCTGAAAAATGACCTTTTGAAAGGCGGCATGAATTTGAGTGCCGCCGCCGCGGCACTGCAAAAGTATGCCGACGAAAATCATGGAAAAAAGAATACTTTTTGCATATCGCCAAAAATCGCCGAAAAAATTCTGCGCGATTTTTATAAGTTGCCGGAAAGAAAAAGCGCAGATGCAAGTGTTGAAAAAAAATCCGCGACTGTAGACGTGGACTTTGACGATTTCTTTTGAGGTAAAAAAAGATGAAAGTCAGTAAAGATGAATTTGAAAATGAGCTGGCGCTTACGCTTAAAGAGCTTCCGCAAGAGCCTCCGGCAGGCTCTGCCGAACAGCTTGAAAAAAACGGGATTTTTGAAAACGACTATCTTATATACAGTGTTGAGTGGGTATTTGACCCGCTTCAGGACCGCACGCGCCGCTTCGCGGCATGTCATTGCACTGCTTGCGGCGAAAAGACATATCTTGAGTATGAAAAAATCGAACGACCGCAATGTGCGGCTTATGCTACTACGACTGACACAGTCGGTTTTGTCGATCCGATAGATCATGGTGTCAAAACTACCGGCGATGCGTGCGTTTGTCCGTCTTGCGGAAAAGGCATGAAAGCGATGCACGTGTCACACTTCGGCAGAAGCCCGGTAAAAGAAATCGACCGATGTTTTTGTATAAGCGTTCATCAAGTTCGCGGACATCTCGCTTTGCTTGGATGGAGCATGATAAAAAATGCTGACCGCACAGGCGGCATAAAATACTCATTTTTAAGATACTCAGGCATGCTTGTTATTTGCGGAAAGAAAGTAAGACTTGCGGGCTTTCGCCGATGGTGGGGCGCGGTCGAAGGATATCCGTGCTGGAACAGCACAAAAAGATTTGATGAAAAAATAGGATATGTGCAAAAAGGTGCTGTTATCAAATTTGATCCGCGGACGATTTTTGACAGTGAATGCGAAAAAAGCGGGCTTGAAGAATACTTGAAAAAGGGCTTTTTCAAAAGCGGCGATGAAGAGGTCATATATCCGGGTGCATATCTTACCGTTTGGGTGAGGTATCCGCAAGTTGAAAACCTTATCAGAAACGGATACGCAAGGCTTGCCACAGAAGCTTTGAAAAAAGCTACATACAGAGCGTCGTACTATAACTCGGACGAAATTTTCAGAGAACATGATGCGGAAAAATATTTCGACTTCAAGCACAAAAAGCCTTCGAAAATCCTCGGACTTGATAAAGCCGAGTTTGCGAGTATGAAAAGTTGGACACTTGATGAGATCGAGCTGTATAAAGCTTTTCGTGACGAAAAGAACGAAAGGCTTTCACACGCAGAGATCAAAGCGTACATGAAAAAGTATGGCGGTCTTACACTCAAAAAGTTTGTTGAAAGCGCAAAGCTTGGCGTGCCTGCAAAGCTTAAGATGAGCGAGCAGTATCTTTTGCGGCAAAAAGAAAAAGTAGCTAAGGAAAGAGCGCGCAAAGTTACGCTCGGATATCTGACGGACTACTGGCAGATGACTTTTGACTTTTACGGTGAAGTCCCGCAGTCGATGATCTTTCCGAAAAATATCATCAACGCTCACGATGACATGATGCTGCGCATAAAAGTAAAGGAAGATCCTGAGATAAACAAAAAAATTTCTGCCCGCGCAAAAAAGCTTGAAAGCATGAGCTTTGAAAGCGTTGAGCTACTTATAAGACCGTGCAGGACGCACGGCGAACTCATAAAAGAAGGACTGCTTCTTAATCATTGTGTGGCAGGCTATGCAAAGGATGTTGCTTCGGGGAAAACAAATATATTTTTTATAAGAAAAAAAGATGAGCCGGATACACCATATTACACACTTGAGTGGTGTGACGGAAAAATCATTCAGGACCACGGATACGATAATCGACTTCAAACAAAAGAAATAAAAGAATTTGAACAAAAATGGCTTGATTTTTTAGGAGGAAAAGAAGATGGAAAATGCATTGCAAGTGCGTGATATAAAGGTTATCACGTCAGAGATAAAAGAGTTAAGGGCGCAAGCCCAAAATGTTGCCGTTGCTTTTGCGGTAGAAATCGGCAGAAGACTTGTCGAGGCAAAGGCGGCTCTTCCCCACGGTGAGTGGGGGCAGTGGCTGAAGGACGAAGTTGAGTTTTCACAAAGCTCAGCAAACAACTTTATGAAGATTTTTGAAGAGTACGGCGACCGTCAGCTGACGCTTTTTGGGGCGATAACAAAATCGCAAACGATTGGGAATTTGCCCTATTCTAAGGCTTTACAACTGCTTGCGATACCCGCGGATGAACGTGAAGAATTTGCCGAAAACGTGGATGCAGAGAACCTTTCGGTAAAAGAACTGCAGGTGGCGATCAAGGAACGCAACGAGGCGGTGCGCCGCGCGGACGAGCTTCAAAAAGCGGCTGACGAGGCAGACAGCGCACGTAAGGATGCCGAGATGAAAGCGGCAAAAGCGGACGAGCTTCAAAAGCGCGTTGATGAGCTTAATGCCGATCTTCAGTCAGCTCAGCAGGCTACTGTCAAAGCGAAGGAACAGCTGAAAAATGCGAAAGCGAATCCGAAGCTTCCGCCGGAAAGGCTCAAAGAAATCGAAGAGGCGGCGGAGCGCACAGCAAAGGCGCAGGCGGCTCTTGAGATGGATGAGCTTATCAAAAAGGCAAAAGCCGAACTTGACGGAGCTTTGGAAGCAAAGAAAGCGGCAGATGCTTCCGCCGCGCAAGCCATTAAGGCTTTGGAGGAGGCAAAAAAACGCTTAAAAACCGCGAACCCGGAGATAACGCGCTTTAAGACCATTTTTGAAAGCATGCAGGAGCAGGCGGGCAAACTTGCCGAGATCATACAAAAAGCGCCGGAGGATGCTCCAAAACTTCGCGCCGCTTTGAACGCGTTTGCGGAAAAGCTTAAAAGCGTATGAGCTGTGTGATGCTTTTTGCGGAAGTGATTGCGCTTATCCTTATATATAAGCGCTGGTAAAAAAGAGGCTGAAAAAGTGCGGGCAGTGCCCGCGAGCGGGCTTGTATTGTATCATAACAAATCAACGAAAAGAGGGAGAAAAAATGAAAGATGATTTTTTTGTGGCGGCAGGTGTGTCAAGTCCGGTCGGGACAAAAACGACGAGCTACCCGGAGATGCTTGCACGTGTCCGCGAGCGGGTGAGCTTCGACAGCATGCCGGAGATCCGCAGACGCGAAGCTGTGGACATAGTGAGGGTTGTTGCAGAAGTGCTGATACTTCCGCCGACAGCGGATATCATGATCGACGGCAACAAACTTCCGGCAAAAAACGTGCAGGAAATTTTTTTGGAACTGAAAAAAGATCATGTTGAAGCGGTCGTTGAAAATATCCGAAAAATTGATTATCCGATAAAGCATGTAAAAACGTATATTCGCACAGCTCTTTACAACGCAGTGCTTGAGACAGGCACGAAAATGCAGATAGAAGCAAACGGGATGATGTAAAAATGCAACGCGAGAAAAAAACATATAGCGGTCCGCTTCTTGAGGTGAATTTTTACCCGGTGTGGAGCGATGGAAGAAAAATGCCGTCGCGCTCGCCGAAAACAAAAGCAACATCCGCTGAAATGCAAAGATATAACAAAAATTGCGCTGTAAAAAAATTCATCCGCATCGTCAACGCAAATTTTGACACCGACGATTACTTCATGCATCCGACTTACTCACCGGACAAAATTCCGCAAAACGAAGATGCGGCGCGGCGGGATATGATAAATTTTTTACGGCGCGTAAAGGCAAGACGCGTTCGGCGGCTAAAGGAAAAGAAAGCACAACTTGCTGAGGCAAAAGAAGCCTTACGGCTTTCGCCGGGCAATGGCTTTCTGTGCGATAGCGTGGCATCACTGAAAAAAGACATCAAAAAGCTGTCGAAGCCGTTAAAGTATGCTTACGTCATGGAAAAAGTCACTTACAAGACCGGAAAAAACAAGGGCAAAGATAACTTTCATTTTCATTTGTTTTTGACCGGCGGGCTTGATGCAAAAGAAATTGAAAGCATGTGGACGAATGGGCTGAGATCTAACTGCGACTTTTTTCAGCCTGAAAAATTCGGACCTGAAGCGGCGGCAAAGTATATGCTTAAGGACCCGCACGGCGCAAAACGCTTTGTTTGTTCGAAAAACATGCAGAAATCCGTTGAGCGTGTACGCGACGGCAAGGTTTCAAAAGCAAAAGTTGAAAAGATGGCTAAGCTTCGCGTAGACGATCGCGCATACTGGGAAAAGCTGTATCCGGGCTACAAGCTTATCAAGTGCTACGCGACTTTTAACGAGTTCAACGCCCACTGGTATGTGTCTGCTGTCTTGTATAAAACCGACGGCGACACGCCGCCATGGGACTTTGAAGGATGGAGGGAGGTGGATTTTTGATGGAGCTGTACATAGGCGATGATGGCATTGCGCGTCAAAAGGAGGAAGCTTATGCTACCGTTGAGTTTCCGACAAAAAAAGATTTTGAACAGTTTTGTGAAATGGTAGAATTTTACAACGAAATGCATCCCGAAAATAAAATAGAGAAGGTGACAAAATGAAAAACGTGATTTTTGTAACAAAAATCAACCGCGTCGGCGGGATCGAAACGTGGCTCTACGAGATAGCAAAGGCTTATGGAAGAAAAAATGACATCACCGTCATGTACGAAGAAGCAGATATGTGTCAGCTTGATAGACTTAAACCGCTTGTGCGGTGTATCAAATGGGATGGCTCGACTATCAAGTGCGAAAAATTCATCATCGGATATGCACCAAAAATTCTTTTACACATTGAAGCTGAAACCGTCGTTATGACGATACATGCCGACTATGAAAAACTTGGCATACCGCCACTTGTTAGTCCCAAAATATCAAGATACATAGCGGTATCCTCGGCTGTCGCAGAAAGCTACGAGCGACTTACCGGGATAAAACCGGATGTTATCTACAATCCGTTTACGAAGGAAAAAAGCAAAAAAGCTTTGAGACTGATAACAGCATCGCGCTTGACGAAAGAAAAAGGCATGGAGCGCATGAAGCTTCTTGCTGAAGCTTTGCACGAAAAAAACATTCCGTTCCTGTGGACAGTGTTTACTGACAGCAAAGCTGACCTCGGAGAAGGATTTATCAAACTACAGCCGCGGCTTGACATAAAGCCTTTTATGGCAGCATCGGACTACCTTGTCCAGCTCTCTGACAGCGAGGGCTACTGCTACTCGGTGCGCGAGGCTCTTGCTCTTGGCGTGCCGGCGATAGTCACGCCCGTACCGTCATTTGCGGAGATGGGGGTTGTCGATGGCGAAAACGGATATATCGTGCCGTTTGATATGCAAGAAATTCCTGTAAAAAAAATTGCCGAAAAAATACCGAAGGTCAAGGCTATGCAGGAGCAGCCGAGTTCGTATGAAGAAATTTTTGCGCCGGGCAATCCCGACTATCATCCGATCACGGTCGAAGCTCTCCCGGTATGGCAGGAAAAAAAGATCACTGATGCGGAGCGCGGAAGAATACCGCGCACAGGTGAACGTTGGATTGTAAGTGAAGAAAGGCTTGCTATGCTGCTTACTCACCCGGTATATGGTGCGATGGTCAAAGAGGTGTCGAAAAAGTGAAGGCGTGGTGCAAGGCGAAATACTGTGTGTGGCGAATGAAATCGGGCGACAGACTTGTCTGCATGAGACCTGCATGCCCGATGCTGTGCGAAAGGAGCGGTGACGATGACTGCGGAAAAGATAAAAAGCTACCAGAAGCTGAAGAGGGAAAAAGAGCTGCTGGAGATGCTCATAACTGATGTCGGATCAATAGGCGGATCGAAGCTTGACGGCATGCCTCGTTCAGGGAAAATGTGTTCTCCGACTGAAACAACGGTGCTTCGGTGTGAAAAGTACGTTGAGCGGCTGAAAAAAGTTGAAGACGAGATGCATGCAATCGAGGACGCGGTTGACAGCTTGGAAGACCCTTGCGAGCGGAAAATCGTTTACTTGATAGTGATCCGCGGCAAGCGCTGGCGTGATACAGAAAAGCTTGTTAAATACAGTCATTCGCAAACATACAAAATTTTTCAAAAAGCCTTGCGCCGTCTTGTTTCTTCGGCAAAAGATGAAACAAAATGAAACAAAATGAAACAAAACGATGTGTTAAAATGATATTGTGGAATTTTGAAAAAAATAAAAGCAGGTGGAAAAAGTGCTGAAAGCGTGTTCGTATTGCGGAAAAATCCACGCGAAAAACTTCTCTTGCCCCAACAAACCTACAAGAAATTGGCACGGCGACACCGAAATTCGCAAATTTCGGAACTCGAAAGAGTGGCGGGAAAAGACGCATGAGATCAGGGAACGCGATCACGGTCTGTGCATGGCATGTGCTTTTGATCTTCCGCATACGCTGCATCGGGTAAACACTTCGAAGCTTTCAGTGCATCACATACGCTCGCTGAAGCAAGCATGGCATTTGCGCCTCGCAAACAGCAACTTGATCTTGCTTTGCGACGTGCATCATGAGCTTGCTGAGCGTGGAGAGATAAAAGCGTCGGCGCTCCGGGAGCTTATCGGAAAAGATTTAATCCCCCCCGGTCGAACGGATGCTTAAAAGCCACGGGTTCGCAGAACCTCACAGGTCCAAACGTAAATAACCTTTTCCCAATACCATAGCGCACACACCTGCCTGCACCCACCTGCGCACACGGCATGCACAGGCGCGCACGCGTGAAAGGAGCGTTTTTTGAAAAATGGGCAGAACGCCTAAAAGCATAGATGCTGTTCTCGGACATCGCACCGACGCTGAAAAAAAGCTTAGAAAAGAAGCTGAAGAAAAACTCAAGACTGGTGTAAAACTGCGGGAATTTGAGGATACAAAAAAAGACCCTGTGGCACACAAAGCATTTGCACATGTTAAAAAGCTTCTTGATAAAAACGACAAAAACGATGACATGTACTCTGTTTGCATAAATCGTTATTGCGTGCTGTTTTCAGAGTGCAAGCAGTTTGAAAAAATCAAGGATGCATACGCCTCAGCGATCGAGGAGATCACCCGTGATAAATCTGCTTTTGTTGATGGCTACTGCGATGGACAGGCGGCTGAAACGATATCGCTTGCAAAGTATTACAAGCTAAAAGACGATTTCAGCCGCGCGATCACCGCTTTCGACAGCGCTATAATGGCAAAACGCAAAATGATGTTTGATATCGAAAAGGAAAACCTGATGACCGTGATATCCGGGCTTCGATCTGTACCGAAAAAACCGCCAAAAGAAGAAACAAATCCGCTTTTGAAGGCATTGCTTGAGGATGACGATTAAGGATACACGTGCATATGAGTATGCGAAGTGGTGCATATCGGACGACAATGAGCATGTGGGGACATATGTCAAAAAGCAGTGCCGGGCATGGCTTGATATAGTTGAAGGCAAAAACGAAGAGGCTTTTGTAAACGAAAAAAAAGTCGCAAAAATATGCAAAATTCTCAAACTGATGGTACATCCTGACTTAAAAGTCAGCATGCTTGACGGACTTGAGGATTATGCGATTTTGCTGATACTTGCAGTTTTTTGCACGGTAGATAAAAAAAGTGATACCCGCTACTACCGAACTGCCCTTTTGAAAATCTGCCGAAAAAATTTCAAAACCTTTACTTCGGCGGTTATTTTTATCATAGCAATGCTGACAGAGCCGCGTTTTTCGCGGTTTTTTTCTGTCGCACCGGACTTAAAACTTTCAAAAGAATTGCAAGTTGCAATTAACAAAATAATCAAATCGTCACCGCATTTGAACGGCGGCGATTTTTTTAAGATACTTCGCAGTGAAATTAGATGTCTTATCACGGAAAGCGAGTATACCCCGCTTGCATACAGTCAGGATAAAATGGACGGCAAGCTTGCTGCAATGTTCCTCGGTGATGAAGCGGGCGCCATGGATGCATACCCGATCGAAGCAATGCGTTCTTCGCAAATCACGCTAAAAAACAAACTCGGCATCATCATTTCTACTGAGTATCCAAGTGACAATAACGTCCTTATCGATGAAACGGACAGAGTGAAAAAAATACTTGACGGGCTGCTTGATGATAAAAGATATTTTGCTTTGCTTTTTGAGCCGGATATCGAGCTACAGGCGGGTGACTTGTGGAAAACGGACGATCGCCTCATATATCAGGCTAATCCAATCGCTGAAAGCATGCCGGAAGTGCTTGAAGAGCTTAAAAGTATGCGTGCGCTTGCGGTGCTTTATCCGAATAAACGTGAAAATTTTTTGTGCAAGCATCTTAACGTCCGTTACAAATCGCTCGGCGTTTCGGGCTATGTCGATGTGCTTGATCTTAGAAAATGCAAGGTCGCAAAGGACGACAGCTTTTGGCGTGGCAGGCGGGTATATCTTGGCATGGATCTATCACACTCTTGCGACAATACCACGGTGGCGATGGTGACGGAGGTTGATGGCTTTATCTATGCAAAAGTGTGGGGGTTTGTGCCAAAGGACCGTGTTGAATTGAAGTCGAAGCAAGAGGGTGTTGACTATAAAAAGCTTATAAAAAACGGTGAGTGTTTCGCCTGCGGGGATGCGGTCATAGACTATGCTTTTGTGGAGAACTTCGTACTTTCGCTTGAAGAACGGTACGGCGTTGAAGCGGTTCAACTCGGTTTCGACCGATGGAACGCACTTTCGTCCGTGCAGAAGATCGAAGCGGCGGAAAAACCGATTGAGTGCGTCGAGATCAGACAGCATTCATCGATTCTGCATGCACCGACGAAGCTTTTACAGGAAAAAATATTGCAAAAGAAATTCCGATATGAAGAAAATCAGCTTTTGGAAATTAACTTTCAAAATGCTCGATGCACGGAAGACAGTAATTTGAACAAGTATGTTAACAAAAAGAAATCGACCGGCAAGGTCGATATGGTGCTGGCGGTTATCATGGCTATCTATCTGCTTGAGGCAAACGGCAGTGCTGAAGAGGCTTGGGGAGGAGCAATTTTGTGAATTTTTCATTTTGGAAAAAAAGAAACATTGAAGAACGCGGCGAAAAAGAGGATCGGGCGCGCGACACGACGCTTGAAATGCTTTTGGACGGCGGCAGTGTTGAAAAAAATATGGCGCTTGCTATACCGTCAATTGCCGGAGCAATAAACAAGATCAGCGGCACGGTGGCAGGGCTTCCGATAAGGCTTTACCGTCGAGAAAACGGAAAGCCCGTCGAAGTCGAAGATGACAGACGGGTTTACCTATTGAATGTCGATTCGGGCGACACGCTGAACTCTGTGAATTTTATTTCCGCGCTTATCGAGGATTACTACCTCGGGAAAGGCGGATTTCTTTATATTGATAGAGCCGGCGGCGTAGTGCGTTCGCTTCGATATGTCGATGAAGCAAAAATTTTCATTGCCGAAAATTTTGATCCGATTTTCAAGGATTTTGATATCTACGTGAGTGGCAAAAAATACTTCCCTTTTGACTTCGTAAAAATCCTGAGAAAAACAAAAAATGGCGGAAGCTCGCGGTCAATCGTTGAGGAAAATTCAAAAATTATATCGACGATGTATGACAGCCTTACTTTTGAAAGTAATTCCGTTAAGAAAGGCGGCAACAAACGCGGCTTTTTCAAGTCTGCAAAAAAGCTTGCCGGACCCGCTATTGAAGAACTGAAACGCGCCGTTCAGTCGCTGTATTCGGGAGCGGAAGGCGCGGAACGAAACCTTGTGCTAAATGACGGCATTGACTTTAAGGAAACGTCGGCGACGTCTGTTGAGATGCAGCTTGACGAAAGCAAAAAAACCAACGCTGACGAAATATTTAAGATATTCGGCTTTCCGAAAAGCATTGTCCAAGGAGGGGCTTCGGCTGAAGATAAGTCGCTTTTTACGGCGACGGTGGTAGCACTTTTGAACACGATCGAAGCGGCATTTGATAAAGATCTTTTGCTTGAAAGCGAAAAGGCAGACCACTTTTTTGCATTTGACACACGCGATCTTACGCGCGGAGACATGCGCGAACGCTTTGAAGCTTATCAGATAGCTCTCGATAAGCATTTTATGCAAATCGACGAGGTAAGAGAGCTTGAAGACATGAAGCCAATGGGCTTTAACTTCGTGACACTCGGACTTGCCGACGTCCTTGTCGATCCGAAGACAAAAGCTGTTTATGTCCCGAATACCGGGCAGAGCGGAAGGCTTGATGAGTTGAAGGGAGGTGTGAAAAGTGAGAGTTGAGGTTAGAGCGGACGGAACGCATGTGACAGGGTATGTAAACGTCACGGGAAAAAAGTCAAGACCGATAGTGACGCCTCGCGGCAAGGTCGTTGAGGTAATCGAGGAGCGCGCTTTTGCGGAGGCACTTGCAAAAGCAAAAGATGTGACGCTTTTGATGGATCACGACCCCGCGCACGCTTATGCATCCACGGCAGGCGGAACGCTGAAACTGCGCGAAGACAGCATCGGACTTTACGCGGATGCACTTTTGGATAAAAGCGTCAACGCCAAAGAGTTGCGCGGATGGTCTTTCGGGATGACGCAAGTCAAAGATGAGCTTGAGGAACGCGAAAACGATATCCCCATCCGACACGTAAAAGGCTTTGAGCTTGATCATGTGTCGCTTGTAAAAAGCAAAACGCCGTGCTATGCAGCAACGTCAGTAGAGGTCAGAGCAGGCAGCGATGTCGAGCTTGAAACGCGATGCTTCGAAAACGAAGTCGAAGTTTTTGAGCAGAAAGAAAAAGTTGATTATGGCGAGTATGAAAAAAGGCTCGCAAAAATAAAAAAAGAGAGGTAAAAAAGATGATACTTAAGAAGCTTATGGAGGAGCGTGCAGAGCTTGAAAGGGAGATGAACAGTATCCTTGAAAGCGCAAAAAAGGAAGAGCGCGCAATGACGGATGAGGAAATGACGGCGTTCGATGCTGCTGAAAAGAAAATCAGCGATATCGACAAGACCGTGCAGGCGGAGGAGCGTGCCCGCAAGATCGCAAAACCTGAACAGAAACGTGAAGAAATGGTAGAAGATGAAGAAGCACTTGAAAACCGCGCTTTTGCAAACTTTGTGCGCGGCATTGCGCTTGAAAACCGCGCCGGTGAAATCCAGCTTACACAGGGAATTAATGGAAAGATCGTTCCCGTAAGGATCGCAAATCGAATTATTGAAGCTGTGCGCGATATGGTGCCTTTTCTTCAGCTCGGCGACGTAGTAAGCACGAACGGAACGTATTCTGTCCCCGTGTATGGCGAAGATGCGACAAACTTTGTCAATGCTGACTATGTCGATGAAGGCGAAGCTCTCGTTGACAATGTTGGCAAATTTACGACCATAGACCTTACGGGCTATGTGGTCGGCGCGCTGGCACTTGTATCAAATAAGCTTGTCAACAACACCGATGTTGATATCGTAAATTTCATCATAAAAAGAGTTGCACAAGCTATCGCCGAAAAACTTGAAAAGGAATTTGTCCTCGGGACTGAAGGCAAGATAGAAGGCATCACTGAACAGACAGCGGCTGTAACTGCTGCTTCGGAAACGGCGGTGACTTATGATGAGCTTGTAGAGCTTAAGCACTCCGTGAAGCAGGCGTTCAGACCTAACTGCCGTTGGGTCATGTCCCCCACAACCTACACTGCTATATGCAAGTTGAAGGATGAGCGCGGTTTGCCGTATTTTAACGAGTCGGAAAATAAGATACTCGGTATAGAGGTCTATGAAAGTGATTCAATGCCCGAAATGGAGGCTTCGGCAAAAGCTATCGTCTTCGCGGATCTCAGCGGCTATACGATCAAGTCACCCAAGGGTATTGAGGTAAGCATTCTGCGTGAGCGCTTTGCAGAACGCAATATGCTTGGCATCATGGGATATGCTGAGTATGACGGCAAAGTCACCGACACGAAGAAGATCAAGGTACTGCAGATGGCAGGAAGTGCAAGTGTTTAACAGATGCACCCGGACGGCAGAGCTTTTTAAGCTTTGCCGGCTCGGCATGTATACCGTAGGAAAGGAAACGATATGAAGATAAGCGCGCTGAGAAACGACCAAATAAAAGAGTTTTGCGGCATTGATGACGCGTCATTACTTGAAGTATACAAGACTGCGGCAAAAGACTTTATACGCGGGCAAACGGGTCTTACAGACCGTGAAATCGACGCATATGACGACTTAACAATCGCATACATGATTCTTATAAACGATATGTCATTCAACCGCGACTACTCTGTCAACCGCGCCGAGGTCAACCCGGCGGTCGATGCTATCCTTTCGATGCATGCGAGAAATCTTATCGGGTGACAAAAATGACTTTCAATAAAAAAATCACGATAGAAAAAAAGTCAAAAGTCGGCACAGGGTCATTTGCAAAGGATGATTGGATAAAAGTTGCGGATGTGTGGGCGCACTGGGTCAACGCTCACGGCACGGAAGCGTTGCAGGCGGAGAGCTTACAGACAAAAAGACTTGCCACCGTCACTGTCAGATACAGACGGGATATCACCGAACAGTGCCGCATAGTGTATGAAGGTATCCTGTATGACATCTTGTCGATAAATGATGTGCTTGAAAGGCATATAAGCTTAGAAATGAAGGTGAGGGCGTCAGTGTATGGCTAAACGCATTGAGTATAATCGCCCGTATAGCAAAAGCGCGCTTACGGCAAAGTTTTCGGCTGGAGGCTTTGAGGAATTTTATAAAAAAATCGAAGAAGCCGGAAAAAACCTTGATGAAGCTTGCGAGAATGCAGTCAATAGAGCATTGCCGATCGTCGAAAAAAGCATGAAAGAAGGCGCGGCTCGTCATAGGAGAACAGGTAATGTTTATAATGCTATCGAAAAAAGAGACGCAAAATTGAGCGGGAATTTGATTATAGGCAAAGTGGGAATTGATTATGCTAAACACCCGGAAGCCGCGGAAGGCGTCTTCCAAGAGTACGGCGACGGGCACTCACCTGAATTTCCCGATCCTTTTGTGCGCCCTGCGGTCGACGATAATAGGACAGAGCTGACAAAAATTATCCGTGACAATTTGAAGAAAGAAGGGGTTTTGTGAGCTTGACTTGGGAAGAAGCGGCAGAAGCTGCATTACTTGCACTGCAAAGCGTGCAAAACATTCCTTATGACTTCGAGCGTTTTGAAAACTTTGAAGAGACACAGCTCCCGAATATGTATATAGTCTACTTTTTGGTATCGAAGCCGTCTGCGGCTTCTGCGGACAATCGTGAACGCTCCGCCAACTGTCGAATACAGGTAAGCATATTTTATAAAGACAAATCGGTGATTTTAAGCACCGTGAAAAAAGTTGTGAATGCGTTTGAAGGCGCAGGCTTTCAGCGCATCGGCGAAGGCGGGATCCCCGTTGACCCTGTAACGGGTCACCGCGGATGGCGCATTGATTTTAATTTTTTTGAAAAGAGGTAAAAAAAGATGGAAAACGAAGAAAAAGACATCTACGGCGAGATCATAGGCTGCGACCAGTTGCACTATGCTATCATCGCAAGCGACACAGAGGAAGAGTGGTCGGCAGGTGCAAATAAGTATCTCGCGCCGGCGGCAGAGATCATGATCGACGGAACGGGCGATCTGAACAAGCGCTACTATGACAATGTCGTCCGCTATGTTTCATCCGGCGGGAACGAAAAAAATATCACGCTTACTGTTTCAGGTGTGCCGGAAAAAGTGGCGGCAGAGCTTACGGGCAAACGGTATGATGCTGAAACAGGCAGAATTATAGACACGGGCGACACCGGCAAAGCTCCATGGTGCGCACTTTCGGGCAGAATGAGTATTGAAGGCGACGAGTACAGATATTTCCAGTTTTTGAAGGGTAAATTTTCGCTCGGCGCACAGACGGGCGCGAGCAAGCAGGGCACAAGTATTACGCCGAACACGCGTCAGCTCACTTTTACGGCGACGCGCACCGTGCATGAGTTTGTTGTCGATGCAGAAGCGTCGGAGACAAGCGGCGTTATCGGCATAAGCGGTGACACGACCGACGAAAATTTCAGCGGCGCAAATTGGTTTGCGGCGGTGCAGACACCGCCCGATCCTGAACAGCCGTCCGTCTGATAAAAGGAGCATCCTTATGAGATCGCCGATCGAGCTTCACTTTTACAATAAAAATAACGAAGTCGTTAAAACATACTCCCAAGATCGCGTGACTTGGGAGTTTTTCAAAAAAGCGGTGGAAATCGGAGACGCGTCCAAGCTTGGCGAAGACGGGCTTGATGTGATCTGTCGCTTTGTCTGTGACTTTTTCGGCAACAAATTTTCCGTGAAAAAACTGAAAAAGCATACCGACGTTGAGCAGGTAACCGCTGTTGCCGGACAAGTGGTGGTGAGGGTGCTTACCATCATGCAAGAGCAAGGCATAGAACCTCCGAAAGAAGCAGACGTAAAAAAAAAGACGGTGCTAAAGCGCATGACTGGCTTTTTGAGATCGAAGCGATCATCATAAAAGCTGTTCCTGCTTACACGCTTGAAGAGCTTGACAAGTGCGATATCGAAAGACTTTTGCCGTTTTACTTTTGGATATACCGAAGTAAAACGGCAGTTTTTTCCGATACCGGGCAAGGAGAAGATGTGGAAGTTGTCGAGCGAAACGGGAAAAAGTATCGCAGAGTAAATGCAAAAAATTCAAAGCTTGTGAAAAATATCTTTTAGGAGGTAAAAATGCCATCGGATTACGCAAATGAACTGATGAGCCGCGTAGGACTTGACACGACCGAGTGGAAAAAAGGCATAACGGATATAAATGCCGGTATCAAACATATCGAAACGGGATTCAAGGCAAGCGCGGCGCTAATGGATGGCTGGGGCGAAAGCTCCGAAGGGCTTAAACTTCGTGTTGATTCGTTAAACGACGAGCTTGAGCTTCAAAAGAAAAAGCTCGATATCCTTCGCACGGCATATCAGGAAACGGTAAAAGAACAGGGCGCGACATCTGAAGAGGCGGAAAACCTCGCTTCCAAAATGTTTGATGCCGAAAAGCAAGTGACAAGCACTACAAAAAAAATCGAGGACTACAGCAGAAAGCTTGCGGAGCAGGCGGTCAAAAAGCAAAAAGAGTTTGCCGATCAGCTCAAAAACACGGGTGATAAGCTTGAAAAAGTCGGAGGCAAGATATCAAGCGTCGGAAACAGCCTTACAACGCGCATAACTGCGCCTGTGATCGCGGCGGGCGCGGCTATATATAAATACTCCTCAGACCTGACCGAAGCCGAAAACAAGATGGAAGCGACCTTCGGAAGCGCTTCGGAAGAGATAAGCGAGTGGGCAAGCAATTCGATAAACTCCGTTGGCATGGCACGAAGCACCGCGCTTGATGCTGTGTCGCTTTACGGCGATATGGCTACGTCGATGGGACTTACGCAAAGAGAAGCAGCAAAGATGTCGATGTCGCTTGTAGGGCTTTCGGCAGATCTGTCAAGCTTTAAAAATATCTCTATAGATACGGCGACCACTGCGTTAAAAGGCATCTTTACAGGCGAGACGGAAAGCCTTAAGGGGCTCGGCGTTGTCATGACGGAAGCGCAGCTGAAAGCATATGCGCTTGCACAGGGCTTCGAAAAAAGCTACACCGAGCTTACACAGGCAGAAAAAGTGCAGTTGAGATACAACTTTGTGATTGACGCGAGCAAAAATGCCATTGGTGACTATGGAAGGACGTCGGGCGAGGCGGCATCGCAGATGCGTAAGCTCCCGGAAGCGCTGAAAGAGCTTGCCGCATCCTTTAAGGAGGAAGTCGAGCCTGTGGTGACGCCACTGATTAAATCGCTTAACGAAATAATCCAAAAATTCGGCGAGCTTGATGAGGATCAGAAAAAAGCTATCGTCAATACCGCTGTGGTAGCGGCGGCGACGGGACCGGTAGTGAGCGCAGGCGGCAAGGTGGTCGGAACTGTAGGTCAGATTTTGACAGGCATCGGAAGTCTTAAAGCTTTGAAGATAGCTAAAGGACTTGCGGAAGCGGGCACTGCTGCCACTGCGGCAGGTGCGGGCGCAGAAGTTGCCGCCGGCGGCGTTGCGACGCTTGGTACTGCGGCGTCAGTGGCTGCACCGTACCTTGCTGTCGTTGGAGTTTTACTTGCCGCACTTGCCGCTGCTGCAATAGATACTAAAAAAAAGCTTTCTGAAGTTGATGATATGTATGATGAGTATATCGAGAAGGAAAAAGACGCGGCTAAAACTGAAAAAGAAAACCTTAATTCACTTATAAAAAACACCGAAAAAATACGCGATGACAAAATAAACGCATATCAAGCTGAGTATAATGCAGGTGTGACAGCGGCTGAAGAATATGTGGAAAAAAGCAAAAAAGCACTTGAAGAAGAACGCAAGGCTTTTGAAAAAAACCACAGTGCAAAGCTTAAGCTTATAGAAAAAGAGAAAAAAGCTCGACAGGATGCCGTAGATGCTGACAAAAAAGCAAAAAATGCAGAGCTTCAAGGTCAAATCGATGCTATTGATGCCGAAATTGCCGCCGAAGAAAAAGCAAAAGAAGAAGCGGAAGCGGCGCAAAAAATTAAAGACTTACAGATACAAATAGCTGCAGCAACCACGATGACCGATAAGCGTAACGCCGAAAAAGAGTTAACAGCTTTTCTTGCTGAACAGCAGCAAAAAAAAGTTGCTGACGAGCGCGAGGCGTTGCGGGAAAGTCTTCGCGAGCAGATGAGCTTTAACGATGAGCTTGCCGCGGATGAAAAAAGCCGGATAGATGAAGAGTATGCGGCACTGAAAGAAAATTTGGAAGCAGAAAATGAAAGCTACAAGGAAGCTTATGAAGAGCGTCTTGCTTTTTTTGACGGTTATGTTGAAAACGAAAAGACGCGGCTTGAAGATTTGAAGACGGCAAATGAACTTGCGGTTACGAACTGGGCTAATACTGTGATTGAAGAGTATGAGAGAGTTAAAAAAGAGCTTGAAGAAGGGCTTGAACTTAAAATTACATATGCGGAACAGTATAGAGAAGATGAAAAGAACAGGGTAAAAAACGGTCTTGACGTTGAAGAGTTTGGGAAAAGCGGAGAACTTAAACGGATAGATGGCACTGAATTTTTCGGATATCAGCAGGCATTGGGAACAGATTATTTTCGCGGCGGCTGGACATATGTCAATGAACAGGGCGGCGAGATCATCAACCTGCCGCGCGGCAGTCAGATAATACCGCATGATATATCTAAAGAGATGGCAAGAGCTTATGCGCGGCAGGCGGGCGAAGTAAAAACAACGAACAACACGACGAACAACTACGGCGCACAGCAACAAGTCACCGTATTCAAGATCGGAGAAGAGGTTGTGACCACGGCGATACAGCACACACTTTCCGTGGATGCTGAACGAAAAGCGAGGTCAAGAGGGAGGGCTTTGGGCGTTGCGGGAAAATGAAATAAAATTTGGCGATATCGAAAGCGGAAGCTTTTTTCTTTCCTTCGATACCGAAACGCATTCGATCTTACCCGAACAGAGGCAGTCTGTAGCCGAGATACCCGGACTTGACGGCGTGCATGATTTTGGGATTCATTCTTACGGTGTGCGCGTCATACAAAGAGCCGTTTACTTTGACGGAGACTATGCTTTTTTGAGAAAACATCGTGACGAAATAGCCGCGTGGCTTTCAAATAGCGGAGCGTATAAAAGACTTGTTTTGGGCGACAGCCCCGAAAAGTATTACAACGCAAAAGTTATTGCGGCTTTGGAGTTTGAAAATACGAAAGATCGTCAGATAGGAACTGTGCAATTTGTCTGCAATCCGCCGTGGGCGTACTCGTCCGACGGGCACGCGCTTACGCCTGATGTGTATGAGCTTATAAATGCCTCGATCGACAAGACGCAGTTCGTTTTTGAAATTACATCGCCTACCGCGACGATGCGATTGTATAACAGCGGCGGCAGCGTAAAGCCAAAGGTAAAGCTTATAGGATCGAAGATACAAGGCTCTTTTAAGATAAACGACGATGTGCATGACGCTGTATATATATCGTATTCACCGCTTTTTGTACATGACGGCATCGAAGTAGACTGCGAAGCTGAAACGGTAAAAAGGATGTCTGACGGTCAAAATGTTTTTGACAAAGTCACGACATCTTTTTTTGAGCTTCCGCACGGGATCATTGAAATCAACTTTTCAATGATTGACGTGTCGGCAGATAAAAAGCTTACGGCAATAGTGGATTTTGTGCCGATAATGGAGGGATAGTATGGCAGCCATTGTGTATCTTTTGAAAAAAAGTGATCCTTATGTGCGGACGGCGATGACTTCAAAGGCGTTTAACTGCGTGCGCAAGCATGAGCTTATGCGCGAGCATACGCTTGAATTTTCGCTTACGAATGACAATCCGATGCTGAAAGAGATCGCGGAAGATTCGATTTTTGAGTGTGACGGGCAGAAATTCGATATAGCAACAGCAGATATCAACAGCGGCGGGGACAACCTCGCCCGCTTCGGCGGCGAGCATGTGTCCTATGCCCTATCTGACTACATGATCCCGGACGGATACTCATACGTGGGGAGCTTGGCGCGAATAGTGGTTGACATACTACAGCTTGGCGAAGATGTCCACGGAGGCAAAGCAAAAGATCGCTTCACCATAGGCAACATAATTGACATAGGCACAGTGACTTTTTCACTTATAGGACAGGAAAACGTCACGGTAAGAGCCGCCATCCTCGCCCTACAGGCATTTAATGTCGAAATAGACTTCAACAATTTTCGCATAGATATAAAGCGGCATATCGGGCAGGACGGAGAGCTTGAAGGCTATAAAGAAGTGGACTTTTCTAAAAACCTCATCAAGCGCACAGTGCATTGGGACGCATCCACGGGAAAAAGAAGCTTTGATGCACAGCTTCTCGACGATGGCACTTTTGCGCTGGGCGATGATGTTGAAATCACCGACAGCTTTTTGAAAGAGACGCAAAAAAGCCGCATCATCAGCTTTTCCAAGTGCATCGACGATCCAAGCAAAAGCACTTTTGTGCTTGATGAGTATGTCCGCGACAGCATAGATGCCGCGGTCGATACAGGCATCGACATTTCCGCTACTGTGAAACAAGGCGAAAGCTATAACAATGTGGCAATCACGCATGCGGAAGGCTTCACATCCACGCGGGCAGATGGTAAGGTACGCATCGTTGCCAATGGCACGGATGGCTTTGCCGTTCAAAAATTTGTAAGCGGCGCGTGGGTGACGGTCAACCGCACGACCGAAGACGGGCTTATGGTCGATAAGATAAGATCGACTGAAAACGACACATTTTACGTAAGGGCTTACGGAGGCACTCAGCAAGGCGGAGTTTATGACGGTTGCATCCTTGAGTTCCGTGGCGATATCGGCAACGGCGATCAAGAAATGGGCAAAGCTGTATGCCTTGCCGGACAGTGGTCTTTCTTCGGCGAAGGCTTCCGATTTTGGAAAGAAAGCGATAGCAAAACGTGGGCAGTGCCGATAGAGCTTACATTTGACGGCGATATCACCTATCAAAAACCCGGCGGAGGTACGGGGACGATCCATGTTGTCGATGGCTGTATAACGAGCATAAGCTGAAAAAAAAGGAGATTTTTTATGATTATTTACGAAAATTCCGATATGACGGAGGCTGAAAAACTTGCAGCCCGCAATAACAATGCGGGCTTTTTGCTTGATTACGCTCATCCGATAGGCTCGATATTTACATGGAACGCCGATGGCGTCACGGAAATCGACCTTTCGACGGTGGCAAAGGTCGAGGCGTATTTTGGCGGTGAATGGGAAACCTACGGCTCGGAAGTAGTGCCTGTATATCAGTACAGGCGAATTGGTTAGGAGGGGCAAGATGATAAGACTACGTATAGATGGGCAAGAGATTTTTTTTGAAGCTCCGCTTACGGTGGCGGATACTTTTGGATATCTTGAGATCGAAGCTACCTTTGAGGACGAAGCTTGGCATGATCTTGTCAAGCTTGTGCATCTGAAAAAAGGCGATACCGAGATCATACAAGTTATGATAAACGATCGCGTACCGCGCACGGCACAAATTAATCTTGAAGAAGGCGAATGGGAACTTTTTATAGTCGGAAACGAGGTCAGCGGCGACGAGATCACGGAGCGCATCGTGACAGAAAGCATGATGCTTGATGTCCGCGCATCCGGGATTGATAGCTCCGAGCCGTTGCCGATAGGGGCTTCCGTCGGCGAGCAGATACTCGGCGTGGCACAAAGTGCAAAGAACATATCGCTTTCCGTCCAGCAACGCGCTGACAGCGGAGAGTTTGACGGCGAACCCGGACCGCAGGGCGAGCAAGGCGAGCGCGGCAACGGCGTGTACTATACCACCGCGACGCTTTTGATAGGCGAGCAGGTAGAGGTGACGGGGCTTATGCCTTACGGCACGCCGCTTCGTGACGGTGAGATGGTCATCTCTTCAGGCGGGATCGTCGGCACACTGATACAGCCTATACCCGGAGTGTGGTACGCGATCGGCGAATACTCAATCGTAGGAGCTGACGGAGCAGACGGCAGAGGCATATACTACACGAGCGATAGCGTGAGCGTCGGCACACAGACGGAGTTTCCGGTGGCTTTTCCGTATGGCGCGCCGCTTCATGAAGACGATCTTGTATTGTCTGTGAGCGGAGTTATATGCCTTGCAAAGTGGCTGGAAACGTTTTCAGGTTATGGTGCAAAAGGTATTTTTTCGATAAAAGGCGCGCAGGGACCTCAAGGCGTTCGGGGTGAGACCGGAGCGACAGGACCGCAGGGCGAAAGAGGACCACAGGGAGAGCAAGGCATAAAAGGTGATAAGGGCGATAAAGGCGATCCGGGCGAAGATGCCGTAGTCGATGCTGAGAGCGTCGCAGCCGCGGGGGCGGAGATGACGGTACACAAAAAAAACACTATGCCCGCAACTCCTACAGATAGTGACTATCTGTCTGCGTCTGCAATAAAAGCTTTTGCAGAGCCAAAGGCGCAGGACTACGAGCTTATAGAAAGCATCAGCTTGGCGGAAGCGGTTACGAGCGTGTCGCGAAATAAAGCGCCTGATCAGCGGACGTATAATTTCAAAAAAGTCATCGTGGTGCTGAACTTGCCTACTCCTAAAAGCGGCAGTGTGATTTTTGATATACAAAAGTCCGGGGGTCACATCACATACACTACATACAATTTATCAAACGAAAATAGATGCATTCATTTTCCAATCATGGAACACGGGTATGCGATCGCACTCGGAGGTAGCAGCTCGGGCACGGGAGGCACAACAAATGTTGTCACCCGTCTTATAAAGCCTACGCCGATAGTAGCCGCGAACCGTGTGATTGTAGAGACGACGATGAGCGGTGGCTTTCCCGCAGGAACAGAAATAGAAATATATGGAGTGTGGGTATAATGAAAATCGATGATAACGGCATGATCCGCGATATGACTGCGGATGAGGAAGCGGACTTTTTAGCGAGAAATCCAGCGGAAGAGAAAGAAGAAACTTACAAGCGTCGCGTAGTGGGCCTTTTGCGAGAAGCATACTCGGCGGATGATGAGCTTGCGCTTCTCCGCCAGCGAGACGAAAAGCAAGCGGAATTTGAGCAGTATAACGCTTTTGCCGAAGCTTGCAAAGCTCAAGCACGAAAAGAGGTGTATGGTGATGAGTGAGGCTGTACTGATATCGCTGATATCGAGTGGCTTTTCGCTTTTTGGCGTTATCATCACCGTCCTTGCGTCATCAAGCAAGACGAACGCTACGATAAAAGTCAATCAAGCGATCACAGACACAAAGATCGAAGAGCTTACGCGCGAGGTGCGTGAACATAACGGCTTTGCAAGGCGCGTGCCGGTGCTTGAGGAGCAAGTCAAGGTGATAAATCACCGGCTTACAGATATAGAAAAAAAGGAGACTTGAAAAAATGGAAAATTATGTAACAATACCCGCGGTGGTAGTCATTGTTTACCTGATCGCCGAAGCGGTCAAAGCTTTTGGTGGCGAAAAAATTAGTCAATTTATTCCAATAATATGCGGGATGTGCGGCGCGATCCTCGGCGCGTTTGCACTTTTTGTCTGTCCGGGGCTTATCCCCGCTTCGAACGTGTTCGAGGCGGTCGCAATCGGCATTGTAAGTGGATTTTCCGCCACGGGCATAAATCAAGTGTATAAACAGCTTAAAAAGGAGTAAATTTTTTATGACGGCAGAAAAAGTTGTCGAGCAAGCGCGTGCTTGGCTCGGAAGACGCGAGGATGACGGGAGCTTCAAAGAAGTTATTGATGTTTACAATGCTCACAAGCCACTTGCACAAGGCTATAAAATGGGGTATGCAGAGCCGTGGTGTGCGACTTTTGTCAGCGCGGTAGCTATCAAGTGCGGATGCACGGATATAATCCCCACTGAGTGCAGCTGTCAACGCCAGATAGGTCTTTTTCAAAAACTCGGCGAGTGGGTTGAGGATGACAGCAGAACGCCCGCACCCGGTGATATCATATACTATGACTGGCAAGACAGTGGCAACGGCGATAACGCGGGCTTGCCGGATCATGTCGGCATCGTCGAAAGCATCGATGCTGGCAAAATTTGTGTAATCGAGGGAAATATTGAGGACAAAGTCGGCAGGCGGTACATAAATATCAACGGAAAGTTTATCCGCGGCTATGGAGTGCCGCGATATGAAAAAAGTGAAAGCGAGGAAAAAGAAATGAGATACTTTAAGCTTATGGAAGAAATGAATTTCCGTCAAACGCCCAACGGGGTAAAAATAGGTGTTATTCCGGCGGGAACAATCATTGCCGGAACGCAATTTGCGACAAATAACGGCATTGAATGGCTCTATACCGATTACAGCGGTCAAAAAGGATATGTGGCGGTTTTGCCCGAATCAAAAAACTATGCCGTTGAAATCGAACAATCCCCGCAGGCGACAAGTCCGGATTATGAAAAGCTTTATGCTGAAGAAAAGGGGCGTGCTGATGCGCTTCAAACCAAGCTTGATAAAATAAAAAAAATATTGAATTGATAAAAAAGCCGTGCGTGAAATGCGCACGGCTTTTTTATCTTGAATATTATTTCAAATCTGCGGAGGATATGTACTTGGGTGTGTACTTGGGTGTGTACTTTGATAGCATTTTTACGGCATTTTACGGAATTTTACGGAATAGCATAAAATGTGAAAAGTGCCGTAAACACTGACTTTTTCAGTATTTGCGGCACTTCTTGGAATGGTGGAGATAATGGGATTCGAACCCATGACCTTCTGACTGCCAGTCAGACACTCTAGCCAACTGAGCTATACCCCCAAGCACAATACATATTATACACAAAAAAATTTTTAAGTCAATTGTTTTTTTGAAAAAATCGTTTTGATATTTTGGAAACATGTGATAAAATACTGAAAAAGCATTATGCGGAGGTGTATTTATGTCAAAAATTCAAATGAAGACCCCCATCGTTGAGCTTGACGGCGACGAAATGACGCGGGTGCTGTGGCAATGGATAAAAGAATTACTCATTCTGCCCTATATCGACTTAAAGAGTGAGTATTATGATCTCGGGCTTGAGTACAGAGACAGGACGGAGGACAAGGTAACTCTCGATGCCGCCGAAGCTATAAAGAAATACGGCGTGGGCATAAAGTGCGCGACCATCACGCCGAACGCTCAGCGTGTGGAGGAATACCATCTTAAAAAGATGTGGAAGAGCCCCAACGGTACGGTCCGCGCGGCGCTTGACGGTACGGTATTCAGAGAGCCTATTATCGTCAACGGTATAAAGCCCGTTGTAAGTAATTGGGAAAAGCCGATAATAATTGCCCGTCACGCCTACGGAGATGTTTATAAGAATGTCGAATTCAGCGTTGAGCAGGGTGAAAAGGCAGAGCTTGTGATAACCGGCAAGGACGGCGAAAGACGCGAAACGATACTTTCGTTCGATAAGAGCGCAGGTGTCGTACAGGGATTGCACAATCTCGATTCGTCGATATCAAGCTTCGCCCGCGCATGCTTTGAATACGCGCTCGACAAAAAGCAGGACATCTGGTTCGCTTCAAAGGACACGATATCAAAGACATATGACCACCGCTTCAAGGATATTTTCGCAGAAATATTTGAGAATGAATATAAAGCCAAATTCGAACAGGCGGGGATAGAATACTTCTACACGCTTATCGACGATGCCGTTGCGCGTGTGATACGTTCCAAGGGCGGCTATATCTGGGCGTGCAAGAATTATGACGGCGATGTCATGAGCGATATGCTTGCAACGGCGTTCGGAAGCCTTGCAATGATGACGAGCGTTCTCGTTTCCCCCGACGGCAAGTATGAATATGAAGCCGCACACGGTACTGTCACCCGTCATTATTACAAGTTCCGTGCAGGCGAGGAAACAAGCACCAACCCCGTGGCGACTATCTTTGCGTGGACGGGCGGCTTGCGCAAGCGCGGTCAGCTCGATAATATCGACGCGCTCGTCGAATACGCCGACAGAATGGAAAAAGCTACGATAGCGACTATCGAAAGCGGTATAATGACGAAGGACCTCTTCGCGCTTTCGACACTTGAAAACAAAAAATGCGTAAACAGCCGTGATTTCCTTACGGCTATCAAAAACAAGTACGATGAAATGAATTGAAGGAGATATAAAAATGAAGATTTACGAAGCATGGGAGCAAATGCAGGAGCTTTGCAAGACAGACGCACAGCAGGGACAGCTTTGGCAGAAATATTATGCCGAAGAAACCGAAGCATACAAGAGGATACTTGCTCAAAAATGGTTTGAAATAAAGGGTACGGTAAAGGAAGTTGCCGATAAGCTCGGTCTTGAGCCCGTGATTTTCGCTCCGTTCGCCGACGGCATCTGCACTTCACTTGAGAAAGAAATAGATTTCAAGAATCTTGAGGAAGAAACCGAAATAGAAATGACCGTTCTGCCCGAAAAGCTTTTCTACAACATGCTCAACGCAAAGGCGAAATGGCTCTATACGCTCAAGGAATGGGATGATGTACTCAGTGAGGAGAAGCGCACCGAGCTTACACGCGCATGGCGCACCGAACAGCAGGCGGTCAGCAAAAAGACCGTCGGCAGAAACGATCCCTGCCCCTGCGGAAGCGGCAAAAAATATAAAAACTGCTGCGGCAGATAAGGTGAAAAAATGTCATTTGATAAAAGCAGGATACGCAATTTTTGCATAATCGCTCATATCGACCACGGCAAATCAACGCTTGCCGACAGGCTCATAGATGAAACGGGAACTGTCGATTCGCGTGAGATGCATGCACAGCTACTTGATACTATGGAGCTTGAGCAGGAACGCGGTATAACCATAAAATCGCAGGCGGTGCGGATGTTCTATAAAGCCGATGACGGCAACGAATACATGCTCAACCTCATCGACACGCCCGGTCACGTCGATTTTACATATGAGGTCGAGCGCGCGCTGAATGCCTGTGAGGGCGCGATACTTATAGTCGATGCCACGCAGGGCGTAGAGGCGCAGACGCTTGCAAACGTTTACCTTGCGGTCGGACAGGACCTGGAGATACTTCCCGTAATAAACAAGATAGACCTGCCAAGTGCCGAGCCTGATGCCGTCGCACAGGAGGTCGAGGACATCATCGGCATCCCCTGCATGGATGCACCGCGCATCTCCGCAAAGGAGGGCATCAACATCCATGAGGTGCTTGAAATGATAGTCCGCGATGTTCCGGCACCGAAATGTGACGAGGAAGCTCCGTTTCAGGCACTTATATTCGATTCGATCTACGATAACTACAAGGGCGCACTGAGCTTTGTGCGTGTCGTGAACGGAAAAGTGCGCGTCGGCACGAAGATACGCATGATGCATTCGGGACACACCTTTGAGGTGACCGAGGTCGGCGTGTTCTCCCCCGGCTATTTGCCCGTCGAAGAGCTTTCCGCCGGTGAGGTCGGATATATTTCGGCAAGCATCAAAACGGTTTCGGAAACGCGCGTCGGCGATACGATAACCGATGATGAAAATCCCGCCGCCGAGCCGTTGCCGGGTTATAAGAAGATAATGCCGAACGTGTTCTGCGGAATTTACCCTGCCGACGGCAGTGAATACGATGACCTGCACGAGGCACTTGAAAAGCTCGGCTTGAACGATGCTTCACTTACGTTTGAGCCGGAAACGAGTGCGGCTCTCGGCTACGGCTTCCGTTGCGGATTTTTAGGACTTCTGCACATGGAGATCATTCAGGAGCGCCTTGAACGCGAATTTGATTTCGACCTTGTCACCACTGCGCCGAGCGTTATTTATGAAATAACAAAAACCGACGGGACAGAGCTGAAGATCGACAACCCCGCGAATCTTCCCAAGGTCGATGAAATAAAAGAAATGCGCGAGCCGATAGTCAAGGCGGAGATAATGACACCGAAGGACTATATCGGCGCGATAATGGATCTTTGCATAGAAAAACGCGGTGAATATATCAACATGCACTATGCCGACGAAAACCGTGCCGTGCTTGAATACAGGATGCCGCTGAACGAAATAATCTATGATTTTTTCAATACGCTTAAATCCCGGACACACGGCTACGCTTCGTTCGATTATGAGCTTGCGGGATATCAGCCGAGCCAACTCGTCAAGCTTGATTTCCTGCTCAACGGCGATATGTGCGATGCGCTGTCGGTAATAGTCCACAAGGATAAAGCTTACGCGCACGGGCGCATGGTAGCCGAAAAGCTCCGTGATGCCATTCCGCGTCAGCTTTTCGAAATACCGATTCAGGCGGCTATCGGCGGAAAAGTCATCGCGCGTGAGACCGTCAAGGCGATGCGTAAGGACGTGCTTGCCAAGTGCTACGGCGGCGATATAACAAGAAAGAAAAAGCTTCTCGAGAAGCAGAAAGAGGGCAAAAAGCGCATGCGTCAGGTCGGCAGTGTAGAAGTACCGTCCGAAGCCTTCCTCGCGGTGCTTAAGCTTGACGAATGATGAGAGGCTTATATATCCACATTCCGTTTTGCACAAAAAAATGTGCTTATTGCGATTTTGTTTCATTCGGCGGCAGAGAAAAGCTTCTGCCGTCTTATTTATCACGTCTTAAAAAAGAAGCGGAACACTATAAGGGCGAAAAAATAAGCACCGTGTTTATAGGCGGCGGCACTCCGAGCCTTATGAGCGATAAGCAGATATCGGAGCTTCTTGCCTTTCTGCACGAAAATTTCGATATTTCGCAAAACGCGGAAATAACGATAGAGTGTAATCCCGCTTCACTGACGGAAGAAAAGCTAAAGGCATGCAGAGACAGCGGTATCAACAGGATATCCGTCGGCGCGCAAAGCCTCAGCGACAGTGTGCTTGAAAGCATCGGCAGATGTCATACACTTGCACAGCTTGAAAATGCCGTGAACAGCATAAAACGTGTCGGCTTTGATAATTTCAATCTTGACCTCATATTTGCTTTGCCGGGGCAGACCGTTGAAATGTGGCGCGAAACACTTCTTAAGGCTGTTTCTTATACACCGACGCACATTTCGTGCTATTCGCTGACGCTTGACAACGGTACGCCGATGAGCAAAGCCGTAGAGCGCGGCGAGCTGATACTGCCGGGCGAGACCGAAGAACGTGAAATGTATTGTCTGACGGACAGAATACTCGGCAATGCCGGAATAAGGCAGTACGAAATATCGAACTACGCCAAAGAGGGCTTTGAGTGCAGACACAATATGAATTATTGGCAGTGCGGCGAATACATAGGTTTAGGCTGTGCGGCACACTCGTATTTTAAGGGTGCGCGATTCCGCAATACCGATGTGCTTGACGAATATCTTTTTGAGGAAGATACCGTGCGTGACAGGCAGGTATTGAGCCAAAACGATAAAAACACGGAAATAATAATGCTCGGATTGAGGATGAATGAGGGCATAAGTATAAATGATTTGCCCCCCGGAATACTTGCGGGCAAAGCAGTAAAAAAGCATATTGATTTCGGTTTGCTCGAAATCAAAGGCGGATATATGCGCCTTACAGAACGCGGCCGAGATTTCTGCGATGCAGTCGTATTTGACATTATTGAGGAAATCTGAATGCTTTTTTGCGGATGTTTTCAGAATTGCACTGCAATTTGTAAATCTGCCTTAAAACCCGTACCAAAATGTTTTCAAAACATCGCCGACTGTACATGATGAACAACAAAAAATCAAAAACATAAAGAGACCCATCAGTGCAAGTATTGTAAATGCTATTGGTTTGGCATTGTTAGATTCATCTTCTGATTCTCGGGATGTACTGATTGCTTTTACAACGCTTACTATAACGAAAATCAAAAAAATAGTTGCCAAAATAGGTGCGAGATTGATTTCCATTGCCTTATAGCCGACGGCAACAATAATTGCGACTAAAATTAAAATTACTGCAAACGGGACAAAAAATACCATTTCGATTCCTCCTTTTTTACTAATTATAACCTGTTTTAGGTTAAATGTCAATACCCTAAAACAGATTAACGTATAATATTTTTACCGAAATTATTTGGAGGTAAAAATGTATAAAAGGATAAGGGATTTAAGGGAAGACAGTGATTTGAGCCAAACCCAGCTTGCAAAAATAATAGGAATGTCACAAACAGGATATTCGAAATATGAGACCGGAGAAAATGATATCCCGACTTTGATTCTTATAAAACTATCACGGTTTTATGATGTCAGTATAGATTATATTCTCGGTGAAACAGACAATCCGACAAGGAGTTGTAATTAAATGAATTTTGAAAAAATAGCGTATTACGGAGAAGAATGTATATTCCTTGCGTGCAAGGATTTGAAAAAAGATATACTTGCTTCGTGCGGATGTGAAACGGAAATAGCAGAGAATTCTTTTGATGCCGATATAGTAGTGGGAAATATCGAAAACGAAAAATTTCTTTGTGAATACAAAAAGACGAATCTTGAAATCCCGGAAAATTGGGAGCAGTATGTTGTTACCGTAAAAAACGGGAAAATAATAATCGCGGGAAGCGACAGACGCGGCACGATGTGGGGAATATACCGCGTAAGCGAATTGTTCGGTGTACCCGCAGGAATAGCATTTACGCAGAATACAATAAAACATTGTGAATCAATCAATGACGGTACATATAAATCAAAGCCTATGACATACAAATTCCGCGGTTGGTTCATAAACGACGAGGATCTGCTCACACGCTGGCATGACGGCTATACCCGTGAAATAAAAGATTACCCGTTCTATCAGGATATAACGAATTTAGAGGATATCGCACTTGTTGTCGAAACGGCGCTCAGAATGAATTTTAATATGATAATCCCCGCGACACTGCTTGATATCGCCGACCCGCGTCAGGAAGAGATAGTCGCGTTCTGCGTCAAGCGCGGAATGTTCGTCACTCAGCACCATATCGAGCCTATGGGCGTAAGCCATTGGTATTACGATACATACATGGCACAGCGCGGACGGACAAGCGAGTTTTCATATTCAAAGAACAAAGACGACGCCATAGAAGTGTGGACGTACTATGCCGAAAAATGGGCAAAGTACAAGGACAGTGTGATATGGCAGCTCGGTCTGCGGGGCAAGGCAGACCGACCCGTATGGGAAAAGGATGCCACACACGGAATGGAGTATTGGGGCAATGTCATTTCCGAAGCCATAGCCGTGCAGTACGGCATAGTCGAAAAGCTGTGCGGCAAGGATTTCTATTCCACAAGCACGCTGTGGATGGAAGGGGCAACGCTTTATCATGCGGGTTATCTCAAATTCCCGCAAAAGACGACGCTTGTTTTTTCGGATGTCGGACCGACGCAGATGCTTTCGGCGGATTTTTACGATATACCGCGTGAAAAGGATCGCACATACGGCATATACTATCACATCTGTTATTGGGGCGACGGCGGTCATCTTGCGCAAGCCACCGATTGGCGCAAAATGGCATACAACTATAAGCTTTCGGTCGAAGCCGGGGATACCGAATACAGCATACTCAATACTTCCAATGTGCGCGATTTCATTCTTTCTGACGAGGCAAACGCCGCACTTACAAAGGATTTTTACGGCTTTGACCTTGACAGCTTTTATGAAACGATATGCTCGCGTTACTTCGGCAACGTGCAGACCGCCGAAATAATGAAGGAATACTTTGCTTCGTTCGTCAATGTGCCGATAGAGCGGCTTGACAGCTATAAGCAGTATTTCACGTTCCGACACGGCGAATATGAGTTCAACTATTTTTCCGCTTCCGACGGCAGTATCAAATACATCGGTCTGGATGCGCTTGATAAGCGTTTGCCGGATTATTGGGTCGATCTGCTGACTGACAGTATCGAAAAATTTGAGCGTCTGCTTAAAAAGGCGCAGGCGCTTGAGTGCGACGGATATTTTGATATAATGATACGGCAGATACGCCATATGATACTGTTCTCTTCATGGTGCCGTGAATGCTGCAGATACTGCAATACCGGCGACAGGCAGTATCTTAAAACCGCGGTAACGTTCCTGCGCACCGATCTTGAGGAACGCAAGGAGCTTGAAAAAGGAATGTTTGAAAATTGGTATCGCGGTGATAAAAAAATAGGCATCCGACAGCTTATCGACGAAACCGAATCTTTGATTTACGGCGATAAGCGGTTGAATGCACTTATGTAATTTATTCCGTTTTTCAAAAATACTTGATATTGATTTGAAAACATGGTATAATTCTTTTGTAATATTAAAAAAGGAGAAATCGTATGAAAAAAATATTTATAGTTTTACTTGCCGTACTGCTTGCATTTTCGGTTTCGGCATGTAGTAAGAAGCCTGCCGATAACGGCGGAAACACACCACAGCCCACGGACGCCGCAACCGATAACGGAAACGGTAAGGACGGCGAAGAAGATGTCTTTGATGACGGCGAAAATACTGAAAACAACGGTAATGCCGGGACGAAAGACAAAGAAAACAACAGCGATAAAGGCGGTCAGAATAAAAAAGAGGAAAATAACGGCAACGGCGGCGACAACGGAAATAAGCCTGCCGACAAGAACGATAACGGTAATACCTCCGGCGGCGATAAAGACAGTGCAACACCGACAGCAACCGCCGATAGCGGCGAGACACAGCCTACACCGTCGGATAACAGCGGCAAAACCGAACCCACCCCAACTCCGGACAGAACGTCGATAACACTTCCGATAGTTGAATTCTGATAAAGACATGCAGTCCGTATGTACGGCAAAAAGTACGCGGACTGCTTTGCTTTTTTGAAAACATTGCGCATATTATGTCGTATAATTTCAGCCGCTGATACATAAAATTATTTGTACGCGATAAAAAACCAATATGAAAAATATGCGAAAAATGCGAAAAATCAAAATTCGCTTTACATTGTTCGGAATTTATAGTAAGATATGATATATACTCGTGCAGAGTGTGTATAAATATATTCGGAGGTTATTCATATGGCGGTAAAAACAAGCAATCAGCTCGGTACTATCACTATTTCCGATACGGTACTTTCAACTATAGCCGGAATCGCTGCGTGCGATTGCGCGGGTATAGTAGGTATGTCAGCATCGAATACGGCAGAGGGCATAGCGGAGTTGCTGAAGCGTGAAAGCCTTACAAAGGGTATAAAAGTGATTTCTGATGAGGAAAGCATTAAATTTGAGCTTCATGTCATAATAGAGTACGGCGTTTCAATGATAGCCGCCGCGCACAACGTTATTGAAGCCGTTAAATATGCCGTTGAATCTCAAACGGGACTCAGGGTGGATAATGTAGACGTTCTTATTCAGGGGATAAGAGTGTAAGCAGGAAAGGACGATAATGAATTACACATCCATTGACGGCACACTCTTGAAAGAAATGGTGACAGCCGCCGCTCAGGTGCTTGAAGCCAATAAACGGAAGCTTAACGACCTGAATGTATTTCCCGTGCCGGACGGCGATACGGGTACAAATATGTCGCTTACGATGCAATCGGTCTTAAAGGAAGTATCGGCAACATCTTCAAACGAGCTTCCCACGGTAGCAAAGGCGATGGCACGCGGAGCCCTGAAGGGCGCACGCGGTAACAGCGGCGTTATCCTTTCGCAGATACTTCGCGGATTTGCAAAGGAATTTGAAACGCTTGAAGAAGCAGGTACGGCAGAATTCGCCGAAGGACTCCGCCTTGCACAGGAAACCGCTTATAAGGCTGTAATGAAGCCTAAGGAAGGTACTATTCTTACAGTCATAAGAATCATGGCGGAAAAGACGAAGTATGAAACAAAACGGGAGCTTCCCGACTTCTTTGACCGTGCCATAGAGATAGGCGAGGACACTCTTAAGAAAACACCCGAGATGCTTCCGCAACTTAAAAAAGCAGGCGTTGTGGATGCAGGCGGGCAAGGACTTATGACGATAATGCATGCCTTCGGCAGTGTTATCCACGGTGAGCAGATAGACGCTGAGCAGGTGACGCTCACTACGCTGAGCGATTCGTTTGCACGCTCAACGGCAGAAGAAGTCGCCGAAATGGATGAGATCGTGTTCGCATACTGCACCGAATTCTTTATTCGGAATCTCAAGCCGGAGGTCAACGAAAGCACTGTGGACGCGCTTCGCAACAAGCTTGCACGCATAGGCGATTCTCTTATCGTCGTAGGCGATCCGGAGCTTGTAAAGGTGCATGTCCATACAAACAATCCCGGAAAAGCACTCCAATATGCACTTGAGCTTGGCGAGCTGGATAAGGTAAAAATAGAAAACATGGTGCAACAGCACCGTGAGATCGAGGAAGAACGCACAAAGGATAAAAAGGAAGTCGGAATCGTTGCGATAGCTTCGGGCAAGGGGTTCGAGGATGTGTTCACGGAGCTTGGTGCCGATGCTATAGTTACGGGCGGTCAGACAATGAATCCGAGTACTGAGGATATATCCGCGGCAGTTGCAAAGGTTTGTGCAAAATCAGTAATAATTCTGCCGAATAATTCGAATATAATTCTTGCTGCAGAGCAGGCACAGGATTTTACCGATAAAAAACTGTATGTTATTCCGACAAAGACACTTCCGCAGGGAATAGCTGCGATGCTGGCTTTTGACCCCGAGAGCAGTGCGGAGGACAATGCGGCAAGCATGGGTGAAAGCTTCGGCGAAGTGCTTTCCGGAAGCGTGACATACGCCGTGCGCGATACGGAATTTGACGGCAAAGAAATACATGAGGGTAATTTCCTCGGTATCGCCGAAGGCAATATCGTATGTTGCGGCGAAAAGCTTGACGAAATCACCGTCGAGCTTGCCGAAAAACTGCTTGAAGAGAAAAACGAGCTGTTGACGGTGTATTTCGGTGCCGATACGGACGAGGAACACGCCAACGGTATCGCCGATACCCTTAAGGCAAAGTACACCGATACTGACATAGAAGTGATAAAGGGCGATCAGCCGGTATATTACTATCTGCTCTCTGCCGAATAAAACGAAAAACAAACGGTAAAGCCGAATGCAAATGAAGGTCTGCACTCGGCTTTATCTTTTTTTGCAAATATTCATTTTTGAGCATATATACATATTTCATAACGGACAGTGTTTTTGAATTATTCAGCATATATTGCGGTTGCATCGCGGCTACATGATGTTATCAAATCCGAACACATTGCGTTCGCGGATGTGATTGAACATTTCCTTTGCGAGCTTCTTCGATTCCATATATTCATCATAATCGTACTGTATTTCGACCTGCATCGCCCATAGGTATTGGTTGAGAATATCTATTTCACCGTGATCTATCATCAGCTCGGCGATACTGCTTCGGCTGTCCCATTCATCAGTGAGCTTTTCAATGGCTTCGACAGATTCGGCCGCTTCAAGCATCTCAAGCATATCATCTGTAAGCTTGGTTATATACATGTCAAAAAATACCGCGCCGCCGATAAACAGCGATATTATAACAATAATAATTATCAGGTTCCGCATGGCTCCTCCTTTATGAACGGATCACTGCCGCCGGAGTGAACGTAGAGCTTATTGCCGTCATAGGTCATAAGCAAAATGCTTTTTTCGTCGTCGAATCCGAATTTGCGTAATTTTCCCATAAGCCATTTTTCGGTCTTTCGGAAACGGTCGAGGTTGCTTCTTTGTATAACGCCGTCCATTATGAGAATAACGGGTAATTCGTCCTGCGGCGGATAGATGTTCATGTCCTGCGGGATGCAGGCTCTGTATTGACTTTTCAGAATAACGCTTATTTCACCGTCTGTTTCGAGGATGGCGTAGTATACCTCGGAAATATCGAAAATATCTTTACTTCGAAGCTGTTCGCTCAGGTCGTTTATCGTATAGCGTACCGTTCGTAATGCATCTTCCAGTATCACACCGCGCTCGATCAGGATTTTCGGCTTTCCGCATATAATGTGCCTTGCTTTTACGGATTTTAGCGAAGCAAGCGAAAGTATAAGTCCTGCCGCGAGCAAAACATATATGGGGATTATTCCCCATAAAAGCGGTGTATTTATATCCGACATCGGCGTCGTAGCAAGGTCGGCGGCAATAAGCGTCAGCGCAAATTCGTACGGCTGGAGCTGACCTATCTGCCGTTTTCCGAGCAGGCGAAGCATTATCAGCAAGCCGGAAAACAGTATCAGTGTGCGTAATATTATGTTTGCCAACTTTTGCACCCCACAAAAACGGATTTGTGATTAGTATTCTCCGTAAAAGCAAAAATATAAACAATTTTTGAATATTGGAATACTTTTCTGTACAACCGCGCCTAAATGTGATACAATAACATTGATTACAGAATAGGGGTGTAATACCTTGAGTGATAAATTAAAGCGCGGACTGATCTATGTTATATCGCGGCTGGCACTTGTTGCCGTTGTTGTCGGGATAATCGTCGGTGCGTTTTTCTCAAGCATGAAGATATCCAATATTTATTTTTTGTTGAACGATGCACTGAAAGCAAGGCTTGATATAATTCTGCTCGGCAGCGATATAGAGGATAATCAACGGTTCTTTTCGTATAATTATCTTCAGAATGCGGAATATCAGGAAGCAAAAGAGAATTACGGCATATATATAATAACGAATTACGGGCATAAGCTGTCGTATAGCCATATGTTTGTATTCCCGTGGCAGAAGCGGAAGACGGTTACCGTGCGTGAAGCCGTATTTTCAATAAACGGGGAGCTTGATACGTCACAGATGTCAAAAGCGGACGCGATGGCGCACGGCGTATACAATGTGCCGGAATGGAGCAACAGCGTATACAAGGTAAAACTTGTGCTTGTTGACGGCTCATGGCAGATAGATTCGATAGTGCGCAAGGGCGATTACGATTATGCTCCGCCTGAGACACCGTCGCTTACAAAAGAGGAGATCGACGCACTCAGAACGCCTACACCTGTTCCGACTGAAACGCCGTCGGTGCAGGAAGGAGAACGGAACGCGAAAATAAGCACTGCTATTTTCGGCGAAAAGGTGAATGTCCGTGAAGGACCGATGACGGCTTACGATGTTGTGGCCGTACTGAAGGCGGGCGATAAGGTCACCGTAAAAGAGGAAAGTGACGGATGGTATCTCGTTGAAACGGAAAACGGGATCACAGGATATGTGAGCGGATATTATATTTTATTTGATTGACGGGTCGGATCGGATGAAACAGCTTATTGTAAACAGCGAAGATGACAGAGTGTTTTTTCATATAGTTACTTTGATAATATGTATGAGTATATTGGCATCTGTCACTATAGCATTGTTTATTGATTATTTTATCAAGGCGCATGAGCAGGATGAGCTTGCCGCGAGCATAAGCGAAGCGGAGCAGTACAACGAAATATATTTTTCGGGTAAGATACTCAACGGTGTTACGATATCGGGCTATGATGTCGGCGGAATGAGCGTTGAAGAAGCAAAAAACTATCTGGCGGGTTGCGTAGATTATAACATTGCGATCCAACAGCTTGTGCTTAAATACGGTGAAAACACATGGGTACTCGGCAGAGACAGATTTCCGCTTACGGTCGATGTCGATAATGCCGTGTCAAGAGCTGTTGCCGTCGGCAGAAAAGGTACGGACGAGGAACGCACAGAGGCATTTGCCAAGCTTGACAGAGGTGAAAAAATAGATATTTCGGCAACGAAGATAAGCGATCCGACTGAGCTTGTCAAGGTGCTGTGCGAAATAAAGGAACAGACAGATATCGAAAAAAAGAATGCCGGTGTGACGTTCAGATACGAAAATGCCCCGGTGTATTCATATACGGATGAAGTAATCGGCTCGGAGCTGGATGTGAACAAAGCCTACAATGAAATATGTGCGTTGCTTGTCGATGATACACCGATGCTTGAATATACTCTCAAGCCCGATATTGTCGTACCGGCAATAAAGCGGAGCGATCTTGAACATGAATATTCGCTTGTGGGAAAATTCACCACATGGCTTTCGGCTTCATCTGCCGCCGGCAGAATACAGAACATCACCACTGCGTTGCTCAGCCTTGACGAACGTGTATGGTTGCCGGGCGAAACATTTTCTTTTAACCAGTGGGTAGGCGCACGCTCGGAGGAAAAAGGCTACGGGCTCGGCGTATTCATAAATGAACAACAGCAGTACGATCAAACCGTTGGCGGGGGGATATGTCAGGTTTCCACCACTATATATAATTGCGCACTTGCCTGCGGTGCGAATATGCAGGGGCGTAATGCGCCGATAGAAATAACAGAACGCCGCCCGCATACATGGCCGTCGGAGTATATCGACAAAGGGCTTGATGCTACCGTGAGCTGGCCAAGCACCGATCTCAAAATGTTCAACAACAGCAAAACTCCCTATTTCATCCATACATATATCACACGCTCCGGCGGAAGGATATATGTCAATGTGGAATTTTACGGAACTCCGCTTCCGAACAACGCAAGCGTGAAGATCGAAACGGAAGTAATAGAAGAAATTCCGGCGACGGAAGAAACGATAATCGACAGCTCGAATAAATACGGGCTTGCGGCGGGACAGCAGAAAACGGAAAACGGACGCAACGGGTACACGGTAAATGTGTATCAGGTTTGGTCTGAGCCGGGCAAGGAAAACGTGAAATCGCTGATAACAGTCTCAAAGTATGAAATGATACCTACAAAAATATATGTAAGCCCGCTTCCTGCGGAAATTCCGCAGGAAACGGTTGCGTGATCTGCGCTGATTATTGCACAAGTGATAAATATAAATAAAGTCTTTACAAATTATAATTCATATTATATAATTAAGTAAATATAAAAAAGGAGAAATTACCATGAATTCACGTTATGAATCTGCAAAACAAATCTATGCGGCATGGGGGATAGATACCGATGCGGCGATCAAAAAGCTCAAAAACATTCCGCTTTCGGTGCATTGCTGGCAGGGCGATGATGTAATCGGATTCGACCATGACGGACCTCTTACCGGCGGTATCCAGACTACCGGAAACTATCCGGGCAAGGCAAGAACTCCCGAAGAGCTTATGGCTGATATGGACAAGGCTATGTCGCTTTGCCCCGGCAAAAAGAAAATAAACGTTCACGCTTGCTATGCCATTTTCGATAAGGACGGCTTTGTTGACCGTGATAAGCTTGAACCCAAGCATTTTGCGAAGTGGGTAGAGTTTGCAAAGGAAAGAGGCATGGGCATCGACTTCAACCCGACATTCTTCTCTCATCCGATGGTAAAGGACGGACTTACACTTTCAAGCCCCGATGAAAATGTCCGTAAGTTCTGGATAGAGCATGGTAAGGCTTGCATACGCATTTCGGAATATTTTGCAAAAGAAACAGGCTATCCCTGCGTTATGAACATCTGGACCGGAGACGGCTTCAAGGATATCCCTGCAGACCGTATGAATCCCAGAATGAGATATAAAGAATCAATTGAGGCGATCCTTGCAGAGCCGTTTGACCGCAATCTCGTTAAGCCCTGCGTTGAGTCAAAGGTGTTCGGTATCGGCGTTGAATCGTTTACAGCAGGCTCTGCCGAGTTCTCGCTTTCTTTCGCGGCAACGCACGAAGGATGCCTCCCGCTTATGGATAACGGACATTATCATCCCACTGAGGTCGTTTCAGATAAGATCCCCGCATTGCTTTGCTTCTATCCCGAAATCGCGCTTCACATCACCCGCGGCGTTCGTTGGGATTCCGACCATGTGCTTCTCTTTGACGATGAGACAAAGGAAATGGCAAAGGAAATAGTTCGCAACGATGCACTTGACAGAGTTTATATGGCACTTGACTATTTTGATGCGAGCATCAACCGTATAGCCGCATGGACTATCGGCATCCGCTCATGGCAGAAGGCTCTGCTTTCGGCAATGTGCGCACCCAATGCAAAGCTCCGCGAGCTTCAGGATACAGCACAGTTCACCGAGCTTATGGCTATGCAGGAGGAAGTCAAGACGCTTCCCTTCGGCGATGTATGGGCTGAGTATTGCGCTGAGTGCGGTGTTGCAGGCGACGCTTCATGGTTTGAGGAAATCAAAAAGTATGAAGCTGAAGTGCTTTCAAAAAGAGCATAAACAGAACAATAAAATGATCGGGAAGCTTTGCGGCTTCCCGAAATTTTTTCTCAGTTTAACAGTATTGTCATGTAATTGACGACAGCTGCAAGTATAAGCCATGCCGCCTGCGGCAACAGAATGAGTGCGCCGGTCTTCGTCTGACCGTATATTTCACGTACAGTCAGATATGTTGCAGCGAGATACAGCACTATCATCGCAAAGCCGACATACATCATGTGCAGTGTAAAGAAGAACAGACACCATGCTATGTTCAGCACTGCCTGCAATGCATAAAAAGCATATGCTCTCGGCTCGACGTTCTTTATCTGCGCAAGCGTGAGCGATGCGGCGTACAACAGGTATATCACTGTCCATGCGATTATGAACACTATCGGCGGCGGTTGTATCGACGGCTTGATGAGTGAAACATACCATGCACTTTTGGTATCGACGAACAGCATGGCAATGCCGGCTGTCAGCGCCGTTACGAGAAGGGAAATAAGGATACTGTCGGTAATTTTCTTTTTCATAAAGTCACCTCTTAATGCTATAGCATAAGTGAGCCGAACCCCAATGGATGTTGTCTCTCTTATGTTATATTTTATGAATGTTTGCCGGGCATTATTCCGCCAAAAAAGAAAAATCGCCCAAAGGCGATTTTATACCGTATCAGAGGATTACTTCCGTGCTGTTATCAGGAGTTGTTAAATCATTAGACGTATCATTTTCATCGTCTATCGACTCTTCCTCATACGACGACGTTGGCGCGCTGTCCGTCAAAATCAAGTCGGTTTTTCTGTGAAAATCATATGCGTCGATTTCGGGCTTTGTATATTCCTTTCTCATTCTTACACATCCTTTATAAAAAAATAATGCACTATATATTTTGTCCATTTGTATTATTTCATTGTCGGGATATTTGTGTCAAGATAAAAAATCAAAATGTGCGCCTATATTATATATATGTATTTCTTGACATTATTAAGTAAAATGTTGTATAATATTTATGGATTTTTATATCTTTTTGAAAGGAATAAAATATGAGAATAAGGGACGGATTTATTCTGCGAAGTGTTGCCGGTATGAACGTTGTTGTGTCAACTGATATCAAATCGGACTTTGACGGCATGATAACGCTTAATCACACGGGAATGTTTATGTGGAAGCTTCTTGAAAACGGAACGGACAGGCAGACCATTCTTGAAAAAATGACCGATGAATACGAAGTAGATGCTGAGACCGCTTCGGCTGATATCGACGAGTTTATCAAAAAGCTTGCCGATGCCGGAGTATTAGAATCATAATAATATGGGGTGAAACAATATGGTAAAAACAAAAGGCATAATTCTTGCCGGGGGCAAGGGAACAAGACTCTACCCGATGACAAAGGTAGTTTCAAAGCAGTTGATGGCTATCTATGACAAACCGTTGATATATTACCCGCTTTCAATACTATTGCTTGCGGGGATAGATGAAATACTTATCATTTCCACACCTGACGATACTCCTCTGTATGCGAAGCTTCTCGGCGACGGAAGCGAGTTGGGAATTAAAATTTCTTATGCCGTACAGGATTCCCCGCGCGGACTTGCCGACGCATTTATCATCGGCGAAGATTTCATCGGTGAGGATAATGTATGCCTCATTCTGGGAGATAACGTCTTTTACGGGCAGAACTTTTCTCAGCTTTTGTTCCGTGCAAAAACACTTGAACGAGGCGCTACGATCTTCGGATATCCTGTTTCCGACCCGAGAGCGTTCGGCGTAGTCGAATTTGACGAAAACCACAAAGTTATTTCTATAGAAGAAAAACCCGCTGAACCGAAGAGCAATTTCGCTGTACCGGGACTTTATTTCTACGATAACCGCGTTATTGAGATAGCTAAAAATGTGAAGCCGTCGCCGCGCGGTGAAATCGAGATCACTTCGGTCAACAATGCGTATCTTGAACAGAGAGAACTTAATGTTATTCTTATGGGGCGCGGCATGGCGTGGCTTGATACCGGCACGCCGGAAGGAATGCTCACTGCAGCGTCATATGTTCATGCGGTACAGTCATTGCAGGGTTTCTATATTTCATGCATCGAGGAAATAGCGTGGCGCAGAGGCTTTATTACAACGGAGCAGCTTCGTGCGCTCGGCGAGAAAACAAAAACGAGTGATTACGGAAAATATATTCTTGATTTGGCTGAAAAGAATAAAAAATTCTGATGGATACATATCTTATAGCCGCACTTAAAGTAAATATGGAATGTTCGGGACGCACGAAGCGGGCGGCAGAACCGTACCGTATAGATTTTTGCAACGATGCCGATCTTGAAATATGCGTTACTCAGCAGACGATCGAACATTACAAGCTTAAATATCCGAATGCTGAGATCGATGATTGGGAGTATTTTATTTCCAACGTGATGTTTGCTTCACGCATAATGGAGCATAACGGTTTTTTGCTGCATTCTTCTGCAGTGGCGAACGATGGTAAAGCATTTTTGTTTTCGGCGGATTCCGGGGTAGGCAAGTCAACGCATACGCGCCTGTGGTGCGAGAACTTTGATAATACATTCATAATCAACGACGATAAGCCGGTCATACGGTATATAGACGGTGGATTTTATGTATTCGGCACGCCGTGGAGCGGTAAAAGCGATCAAAACAAGAATGTCCAAGTCCCGTTGGAAGCGATATGCTTTATAGAGCGTGCAACCGAAAATCTGATCGTGCGCATAGATGATAATGACGAAATACTTCAGGCATTGTTGCGCCAAACCATGCGTAACGCAGGTAAGAAAAATATGGCGGCGCTTCTTGCACTTCTTGACAGGCTTTTGACGGAAATACCTTTTTATAAGCTGAGATGTCTGCCGGAAGCATCTGCCGCGCGGCTTGCATACGATACTATGAACAAAAAATAAGGAGAATACTGAAATGGCAAAAATGGAAGATAACACTGTTTCGTCAGAAAATCAGCGTTCAAAAGAAGAAAGCATCTTCGGTAAAGAAGGAAGCGGGAAAAAAATACTTTTTCTCGGAAATTCGATAACGCTACATGCACCGAGCCCCACTATCGGTTGGTATAATAATTGGGGAATGGCGGCAAGCTCGATAGATAAGGATTATGTTCATCAAACCATGAAAATGGTGTGGGAGCAGAAGCCCGAGACATCGTTTCTCGTGGCACAGATAGCACCGTGGGAAAGAGAGTTCTGGAATGAACAGATCGTTGATGATAATTTTGCCGAAGCGGTGAATTATGATGCCGATATAATCATCATGCGTGCCGTTGAAAATATGCGCGATCCGGATATAGCGGCGCATGATTTTGAAGCGGGCTATTGCATGTTGCTTGATAAAATGAACAAAAGCGGAAAAGCCGATATAGTGCTTACATCGTCGTTCTGGGATTGCCCCGCACGCGATAAACGCATAAAGGGAATAGCCGAAAAGCGCGGTTATAAATATGTTCATCTTGCTGATCTCGGCGGTCAGGATAAATACACCGCCAAAGGTTTGTTTGAACATTCAGGCGTTGCCGCCCATCCCGGTGACCTCGGTATGCTCGTGATAGCCGAACGCATATTTGATGCGATAAAGGAATACATATGGTGATATGAGCATGCTTTAATATTACGCTGTTTTCTGAATGGTGGAAATAACGACTGTGAAGAAGCTGATTGTATTCGCACTTTGTATTATGCTTGTGCTTTCTGTGGTTGGCTGTGGCGCAAAAACAAACCCTAACAACGAGGAACTAAATATAAAAATACTTTCAACCTTATGCACGGTGAATTATCTTTTGAAGAAAAAGACGGAATTCCGCAACTCGTTATGGATGGAGAATATCACAGATTATTCGTGGAAAATAATCGTATCGTGATAGAAAACCTTGACACTCAATACGGAGGCTATTGGGGTGATTCCGAATGGAATTATGACTTGAAGTAAGAAATAGCAAATCCGAATGTACTGACAAAAACAACCCGCTGAAAAGCGGGTATCTTTGTATCATCAAGCAGAGGGATCATTCTTTTTATATGACGGCGCATCCGCCGTGTGATGAAACGGTACGCACGGCGAAGAGAGCAGATGTAATAAAATCCCTGTTTGATCCGATAAATTTTCAGCGGAGCAGGACCTCGCGTACTGTTCCCACACCGGTGACGATCTGCGGCTTATCAAAGAACGACATCTCATAATCACGGTGTTCGTGACCTGCAAGAATAAGCTTTATCTGCGGGCATGATTTGATAAGCTCATATGCTTCGCGCGTGGTCTCATCGGCTTTCTGCTGTTCAATACGCTCCGGCGGATAATAATCCATCAGCTCGGGCGGCACATTGAGCAGATACCCGGGCTGTGTTCTGTTGTAACTTGAAAATTCAAAGTATTCGGGCACATACAGCGGTGTGTGAAAAAGCAGAATGATCGGAAGTCCTTCGGCTATTTCCGTTTTCAGCCTTTCGAGCTGCCACGGTTCGATTTGGTAATAGCCGTTATCGAGCGCAACCATTTTAACGCCGTTGATGCACCGAGTGGAAAATCTGATGTCGTTGGTGAATGATGCCTGTACGCGGTCAAGGCTTTGGGCGCGGTAAGCCGCATCCTCCTTGGCTTCACCTACATACAAGCTGTATTCGTGATTGCCTGCGGCGGCGAACACATCGTTTTCGTTTGTGAAGCGGCGCGCTCTGTCAAGATTGGCGTAAGAAACAAAATCTATCAAGTCGCCTGTTACAACTATGGGCATACCGTTTTTTTCGGAAAGCTTATGTGCATAGTCGAGCGTTTCTTCGGCTAAAGGGAAATATTTCGCACGCTCTGTCGCCAGAACGAGTTTGCGCCGGTCATCACGGTCATCTGCCAAAGTCAGGTGAGGATCGCTGATGTGGATAAGTGAAAAAGGTTTTTCGATACCTATGCTTATTGTGGTGTAAAGATGTTGGATCATGTTTTCTCCTTGCTGTCAGGCATTTACGGCATATTGCCATTGCAGCGTTTTATTATTCGGATACTTTTACGGTAATGGTGACTGCTTTATCGGCATCAAGCTTTACAGTTGCTACATACGCCTCAAATCCGCCGGAAGGATTGAAAATACGCTCATTCTCAGCCATATCAAAAATAAAAGCACTGTCACATGAAACTGTGATCACCGAGCCGTTTTCTTTGCGTACGGTTACGGTATCAGGCGTAGCTGACACTTCGTCATTGCTTGATGCTATTATCGGAAGTATAAGCGATGCTTCTTCGGAACAGGTGTATTCGGATGTGAATACGTTGTCATCGAAGAGGTAGCGTATGATGTAATTTCCGCCGGAAAGCAGGGAACCGTCGTACAGCTTGCCGGAAGCTGAAAATATGTTGCCGTCACGTTCAAGCATGGCATTTTTGCCGTACACGCTCGTGTATGTAACACCGCCGGCGGCAACTTCTATGCGTGGAGTGAGGCAGGCACATTTGCGGTGCTTTACATCTTGCATGTTCCGTGGCTCGGTGTATACATAGCGCGGAACGCTTGCGGAGAATATCATACCGCATCCATCGTGCCAAAGGAGTGTGAGCGCACCTCCCGCTGAGTAATCACGGTCGCATTTTTTTGCGTCGTTTGCCGAAAATGTCACACGCCACGCACTGTTACGGACAAGAACAACACGGCTTATGGGATAGGATTTCAGCTTGCTGCCCGTGTCGAACGGAAGTGTGACACGCTCCTTGTACTCAAATCCCACATCGACCATGTGCGCAAGAGCCTTGGCGTGACAGAAGGTGTGATGTACACACGGTGCTTCGCCGGCTGAAATATACATCGTTCCGCCGTGAAGAAATCCTGATGAAGTACATTTCTTGTAAAGCTCAAAATTGCGCTCCGCCATTTCGCCAAGCTCAGGCATTTCGTCAGCAAGATCAACGAATCCGGACTGACAGCCGTCGGAAGTGCGTGAACCCCAATATGTCCACTTGTCGCACCGTGCGCCGAAGCTGTTGTCCCAGCCTCCGTCGGGCATTGCAAAATCGAGATGTGCCGACAGTAATTTTTTCAGTGCCTCAGTCATCGTTCTGTCGTTTGTCGCTTTTGCGTAGCGTATCAAAGCCGGAAGTGATTCTTCAACATTGTAGCCTATATCGACCGGCAGACAGCCATGCTCTGATCGCGCGACGTGTTGCTTGCATTCACCGAACAGCAATCCGTTATCGTCAAAAAACTGATACATTGTGTCGGCGTAGTGTTTGGCGGCGGCAAGATAGCTTTCATCATCGAAAAGTTCATGTGCGATCGGTAACAGACCGCACATTGCTGCACGGTAGTTTACCGCCGTGTTTATTTTGTCTATGTAAGGGATAAGAAAGTCAACAGCTTTTTTCAGGCGTGCTTTCCATGCGGAAAATGTTTCGGCATCAAGCACATGACCGTGTAAAAGCAGTGCATCGGCAAGCCCGGTAGCGTAAAATACCGTTATGCCGTCCCATGTGTTTTGCGTATCGTTGTGCGTCGCGCCTCTTTCATTGCTCATGTTGTATTCGACCCAGTTGAATACTCTTTTTGCGGCGGTAATGTATTTTTCATCTTTTGTTATGTCTGCAAGCGTCAAAAAAGGGTAGATCGCGTCAGCACATCTCCCGTGAATAAAATGACACGCAGGGCATATTATGCCGCCGTCTATGTGTTTATCCGGAAAATCAAGCTGATATTTTATCAGCGAGTCGCACCATTCTTTAAGAAGTAAAGCATATTTGTTCATAGTTCGATCCCTTTCAAAAATAACTCTGTTGCATTATAACACCGATGAACACAAAAGTCAAATATTATGCCGGACGATATCGGATATTGTTACAGGAAAAAATTAGATATTTAATACAAAGCATGCAAAAAACTACTTGCAGCATATAGCGAAATATGTTATAATAATGTTGAAATTATATTTGAATATTAAAGGAACGAGGTTATTCGGATGGAATCGAACGATACCGCACAAATTGAAAGCGGTGATCTTTATGAACAACATGAATACTTCCAATCGCTTGATATTTTACGTTTGCTGTTGATGATACTTGCATCTGCAAGTATTTTCGGCGTCGGGTCAGGCGGGGTCTTGGGAAAAATATGCGAGAGCGTCGCCGGGATAGCACCGTTAGCTTTTTATATAATATCCGGCTTCCTTGTGCTGAGCGATGATTCCGAGAGGACAAATGCGCGTATCGGCAGAACGATAGGACGCACGGCAGTTATGCTGTTGATAATGGCGCTGTTTTACTTTGGCGTGAATGCGCTGTTTTGTTATCTGGACGGTCAGCAAATTTTCGGCACATTACCGGCCGCATCAAAACGTTTTTGGTTTCAGACGCTTGTTATCAATATATGGCCGTATGCGATAGGTCAGTCGATATGGTATGTGCAGGCTCTTCTTTACGGGTATATAGTGATTTATATATTGCGTAAACTTCACCTTGCAAAAATCGAGTGGTTGCTGTTTATTTTGTTGGAAGCATTTGCATTCGCTTCGGGCGAGTTTGCCGGCGTGCTGAACTTTGCTCCGCTTGCGATCATCGACATGCCGTATATTCCCGAATGTTTCTTTACATGTGCGATCCCGTATCTTCTGCTTGGCGGAATAATACGCCGTTCGCTGGATAAGCTCAGCAGAATATCGACGGCTATATATGTAATCGGTGCGATCTCCGGCGTTGCGCTCAGCTATGGCGAAGAAGTATTCTTGAGCGGCAACGGCTATGCACATTCACATCATTTCATCGGTACGGCGATAGCTTCGTTCTGTCTGTGCGCGTTCGTGGTGTTTGCTTTTTACGGCGAGGCACCGAGGCTTCTTCCGCTCTCGGTGCGTTCACGCGTTTATATCCCTGTAATGTATTTGCTTCTGGAAGCTGTCGGTATCGCCTCGGTGCGTTTCTTCAGCTTGCACGATCCGTATACATACGGGATATTAGAGAAATGGATATTTGCACTTGTCTATGTTATAAGCTTTGTTATAGCGGTTTTTGCCTGCCTCATTTGGGAAAATTTCATGTTCCGAAAAAAGGCGGCATTTGTTGAACCCAAAGAAAACGAAATCGAATAGTCTGATATATAAAATGATCTCCTGACATTATGCGGTGTCGGGAGATTTTTTTGCATCTGCAACATACGGATGATAAGGATTTCGCACTGATACTGCATACCTGCCTGCAGGAGCTGATCATTGCTTTACATATTTATCCCACAGATTGTATTTTTCGGTATTGTCGAGTGCATGAAGAAGCTTTTCGTGTAGGTCGGGGAATTTTTTCGAAAGCGACGCGATAAGCTCCTTTATATCCTGCCGTGCGGTCTTGCCGTCAACGGGACACGGAGATTCCACTATCGGCAGATCATTGTCGTAAGCACAGCCGCGTATTATTTCTTCGGGGATGTAAATAAACGGGCGTATCACGGTTATATCCATCCGAGAAAGATATGTGACCGGCGCAAAGGTATTCATTCTGCCTTCGAAAAACAGGCTCATGAGGAGAGTTTCAATAGCATCGTCGCGGTGATGCGCAAGTGCGACCTTATTGCATCCCAATTCCTTGGCGGCACTGTTTACTGCACCTCTGCGCATATTAGCACATAATGCACAGGGATTCTTTTCCTGCCTGATATCGAACACGACCTCGGCGATATCGGATTCGACGCGGTGGTACTCTATTCCGAGGTTTTCCGAAAATTCCTTTACACGCGACGTGTCGAACGGCTCACGCCCGAGCGAGACCGTGACCGCTTTTAATTCAAAATCTTTTTTGGAAAAACGTTTGTATATCGACAGCGCAAAAAGCAACAGCAGGCTGTCCTTGCCGCCGGAAACGCCTACGGCTATTTTGTCGCCGTTTTCTATCATCCCGAATTTTTCGTCGGCGCGGCGCAAAGAGCCGAGTACACGCTTGATATCCGATTTGCTCATTTTTTCACCTTGACATCGTTGCTTTTTTCACTTGAGGAATACATTCCCGTCAAAAGCTTTGCCATGCCCTTGCCCCAGAACTTCCTGAACATCTCATAATCCTCTTTTGTACGAAGATTGTCGCCGATTATTTCGCTTGTTGCCGAAGCCTCATGTATCCTGTGGCACATCAGCGGCTCGGGAACATATACAAAGCTTCCCTTTTCTTTTGAAAGTATTTCCCATTGCTCCCAATCAAGATTGCTTTTGAAGCCCTTCGGGAACGGATGCTTTTTCAGTAAATCAAGCTTATATGTGACTGCCGGACAGCATATGGGATTGCCGAATGATAAGGCACGCCTGCGAACGAAGATGCTTCTTTTGAAAAGCCTGAGCGGTGCAAGCATCAGCTTTTTTATGTTGAGCAGTCTGTCGGAGTAAACCTTTTGACCGTTCCTCAGCTCGGCATAATGCGAAAATGCGATGATCATGTCGCTGTTCGCATTTGCGCATTCAAGCATTTTTTGCGCATATTCCGGCTCATAGACATCATCCTGATGTGCTATTGTTACAAGCGGTGTCTGTACACAGCTCACCGCAAAATTCCAATCGCCGTCTATCCCCGCTTCTCCGCTGTTGATGAATACCGGCAGTCCGTGCTTTTCGGCTATTGCGTATATATGCGTGTTCGGCGTTGAGGTCGAAATCATTATATTTGTTTTTACCGTTTGCTTTTCAAGCGAAGCGATGCATTCTTCCAGAAACGGACTTTCCTTGTAGGCGCACACGGCGAACGTATGATGCTCGGGCCAATACATTTTTTTCTCTCCCTTGATGTGATTACATTCGCTATTATATTGAATTTTTTGATTTTGTCAAGATGTACGAAAAATGTGGAATTTGTGTATTGATAATTAAGCAAAACCGTGATATAATTCAATATATATTTGTAATAACGGAGGTTTATATGAAGAAAAAGCTAATTGCGATCACACTTGTGCTTATTCTGCTTCTTGCCGGTTGCGGAAAAAAGACCGAACCCGAAGCATCGGATTCACCGTCGGCGACACCGTCACTGACGGCAAGCGCATCGTTATCTACCGCCGTGCCGTCTCCTACAGGCGGTGAAGATGAGCTTCCGAGCGAGGTAACGTCTACGGATGCACCGGCGGATGAAGCTACGCCCACTCCTTATAACGGTGAATATATCCCCAACGGCGGATATGTTGACAGCGGTGACGACGTTCCGCCCGGAATGGAAGCCGTGAATATCATTGACTCGGTAAACAGCAATTTCAATACTGCGGTAAGTGTATCAAATACCGCATGGGGCAAGGTGGGCTCTCCTGTGCTTTCGATAAGCCCGAACGGGTACAACAATACAAACTGCCTGTATTTTTCAAAGCCCGCAAACAGCAGTGCATCATATTACACTGCCGCACTGAATCTTGCAAAATTCATCAAGGATCCGGGCTACTATATAATCCGTTTCAAATACAAGGTCGCGCAGAATAACACGCAAAGTCCGTTCACCGGCGTTATCCGTACCGATAAGCTGTATTCGTTCTCGGCAAAGCAGGGCGGTAACTACTATATAAGCCTGCAAGCGGCACCTACGGTCGAGCCGAATACATGGGCGACATATGAAACATCTTTCTCTGTCGGCAAAAACGATAAGCCGACAGGCGCTGAATGGAATTTCTGCATGCACCTTATAAAAGATGATGTCAGCGGTGTATACATAGACGATTTTGAAGTGATCCTCTATGCCGATTCAACGAAAGCATCGGAAAGCATAAGCACGCAGACGTGGCGCGTAAGCGAGGTAGTGCTGATAAGCGACAGAACATATGATGACCCGTATAACGATGTCGATGTTGATCTTGTGCTTACGAACGGCAGTACGACATATACCGTTCCCGGCTTCTGGGACGGCGGAAGCGCATGGCGTATACGCTTTGTGTGTCCGTCGGCAGGCTCATGGTCTTACACCACAAAATGCACGAATAAAAACGATACGGGCTTGCACAACCACCGCGGAAGCTTCAAAGTGACCGCGTATTCGGGCAATCTGGATATATACAAGCACGGATTTATTAAAAATCATTCCAATACCAAATATTTTATGTATAATGACGGTACGCCGTTCTTCTATCTCGGCGATACGCATTGGAATTTAAGCTCAGAGCCGCTTGACAACATCAAAGCGATAGTCGATAAGCGTGTTCAGCAGGGCTTTACGGTCATCCAGAGCGAACCGCTCGGCGCGGCGTTCCAGTGCGCCAACGGAATAAGCGATGCCGATATCTACGGCTTCAAGGTAAATGACGAAAAGTTCAAATATATAGCCGAAAAGGGCATGGTGCATGTAAACGCATCGTTCTTCTTCCCGTCGGAAATGCAGTCGTTTATCGACAGCACGGCAAGCAGACTCGGACTTTCTTCGGGATATTCAAATGTTTCGCTCGGCAATGCCGCGATGTCGGGAGGATCGAATGTGACATTCTATGATCTTCGTCCCGAGGTAAAGGAAGCACTCAGAAAGCTTTCGCGTTATTGGGTGGCGCGTTACGGAGCATATCCCGTTATGTGGTCGCTCGGTCAGGAGGTCGATAACGACTTCTATTGGGAGCGTGCAGGCAGTCACGATAAGTGGAGCCATGTAAACAATCCGTATAAGCTCGTTGCGCAGTATATCGAGGAATTTGACGCGTATTCACATCCGCTTTCGGGACATCAGGAAAATACGGGTGCGCTCGGAAACAAACCGGCACTCAATTCGGCGTTCAGAAATCTTTCGTCGCATTCGTGGTATGCGGTGCAGTGGTCGCCGAGCCTTACCGGCAACATCGACCATAATGTCGCACGCGATCTTTGGCAGAACGGTCAGGGCAAGCAGGCGGTGCTTTATGAGGGCAGATACTGCTACCTGTGGACGAAGAACTTCGGTGCGCGTGCGCAGGGCTGGGATGCGTATCTTTCGGGACTGTTCGGCTACGGTTGGGGCGGTCAGGACACATGGAGTTATCTTAACACCTATGATGAAAGCAATAATTCCAATGACGGCATAGATACGATCACCTCCGACGAAAAGAAAGCCGCCACATGGAAGGATGCACTTGAATATCCAAGCACATACCAGATGGGCTACATGCGTTCGTTCTTTGAGAATACCGTCGGCGATTGGTGGAAGCTCATACCGAGATTTGACGATACAGACTACTTTGTACGCACGAGCAACAAGGTGTTCAATGTTATCGCAAGTACGCAGGATCAGACGAAAGCGGTCGTATACTTTTTCAACTTCTCCGATGCTTCGCTCGGCGCAAAGCCGAACTCATCGGCAACGAATGCAACGTATACGGGAACACTCAAGAAGCTGTTGAAGAGTACTGCATATAATTATCTGTGGTTTGATCCCGTGACCGGCAAGGTCGCCTCGCGCGGCACATTCAATTCCGATTCGTCGGGAAGCTGGTCCGTACCGAAAAAGGCGGCAGGCGATATGGTACTGTACGTTTATAAGTAAGCAACATACAAACATAAAAGCTTCGTTCGAACTGATATATCGGACGAAGCTTGTTATTTTTTACCTTGCGAATGAACGCGGATTTATGTCAGTCTATTGATGTAAGTATCATCACGGAGCTGTCCTGAACCACTTTGATCGGGATGCCGCTGACGGCATCGAAATAAATCATCGCCTGATTTACCGAAAAATCGGTATTCGGGCGTATACGCATGCTTTTACATTCAAATGTGCCGGCATCGGTGGAAATCTGTTCGTTTTCGAAAAATTCGAATCTTACCGTTTGCAGCTTGTCACGGTTGCCGGACGAAATGCTTATAACACCGCCGTTTTCGGGAAAAGCCGATGCTATGAACGGCAGGGAATCCTTATCGAAATACTGCTTTGTCAGCGGGACGGTATACAGTGTTTCCTTAAAACCGGCATCTTCTTTGACGGAATACTTGCGCGTTTTGAGGATCCCGCTTTTTATTGAATGATCATGCTCGAATGTAAATGCCACATATTGCGTTTTATCACCGGTATTCACGAATGACTGTTCGACGTATAAAGGCATGCCGAATGTGTAGTTTTCGCCGTCATCATACGCGATACGCGAAATTGCTTCTATCGTCTGAACCCCTTTTTCTTCCTTTTCACCGCTTTGAGTGTTCGTTACGATATACGGAAGCTCCGCTTTTGACGATATCACAAGTTCTTTTTCATCGGCTTTGAATGTGTATGTGTTATCGTATTCGTACATACCTTCCACACCCGAAGTAACATGATATGTAAGCGTGTGTTCTGTATTGACCTTGCTCCTGTCGAGCGTTATTTCATCTACAGTTCCGGTGCATCCGGCAAGCAGCGTCGCCGCAAGCAGTGCAGTGCATATTGCTTTGTATTTCATCTTTGTCGCCCCTTGAATTTATCTGCTATGTATTCTATCATAATATTTCAAAAAATAAAAGAAAAAGTTTTGTGATAACCGCAAAACGGTTGCCAAAAATGCTTGTTTATTGTATAATTATCATATCATTATTCGTGGGAGGATATTATGAAACCTATTGATCTGAAAACAGTGAACGCAATAAGAATACTTTCCGCAGAAGGTGTACAAAAGGCTAACAGCGGGCATCCGGGATTGCCAATGGGCTCTGCACCTCTCGCATATGCGCTTTGGGCGGAACATCTCAGGTTCAACCCAAAGGATGCTTCGTTTGCCGACCGCGACCGCTTCGTGCTGTCTGCGGGGCACGGTTCGATGCTTCTCTATTCGCTCCTTTATATGTTCGGCTACAAGCTCGGCATTGACGATATAAAGGATTTCCGTCAGTGGGGCAGTAAGACTCCGGGGCATCCCGAATATGCTCATACAGACGGCGTGGAGACATCAACAGGACCGCTCGGACAGGGTTTTGCCAATGCTGTCGGCATGGCTATCGCCGAAAAGCATCTTGCGGCAAAGTTCAACCGTGACGGATTCAATATAGTTGACCATTACACATATGTTCTTGTCGGCGACGGATGCATGCAGGAAGGCATACAGTATGAAGCCGCATCGCTTGCAGGCACACTCAAGTTAGGTAAGCTCATCTGTATTTACGATAAAAACAACATTACCATCGAAGGCGATATATCCACTGCATTTTCGGAGAATGTCGGCGCACGCCATGAGGCACTCGGATGGCATGTTCTGCGTGTTGAAGACGGCACTGATACCGATGCCGTATCAAATGCCATCGCGGAAGCGAAAAAAGTAACAGACAAGCCTTCGCTTATAATCTGCCGTACCGAAATCGGTCACGGATGCCCCGCCAAGCAGGGCAAGGCTTCCGCACACGGTGAGCCGCTCGGCGAGGATAACCTTGCCGCCACAAAGCAAAACCTCGGATGGGAGTATGCTCCGTTTGAAATACCCGAGGATGTACTTGCGCATACACGCGCACTCGGGGCAAGAGGAGAAAAGCTCCAAAACGATTGGAATGCACTTGTCGGTGAATACGCAAAGAAATATCCTGAGCTTTATAAAGAATACTTGCAGTGGCTTGACCGCCGCTTCCCGGCAGACCTTGTAAACGATGAGGATTTCTGGAAGCACGAAGATAAGCCGATGGCGACACGCGCCTGTTCGGGTGAGCTTCTCAACCGCCTTGCAAAGCTTCAGCCGAATCTTTTCGGCGGAAGCGCAGACCTCGGTCCTTCGAACAAAAGTGAGCTGAAAGGACAGCCGTTCTTCAGCGATGCAACTCCGGAGGGTGCAAATATGCACTTCGGCATCCGCGAGCATGCGATGGGCGCGATAGTCAACGGTCTGTATTTGCACGGAGGTCTAACACCGTTCTGTGCGACATTCTTTGTATTTACCGATTACATGAAGAATGCGATGCGTATGGCTTCGCTTATGAAGCTTCCCGTTACATATGTGTTCACTCACGATTCGATCGGCGTGGGCGAGGACGGCCCCACACATGAGCCTATCGAGCAACTTGCGGCACTTCGTTCTATCCCCAATATGACGGTTTTCCGCCCGGCGGATTTCACCGAAACAGCCGCCGCATATACACTTGCTATGACTAATGACGCTCCGACGGCGATAGTGCTTACAAGACAGAATCTGCCGCAGTATGAGGGCAGCAGTAAGGAAGCACTTAAGGGCGCTTATATAATCAAAGCATCAGAAAAGGCTGTGCCGGATGTTATTCTTATAGCTTCGGGCAGTGAGGTCGAGCAGACCGTTGCCGCCGCAGAGCTTCTTAAGGCGGAAAATATAGATGCAAGAGTCGTTTCCATGCCGTCTATGGAACTTTTTGATAAGCAGAGCAGGGAATATAAGGAGAGCATCCTGCCGGGCTGTGTACGCGCCCGCGTTGCCGTTGAAGCAGGCTGTTCGATGCCGTGGTACAAATATATCGGCATTGACGGCACTACCGTTTGCATAGACCACTTCGGCGCTTCCGCTCCGGCAAAGGTGTTGTTCGAAAAGTTCGGCTTTACTGCCGAGAATATCGCCGCAAAAGCAAAATCGGTAATAAAATAACATTTTTATCGGCTGTTCCGCATTTTTGAACGGAACAGCCTTTTTGAAAAGCTCGGAGATGATGCTATGACACTTGACGAAGTAAAGAAATTTTTTGCCGGCGATGTGTACGCAACGGAAATAACGGGAATAGAAATAATCGAATCCAAACCGCAATATGCCAAATGCCGCTTAAAACCCGATAAACGGCACTATAACGCCGCGGGACAGATAATGGGCGGAGTCTTGTTCACCTTGGCTGATTTTACGTTTGCAGTGGCTTCAAACGGGCAGAGTGACACCATTACGGTAACGACATCAAGTCAGATAAGCTTTCTTAATGCATGCGCGGGTAAGACACTTATTGCGGAAACCGAATTGCTCAAAGACGGCAAACGCAATTGCTTCTACCGCATAAACGTAACCGATGAAACCGGTAAGCTTATTGCGACCGTGAACACGACCGGCACACATCTTGAAAAAACAAAATGATAAGTTATACGCTTACGCTAAAGCACTTCTGCATCCTCGCAGAGGTGCTTTTTCGTATTTTTGCGCTTTTCAGCTGAAAAATGTGAAAAATGTTTACATGTTCACATAAGAAAGTGCTTTACAAATAATAAAGTATATGATATTATATATCATAGTATAATATAATAAAAGGGTGTAACGGGCAATTACGGCTCTGCACCGCAAAAGTGAAAGGAAACTCGCCATGACGGAAAACAACTATAATGCGTCGCAGATACAAGTTCTGGAAGGACTTGAGGCTGTCCGCAGAAGACCCGGTATGTACATCGGCTCGACCGATGAACGCGGACTTCATCATCTTGTGCAGGAGCTTGTCGATAATTCGATAGACGAAGCTCTTGCTGGTTATTGCGACAATATCGTAATTACCATACATGAGGACGGTTCATGCTCGGTACGCGATAACGGACGCGGTATCCCTGTCGATATCCATGAAAAATACGGCAAGCCCGCCGTAGAGGTCGCTCTTACCGTGCTTCATGCGGGAGGTAAATTCGGCGGTGGCGGATACAAGGTTTCCGGCGGTCTGCACGGCGTCGGACTTTCGGTCGTCAACGCACTTGCCACCGATCTGCATGTAGAGGTCTCGCGTAACGGCAATACATATTCGCAGGACTATAAGCGTGGCGATGCGGTAAGCGAACTTAAGGTGATAGGCGCAAGTGAGCATACGGGTACGCTTGTACGTTTTTGGCCTGATCCGGAGATATTTGAGACTACTGTGTTCGATTATGACAACCTGAAAACACGCTTGCGCGAGCTGGCATTCCTTAACAAAGGCGTGCGTATCACGATACAGGATAAGCGCGAGGGCGCGGAACGCTTTGAAAGCTTCCATTACGACGGCGGAATAATCGAATTCGTACAGTTTTTGAATCTCAACAAGACACTTCTGCTTGAAACACCGCTTTATTTCGAAGGCAAGGTAGGCACGTCCACCGTTGAGGTGGCTATGCAGTACAATGACGGATACAACGAAACGATCTTCACCTTTGCCAACAACATACAGACGCATGAGGGCGGTACACATCTTACGGGCTTCCGCAATGCGCTTACAAAGACGATAAACGATTACGCACGCAAATTCAAAATGCTCAAGGATAACGAACAGAATCTTTCGGGCGAGGATGTGCGTGAGGGGCTTGCGGCGGTAATAAGCGTAAAGCTTGAAGAACCGCAGTTTGAAGGGCAGACAAAGACAAAGCTCGGCAACAGCGAGATACGCCCCGTTACCGAAAAAATAGTCGGTGAAAAGCTTGCGGACTTTTTGGAAGAAAACCCGCAGATAGCCAGAACTGTCATTGATAAATGCCTTACCGCGAACCGCGCGCGTGAGGCGGCAAGAAAGGCGCGTGAGCTGACACGCCGCAAGAACGTGCTTGATACGTTCTCTCTTCCCGGAAAGCTTGCGGATTGCTCGGATAACGATCCGTCGAGATGCGAAATATTCATCGTTGAGGGCGATTCCGCCGGAGGCAGTGCAAAAGAAGGCAGAGACAGAAAAACTCAGGCGATATTACCGCTCAGAGGAAAAATACTTAACGTTGAGAAAACAAGACTTGACCGTATGCTCCAGAATAACGAGATACGTTCCATGATAACCGCATTCGGCGCGGGGATAGATGTTGAATTCGACGAAAGCAAGCTCAGGTACCATAAGATCATATGTATGACGGATGCCGATGTTGACGGCTCCCATATAAGAACTCTCTTGCTTACGTTCTTCTTCCGTCATATGCCTCAGCTTATCGCAGGCGGTTACGTTTATGCCGCACAGCCTCCGCTGTTCAAGGTGACGATGACGCGCACTAAGCAGGTACGCTACTGCTATTCCGATGATGAGCTTAATCAGTTCCTTGATTCCATCAATCGGCAGAATTATGAGGTATCGCGCTACAAGGGCCTCGGAGAAATGAGCAGTGAGCAGCTCTTTGAAACAACGATGAATCCCGAAACGCGTATACTTAAGCGCATCACGATGAAGGATGCCATAGTGGCAGATCAGATATTCACCGTGCTTATGGGTGATGAGGTCGAGCCGCGAAGACAGTTTATTGAGGAAAACGCAAGACTTGTCAGCAACGATGAGCTTGATATTTAAGGAGGCGAAGAAATTTGGATAACGAAAACGGAAATATCGGCAACAACGAAAACAATGTAAGTGTTACCGAGGGCGAACAGCCTGTGCCTGCCGATCAGGCGAGCCGCATAATTGATATCGACATTGAATCCGAGGTGAAGAAATCCTTTATTTCTTACGCCATGGCGGTAAACATCAGCCGCGCGCTTCCCGATGTGCGCGACGGTCTCAAGCCTGTCCACAGAAGAATACTTTATTCGATGTATGAAAACGGATATACATACGATAAGCCCACAAGAAAGAGTGCGCGTATCGTCGGCGACGTTATGGGTAAATATCATCCCCACGGCGATTCGTCGATCTACGATGCCCTTGTGCGCCTTGCACAGCCGTTCTCTATACGTTATACACTTGCATACGGTCAGGGAAATTTCGGAACCGTTGACGGCGACCCTGCGGCGGCTTCACGTTACACCGAAGCAAAGCTTTCCAAAATAGCGGGCGAGCTGCTTGCCGATATCGACAAGGAGACCGTTGATTTCTATCCAAACTTTGATGAGACCGAGCTTCAGCCGCGTGTGCTTCCGTCACGCTTCCCGAATCTTATGGTAAACGGATCGGACGGTATCGCGGTAGGCATGGCGACAAATATCCCGCCGCATAACCTGCGAGAGGTCATCGACGGCGTTGTTGCGCTTATAGACGATCCCGACATAACCGTCGAGGGACTTATGGAATACATCAAAGGTCCCGACTTTCCGACAGCCGCACAGATACGCGGTATTTCGGGCATAAGGGAAACCTACCTTACGGGACGCGGTAAGATAGTCATCCGAGCAAAAAGTGAGATCGAGGAAATGGGCGGCGGCAGACAGCGCATCGTCATAACCGAAATACCGTATCAGGTCAACAAAGCAAAGCTTGTTGAACGCATAGCAGAGCTTTACAAGGATAAACAGTTCGAGGGCTTGAGTGCGCTACGTGATGAATCGAACAAGGACGGTATGCGCGTTGTGCTTGAGCTTAAAAAGGATATCAACCCGCAGGTGGTACTCAATTTCCTTTACAGCCACACTCAGCTTCAGGATTCGTTCGGCGCGATAATGCTTGCACTCGTTGACGGTGAACCGCGCATCCTCAACCTTAAAGAAATGCTCTATTACTACCTTGAGCATCAGAAAGAGGTCGTTACACGGCGCACACAGTTTGATCTTGATAAGGCGCTTGCACGCGCACATCTTGTTGAAGGCTTCCTGCGCGCACTTGATATTATTGATGAAGTCATAGCACTCATCCGTTCGAGCCAAACGACCGAGATCGCAAGAACACGCCTTATGGAGGAGCTTGATTTCTCGCTTGAGCAGGCAAAGAGCATACTTGATATGCGTCTCCAGCGCTTGACGGGGCTTGAACGCGAAAAGCTTGAACAGGAATATGCCGAGCTTCAGGCGGCTATCGAGCGTTACCGTGCCATACTTGCCGATCCTCAGCTCGTACTTGATATCATCAAGGAAGAAATACTCGTTATCAAGGACAAGTACGGCGATGACCGCCGCACCGAGATATCGCCCGTTGAGGATGAGATCGACCTTGAATCGCTTATCCAGGAAGAGGACATGGTCATCACAATGACACACGCGGGTTATATCAAGCGCGTGCCGTCGGCGACATACCGCGCTCAAAGACGCGGCGGAAAGGGCATAAGCGGCATTACTACGCGTGAAGAAGACTATGTCGAGCGCGTGCTTGTGGCAAACACTCATACCGACCTGTTGTTCTTCACGACAAAGGGCAGAGTATTCAAGCTGAGATGTTATCAGCTTCCCGAGGCAAGCCGTACCGCCAAAGGCAGTGCGATAGTAAATCTGCTTGAGCTTGATAACGGCGAAAAGGTAACGAATATAATTGATCTGCCCGAGGATCCCGAGCTTCGTGAACACCTCAGCCTCGTTATGGCTACACGCATGGGCTTCATCAAGAAAACTGAGCTGTCCGAATATAATAACATCCGCAAGAGCGGACTTATAGCGATAATCCTGCGCGAAGAGGACGAGCTTGTTAATGTTCAACTTGCGGGCGGTGAGGACGATATCCTTATCGCTACCGCTAACGGAAAAGCGATACGCTTTGAAGAAAAGCTCGTTCGTAATATGGGACGCGGTACTATGGGCGTTACGGCTATCAATCTTGCCGATGAAGATTATGTAGTTAACATGGCTGTGATACGGCAGAGCGGCGAAGTGCTGACGATCACCGAGAACGGCTACGGTAAGCGCACCGACATTGCAGAGTACCGTGTAACGGGCAGAAACTGCAAGGGTATAATAACTCATGCGCTTAACGAAAATACGGGCAAAATAATAGATATGGCTGTAGTAAACGGTGATGAAGATATAATGCTCATTACCGGCGACGGCACTATTATCCGCACTGAGGTCGCACAGCTTCGCAGTATGGGGCGTTCGACGCAGGGCGTGCGTGTAATGCGTCTTGCTGAAGGTATAAAGGTAGTGGCGATCGCAACTGCGCCTCATGAGGAAGAAAAGGATGATGATGAGGCGGAGACCGCAATTACGGAAAATGTGAATGAATCGAATGAAGAGGGGACTGCTTCGGCTGACGGAAACAGTGATTCGGAAGAGCCGATAGAAACCTTATAACACGGAGGAGTATTGATGGTCAAAAAAGTTTTGCTTATAGCCGGTGCGATTTTTCTCGGCTTGAACTTCGGTATGATCTCCGGCTTTATGCCGATACTGTTGATAATAGGTTTGGTTTTGTTCCCGGACGGCTTGCAGGCGAACGTGCTTGCTGGCTACAGCGTATTCACGGCATTGGTGGCGGGAATACTGACTTATATCCACATGTACCGCAAAAAGCGTGAACACGATTCACCGTCACCTTATTTAATGGCACTCGCATGGAGCTTTGTTGCCGGTGCTGTCATTATTGCAATAGCATTGTTTATCTATTCAGGTAACGAGATTTACAGAATTTGATTTGCGAATATGAAGGGGCTGTTAAAAAAAGTCCCGAAAACAGCGCAGAGACGAAAGCTGAAAAAGCAATCGTCTCTGTTTGTTATTTATAGATCGCCACGCATCCTGCGGCTTGCAACGACATGATATATTAAGATATAAAACATACTGCAATTTCCTGCGATCTGCTTCGCGCAAGCAGACAAACTTTATGTCATATGCCGTAGGGTGCGGCATCCTTGACGCACCGCTTGCGATGTTTATTGCAGGAATA
>JAZRZN010000032.1:0-24817 GCA_045601365.1 Clostridia bacterium | reverse complement strand
ACACCTCACGATGTGAAACTTGCAAGTCGCTTTCAAGTTCGTCGGTAACTACGCCTCGGTGGACTTTCACCACAGAGCATTGATATGCCCGTCATACTAAAAATTCGCTCGGCAACGTTCACGCCGAGCGAATTTGATATACAGTTAAAGTTTTTTGCCGAGCTTTTTTTCAAAAAAGCTCGCAGGGTGCGGGACAGCGTCCCGCGGGCGGGGTTTGGGGCAGCGCCCCAAGAGAGGGGTACGGGGACAGCGTCCCCGGAAAAAGGGGCGAAGGGGACGGAGTCCCCGCAAAGAGTACTATTTTGCATTCGGAGCCGTGAACGCCGCACGGTATTCAAGCGGTGTCATGCCTGTATGCTCCTTAAAAAGACGGTGAAAATATTCTATGCTGTCATAACCGCATTCATCGGCTATCTGCGTTACTTTTTTATCGGACTTGGCAAGAAAAAGCTGGGCACGGCGAATACGGATTTCATTAAGGTTTTCGGTAAAGCTTTTGCCGGTGTTCGTCTTGAACATCTTGCACACATGGCTTTTCGTATAATGAAAATTTTCCGCAAGCGAATCAAGATCGACGCTTTTGTAATAAGCGTTCATAAATGAAAGCATTTTTTTTATTTGCGTGTTGCTTACATGCAGTGCTTCGGAGAGCATGATATTGTCATCGCGCGTAAGCAGCTTGCACAGAAGCTCCTGCAAAAGCGCTTCACGCAACAGTGCGCGTTCCGGCATGTTTTCGCTGTAACAAAGCTTTTTTGCTATCGCATCGGTCTCGGGAGTGCGCGTGAATAATATATATTTTAGTGCATCGGAGCCGGATGCGCTTTTTAAGAAGCGTACCAGCGGATGCTTCGATGCACCGAGACGCTTCGCAAAGTTTTCCATCCATTCTATCGTTATGAGGATGTTGAATACGGAGCATTCCCGGTTTGAGTACAGTGTGTGAAGCGTTTCGGGATGCAACAGAATGAAATCACCGCTGTGCATATGCAGACTTTGCCCCTCAACAAGATTCAGACAATCACTTTTTATAATGTAGTTTATTTCGAAAAATGTATGAGAATGATAAAGCATCACCGCGCCTACGGGATGATTCGGAGCTATAACGACACTGTCACCGGTGCCGTTATATTTTTCTATTTTTTCAACATAATACGGAAAGACTTTTTGGTTCAGTATCTCTTGCTCGACCTCACTCAAATTATCCTTATTCATCATAAATAACTCCTTTTCTTGCACTGAATTGCAATATATATGTCAATTATAATATATTTGCCGTATGAAGTCAAGCAGATACGACTGATTCAATTGGTTATTGAAAATTAACATTTTTTGCTATATACGCTGTTAAAATGACAATATAGTTCAGTTGCATTTAGGCTTTTGAAGTCATTGAAAATGTCGGTGTATGCTGATATACTAAACTCAAATCAAATAGGAGGCTAAAATGAAAAAAACACTCAGATTTATAGCAGTGTCCGTGGCATTGACTTTGCTTATGCAAGTGATGAGCATTTTTACTTTCGCAATGTCCGACGAATTGCTTGAAAACGGAGGCTTCGAAAGCGGCACAAAGGATGGCTTTACGCTTTACGGCCCCGACAATGACAGAAGCGTCATTACGGATGACCCGCAGGAGGGAAAGTATTGCCTTAAGATCGCAAACCGTGCGGGCATATATTCAACGGTGAAAACCGATATAACAAAGCTTATGGCTCTCGGCGGCAACGGCGTGTATGAAATAAGCTTTTGGGCGCGCCTTGCAAAGAACGAAAACAAGCAGCATAAATGTCAGCTTGTTTTCAATTACGGCTTCGAGGGCGAAAAAGACCAATATGTTATAAGTGAGGCGAAAGCACTTACGACGGAGTGGCAGAAGTTTTCGTTCACAAAAGACCTGCAAATGGATTTTATGAAAACCACTCACGTTTATCTTTATCCGCAGGTCATCGGCGACAGCAATGCGGATTTCTGTATCGACGGCATAAGCATCAAAAAGAACGGTGAACTTAACGGTCACGAGCGCGGCGAATTGCCCGAGGATGATATCGAGGTCGAGCCGTCGGAGGAGCTTGCGTTCAACGGCGATTTCGAAATCAATTATTGGGATGACGAGATCGGCGATGAGGAGATCGACAACGAGATTTATTTCGCACAGTACGGTCCGGAATGCGATGTGGAATGCAAAAAGGATTTTGCACGAAGCGGTGAAGCGGGAATCGGCATTTCAAACAGGAAAGGCAGATATTCGACATTCAAGTTTGACGCTACCGAGCTGTATCCGGATTGGGGTACGGGTAAATACCGCGTGTCGCTTTGGGTAAAACAGCGTTACGAAGAAGCAACGACTTCATCCTGCATGCTCGTTATGAACTACACACTGCGCAAGGGCGGCGTACATTATAACAAGACTATGCCGGTAACGCTCACTACCGAGTGGCAGAGATTCGTGCTGACGGTAACAATAGATTCCTACAATTATTCGTACATATACTTCTACCCGCAGGTCGAGGGCGAGAAAAATGCGGATTTCTGCATCGACGATTTCAGTATCGTAAAGCTCGGCACGGTCGGCGAGGATGAAATAGAACCTGCAGACGAAGACGACGGCTTCGATGCGTCGGTGCTTGATGATCTCCCGCTTCCGAAAATGGGAAAGATAGATGTTTCGGGAGAAACACGCGAGCCGCTCACGGTGGGCGCGATACGCTGGGATGCATGGTACGGTCATCAGAAGGATGCGTGGGAGGTCTGCAATCAGGTGGAAAAGACGCTTTCTCCCGCAAAATATCATTTCCGCGCACCGTTCTTTGCGGATATCACGGACGAGGGCAAAATACTTTTCCCCGAGTACACGCAGGAAATATTCGACAGAGAAATGGAATATGCGATAGACACGGGAATAGATTATTTCGTTTACAACTGGTATAACGACAATATGCGCAAGGCGCGTGATCTGCATACCACAAGCAAATATAATGGTAAGGTGAAGTTCTGCGCACTGCTTAACGGCAATTCGAGCGAGGAAACGCTTGTTGAGATGGCAAATCTGCTTCAGCAGGATTATTATATGACCGTGTTCGGCGGCAGACCGCTGATGTATTATTTCGGCGGAGCGGAAGCGGTGAAGAACGACATAATCAAATTCAGGCAGATATGCCAAAAGCTTGATATCCCCGCACCGTATGCGGTAGCGCTCAATCTCGGTACAGGCGAAACGGAAAGCACGGGCGCGGATGCGATATCAATGTACGGCGTAGCGGGTAGCGGCGGCGAAAGCTATGAAGCGCTCACCAAGCACGCAAAATCGAAGTGGAAGAGCTTTTCCGTTTCGGGCATGCAGTATGTGCCGATAGCGACCGCCGGCTGGCATTCGATAACCCGTTACGAAAACCCCGTAACATGGCTTACGGTCGGAGCGGATTCCTATGCCGAATACGGTACCGCGGACGAAATAGCCGCGCATATCAAGGATGCGATAGAATATATCAACGTTGAAACACCTGCCAAGACGGTAGTGAATACGGTGCTTGTATATGCGTGGAACGAGCATGATGAGGGCGGTTGGCTTTGTCCGACACTTAAGGTCGATGAAAACGGTAAACAGCTTTTTGACGAAAACGGAGAAAAGCTTATTGATACGAGCCGCATCGAAGCACTTAAAAAGGTCCTGACGGACGCAAAGGCACTTTACGGCGTTAAAGCAACGCCCGCACCGACACCCGATAACGGCGGTCAGACGGCGGGCGGCGGGCTTACATGGCTTATTTACGCGGGCGGCGCGGCAGTCGTGCTTGCGGCAGTAAGCGTTACGGTGATCGTACTTGTACGGAAAAAGAAAGGAAAGCAAAATGGGTAGAAATATACTTGTAGGGGCAATACGCTGGGATGCGTGGTACGGACATGACGGGGCAGAGGACAGCGTCATATCGCAGGTTGAAAGAACACTTTCGCCGTTGCACTATCATCACAGAGCGCCGTTTTACGCACAAGTTACGCCGGAAGACAAAATAATCATTCCGAAATTCGACCAAGAGGTGTTTGACCGTGAAATGGAATACGCCATAGATGCGGGAATAGATTACTTTACATTCGTCTGGTACAACGACAACATGAAAAAATCACGGGCGTTATACAAAAACAGTAAGTATAACGACAGGATCAAAATGAGCGTCTGCATGCAGGGAAATCTCACCGAGATCGCAAAGCCGGAGCTTATAGATCATTTCAAGCAGGACTATTATCAGACCGTTTGCGGCGGCAGACCGCTTGTTTACTACTTCTGCACGTTCGCGGCGGCAAAAAGAGATATAGCCGCACTTAAGGAAGCATGTGAAAAAGAAGGCATAAAAACACCGTATTCGGTAGTCATGAATTTAGGCTTTGAGGATACCGTTGCCTCCGGCGCCGACGCTATGGGGCAGTACGGTATCGCAGGCAGAAACGGTGTGGCGTTTTCGGAGCTTCGCAAAAATGCGCGTGAGCTGTGGAACGGCTTCCAACAAAAGAATTTTGAATATGTTCCCGAGGTCTCTGCGGGCTGGCACAGCCTGCCGCGCCACGAGAATCCCGTAAAGTGGCTGAATGTGGATGAATTTTCGTGGGCAGAATATCCTACGGGGCAGGAGATGTATGAGCATCTCAGTGAGGCATTCGAATATATGCAGGACCCCGAGGTCGAAAGGCTCACTCCGACAGGAACAGTCCAGATATACGCTTGGAACGAGCATGACGAGGGCGGCTGGATATCGCCGACGATAGCCGTAGATGAAAACGGCAGACAGCTTTTTGACGAAAACGGCAAGCCTAAGGCAAATACGGAACGTCTTGACGGCGTTAAACGTGCTATAGCCGAATACAGGAGGAATGTAAAATGATTCTTTATCCGTGGCCGGCAATGATAGATATAAAAGTTGAAAAGCCGGCATATGAGCCTGTAACCGTCAAATACGACGAAACGCTTAAAAGAGATGAATATACGCTTAAAACAAGTGCGAACGGCGTTGAGATCATCTGCCGTGACGGTGAGGCGGAATTCCGCGCACGCGCAACGCTCGCACAGCTTGCATCTACAGAAAATAAAAACAGCGTGGTCATCCATGATTTCCCGTTGATAGAAAACCGCGGCATCATGCTTGATATAAGCCGCAGTAAGATACCGTCACTGAAGACGTTGCTTCGGCTTGTCGATATGTTCGCGTCGCTTAAGATAAATCAGCTTCAGCTTTATATCGAGGGCTATCCGTTCGCGTACGAACATTATCCCGATGTGTGGAAGGATTACACGCCGCTTACGCCCGAGGATATACGCACACTTGATGCGTACTGCCGGGAACGTTATATCGAGCTTGTGCCGAATCAAAACTGCTTCGGTCATATGTCACCGTGGCTCGTAAAAGAGGAATACAGGCATCTTGCCGAGTGCCCCGACGGCTTTCAGCTCAAATGGGATCATTGGTCGCCGACGTGCCTTGCGCCGGAAGACCCCGAATCGTTCGGCTTTGTAAAAAATCTGTTTTCCGATCTGCTTCCGTGCTTCTCGTCGGATACCGTGAATATCGACTGCGATGAAACGATAGAACTCGGATGGGGCAAAAGCAAGGAGATATGCGAACAAAAAGGAACGGAAAGAGTATATTTCGACTATCTGCTCAAGGTGATAGAGTACGTTAAGCAGTACAAAAAGAACGTAATGTTCTGGGGTGATATCATTACAAAAGCCCCTGAGCTGTTAAAGGAGCTTCCCGAAAACGTCATTCCGATAAACTGGGGATATTCGCCTGTCACACCGAAAGAAGAAAACTGCAAGGCGTTCCAAAAAATAGGGCTTCCGTTCTATAATGCTCCGGGCACGCAGTCGTGGAACACGATCTTGGGCAACACGGAAACAATGTTCCGTAATGTTGATTTTGCCGTGAACGGCGTTATCAAATACGGCGGCAAGGGACTTATGATGACGGATTGGGGCGATCTCAATCATCCGCAGTATCTGCCGATAAGCTATCCGGGCTTTGCATACGCCGCGGCGATGGCGTGGAACAAAACTCCGGCACAGCGGGCTGAGCTTGCCGATTACCTTGATGAATTTGTTTTCATGGATGCGAACGGCTCATTTGCACAGCTTCTGCTTGATGCGGGAAATTATCATCAGATGGCTGATTTCTCCGGCACGCCGCGCGGGCTTGTCATCGGCATACTGTACTATCCGCTTGAGGAAAAATCAATGGCGAACAAGCTCAGCAACGAGGAGCTTTGCAAGGTCGAAAAATATCTTGACCTTATCGAAAGCAGGATAGCCGACTGTGCGCTTAAGTGCGACGATGCGGAGCTTATCATAGACGAACTGAAAAACGCAATAAGAATACTGCGCTTCACATGTGAGCTTGGCAGATACAAGCTCGGTATCTACCATGGCGGCACGCAGGAAGCACACAAGAACTATTTGAAAAAATTGCAGGATGTTATTCTCCCCGAGCATGAACGTCTGTGGAGGGCAAGGAATAACGAGAGCGATTTGAAGGGCAGTATCGCCCGAATAAAAAAATTATGATTTTGAAAGGATGAAAAGAATGAAAAAAGCAGTATCTCTTCTACTGAGCATGGCTTTGCTCATCAGCGCTCTGAGTATTGTTACTTTTGCAAGCGGCAGTACTGTGAGCGACAACCTTCTTCCGGCTGCGATATCGACGTTTGACTCGGGAGTCGGCGTGACAACACATACTAACCTTGTGTACCTAAATGAAGGACACATTTACAGTAAAGCTGTATCGGGTGATGCGCTTTGCGCAAACTATTATGGCTATGCGTTAAATTACACCACACCTATGTGGCTGCTCGGCTCATACATAAAGAGCTACGCACAGGCGAATACCGCAACAAGCTATATCGTTTATGTGTCTATGGATGTTAAGGGAAGCATCAACAGCGCATATCTTACGTTGCGTCGCTTCGGTGAGGCGGCTGACGGTACCTTGAAGAATATCACAAGTGCTAACCTTAATGCCGACACTTACACAACGCTTGCAGGCTCGTTCACACTTAACGCTGAACAGGCGCTTGCGGCAGGTGACACTTGGTATGCACTTTGCCTTAATAACATAACAAGACCCGCGGCACTCGGTGCAATCTCATTTGACAATGTGAAGCTCAATATCCGTGCGGTAAATAACCTTTTGCCCGCCGCCATCTCGACGTTCGATGACGCTACGGCAACGGCTACACACGCAAGCCTTGCGTATATTGACGCGGGCAGTCATATCACGGGCAAAGCCGTTTCGGGCAATGCGCTTGCAGTCACCTATGCAAGCTGGGCGACAACATATATCACACCCGAATGGCTTATGGGTTCATACATCAGAACATTTGCTCAGAACAATGAAGCATCAAAGTATATCGTAAATGTTTCAATGGATATCAAGGGCGGTATCAGTGCTTCGCTTGCAGTTCGTGATTTCGGCGGCTCAAGCGAAAAGATACTTAAAGGCGCGACGGCGCTTTCGGCAAGCAACTACACCACGCTTTCGGGATCCTTCGTGCTTAGTGCCGAGGAAGCACTTGCGGCACAGGATTCATGGTATGCGCTTTGCACGGATAACCTTTCGGGACATACCGGCAAAACAGCATATTTCGACAATATCGTACTTGAAATAACACCTGATAATAATTTGCTCCCGACCGCGATCTCAACATTTGACGATTCAACGGCAACGGCTACACACGCAAGCCTTGCGTATATCGACGCGGGCAGTCATATCACGGGCAAATCAGTTTCGGGCGGCGCACTTGCAGTCACCTACGCAGGCTGGGCGACAACATATATCACACCCGAATGGCTGTTGGGCGCATATATAAGATCGTTTGCACAAAACAATCCGCAGGCGGCAGGCTTTAAGGTAAATGTTTCAATGGATATCAAGGGTGCCATCAATGCAAGACTTGCGGTTCGTGATTTCGGCGGCTCAAGCGAACAGTTCCTTACGGGATCGACGGCACTTACGGCTGATAAGTACACCACGCTTTCCGGCTCGTTCGAGCTTACCGCGGCTCAGGCACTTGCGGCGCAGGATTCATGGTACGCGCTTTGTACGGATAGCCTTTCAAACCACACCGGAAAGACGGCTTACTTTGATAACATCACTCTTACGATGGATATCCTGCTTCCTCCCACAACGCTCCCCGCAAGCATTTCAACATTCGATGCCGGCGGAGTAACAACGCACGATCAGCTTGTTTATATGAATGCAGGTCATATTTACAACACGGCTGTTGCCGACGGTGCGCTTCGCTTGAACTATCAAAGCTACGCATCCAATTACACCTCGCCGATGTGGTTGCTCGGATATTATATTAAAAACTACGCGACACAGAACAGTGCGGACAAATACATTGTAAATGTTTCAATGGATGTTAAGGGAAGCATCAACAGCGCGAACCTTGCACTGCGCCGTGTCGGCAATGCAAATGACAATCCCGCAACGTATCTTGCAACAGGCGTTGCATGCAATTCCACCGATTACACAACGCTTTCGGGTTCGTTTGAGCTTACTGCGGCGCAGGCACTTGCGGCTGAAAGCACATGGTACGGTCTTTGCCTTGACCAGATAGTAAGACCCTCGGCACTTGCGGCTATCTATTTTGATAACATCAAATTTGAGATACTTCCCGCAAGCGGCTTCACGGGTGCAAATCTTGCGCTCGGAAAGGATCTTACGATCAACTACTATGCGTTCTTAAACGAAAGTGATGTTGCGGATATCAATGATATTTCCGTAAAGTTCACCTATAACGGTAAGGAGACATCCGTTGCTCCCGTTGCGTATGATGCTGAGAACGGCATCTATCAGTTCCCGTTCACGGGCATCAATCCGCAGTGCATGACCGACAATATCAAGGCTGAGCTTATAAAGGGCGAAACGGTCATCACAAGCATAGACGAATACAGCGTAAGACAGAACTGTATCGACCTCTACGGCATGACAGCGGCTGAGCTGAACATTACGGATGCTGAATGCGCAACACTCAAAAAGCTTGTTGCGGCGCTTCTTGTTTACGGAAGTGAAGCTCAGAAATATGTTGCTTACAAGACAGATACACTTGCTTCGGCAGAGCTTGCTTGGGCTGAGAATGACGGTACTCTTACCGCACCCACCGGCGTAAAGTCAAGCACTGCGAACGCCACAGCCGATAAGATCAAATCGGCAGGTCTGCGCTTTGAAAACACAAACAAGATATATTTCCGAATAGTATCGGAAAATACGGAAGGACTTAAGCTTTCCGTAAAGCGCGGTAACGGCGCGGCAGAGGTTATCAATGTTGCAGAGCTTGAACAGCTTTCGGACGGAACATATGCATACTATACAGACGGTATCTATCCTAACGGCTACGGTGATACCTTTACCGCAACGCTTACAAAAGCGGATGACGATGTGCAGACTGTTACATACAGTGTAAACTCTTACATCGCAAGCAAGTGGAACGATACCGATATGGGCAGCTTTGTACGCGCTTTGCATTACTACGGAACATATTCCGAAGCATTTGCGGGGTGAAAATATGATAAAGCTTTATGAAAACGGAGAACCACGCAGATTCGTAAGACCTATGGCTGAGATCATCGAGATGAGTAACGATGTGATAGCGACGAGCGGAGAAGCAGAACAGGAACAGAAGACGCAGGGCTTCGACAGTCCGGAAGATGATTTTGGAACTTTGGGAGAAGATTATCAGCAGTAACAGCCTGAACGCAACGGAGCGGGGCATAGCTTCCGCTCCCTTGCGGGATGCACAAATACAGTTTTTCAATGAGGATCATTATTATGAAAAATAATTTTGAAATCAGAAAAAAAGTATGAAAAACCTACGGCGATATTCAGGGACATCTTAAATATTGATATCCTGACCGTCAGTGATGATCCGTTTGACGGTGAGGAGGACGAATCCGATTATGAAGGCACTGACAACGGCGGTAAAGCAAACATAGTGATATGATCAGAAACTGCTGTTGACATTAAATTGCAAAAAAGGAGTGACAATATGAAAAGGATCGTAAGCTTGCTTTTATGCGTTGCGATAGTGCTGTCGGTCATGGGAATAACCGGGCTGACGGTGTTCGCGGCAACAAATGAGCTTGTTACGAACGGAGGCTTTGAATCAGCCGATATTTCGGGCTTCACGGGTGCCGATCATTCGCGTGTTTCAAGCGAGTATTCGGTAACACCCAAAAGCGGAAGCTATATGCTCAAGGCTTCACAGGGCGACCTATTCTGCGACGTAGCCGAACAGTTCGGATGCTATCAGCAGATACAGGGCGGCATCTACAGGCTTGATTATACCGTGAATGCGCAGGTGTATGCGCGTTCGGCCATCAAGATGCGTGTTTACGTCAAGTATCTGAGGATCGGTGACAATTGTGCGCAGTTCCTTGACGGCGGCACGGTCGATGTTCCCGCGGGAAGCTGGACAAGTATTTCATTTACAAAGCCTCTCTACGGCGCACCGAATGCGAATATCGCTTCCGCGGATATAGTATTCAGCGCTACGGGCAATTATTACCTTGATGATGTCAGCCTGACAAATCAGGGAAGCGCAACGGGAAAGACACGCCCTGCCGATATAGCTGTCGGCAACAGCGCGACAACGGGCGCGATAACGGTCGATACCGCTGAAAAGAGTGAAGATCCGACATTCGGCGCGATACGCTGGGATGCGTGGTACGGCAACGATGCTAATGCGTCAAGTATAGCATATGTCGTTTCAAAGACGCTTTCGTCTAAAAACGGCGCCTATCTTGACCGCGCACCGTTCTTTGCGTCGATACAGAACAAGCAGGTCGTACTTCCGACTTATACTCAGGAGATATGCGATAAGGAGATACTTTACGCCGCAAGCGCAGGTATTGATTATTTCATCTACGGCTGGTACGATGACGGTATGCGTGCCGCAAGAGTTTTCCATACGACGAGCCAATACCGCGAAAAGGTAAAAATGGCTATAATCGCATGCGGCTCCAGATTCGAGCATATCGAAATGTACGAGATGCTGAAGCAGGACTATTATATGAAGGTGCTCGGAAACAGACCGCTCATCTTCATCAATACCAAGCTGCCCGAAACGGTAGAGAAAATAACGACATATTATCGCAATATGTGCCTTGACCTTAAAAATCAGGGCTATGATATCGGATATCCGTATATCACGGTTTACTATAACAATGTTTCCGATACTACTAAGATAAAGGAAATGTATGCTTCCGGCGCGGACGCGGTGACCGATTATGCGTTTGAAGCCACCGGATCTGTATCGAACCTTTCTTCGTATGCTTCGCTTGCATCAAAAGCGGAAGCACAGTGGACAACACGCGAAAGCAGGATATACAATGCTTCGACACAGCAAATAGTGCCGACAGTTACGCTCGGTTACGATCTCAGCCCGCGTTATTACGCCGAGCAGGCAACACCCGGCATAGTACATTGGATGAGCGTTCCGTCAAACGGTTACGCCGCAAAGGCAACTGCCGCGGAGCTTGAAAACCATATGACAAATGCCGTCAGGTATATGCTTGATGCGTCAAATGCGTCATATACGAGCGCGAATACCGTTTCGATATACGCGTGGAACGAGCATGATGAGGGCGGCTGGCTCTGCCCGACCGTGAAAGTTGATGCGAACGGTAATCAGCTCTATAATGCTGACGGCACTCCGCAGATAGATACAAGCCGTCTTGACGCTGTGGGCAAGGCGATAAAGGCCTATAAGAAGTCCGGCACATACTGTGATAACGGTATTTATGAAACGAACTTCGAAAACGGCATCCCGTCGGTATTTACGGGCGTGACAGCCGCAACGGTCACGGGCGGCGGCAACGTAAGTGCGCAGGCGGTAAGCTCGCTGAGCTTGAATATAAAAGACTTGACAGAGCTGCTTGCTTCACCGGCAAAGAAATACTGCCTCAGCTTCGATTGCTATTCTACTGCGGCGGGACAGATGAACGCAAGTGTATCGGCTCGGCTTTCGGGCAATGCCGCTGATGCCGCCGAGGCTGACGGACTTATCGGCAATAACGGCGTATATACGTTTACCGCAAACGCGGCAAGCGTATCGCAGAACAGTTGGTCAAAGCAGAGCTTTGAGCTTCGCATACCCGAGTATTTCAAGAACGCCGACGACCTCAAAATTACCGTGAATTGCACACACGGTCAGCATATTTATATCGACAGCTTAAAGATTTGTGCCATAGATTCGATAGCGGGCGCGGCGCTTTCACTCGGTAAAACGCTTTCGCTTGAATACTACGCGTATATAAATGACGAAAACGCAGTACCGACAATGAGATTCGTCCGCGAACGTGCCGTGGCTGAAAGCACCGAAACAGCTCCGACGCTCGTTCAAGGTACGCTTGATGAAGCAACGGGACTGTGGAAATTCACATTCGACGGCATCAACCCGCAGTGCATGACCGATAACATCTGCGCCGAGCTTATCGTGAACGGCGAAACGGTCGATGTAAAGGAAAGATACAGTGTAAAGCAGTATTGTATGGATCAGCATGAAAGCACTGCACAAAAGCTCGGTATCAGCAATATCAAATTTACTCAGCTCAAGAATCTGCTTGCCGCTATCCTTAATTACGGATCGGAAGCACAGAAATATACAGGCTATAAGACAAAACAGCTTGCCAATGCAGGTGTTGCATGGGCGCGGGATACAGTCACACTCGCAAAGCCCGAAAGCATCAAGGAAAAGACGGTGCTTTCAGGTGACGGTGATCATATCCGTGCCGCAGGTGTTCGTTTCGATAACGGCGTTGAGCTGTATTTCAAGGTGTTTGCACCCGATCCGCAGATGACACTCGTTGTAAGCGACGAATACGGCAACAGCAAAACGTATGGAATTGGTGAGCTTGATACCGACGGCATCACGGTCATATATACCGATGTGATATTTGCATCAAGGCTCGGCGAAAAGCTTACCGCAACGCTTTACGGCTTCGGCGGCACGGCGCTTGAAAGCGTTACATACAGTGCATATTCATATGCTTCACAGAAATGGGAAAGCAATTCACTTGTCAGAGCAATGTACGCATATGGCTTGAATGCGGAAAAGTATGCAAGTGATATAAGCGAAGGCTTTGACGTTGATATCGACGACGAAGATATTTTTTAAGCCATTAGGAAAGGACATTTACAATGAAAAAAATATTATCTCTTTTACTGTGTGCGGCAATGGTGCTTTCCTGCATCGGGATCATCTCATTTGCCGGAAACGATAACCTGCTCCCGGCAAGCATATCGGAGTTTACTTCGGGCACGGGCGTTACGACGCATGATCATCTTGTGTATCTTAACGAAAGCCATATATACAATAAGGGCATAGTCGATAACGCACTTAATGTAAACTATCAGAGCTATGCGGCAGGCTATACCACACCTATGTGGTTGCTCGGCTCGTATATAAAAAGCTTCGCACAGAGCAACACTGCCGATAGCTATACCGTATTCGTTTCGCTTGATGTAAAGGGAAGCATTACGAGTGCAAAGCTTGCGGTACGCCGCTACGGCGAAGCCACCGACAGCAAGTTAGCTACTGTATGCGGAAGCACAGCTTGCTCGGCGGATAACTTCACGACGCTTGCCGGAACGTTTGAGCTTACGAGCGCACAGGCACTTGCGGCTGAAAGCACATGGTATGCGCTCTGCCTTGACGGTATCGTAAGACCGTCGGCACTCGGCGGCATCCGCTTTGATAATGTCGTACTTAAGATAACGCCCAAGACGGAAAACAAGAACAATCTGCTCCCGGAAAGCATTTCGACATTCAAGAACGGCGTAACGAGCGATACACATCTTGTATATCTCAATGACAGCCATATCTACAGCAAGTCTGTTTCGAACGAGGCACTTTCCGTAGCGTATTACGGTTATGCGGCGGACTATACCTCTCCTATGTGGTTGCTCGGCTCATATATAAAGAGCTTTGCGCAGGCAAATACTGCCGATTCGTATAAAATCAAGGTGTCACTTGATGTCAAGGGAAGCATTACAAGCGCAAACCTTATGATACGTCGCTTCGGCGAGGTAAGCGACAGCAAATTCAAGGCGGTCGCGTCGGGCGTTGCGTGCGAGCAGAATATGTTCACGACGCTTTCGGGCGAGTTTGAATTGACTTCGGCGCAGGCACTTGCGGCACAGGATTCATGGTATGCGCTGTGCATAAGCAATATCGTAAGACCTGCTGCGCTTGGAAGCATCGTATTCGACAATGCAACGCTTGAGATCACTCCCGTGACACAGCAGGGCGGTCAGCAGGAAGATCCGGGACAGCAGGGCGGTCAGCAGGAAGATCCCGGACAGCAGGAAACACCGTCCGAGCCTCAGAGAATAGGCGTGCTTCCGGCGGCAATATCGACGTTTGATGACGGAGTGGCAGTCACGGAGCATCAGCACCTTACATATGTGAATGACAGCCATATTTATACCAAGATCGCAAAGGGCGGCACGCTTACCGTGAACTATTACGGCTATGCCGCGGCATATACATCACCTATGTGGTTGCTCGGCTCGTACATAAAGGATTACGCGCAGAAGAACAAGAGCAACAATTATACTGTATCGGTTTCGATGGACGTTAAGGGCAGTCTTGAGAGCGCAATGCTTTCCGTGCGCCGCTTCGGTAATGCTTCGGACAGCTCACTTAAGAATATTTCACAGAGCGTTACATTCGCTTCCGAAAGCTTTACTAATGTTTCGGGTAAATTTACACTCAATGCCGAAACCGCGCTTGCGGCAGAGGATTCGTGGTACGGAATATGCCTGAGCAGTATAAAGAGACCTGCGGCACTCGGCGGGATCGTGTTTGATAATGTCAAGGTCGAAATAACGGCTGACGGCGGAAATGCGGGATATAAGAAAGTAACCAACGGCGATGCCGAAAACGGGCTTGAGAATTGGAACATCTTCAGTCAGGGCGGCGGCAAGATCGAGCTTTCCGACGATACCGCAAGCGGCAAGGGACATTCCGTTAAATACAGCAACCCGACGAATGCTTACGGTTCGATAGCGTTCGATCTCGGTCCTATGGTAATCAATGATAAGGCACACGGTTATGCAGGCGGCGGCGCGGCAACATACGAGATAACCTTCAAGGCTAAGGCATCGGATGTTACCGGGGCAAGGATATTCCTTAATTCTCAGGCGCATACCGCCAAGACATATGTCAGTGCTTCACCGTATCTGACGCTCACCGACGAGTGGGAAGAGTATACCGTAGAGGTGGAAGTCACCGATGACTTCTTAAAGGAAGTTGAGGCGCAGTACAAGGCGGGCAAGACCGAGGCGTATGAGCTTATTCTCCGCTTCGACTTGTCGGCAACGATGTATAAGGGCGATAAGAGCGGTACTTATTGGGTGGACGATGTTACGATAAAGAATCTTACGAATCCCGAAAACACAGGCGATAATGCAGTATTGACGGTATGCTTGCCTGCTGTTGCGCTGCTTACCTTTACGGTGTTTGCCGTTACCGTAAGAAAAAGAAAAATCGGTCTGAACTGAGACCGACATAACAACGGTAATCCTTGCGATGCGTTTTCCTTTCTTTATTTTTGCACTTTTTTTGTTCTTTAGCATCGCGGATTATATATTCTGTCGGCAGAGCCGATCTGCCGACAGATATTATCTGTTTTAAGGAGTGATGAACTTTGTTGAAAAAAACAGTGATAATACTTACCGTACTTGCGGTCATGCTCGCATCCGTAAATGTGTTCGCCGCGGCGGATCACTTAAAGGGCGATGTCAACGGCGACGGTAATATTGATCAGAACGACAGAATGATCCTTGCACGTTTTATAGCCGGTTGGGACGGTTATGATACACTTGTCGATACGGAAGCGGCTGATATCGACGGCAACGGCAAGGTGACGGCAAAGGACAGAATGATACTTTCGCGCTACCTTGACGGCTGGGGCGAAGAGTATGACAGCTATTTTGCCACCGAAATACCCGGTGAAGAGGGCGGCTCGGATGAACCCATAATCCTTGAACCTGATGAGTTTTAGGAGTTAAAGCCAAATAAAATTACGGCAAGACCGCAAAACGTCGGTCTTGCCGTTTGATGATTTTTGGGAAGCTGATGTCATTGTGACGGCGTTTCCGCGACAGAGTGGTTCGCGGTGCATTTGTCGCGGTACTGAGTAGGGCTCATGCCGTATTTGAGCCTGAATGCCTGATAAAATGAAACACGCTCACTGAAACCGACGGTCTGTGCGATGCGTTCGACGGAAAGCCCGGTGCGTTTGAGCAGACCTTCGGCAATGCGGAGACGTTCCAGCAGTACCGCCTGATGCACGGATATACCGAATTCTTTTTTGAAAATGCGGTTGAGATAATACGGATGATATCCGAAAAAACCGGCTATCGTTTCACAGCTAAGCTCCTTATCGTAGTTCCGGCGGATATACATCATTACTTTTCCCGCAGTGCTTTCTCTTTTGAATGTAACGGCTGTATCGCTTTTTATCTTTCCGAGCAACGTTTTTACTATCCCGGATATAATGACCTGCGCGGACGGAAGAGAGCTTGCAAGCAGGTATACGCATTCCTGAAATTTGTTTTCATATCCTATGCCGTTTTCAAAATAAAACGGGTATTCCAATTCTTCCGGAGGCGGAGCCTTATCGAATATTTCGTCCGCCAAAAATTCATCTGCCGGCATCGGACTTTTCGGCGGCGTGCCGAAAGCACTTGCGGTCAGGTCGAAATTCAGCATTGCGATCTTCACATCCCCCTCGATGTTATATGAAGTTCCGGCAGGGATATAGGCTATGTTCCCGGGCGCAAGCGAAAACGTGTGTGTTTGCAAAACCAGTGTGCCCGAACCTTCAAGAACAAAAAACAGTCTGCAATCGGGCGCCTTGCGAAAAGAAATGCCTTCCATCACGCCGGGTATGACTTCCGCAAAACGGACATACGGGCATATTTCGAAAAATGTCATATATTCTCCTTAAGTTTGTTTTTTTAACATACCTGTTTGTATTGTTTCTTGATTATATCACACCGCGGTGATACAATCAAGCTGTATTTTGATACGGTTCTTTTCGGGAGGACAAAATGCGCTTTTCGGTAGGGTATCAGCTGACGGAAAACGGTAGCTGGAGCAATTACATCATTGAACAAAAAGATGCCGTTAATGAGGTCTATTTCCCGTGGAACGGATACGCAAGCGGCAGGGAAGAAGCAACGCCGCCGGACGGCATGTCCGTGCTTGATGCACAGATAAACAAGCGTGACGAATTAAGAGCGATCCGCGCTTCGGGGATAAAGCTGAATCTTTTGCTCAACGGCAACTGCTACGGTGATGATTCGCTTTCGAGAGTGTTTTTTCTATCGCTCGGCACACTGCTTGATGAGCTTATCGAAGACCCCGGTATCTCCTCTGTGACGACGTCGTCTCCCGTCATCGCAAAATTCATCAGGGACAATTTTGAAGACTTAGAGATACGGGCTTCGGTCAACATGGAGATAGGTTCTGCCGACGGCATGGATTATCTTGCCGACCGCTTTGACGGCTATTACATGAAGCGGGAATATAACCGTGATTTTGCGCAGATCCGCCGCCTTAAGGCGTGGTGCGATGCACACGGCAAAAAGCTCTTTATGCTTGCTAACAGCGGTTGCCTTAACAACTGCTCGGCGCATCATTTTCACGATGATCTCGTTGCGCATCACGCGGGGATATCAAAGCGCGACAATGCCTATGATTTTCAAGGCATCTGCTGGGATTACCTGAAAGACAAAAAGCATCTTGATACATATCTGCAGCAGACGAATTTCGTGCGCCCGGAGGACATACATCTGTATGAAGAATGGTTTGATACCGTCAAGCTTGCTACACGCTCAACAAAGCATCCCGAAAGAACATTGCGTGCTTATGTAAGCGGACGTTATATCGGTTCGGTAATGGATATTTTAGAACCGAACCACAGCGGAGCGGCATATCCCGCGCTGATAGAAAACAGTGCTGTCCCCGCGGATTTTATAAATACCGTCGGAAACTGTGATAAAAACTGCGAATCATGCGGCTACTGTCGCCGTATTTTGCGTAAATCGCTCATTTGTATGGAGGAATTACCGAATGTTGACGAGTGAAATGATAAAAAAGATAGCCATCGAGGCAGGTGCGGATAAATGCGGTATCGCACCGATATCACGAATGGCGGGTGCGCCGGATGACATGGATCCGAAATTCCTTTTTCCCGAAGCCAAAAGTATCATCGGCTTCGTGTTCAGAATACCGAGAGGCGTGCAGAGAGGCATTGAGGAAGGAACACAGTTTTACCAATACCCGACAATGGCATACGGCGGCATAAACGAGATATTTGCGCCTGCCGTATTGTATCAGGTCGGCAAATATATCGAATCCGAGGGCTACGAAGCGTTCGTTTACCGCAATACGGGCGCGCGCGGTTCTATTTCCGATATGGACGGCTCGCCGGGGAACACTCTTTCGCCCGAAGAGCAGATAGAAATCAACGGCAACGCGCGTACTGCTACGGCGCACCACAGGAGCGTGCAGTTCACAAGACCTACCCGCGCGGAAAATGTCGCGCCCGATCTGCAATTCCATTTCCGCCTCGCGGCAGTCGCCTGCGGTCTCGGTGAGATAGGCTACAGCAAAATGCTTTTGACGCCTGAATTCGGACCGTTGCAGAGAGTGGCATTCCTTTTTACCGATGCCGAGCTTGAATACGACGAAATGTATAACGGCAAGCCGCTTTGTCGCAAGTGCATGGCGTGCGTGCGCGAATGCCCGGGACACTGCATCCCCGATATCAAAACAGGCAAAACGGTAAAGATACAAATGGAGGGCAAGACGATAGAATGGGGCGATATAGATATGTGGCGTTGCTATGCGTTTTACACGCATGCGGGGCGTTATTACAATCCTTTCGTTCCCAAAGAGGTCTTTGATAAAAACGAAAACGGTGATCTTGACTTGCTTGAAGGCAAGACCGATATCGCCGACGAAAAAGAGATAATAAAGGTCTATACGGCATTGCAGAAGTATTTTCCGAGCCGGGTAGGCTACAATATGGCAAAATGCGGCGGCTGCATACGCGCCTGTGTTTCCATGCTTGAAAAGAAGGGCGGCTGTATGGAAGGTCACTTCGATAAGCCTCTGCGCACCGATAAGCCGTGGAAGCTTGACAGATGAGAAAGGACGGAATGAAGATGGATTTGACAAGCGGATATATAAAGCAAAAGTCAAAGGAATTCGGCGCAACTGTCTGCGGCATCGGAGACCTTAAGCTGTTTGAAGGTGAGGACAAACAAAAGGACCCCAAAATGATACTTCCGTCGGCAAAATGCATCGTCGGCTTCGGTTTCGCCGTGCCGAAGGGCTTTTATCACGCCATGAAAGAAAAAAGACAGTTCTATACTTATATGACCGAGGGCGTAAAGTACATTGACGATCAGTTCGCCGAAATTTTTCTTTTCAAGATCGGTCGTTTGATAGAGGATGCCGGCTATGACGCATGTTTGCAACGCACAGTCCCGAACCTGCGCGCCAAAGGCGATAAGACCACGAATCCCGAAGTCGTCGATACGTTTGAGCTGATCTCCGATCCCGTCGAAGAGGGCAAGCCCGCGCCGGACGTGTTCATTGATTTCGGCAAGGCGGCAAAGGCGTGCGGCATCGGCGAGCGCGGCTTGAGCGGCAATATCATCGCAAAGGGACACGGTCCGTTCATGCGCTATGCCTTCATAATCACCGATGCGCCGCTTGTAACGGATGCACCGCTTGAAGAAACGCTGTGCGATAAGTGCGGCAAGTGCCGTGAAGCCTGCCCGGGCAACGCCATTACCGCAAAGGGCTTGGACACATGGCAGTGCGCCGTGACATACCGCGGCGCGTTCCGTGACAACCCGTTTATGAACGCGGAATTTCTTAAGGACGATCCCGAACGCGAGGACATTCTTGACGGCAAGGTGCGTTTTGATGCTGCATCCGCAAGGAAGCTCTACCCGAAGCTGAAATTCCTGCCGAACACGCACAACGGCTACGCTCCGTGCATCTGCGGCAAACGGTGCGATATCGCCTGCTACGAACACTTAAAGGAGACGGGAAAAATATGAATGACCTTAAACAGCAAATAATTTCTCTTGCAAAAGAAAATTGGGCGGATATCGTCGGCTTTGCGCCAAAGGAACGCTTTGATGCTTCCGATCCGATATTCCGTATCATGTCGGATTCCGCACGGAAAATACTTGACCAAACATATTTTTATCCGCCGGCACAGCATTTTTACCAATGCAGTATCTGCGGCCGCTCCTGTGATCTTGCATGCTATATCCATCTTGAAGAATGCGGAAAACTGAAAAACAGATCCGCAACTCCGTTCCGTAAGCGTGAGCCGTGGCACTTCAAGCCTGAGGATTTTGAGTAAAGTTGAAACAATATGTGACAGAGAACAAAACTTCCGTGTGCCGAACGGCACGCACGGCGGTATGAGAGGAGGGAGAAAATCCCTCCTGCTTTTCTTTTGCTTCAAAATCCGAGTTTTCCAAAAACCCTGTTGCAAATTTCGCGTTTTTGGGGTAAAATAATAAAAAAGATTTTCGGGGCTTGATATATATGGGAATGTTGATTTCGTTTGAAGGCACTGACGGGTGCGGCAAAAGCACGCAGATAAAAATGCTTGCGGAATACTTGGAGGCAAAAGGTCACGACGTGATCGTTTCACGCGAGCCGGGCGGATGCAGGATAGGCGAAAAGATCAGGGAAATACTGCTTGATGCCGAGAATGCAGAGCTTTCGCCGATGTGCGAGCTGTTTCTGTATGAGGCGGCGCGCGCTCAGCATATGGCTGAGGTCGTGTTCCCGGCGCTTGAAGCGGGCAAGACGGTCATTTTAGACAGATTTATTGATTCCACATACGCTTATCAGGGCTTCGGACGCGGGCTTGGCGCAAATAATGCTCAGATACTCAACGCGCTTGCCGTTTCGGACAGACTGCCCGATATCACCTTACTGCTTTGGCTTTCGCCCGAGGAGGCGTTCAGGCGCAAGGGCGGCAACGATGCTTCCGACAGAATGGAAATGGCGGGGGATGACTTCTTTGCGCGTGTGCGCGCGGGCTTTGAGGATGCCGCCCGAAAATTCCCGGAACGCATAAAGCTCATAGACGTTGCCGGAACGCGCGAGGAAACACATCAAAAAATATGCAGGTGCGTCGATTCGGCTTTGGAGGCGCAGAATGGCTGACGATAAAGTGATAATAATAGACGAGAACGCCGAAGAAGAGATGTCCGCAGAGGAGCTTGAGGAGCTTTCGCGCAAAGAACGGCTCGGCAAGCTCACGCATGTAAAAAAGAAAAACAACGCTCTGCCGTCGCTTGTTTTGCGTTGCATCGCGCTTGCCGGAATTTTCGGCGTCATGCTCGCAATGTTTCTTGAAAGCGGCACGGTGCTTGCCGTTGCGCTTCTTATTACGGCGTTGAGCGCAGGCACAAGCTATTTTTTCTTTTGAAATCAAGGTAACAAAATGATTCTTATTATTGCCGAAAAACCGAGCCTCGCGCGCAATATCGCCGCGGGGATAGGAAATATGACCAAAAAAGCAGGGTATCTTGAGGGCAACGGTTACATCGTAACGTGGGCTTTCGGACACCTTTTTTCGCTGTGCGATATAGAGGATTATTCGCCTGATCCGTCGGGACACTGGAGCATGGCAAATTTGCCTTGCTTCCCCGAAAAATTCCGATTCCAAATGCGCAAGGACGCTCAGAAGAAAACCGATGAGGGCGTTGAAAGGCAGTTCAATATCATAAAAACGCTGTGCATGCGCGAGGATGTCGAAAAGATCGTCAATGCGGGCGATGCCGACAGAGAGGGCGAAATAATCGTAAGGCTTTGCATCCAAAATGCGTGTGCGGATAAGCCGTTGCTCAGACTGTGGCTTCCCGACCAGACCGAACAGACCGTGCGGCAGGCACTTACGGAAATGAAAAGCGAAAGCGAATACGATAACCTTGCCAATGAGGGCTTTGCAAGAACTTATATAGATTGGCTTTACGGTGTGAATCTCACGCGCTACGCCACGCTGAAAACGGGCGTACTGCTGCGCGTCGGCAGGGTGATAATCCCCGTCGTCAAGGCTATCTACGACAGGGATATGAGCATCCGTAATTTTGTGCCGGATATCTATTATTCGATAAAAAGCGACGAGGAGACCGACGGACAGAAGATAGAGCTTATCAGCAAGGCACATTTTGAGAAAAACGAGCTTCAAAAGGCTCAACAGCTTGCGGATGAATACAATTCGTGTGAGGCTTACGTCAAAAACATCAAATCGAAAAAGGACACGGTAAAGCCGGGAAAGCTGTATTCGCTGTCGAAGCTTCAAAGCTTTTTGGGTAAAAAATTCAAAATGCCGATGGAGCAGAGCCTTGCCATCGTCCAAAAGCTTTACGAAAGCGGATATCTGACTTATCCGCGAACCAATTCGGAATATCTCGCCACGGCTGAAAAGGACAAGATAAAACAGATAATTGCAAACGTTGTCAAGCTCGGGTATGATATCGAATTCAAGGATTCCAAAACGATATTCGACGATTCAAAGATCGAATCGCACTCGGCGATAACGCCTACATATAAAATACCCGATAAAAACAAGCTGACGGAAGACGAATTCAAGGTATATTCGACCGTCATGCGCAGGTTCGCCGCGGTGTTCTGCCGTGAGGACTGCATTGCACAGCGCACCGAAATAACAGTCGCGGTGGGGGATAAAGAGGAATTTTCGCTCAAGGGCGCGGTCATACTTCAAGCCGGGTGGACGAAATACGACGATTCGTCACAAAAAGACAAAATACTGCCGCCGCTGAAAAAGGGCGATAAGGTCAATATCTGCTTCAAGCCGTTTGAGCGCGAGACCGCTCCGCCGAAGCATTATACGATAGAGACGCTCAACAATTATCTCAAAAATCCGTTCAGAGAGGAAAAAAACAGCTCCGACGACAGTGATGACGCGGAGTACAAGGCGATGTTCGAGGGGCTTGAGCTTGGCACGGAAGCAACACGAACGGGCATAATCGACAACGCCTGCAAAAGCAAATATATCGAGCTGAAAAAGGATTCGTACTATCTTCTGCCGGGCGGCGAATATCTTATCGAATCGCTTGAGCGCATGAACATTTCGATGGATAAATACAAGACGAGCGAAATGGGCAGAACGCTCAAAAGGATATTTCACAGCGAAGCCACTGTTGAAGACGGTGTCGAGCAGGCAAAGGCACAGATCGCCGAGGTATTTGAAAAGAAGGAGCTTCCGCCCGAAAAAGACACCGATACGGGCTTTTATATGGACGTTGTCGGGAAATGTCCGCTGTGCGGCAAGGATGTGGTGCGCGGCAGATACGGCTATGTTTGCACCGGCTATAAGGACGGATGCAAATTCAGGATAGGCGGCGTGATATGCAAAAGAGTTATTTCGGCAAAAAATGCGAAAATGCTGCTTGAAACCGGACGTTCTTCCAAAATTGAGGGCTTTATTTCAAAAAAAGGAACAGAGTTCAGCGCATTTCTTAAGCTTGAAAACGGGGAAATAAAGTTTGATTTCTGAACGGAGCGGTAATTATGAAAATATTCACACTCACACTTAATCCGGCATTTGATATCCACTGTGTTGCCGAAAGCTTTGAAACGGAAAAAGAAAATACCGCTACGGTCATTTCACGCGATGCGGGCGGCAAGGGCATAAATATTTCCCGTGCGCTTACCGCAAACGGCATCGGAAATACCGCTGTTGTCGTACTCGGCAGTGAAAACGCCCAAAGCTTTATAAGCGAAATGAAGGATATCGACGGGCTTCGTACCGTGAGCGTCAACGGCAGGATAAGGGAGAATATCACCGTTCACGCGCACGGCAAGGAAACACGGCTGAGCTTTTTGGGCTTTTCTTCCGATGACACGCTTTTTGACGATGTGCGCGTCATGCTGAACGATATTTCAAGCGGCGATATACTTACTTTGACGGGCAGACTGCCGCAGGGCGTTTCGACCGATGCGGCGAAAAGAATGCTGTGCGAGATGAAAACGGCAGGCGTAAAAACGGTAATTGATTCGCGGTCGTTCACGCTTAAAGACTTACTTGACGTAAAACCGTTTTTGATAAAGCCGAACGAAGAGGAGATATCAGAGTATGCAGGAAAATCATTTGATAACATCAATGATGCCTGCGACGCGGCAAACGAGCTTCATGCACGCGGAATAGAAAATGTGATGATAAGCTTCGGCGCACAGGGCGCGTTGCTTGCATGCAGTGAGGGAACGTTCGTGTGTCCGGCACCGAAGATAATGCCTGTTTCAACAGTCGGAGCGGGGGATAGCTCAATAGCCGGATTCATTGCATCATCAATGACCGATGCGCCGAAGGAGCTTTGTCTTAAGACCGCCATAGCGTTCGGCTCTGCGGCTTGTCTCACCGATGGAACGAATCCGCCGCGCGCGGGCGATATAGAAAGGTTTTTGTAGTTGCATATTTTGCGGGGACTCTGTCCCCGTGACCCTTTTTCGCGGGACGCTGTCCCGCACCCTGCGAGCTTTTTTGAAAAAAAGCTCGGCAAAAAACTTTTATTGTGTTGCATAAAAATTTCGCTCGGCGTGAACGTTGCCGAGCGAATTTTTTGGTATGACGGGCATATCAATGCTCTGTGGTGAAAGTCCACCGAGGCGTAGTTACCGACGAACTCGAAAGCGACTCCCAAGGTTTGTATCGTGAGGTGCAGGCGAGAAGAAGGGATAGCAAAATCGTAGCCTGACG
>JAZRZN010000031.1:0-1091 GCA_045601365.1 Clostridia bacterium | reverse complement strand
TTATTTCCGCTTATGACCGCTGCCTGAAAAGAATACGGTCAAGCAAGCACCCCACACCGGGTAACGGCAAAGAAAAGGATGTCAAGCGTATTCTTATGATGCGTAATCAGGAAATAAAGTTCACAGCAGAAGAACTGTACGCACTTTTTACGGATATTGATGCCACAAGAATATCCGTCATATACAACGCCATAAAAGCCGAGAAATGGCATTTTATGAAGCCGGAACAGCGGTATGAATTTCTCTCGGAATATCTGCCCGAAGAAGGTTTCAGAGAATACGACAGTCTCTTTGCCGATTTCCGTCAAGGTGGGTATCGGGTGTTCGGAGATATTATCTGCGATATCTACGCCGAAAACAAGAAAAGCAACAAGGAGATATTGCGCTTTAAGAGCGATACACCCGAGCTTACCGCCATGCTGGATGCCTACCTTGCCTGCAAACCGGGCAAGGACTATATAGAGGCGGTGGCGACGGCCTGTAAAGCAGAACTCTCCAAAATTGCTCCCTGCTTTCAGATCATCCGCTATGTCGAAGCACTCGGCAGGCGGGACTTTATCTTTGATGTGCTTCTCGATGAAGCGGAATTCTATCTCATAGGAGGCGGAAACGAATGATCTCAAACGAATGGGAAGAATATCTTGCCTATACCGAAATGCCGACATACTTTGTAAACGACAAAAAATCCTATCCCTTTCTCGGCAGATTTACGCTGAATATGATCCCGAAAAATAACGGCTTCAACCGCATATTGACGGTACTTGCAAGGCGGTATTTGTTTCACAATGCAGACGGCACCATAAAAGCCGGCGATCCGTATGACCGTACCGAATACGCCAGACGGGCATTATGTGCCTGGTGCAGTATCCCGGACAGCAAAAATGCCACTCCGAAAAAGGAGTGGCGATATGATACGGATTACAGGGCAATGCATAGCGAATTTCCCGAGCTTGTGGATGAAAACGGCAACGGCTGGTATATCCGGCATCTGCACAACATCGTTGATTTCGTCAATGCCAACCGGGATAAGGTCGGTTCCTCCGGCATCAAGCTTGCCGACAGTATAAAGAAGCTTGAAACGGACTGGAGAA
>JAZRZN010000030.1:0-5611 GCA_045601365.1 Clostridia bacterium | reverse complement strand
ATTATTTGTTGCTTTTGGAATATCCGAATTCGTATAGATAGACTCCAGTGTTCTTGTCCACTGTGCGTACAGCGTCATATCCGCTGTGACTGTATCAGTGTCGAAATTCCACGGGTCAGACAGTGCGCCGGTGGTGGCGTGTTTGGGTTTATACCAGCCGGCAAAGGTATGAACCGTGTCCGTCGGATCAGCGGGCTTGGTGACCTTATCACCGTCTTTAATCGTCTGTGCTTCTGGTGCTGTGCCGGTAATGCCATTCAGGTCGAAGGTGACAATGTATTCTGTCGGTGCTGCCGGTGCGGTGTAGGTGCCGTCAAGGAATTGATAGTTGGAAAGTATAAATTTCCATTCACAAGAAGTGAATTTGCCATCCGTCATATTGGCAATTACGGTCACGTAATCGTCATTGTACTTATAAGTATTCTCATTGATCCTTACGAAAGTGTCATCCATTAATAATCCAAGTGGCTGAACGCCTTGACCCTCTTTCTTTACAACAAAGAGGGTATCTCCTTCTTCATCAATACCGACAAAAGCCTTGCAGTCTGGACTGGTCGAATTTGCCCAGGCATTTGACGGAGGAGTAAGATCCGTAACTTTAGGAACGACAGGATTTGTGCTAAGTATGGATTCCAGCGTTCTCTCCCACTGTGCGTACAGCGTCATATCCGCTGTTACTGTGTCATTGTCGAAATCCCAAGGATCAGACAGCGCGCCGGTGGTAGCGTCTTTGGTTTTATACCAGCCCGCAAAGGTATGAACCGTGTCCGTCGGATCGGTAGGCTTGGTAACCTTACCGTCTTTTTCGATTGTCTGTGCCGTCGGTGCTGTGCCGGTAATGCCATTCAGGTCGAAGGCAACGGTAAAAGCGGGGGTAACGGTCAGCGATTTGAGCTGATACCCCTCGTTCGGAACAACTGTTACAGTCACGGTTTCGCCCTCTGCGGCTGTCTCTTTGTCAATGGTGATATAGCCGTGATTCGTTTCTTTGACACTTTCCGGCGTGCCGTTGGTGATGGCATAGGTGGTTCCCGTCGCAAATACCGTCATCGGCAAAATCGTGACAGTCGATAAGACCATCAGCTTGCGAGCAGCAAACTTACAACTTTCTTTTTCATGCACATACTTCCTTTCTGGAACTTGTTTCAATTTGTTTTATGTGTCAATATTAATGGGTTCAGTGTGCGGGTACACTTTAGTCCTTTTATAATACTTTTATTTACAATATCGTATCATAATTTTATGGGAAATTCAAGCACTTCGGCTTGCTTTTTGCTGTGGTGACGTAAATTTTTTGTGAATTTTACGCCGTTTTTTGCTGTCTCACCTCCCGTCATCGTATCTCTCTGTTTTTCTTCCTACCGGGCATTTTCTGTTCCGGCTTTCTGATTGGATTTTCCTCCTCCCAGCCGAGTTCCTCCGTTACGGATTTCGGCGGTTGCCATTCGCCGATGGCACGGGATACAGCGTCCTTGGCACGCTCAAAATCACCGTCATTCAGCCTCCCGAACAGTTCCTTTATCTTGGCTCTTGCGCTTTGTTCGTGCTGCGGACGAACGGCGGCAAGAGCCGTTTTGTATTCGGCTTGGTCGTAATCCTTGGCATCGAGCTTCAGCTTTTCGTATGCCTTGACCGCTTTTTGCAAGTTGTTTTCTGCTTTGTTCCACTCGGCGGCAAGGCGTTCCATAATGGGCTTGTGCTCCTCCATTCGGGCACGCAGGTCGGCGGCGGTGTGGACGTCATCGGCGATGAAAATGGCGATCAGCCCGGCCTGCCGCTTCCGGAGTCCCTCCATTTCGGCGTTCAGCCGACGGAGCGTTGCTTCGAGTTCCTCTTTCTTTCCAGGCGAGTGAAACGGCGAGGCGAGCTTCTTCTGGACGCTTTGTACCTCGGCTTCCTTCTCCTTGATCTGCTTTTCCGTAACGTCCATTTGCGGCAGATGTTCATTGGCTTCACGCTCGTAGTTCTCCAGAAAGGTGTGCCGACGGTTATATTGAACGGAGCAATACTGAAAGACGAGCGCGTCTTCCCACGCGGTGGCAACGGCATCGACGAGCTTGGAGAGTGCCAGAAAGATGATCTTTGTCAGCGTTTCAATGGCTTCCGGCTCGGTATGCGGCTTGCCGCAGAATCATTGCAGGGCGAAAAAACTATAGATAAGATCGACGATTTGCTGTTGAAAGTGCCGGATGTGTACGAAAAACAGAAATAACGTCATGAAATAATCTATCCCAAATCACTGTTGCAAATGCAAGTGATTTGGGTTTTTTTCTCGAAGTGCTTGAAAAACTCAAAAAATTATGATATATTATATATAATAGGGGAAGTATACAATTCGTTTTGTAGAGATTATAAAAAGTGAACGGATAGGGGAAAAATAATGGAACCTTTTGTGGCTTATTTACTTGCAGGCATTGTGATCGTTCTGATCGGCGTTCTCAGCATCATAAAAGGATTGCAAAAGAAAAAAGATGTACTGTTTCTGCTGTGGCAATGATTGTTGAAGTTGAAAAGGACGATGATGAAGCAGGCAGAGAGGGCACACGCAAAAAATATACCTACACACCGATCTATGAGTTTGTGGCTAATGGGAAAACCATCCGGGAAAGCGGTGGTATCTACAGTCATAACAAAAAGGAATTCAGTGTGGGCGATACGGCGGCGGTCAAATATAACCCAGATAAACCGGAAGAATTTCTGGTAAACGGCAAAAGCGGCGGAAAGGGTTTCGGAATTGCTCTTTTGCTGTTCGGGCTTGTGATTATCGCCATAGCGTTTACACAACTATAATTTTAGGAGGCAATTATGGAAAGCAAAAACAAAACAAGTTTTTTTACAGCCTTGATAACTGAATTGAAGAATCTTTTGAAAAATCCCAAAAAACTGATTCCGACCTTCGCACTGTGCGGGATATGGCTCGTCTTTTCGCTGATGTCGGGATTCGGAGTCAATCTTCCCATCTTTCGCTTTTTGTACACGCTTACATACGCAAACGGCGGTATGCTCGGCGGATTCTTCGGCACTGTTGGAGGAATATTCGGTAAAGCCGTATTTGCCGCAGTAGTAAATTCCGTCGTGCTTTCGATCTGTGAGAAGAAAAATCCTTTCTCCGGTCTTCAAAAAAAGCTGAAGGGCATTTTCACCGGCAGTATTTTTGCCCTTGCTCCCCTCTTTATCGGCGGCGGACTCGGTGTACTGCTTTACTGGTTCTTTAATATCACCTCAAGTCCCGTAAACTGCGCCGTCTCCGTAGTTGCGGCTGTCGGCACACTTTCCTCGATGGGCAAAAAGAACGGACTTCTCTTCTCGTTGATCTTCGGTGCAATGAGCAAGCTTTCCGGAGGAAAAACACCGTCTGTGACGGCTGTCAACCGCGTGATCATGGGATTCTCGCTCGGATTTGCAGTGAGCTTTCCGATCACGTTCGCACGGTTGCCTCTGCTCCTTTTCCTGATGGGACTTGCGCTTCTTGCCGCAGGGATCGCGCTTGTGATCGTCGGCAAAAACGGGACAAAGAAAATCGCCGCTACATTGGCACTTATGCTGATGGTCGGTGCGTCGTTGTTGCCTGTTTTTACTGTGAGCGTTTCCGCTACGGAGCTTCCCGCGGTGTCTGAGGAAGACGGCGGCGATCCCGATTATATCCCGTATCGCGGACGGATCACTTACAAAAACGGTAGAAAAAACGAATACGGTCAGCCGTTCCCGGATCTGATGGACTTCGATATGGACGGTGAGATCACATTTGCAGATATGATTATTAAAAGCGAGCTTACGCACAATCCCGATTATCTCGACCAGCCGGGCTCACCCGCGGCGATCGCCGTGATCGCAGTCCTGACAGTGCTTCTTGGCGGAGGCGGGGCGATCGCAGGAACCGCGGCCGTCAGCATTATCGGTTCGGCGGCGCCTGAAGTGCTCGGCGGTACGGTTGCCGAAACGGTGGGAGAAACCGTCGGAAGTGCTATATCGGGAATGGATGATCTCGGTCCGCATATCAACCGGGATTCGGACGGCGATCTGAACGTCACCGATCCGGCAACGGGCGAAAAACGGCTCTATAAGAATAACGGCGACGGAACATACACCAATCCGATGACAGGTGCGACCTATACCGAGTCCGAGCTGAGATCCTCGCTTGAAAGCCGCGCGGACAACGCCGACACGATCCGTCAGGATGCGGCGGTGGCAAAGGAAGCCGTAACAGCCCAACGTAAGGCTAATCAGGGGCTTTCACAGATCGCGAAGGATTATGAAGCGCAAAAGGCAAAGCAAGCGGCACAAGCGGCACACGATGAATATGTCGCAAAGCTCGGCAAAAGATACGATGTCACTTCCGGCGATGAAGATGATATCCGTAGGAAGATCGGCTACGAGCAGGGACAAGCCGAGATCGCATTTTACGAGAATATGGAGATTGAAGATGAGATCAAAAACAAACAGGAATATGTTGAGACGGTGGAAACGGTCGCCGACACATCCATAGATGTGCTTGCCGATGTTACCGGCCGCAAGGATATCAAGGCGGCCTATACGATGGCAAAGAACACTGTTGCCCGGACGACCGAAGCGTATGTCAACGATAAAAACGTAGGGATCGGCATTGTACAGGGCGCTATGGAAGGCGCTATCGGTGTGGTGCAGGACAATGTTGACGGTGCCGGTGCCAAGCTCGTTGTCAATGTCGTAGGCGAAACCTATAAGGAAGCCATGGATGCCACCATCAACGGTAAGGATATGACCGAGGCGGTTATGGGCGGCATCGGAAAAGGACTTGTCAATACCGGAGTCGACGTTGGAATGGATCTGGTCGGCGACGGCGTTAAGGGCATGATGGGCGACGCGGCTGATGATGCGATCAAAAACGCACTGACCGAGGGCGCCGAGGTGACCAAGGGCTCAATTGTCGACGGTGCAAAGGCTCTGACGAACGATCTTATCAAGGGCGGACTTGACGAAGCCTTCAAAATTCCCGGCGAGGACTGATCCGCAACCCGAAAATGAGTGGGAATACCAAAAAGATAAACTGAATGGAGGATTTTTCGATGATCGTTATCGGGATTATCATAGCTGTTATCGGACTGCTGTTTGTTGTTGCGTTTGCCATCAGCAGAGCAAGATGCAAAATGAAAATAGAAGCAACTGTAAGCCGTCTTGCGACCAAGTCGATGAAGCTTCGCGGAAGAACCGTAACCGACACGACACCGATCTTTACCTATACCGTAAACGGAAAAGAGTATACGTATAAAGCAGAAGTGTCAACAACAAACCGCAAACGGTTTGCCGTCGGGCAAAAAGAATTCATTTATATCAACGATAAACACCCCGAAGAAGCCCGCTTCGGAAATCAACTCGGATTTTTGGTTTTCGGGATCTGTTGTGCGTTTGTCGGTGCTTTGTTTATTGTATTATCTGCCTTATAATCGGCTGAAAAATATCTCACCGGCTTACACAAAACGGAATAATTCTTCATAATAAAATTTTCGGAGGATGTTATGAAAATGAAATTATCTAAACTCATCGGCTTTTCGGTAATCATACTGTGTATCATTTGTCTGTCGGCGTGCGGTAACGAGCCGACGGAGGAACAAAATAATAAGGATTCGCAACC
>JAZRZN010000029.1:0-2701 GCA_045601365.1 Clostridia bacterium | reverse complement strand
CATGGATTGCCACGCATCCTGCGGATGCTCGCAATGACACGATATATAAAAATATAAAACACACTGTACTTTCCTGCCACCCGCTTCGCACTTGCGGAACGGTCAAGACAGTTCATTATGGTGTCGCACAGTATAAAAAGGGACTTTTTTAACAACCCCTTTTTTTTATCGGTCAGTCCGATACGGTCTTTCCGGAGCGTGTTAAGGATAAGATCAAAACCTCAAGGTAAGCGCTGAGGTATTGATGAGTTTTTCTTATATTCACTCGGCGATACTCCAGTCAGCAAATAGAAATTGCGGCTGAACGAGCGGATGGTGTTAAAGCCGGAAAGAGTGGCTATCTGCGTGACGGACAGATCGCTGTCCGCCAAGAGTTGTTTGGCTTTGTCTATCCGTATTTTGTTAAGATAATGCAAAAATGTGGTATTCATCGCTTCACGGAAAAATGACATTATCGCGGATTTGCTCATAAACAGATCGTTTGCGACGGTTTCGAGTGTTATGGGCTGATCGTAATTTTTGTTTATATAGCTGAGAATGGCGAAAACATTGTCGTTCTTTGAATTATCATTGCTTTTCAGTTTCAGCTTGGGAAGTATATCGCACATTAACATAGTCATAAGAGATTGAAGCCTGTATTCTCTGTATTCGTCGGTGAACTGTGATGCACGGAACATGCGCATGAAAAATTCTCCCGCCTCGGGCATGTACAATACAGGAGATTCCGGCGAAAGTTTTGCCAGCTCACTGCTGAACTGATATAAGATATTGCTTTTGAAAATTGCGATATATCCGTTGACGTGTACCTTTTGTGAATAAGAATGTCGGTGATTGGGGAATACGATAAAAAGCTGTCCGGGGGTAACGGTGTAGGGGACACCGTCGATATAGGCGGTGACCTCACCCGCTTCAACATAGATTATTTCAACATGCATGTGCAGATGCTCTTCAAAAGCAAAGCCGCTTCGCTTATCTACCCATACGGCAGGTCCCCAGGATTCGATCTTCATGTGTGTTACACCTGCTTTTTCTTTTTAAGTATAATTATGACAGTAACTGCCGCCGCCGCAACTATGATCACGGCAGGTATGATCCATACAAGCGGTGATACCGTTTTGCCGTTATCCTGTACCGTGTCGGTCGGAACGTCGTTCAACAGCTCCTGTATTCTTGTGTTGACGTTAGTGAGTACGGCTGTATCAAGCTTATAGCACTTTGTGCATATGCCGTTTTCGTAGCTGTGGTTTCCGCCGCACGATACGTTTAATTTAGAATATGCCTGTGAACGCATTATTACATACAGTACCTGCTTTGCGCCTGTTTCAAGCGTCTTGCGGGATATCTTACCTGAAGATATCGCCTTGATTATTGCGTTGATGTCACAGTTTGTAACGGGTTCGCGGACGTTGTTGCCGTTGTTTATTTCTTTGACTATATTCTTGTCGTTGTTCCAATCGCCCGTAACGAAGCCCTCAAAGCCCCATTCGCCGCGCAGGATATTTATGAGCAGATCACCGTTTTCGGATGATGCTGTGCCGTTGACAAGATTATAAGAACTCATGATTCCCCACGGTGAAGCTTTTGTAACAGCCATTTCGAACGGCTTTAAGTAAAGCTCACGCAATGCACGCTCGGAAACGCGGGAATCGCAGGCAAGCTTGTTTGTTTCTATCTCGTTGCAGACGAAATGCTTTGCGCACGCACCGACGCCGAGACTCTGCACATTCTTTATAACTTCGACTGCGAATGTGCCGGATATGAACGGGTCTTCGGAATAGTATTCGAAATTTCTGCCCGAAAGCGGATTGCGGTGAAGATTTACCGCGGGCGTAAGTATCATATCTATCTGCGAGGTGTATGCTTCGCTTGCTATCGACAGCGCGTATGCGGCGGCAAGACGCAGATTCCATGTCGAAGCCATTACGGTCTCGCACGGGTATGACGTACTGCCCGAGCCGACACCCTGTGAGCTGTCGCGCATTGCAAACTGTGTAAACCAATATTTGTTGGCGACCTCATCGGATGCGCCCGCCTTGTTGCCGTTGTACGAAACGAAGAACGACGCAAGCTCACTTGTCGTCATCTGCGCAACGAAATCGTCGAGCGTGATGCTTCCGTCAAGCACACTTGAAAGCGGTGCGTACTTGTCCTTCGGCGCAGGCTCTTCCACAACGAAGGGAGTGGGAGAAGGGGTAGCGGTCGGCACGGGCGTGGGAGTTGCGGCAACCGTCGATTTGCAGGTAAGCGTGAAGAAATCAACGTTGGGATATCCCGCAAAGGTCAGCTTGATGTATGTTTTACCTGCGGGAAGCCTGAGCGTACCGTTGCATCCCGTATCTACATAATTGTGGAATTGGTTCGTTGCTTCGGGATTGAGCGTGAATGTATCGGGTATGGTCTTGCTTTTTAACGCTTCCTTGTATTCCTTGCCGTCGGCGGATGTCAGAAGCGTTATTACCGCGGTGACGTTCTCGCGCGTGGAGGCACGGAACGAAACGTCAAATTCTCCGCCGTCAGCAAGAGTAAGCTCATATATCGCCGCCGAGCCGGAACGCCAAGTGTTGGCAAGGTTCGAGCCCTCGTATTCTTCCCAAACATCCTCTTCGGCATTGTAATATGTTGCACTGCCGGGCATCCCCTCGCTAGAAGGTCCGCCGTCAACACCCTCGGAATCGTCAAAATCCTCAGCCTCTATAAGAAT
>JAZRZN010000028.1:0-7432 GCA_045601365.1 Clostridia bacterium | reverse complement strand
CCCTCGGAATCGTCAAAATCCTCAGCCTCTATAAGTATTTCGTTTTCGTCTTTCTTTTGAGGTGCGGGGGTGGGAGTGGGTTCGGTCTGCGTGTTTTCGTCTTTTGTCTGCGGCTTGGTTATCTTTTCTATATCTTCAAGTGTTCCGTCGGACTTCATACGCTTGTCAAGGTTCGTTATCAACTGCGGCGAAAGCTTTTTTACCACCTTGAGCGCGGCTATGTTGACACTGCCTGCTTCTGTGGCATTCGCAAGCGAATCTCCGACAAATATTTTATAGTCGCCTGCTTCAAGAACATAGGATGATATGTTGCCGGTCTTGCCGGTATCGTCATACGATGCCATTGAGTCTATGTCAAATTCAAGCGTCAGCGTCTGACTTGCGCTCGGGGCAAGAGTATTCGTTTTGCCGAACGCGCAAAGCTCCTTTGATGCCTTGCCGAGCTTGCCCTGCGGCGCGGAGAAGTACACCTGCACTACTTCCTTGCCGGCTGTTTTGCCCGTGTTTGTTACCTTGGCTTTGACGGTGACCTTGGTATCATTTGATTCGACGGTCGTCTCTATTGAAAAAGAGGTGTACGACAGCCCGTGACCGAAGCAGTATTTTACCTTTTCTTTTGCGCCCGGTATCGTTTCGAAATAGCGGTAGCCGAGATAAATATCCTCGGTATACTTCTGGAAGCTTCTGTCATTTAAGAATGTGTCGGTAGTGGGATAGTCGGAAAGCTTTTTCGCCCATGTAGCCGTCAGCTTGCCGGAGGGACAAACGTCGCCGAATATTATCTCGGCAAGTGCCTTTCCGCCCTGTCTGCCGCCGTAGCATGTGAACAGAAGCGCATCGACGTTTTCATCCCACGATGTATCTATCGCACTGCCGGTGTTGAGAACGGCTATTACTTTATTGAAGGATGCGCGGAGCTTCGTTATCAGGCTTGCTTCGTTTGCCGTCAGCTCCCATGCGTCCTTTGCGAAATCCTTGCATTCGCCGCCCCAGCGCGATATCACGATGATCGCGGTATCGGCATTCGATGCGGCATCGGCGATATCGGCATCGGTCGGCAGATAATCGGGATCGGCTTCGTATGCCTTGCTTATCTTTTCATATATGTTTATTTTTCCGTTTGAAGCGTATTCTCTCAGCGCGTCGATGGGCGCTATCGGTTCGACGCTGTTGACAGACCACGCAGAGCCTGCGCCGAACGGGATATATCCGCGCTGTTTGTCAAGCGTTGTAAGCTTTTCGTCGAACAAGTCAGCCTGTCCTTCTCCGAACACCGCTATTTTCGCGCCGCCCGAAAGGGGAAGGGCGTTGTTTTCGTTTTTGAGCAGTACGATGCCCTCGCGGTTGGTTTGCAACGCGACATCCGCACCGAGTTCATTGATCTGCGCGTTCACCTGCGCGACAAGGCACGGCAGTATCAATGCCGAAATAAGTAAAACAGATAAAATCTTCTTTCGCATAAAAGCAACTCCTTTTGTTGTTGTCATCTATATTATATTGCGGACAAATCCTTTTTACAAGACAAAAACGTTTTTTCAAAGGTCAAAAACTTCAAATTTTTTAGCAGAACGTACACAGTTTGTTAAAATCAGAAATATTTGTCTTACAATTTGTTGTATTTGTCTTGAACTTGAAAACGATTTGTGTATACTTAATTTTACGGGGGGAATGTTCGGTTTTTCCCCGAATAAGCAACAAAAAATCGAAAGGAGTTTTTTTAGGTGAAAAAAATGCTGTCTCTACTCATTGCAATTACTTTGATTTTCGGCATCCTATCCGTCACGGCGAACGCACAGGCGGATACGAAACAGGACCTGCTCGACGCAGGCGCGGCTGTCTCCACGGAAATAAACCGTGAAGGCACTGTCCTTATGAAAAATAAGGATAACTCACTGCCGCTCAAAAAAGGTACAAAGGTCGCGGTGTTCGGTGAAGCACAGCACATGTCGCTTTACACCAAGGAAAAATTCAACACCGAGGAGGAGAGTATTTCGGTAAATACTCTTACATATCAGCACGGCTATATCCCGTGGGGCGCAGGCTCGTCGCGCTCGCTCGGCGACGGAGGCGTAAATGCGAAATACGATCCTCTCGATGCGTTGCGTGATGCGGAAAAAGAGGGACGGATAGATATATACGATCCGCTTTCCGACAGCTATGCTGCCGCGCTTGATGCAAGCACGCATCCGTCGAATTTCGTCGAATATGTTCCCGATGACGCGATGTATACAGCCGCTTCGGAATTTGCCGATACGGCGCTTGTATTCCTGAGCCGCTGGGATGGCGAATGCATCGACATGAACGGTACGGCTACGGGCGTAAAGCTTCCCGAATGGGAGCTTACGGCGGGCGAAAAGACATTGCTTCAAACCGTTTCGGCAAAATTTGAAAACGTTGTCGTGCTTCTCAATACGCCCGGTCCTATCGATACATCGTGGTCGCTTGAGGGCAATACCGATAATATAGATGTAGATGCCATGCTCTTTTTAGGCTACGGCGGTATGCAGGGCGGCAACGCCGTTGCGGATATCCTGCTCGGCAAGGTGAACCCCTCGGGCAAGCTTGTCGATACATGGGCTAAGTCGATAAACGATTATCCGACGACGGAGACCTTCCTGAACGATAACTCATATCAAAACTATACCGAGGACATCTATCTCGGCTACCGTTATTTCGAAACCTTCAATATACCCGTGAACTATCCGTTCGGCTTCGGTCTTTCCTATACCGAATTCAAGACGGAAACATCGGATTTCAGATTTGAAAACGGAAATATCTCCGTAAAGGCGAAGGTCACCAATATCGGCGCGTTCCAAGGCAAGCAGGTCGTGCAGATGTATGTGTCACAGCCGCAGGGTGTTCTGGGCAAGCCCTCAAAGGTGCTGTGCGCGTTTGCAAAGACCGGCAACCTGCTCCCGGGAGCTTCCGAGGAGCTGACGCTTACTGTCAAGCTGAATGACCTTGCATCGTATGACGATATCGGCAAGACCGCATACAAGTCGGCTTATGTACTTGAGGCGGGCGACTACAAATTCTATGTGGGCGATTCGGTAAAGAACGTTTCGCATGCGGGAACCTTTGCGGTAAATGAGCTTACGCTCGTTGAACAGCTTTCCGAGCAGTGCCCGACGAACCTTGAGAAGCGTCTGCTCCATGACGGAACATATGAGATGCTTACGGATTACAGCAACGAAAACAATGTGATCGAAAACGGCACGCTGACCGTTCAGGCTGAAAACAATATCGGCTTCGTTCCGCGGTCAAGTGCAAAGGAAGCAATAGAAGCGGCATCAAGCGCGAAGCTTTATAATCCCGAAACCAAAGCATGGGAGCCGTATTCCTGTAAAGCCGAATCCTCGCTTTACAGCTGCCAATACTTATATTATAAGGTAACTGCTCCCGAGGCGGGCAAATACAAGCTGACTGCGCGTATCGCAACACATAATAAAACCACTGCGACGATGACATTTGCGCTCTCATACGATAATGTCACATATACGAATGCGGCTACGGTCACGCAGGCAGATACAGCTACTCCGGGCGGCAACCAGTATAACAGCTATATAGATTCGGCGGCGTCGGGGACACTTGACCTGCACAAGGGCGATAACTATATCCGCGTTTCTTTCGGCTCGGGCGAAGCCGCACCTAACTTTGACAGCTTCACGCTTACCGATGTCGTTCCGTATCTTGAACACGGTAAGTCCGCTACCGTTTCGGCTGTTGATTATTATGCGACGACTGCCGTTTTGAGCGGTGAAGGCTCATATGTTATTGCCAACGAAATAACTGCAGCAAAAAAGTATCTGTATAACGATGCGACGGGTGAGTACGAAGAAGCACCGAATATAAAATATCTTTGCAATACTTCAAAGAACTACACCGTTACATACCGCGTAAATGTTGTGGAAGCGGGACTTTACGGCATTTCGGCGGTAGGCGCTACGAATAAAAACGTACCGAATCCCGCGGTATTCAAATTCGCAATATCGACAGATAATGTGACATTTACCGACAGGGCAGAGGTCGTTATACAGCTTACGCATACCGAAAGCGGAAGCGCCTATTACGGCTTCAGAAGCTTCGACAGCGAACAGAACTTCTACCTTTCCGAGGGAACATATTATATAAAGGTTTCGTTCGCCAATGCGGCAAACTTCTCGTCATTCACGTTAAAGGGCGTAAGCATCCCACGTGACGGCTCTATCCGCATAGGCGTTGAGAATTATACGGCGATGCATGCCGTACAGGGCAGCAGCTTCCATCTTGCATACGGCTCAGGCACTGTCAACGGCGGTGCGTCAAAAAATTGTTATTCCCTTGATTCCATGTGGAATAACGGCAACTATGCCGAATATACGGTCATTGCTCCTTATACGGGAAGCTATAAACTCAGCCTTTGCCAGTCAACGGGACGCGATACCGATTATGTTATGATATCATCCTCCGTTGACGGCGTGAACTATACATCCGGCGTAAGGCTTAACTGCCCCGGCAACGGCGCATGGAATAAATTCGTCGATACCGCGCCGGTCACGGTCGAGCTTAAAGAGGGCAAAAACATCATCCGCATTGCTTCGCTCGGCGTTGCACCGAATATCCAATCATTCGTGATAACGGGCAAGACCGAGATGTCGTACTTCGGCAGTGAATGTCTTTCTTACGGCGATAATTCGTCACCGACTGCTACTTATCATTTCGGTTTGTCCGAAAACAACAACGGCAGACTTTATGATGAAGTCACAGGTACTTGGAAGACGTACAATCCCGCTCCCGCGTTCGAAAATTGGTGGGTCGGCGGCTCTAATGTGATTTTCAAGGCAGATGCGCCCCTCGCGGGCGAATATACGCTCAAGCTCCGCATAGCTACATGGGATACATCGGTAACGTCGATACGCTACGCGGTTTCATACGATAACACCGCATGGACAAGTGCGCTTATGCAGGATATACCCGTTACATACGGCACGGCTGACGGCGCATTGGGCGGCACGGTTCAGAACTTCAGCTATGTCGATGCTTTTGCCGGAAATGCAGACCTTAAAAAAGGAAGCAACTTTATTAAGATAAGCGTCGGCAGCGGTACTGCATTCAACCTTGCGGGCATCGTACTTGAATTGAACGAAGCCGCGCAGGAACAGGAAGAAAACTTCGTTGTGGTAGAGCCCCCGGCAAAAGACAGCTATTATCAGCTTTCCGATGTCGTAAAGGGTACTGTGACGATGGATGAATTCGTTGCGCAGATGACCACAAGCGAGCTTGCAAGCTTCTTTGTATCGTCAAACGGCTTCAACGGCGCAGGTCCTTCAAAGGCGGCGTGCAGTAAGTACGGTATTTCGGGCGCGAACTTCTCCGACGGACCGTCGGGACTTTCCACCGTCGGCACATCGTACCCCTGCGAAACGACAATAGCCTCTACCTGGAATACCGAGCTTGCAAAAGCGTTCGGACTTATCGTCGGCAGAGATGCCGAAAATTCAGGCGTAGACCTTTGGGCGGCACCTGCGATGAACCTTCACCGCAATCCGCTTGCCGGGCGCAACAGCGAATACTATTCCGAGGATCAGTTCATTACCGCCGAGATGGCAAAGGCTACCGTTATCGGCTCGCAGACAAGCGGCACGGTCGCGGTACTCAAGCACTTTGTCTGCAACGAAAAGGAAGCCAACAAGCTTTCGAGCGATTCGCGTGTTTCCGAACGCGCACTGCGTGAGCTTTACTTAAAGCCCTTTGAGCGTTGCATCAAGGAAGCCGACGCAAGAGGACTTATGAGTTCGTACAATATCTTAAACGGCATTCCCGTTACGGAAAACTACGATCTGCTCACGAACATAGTCCGCAAGGAATGGGGCTATAAATACTTTATCAGCGGCGACTGGAACAATACCAAGGATGAGATAAAAGAAATCAATGCCGGCAACGGTGTGCGCCAGCCCGCAAGCTATTGCAATATCGAAAATATAATCGCCGCTATACAGGCGGGGCGCATCAGCCGTGAAACGCTTGAAACGGGCGCGAAGTATGAGCTTAATACACTTAAGCTCCTTAACCGCTACTATAACGAACACGGCAGTGAGCTTTGCAACGGCAACCATACCTTTGTTGACGGCGCATGCACAGCGTGCGGAATGACCGACGGCAATATCAACATCAGCGCGATCGTTACGCCGCTTATGGAAACAGGCGAGTATGCTTCGGAGATGATAGCCGCTAACGTAACGGTAGGCGAAACGCTTACGGAAAATATCTATGTTGCGCTTACACCCGAACAGCTTGAGGATGCTTCCGTGACATTCACGCGCAACGGCAAGACCGTGACCGTAACCGAGCCGGAATACAGTGAGGATTTCGGAATGTACTACTTCGCATATACGGGCATCACTCCGCAGTGCATGAACGATACCGTAAAATCGGTGCTTAAGGTTGGCGGCGAGATCGTTGAGGAAAAGGAATGGTCGGTTAAATCGTATCTTGAAACCTTGTATGGGCTTTCCGATACTCCTACCGAGCTTAAAAACCTTTGTGCCGCGATGCTTCGCTACGGTGCGGCGGCGCAGGAATACATGGATTATAATACCGAAAACCCCGCAAACGAAAGCACGGTCATAGACTTTGCAAGCTACGGACTTGATTGCAGTGTGCCGGAAGCGATTGCCGATATCGTTACCGTTTCGGGTGACGAAAACAACAAGGTGACCGCGGCAACACTTGTATTCGATAATGTGAACAAAATACGTTTCACGGTAACAAAGCAAAACGGCGCAAAGGTATTTTTGAACGGCGTTGAGGTCACTCCCGAAGAGAACGGTTATGTTTACACAAAGGATATTTTTGCGAACGGCTATGACGAAGTGTTCACCGTTGCCGTCAAGGTCGGCGATACCGTCAAGAGCGAAGTACATTACAATGTAAACACTTACCTCAACCGCAAGTGGGATTCACCTGATGCAAAGCTTCAGAAGCTTGTTCGCGCCACGGCGGTGTTCGGCTCGGCGGCAAAGGCCTACGACGCATTGGCTGATGCGCAGTGAAAGGGGAGTTCGGTAAAATGAAAAAATTTCAAAAACCTGAAACCGATATCATCAGCATAAAGTACGCCGATGTGCTTACAAGCTCCGGCACAGACGATCCGTTCGTGACGGAGGACGATGTGCTGGATGAGGCCCCAAAAAAATCGGGGGGGGTTATCAACAATAGATAACCTTCGTAACCGATAATATTTGCAACTGAATGATTAAGAAGGGGTTGTTAAAAAAGTCCCTTTTTATACTGTGCGACACCATAATGAACTGTCTTGACCGTTCCGCAAGTGCGAAGCGGGTGGCAGGAAAGTACAGTGTGCTTTATATCTTTATATATCGTGTCATTGCGAGCATCCGCAGGATGCGTGGCAATCCATGCTTGGCGTTAAAGTAACTTTTGCACACATATG
>JAZRZN010000027.1:0-14333 GCA_045601365.1 Clostridia bacterium | reverse complement strand
ATTCATCCCGTTTACCCGGCATATAAGCAAGCACAACCGAATACTTGATATGCGGATATATTTTCGTCAACTCTTTTAATTCCTTTTTCACCATAGAATCAAATCCGCCTTGATTGCCGACATAAAATGTATCAACACCTTGAGTTTCAATCAAATCAACTAAAGTGTTGTGCAATACCGGCCGGATGCTATCCGGTGCAGTGCTATGACCGAAAAATGTGCAAACCAAAAACATCCCCACTTTTCAGAAGTATATTAAGCCATTTTATATAGCCATACTATTTATATGTTACATTCTATCTAAAACATTTAGATATGTCAATAGAAACATATAAACAAACCGAACGGTTTTTCTGTTTTCATATAGTAGAATTATACATAAGAGGTGATGGCTATATGGAACGAGAAGACTTTATCAAAAGATTAGTTGAATTGCGTATGAATAAGGGAGTTTCTGCACGGGATATGAGCCTTACTATCGGGCAAAGTGCCGGATATATCAACAATATTGAAAACGGAATAAACCTCCCGTCAATGACCGTTTTCTTTTACATTTGTGAATATCTCGAAATAACACCCAAAGAGTTCTTTGATACTGAAACAACAAACCCAACCAAGTCGCAAGAACTTATGGAAGTTTCCAAAGGATTAAGCAATGAAAAACTAGATAATCTTATTGCATTAGCGAAGAACCTAAAATAGCAAAAATGCCACTCGAACATTTTGTCCGAGTGGCATTTTTAGTCATAAAATTTTCGTCTACAAAGTTTGTTTGCTTCTGTACGAAAAAGCGAATGAAATAAATATCACATATTATTTTCTACCAAAAGTAGCGTATGTAAACAATAATGTGTGATATTTTCTGCGAAAGAAACAGCGTATAAAAACGGCAGGCATTTCTGTTTCTCAACCAAAATGTCTGCTGTTTGTTTTTTTAGATTCGGTTGTAATTACACATTGCAACAGTTCGTTTGCCTAATGATGTTTTGATTCTTGCCCTTGCTTTTGCCCTTATCAAGATTGACAGCAAGGATAATATGATGTAAAATCGTATAAGAGAAAATAACAAGCACATTGCGAAAAATCCTTTGTTATCAATGCTTTTAGAGGATTTTATTAAAAGACTATGCAAAATGATAACTGCTTATAAAAGCATAGTTTTCAAATCGGAATTTGTCAGTATTATTGGCGTCCCTTTAATAGAATGTCTAAGCTCTCATACTGTTTGTCATCATCGCATATTTCGTAAGCAAAAATCGCAATCGGTTTTTCATCGGTAGGCACAGTAAGAATTCCCGTATCGACAGCGCACTTGCCGATGAATCCGACCGTTCTGAAAAACAAGGTTTTTCCGATTATTTTTTCTACGATAGGCAATGTGCTTTTCGGCGCGTGGCTTTTCATAAGATCTGCCGCGATTGCTTTCAATTCTGCATATAGATTCGCCATTTCGGTTATCTGGTCACATAGCGAAAACTCGATATGCGCAAGTTCTTTCTTTGTAAAGACTAAATAATCATCTTTTCCGTTCAGCAGAGAATCCTTAAACGGAGCATCATTGAATGAATACATACACATTTTCGGCAATATTCCGAAGTCTGCAAATGCTGCGGCAAAATCTTCGTTTATACCGGCGTACCCCGCAAACGCGTCGCAGCCGTATTCTTTGATTGTAAGTTTTTCTGTGTCAAATCCGTCTTCATTATAGTCTGTTCCGTAATTGATTCCCGTAGCACCGGTATAAATCTCATTTGCTGAATTGTCAGACAGATTTTTTTCGTACTTGGCATTGCCTCTATGCATAATCAGCCACAAAAGCGGCCATAAAAGACGATTGTCTTCGATTGAACTGCCACGGAAACCGATTTTCCGAATTTCAGGAAGTACAGCCTTTGTGCTATTCAGAATTTCTCCGATTTTCTCCGTACATATCTCTTTTGACTTCAAGTAAAAGTCCTGTGTATAAATTGCTGTAAATATTACAAGGTTCGTTTGATATTTTCCTCCCGGAAGTGCAGTCAACAGGTTGTACTTTTCAAGTAAAGCGACTTCATCCTCCATATAGACAGCCGATACACCAAGCTCCACTGACAACTCACGAATTGTAAGTGGCGTGTAGTATGCACTGTGAAGAATATTTCCGGGTAGTTTTCTGTTGAACAGATTTCTGTATTCACGGTTAAATTGTCCTGAAAAAACAGTGATAAATTCGAATTTTGCGGGATTGTAGCTTTTTTCGCCGTATTGCATTTTCATACCGATACCTTCTTTCAATAATTGTCTTGTTTTGAACAGATGATACTTTACCATTTCAAGGCTGATATCCTGTTCTTTTGCAATTTCTGCACAGGATTTGTTTTGAAAATAAAAGGACAGACATACGTTACGATGCGTTTGGGACAGTAAGGACAATTCACGCCTAAGCAACATCAAATTTTCGTCTTTGCTCTCTTCCTTGATGAATTCATCTTCCGGTGACATAACCGAGTCAGATTCCGAATCATCTTCCGGCAGAGGCAAAAGTCCGTTTCGGCGTTCCTTCTGCCTGATGAATTTGCGAAAAGTATTCTCTGCAACTTTCCACACGAATGGCCAAAAAGCATTATCGTTTTTGATATTCTCAGATGACTTCAAAACCTCATACACAATTTCCGAAGTCAAATCATCAACGTCATCTTTGTTGTACAGTCGTGCAAAAGCATAACCATAAATGCTTTTTAAGTTTTCAGAAACTAATTCCGCAGTTTTTTTGTTTTCCATACCATCCCATGTCCTTATGAAAGCTTTCACCTATATAGTATCGGTTGATTCTATTTGGTTAACGAGAAAAATAATTTTTTCTATGATATTTTTAATAGAATAATTCTACCGTCTTTACAAAGAAACTCTGCGGATTTCTCTGCAGAGTTTCTTAGTAGCAACCGAAATATCAATTGATGATAAAATCAAAGTGTTCGACAAATCCCGTTTTATCGATATGTCGGCATATTTTTTACTGAACAAATAAAAGAAGCATTTTTATCCGTCCGCGGTATTGTAAAGCGATCGGCGTTTTTAGTTATTTTCTTGCCACTCCGCTTTTTACGGCGACATTTTTTACGGCTTCGGCGACGGTGAGTGCTACGTTTTTATCGAGTGCGCTCGGGATGATGTTGTCAACCGACAGCTCGTTTTCGGGAATATAGCCTGCGATGGCGTAAGCCGCCGCGAGCTTCATTTCTTCGTTTATATCACTTGCACGGGCTTCAAGTGCGCCCCTGAATATTCCGGGGAACGCAAGCACATTGTTTATCTGATTGGCAAAATCGCTTCGTCCTGTGCCGACGATGTATGCGCCTGCTTCCTTTGCCTTATCGGGCATTATTTCGGGAACGGGATTCGCCATCGGGAACATGATGCTTCTTTCGTTCATTGAAGCGACCATATCATCATCAACGACGTTCGGAGCGGAAACGCCTACGAAAGCATCGGCATTTTTCATCGCATCGCGGAGAGAACCCTGCATATTGTGCTTGTTGGTGATTTCCGCCATTGCGCGTTGGGCATCGTTCATATCATCCTTGCCGCGGAAAAGAATACCCGTTTTATCGCACATTATCATATCCTTTACGCCGAGCGCGAGTATCATTTTGCCTATCGCAATACCGGCACTGCCCGCACCGTTTATCACTACGGTGATGTCCTTAAGCTGCTTTTTTGCGACCTTTGCCGCATTGATGAGTGCCGCCGAAACTACTATCGCCGTGCCGTGCTGATCGTCGTGGAACACGGGGATATCGCATACTTCTTTGAGCCTGCGCTCTATTTCAAAGCAACGCGGCGCGGAAATATCCTCAAGATTTATGCCGCCGAACGAGCCTGAAATAAGTGACACCGTTCTGACGATCTCATCGACGTCCTTACTGCGGACACATAACGGGATCGCGTCAACATCGGCAAATGACTTGAACAGCGCACATTTGCCCTCCATTACGGGCATGCCGGCTTCAGGACCTATATCGCCCAAGCCAAGCACGGCAGTACCGTCGGTGATGACTGCGACGAGATTCGATCTGCGCGTAAGCTCAAAGCTTTTTGAAATGTCCTTTTGGATCTCAAGACACGGAGCGGCTACGCCGGGCGTGTACGCAAGAGAAAGGTCCTCACGCGTGTTTATCGGCACGCGACAGACGACTTCGATCTTGCCGTTCCATTCATAATGCTTTTTCAGTGACTCTTCGGAATAGTTCATAAAATTCTCCTTGAAAAATGAGCTTCGGTAATCCCGAAGCTCACGTAATATGCGGTCGGAATGTTCAAAGAAATTCGATTTTCAGCCAAATGAAATCGATGTAATATGTATTTATTTATCCTTGTCTTTTATTGTAACACAATAAGCGCAAAACTTCAAATAGTTTGTAATTATTTATTATAATAGCGTTGATTATTAGTTCGGTTACGCACTGTACAGCAGTTTTACAATGAGTATGTGTGCAATCGGCTCCCTTGTGCAAAGGGAGCCTGATCTCACCATAGCTATTATATCATAAGTAAAAATGCTTGCTTGCAAAGGCATTTTTACGCCGTGATTCAATAAGCAGACGAATCAAAGATTCGGCGCACGAAGTGCGCAAGGCTTGCAAGGCAAGACTTTCTGCGATTATTATATCATACTTTCGGCAAAAAAGAAAAGAGTATTCATAACTTGGAGTCCGTTATGAATACTCATCATGGTCTGGGTGAGAAGACTTGAACTTCCGGCCTCATGAACCCCATTCATGCACGCTACCAAACTGCGCTACACCCAGATAACGCAGTTATTATATACTCAAATCAAAGTTATGTCAAGCGAAAATTTGTTATTTTCTTTATTTTAATGCTTATGTTTCATTTACGATGGCTTTTATTCTTTCGAGCTTATCAGCGGCGTTGTCGTATGCCGCTTTGTAGAATGCAAGCTCGGCGGCGCATTCCGATATCTCGGTTTTTTCGATCTCGACGGCGTAATTCTTCGATTCGGGCAATACCGCAACATATCCTTTTTGTCCGTTATAGTCGGTATACAGCCAATATATGCCGTTGTTTTCTTCCAACGTCATTCCCGAAATCACATATCCTTCGGGGATAGCTCCTATCTTTGCTCCGTTGGGCGTTTGGCGGAAATTCATTTCCTCTAAAAGCTTAAAGCTGCGCACTGTTTGTTCACCTCCCGTCTGTTCGCCTGCGATCGCTTTTTGTACGTCGGCTCTGAAAATATCCATATTCTTGCCGTGCTTGGGAAACCATTGCATAACGTCGCTGTGATCGCTTGCTATGCCCATTTTGTTGCCCTCACTGTGACAGATTATTTTTTCCGTCGGGATGCTGTATTCCTTGCAAAGATACGCGCACAGCTCAACGGCATAGGCATATACCTTATCGAAAAATTCTTCGTGCTTTAAAGCATCGTAGCCCACCATCGCACCGCCGGAATATGTATGTCCCGCAGGCTCGCATATTTCAAAGCCGATATATCCTGTGTTGTTGGCGTTGGCACTTTTGCCCTTGCTTCCGACACCCGAATGCCAACCGACAGTGTCCCACGGGAGCGTCTGCACTATACCTGTATCGTCGATGAATGCGTGAACGGCTTTTTCTATGCCGCTTTTGTTCCACGCCTTGAGCCACTGCGCATTCATGACTCCCGGTGTGGCGGTGGAATGAACCATTATCCCGGCAGGCTTCATCTTTTTGTTTTGTTTATAGCAATCGTTTTCGGTAAGGTAGCTGACTGTCATTCGGATTTCTCCTTTTTCTCGGTCATCTGCTTATACATCTGATTGACTCCCGTGGCGGAAAATCCGCTCAGTATGCCTGTGGCGATAGAAAAAAGCAGATTTCCGCCGGGAATACAATCGGGGAAAAAGAAGAAACAAAGTGCGCCGAGTACGCCGCCGGCGACGCCGCACAGCGCGGGAATGAATTCATTTTTTGTGCCTTTGGTAAAAATCTTGAAAACGCTTCCGATAAGGTAAGCGATGACCGTTATACACGGTATTGCGGTAAAATCTCCCATAAAATAAAACCTCTCTTAAAAAATATTGTTTATGCCGTTGTATTCAAGAAAATCGCGGTGCTTGTGCTTGATGCTTCTCGCATATTCAAGCGCACGCGCTATTTCTCCGTTTGTGTCCTTCAAGGCGGCGGCATTCGCCTCGGACAGTGCGTGTGTCGCAAGTGTCAGGTCTACCAATAATTTTATGTAATCGTTGCGAACATTGTCACGCACCTCCGCTTTCTTTTCTCTTTGTTCTATCTTATGCTGAAAAACAAACAAAAATATCCCGGTGATGACACTCGGCAGACACGCAAGCAAAATATTCATATGATTTCGTCCTTTCTTAAAATTTGCCGTGAAGTGCTTTCAATTTAAGTATATCATGACATTCGCTAAAATGATGCTTGTATGTGACATGATTTTATGGTATAATACCCGCATGGGTTTGTGTGAAATGTGTCCGTGTGCCTGCGGTGCCGACCGAAGTGTATCGACGGGCTTTTGCGGTGTCAAAAATGAATTTATGTTAGCCCGCGCCTCGCTCCATTTTTGGGAAGAACCTGTCATAAGCGGTGAAAACGGAAGCGGTACGGTGTTTTTCTCGGGCTGTAATATGGGTTGCGTGTTCTGCCAGAACAGAGAGATATCCTTGGGACGAAAAGGCAAAGCTGTCTCACAGGAGAGGCTTGAAGAGATATTTCATGAGCTTAAGGCGCAGGGCGCGAACAACATAAATCTTGTAACGCCGTCGCACTATACCAAGCAGCTTCTGCCACTGCTTTCGCGTGCGCCGCTGCCGGTAGTGTGGAACAGCTCGGCGTATGAAAAAGTCGAAACGCTTCGCTTGCTTGAAAATAAAGTAAGCATTTATCTGCCGGATTTCAAGTTCGCGCTTGACAGCGTTGCCGATAAATACGCACACGCATCTGACTATCCGCAAATCGCAAAAAGCGCGATCATGGAGATGTTCCGTCAAACAGGGAAATATGTCATAAAGGACGGGATAATGCAAAGCGGTGTTATCGTGCGGCATCTCATTTTGCCGGAAAATCTTGAAAACACTTACCGTGTCATTGATTGGGTAGCCGATAATTTTGAAAAGGGTGACATACTGTTTTCGCTTATGAGCCAATATACGCCGTATGACTGCTTGCCGTTTGATGAGCTGAATCGGCGGATATCAAAGCGCGAGTATATACTCGCACGGAATTATATGCTGAAAAAAGGCATTGCCGAAGGCTTTGTGCAGGAACTTTCTTCGGCAAAAGAAGAATATACGCCCGATTTTGATCTGACGGGAGTATAGTATGCCTGTCAATAAAAAATCAGGGCACAGAGAAAACGGAGACGAACGTTCTCCGCGGAAAGGACAAAAATGCGAATTTATACTTTAGGCACGAGCCACGGCGATTCGACATTCAGCCGCTTCAACTCATCAACTCTTTACGAAACAAAGGACGGCACACTGTATCTTGTTGATGCGGGTGCGCCTGTTGAGGCGCTTATACGCCGAAAAGGACTTATAATAAAGGATCTGCGTGCAACGTTCATCACGCACATGCACGACGATCATGCAGGCGGACTTTCGGGACTTATCAAGCAGGTAACGAAATACAAAAAGCTCGGACGCAATTTTCCGTTTACGCTGTTTTTGCCTGAGGAAACAGCTATTGATGCGCTGAAAAACTGGGTGTTCGCCATGCACGATGCCGCTGACGATGAAATACTTGAATACCGCACGGTGACAGACGGCGAAATATATTCCGATGAAAATCTTACCGTCACTGCGATAAGGACATGCCATCTGCGCACACGCGGCAGATGTGAGGGCGAGCCGTGCAGCTTCGCATATATCCTTGACTTCAAAAAAGAGAATATCCGTGTACTGCATACCGGCGACCTGTGGATGGATTTTTCCGATTTCCCCAAGATCGCGCGGCAGGAATATTTCGATATCTGTCTTTGCGAGGCGACGCACTATAAGCAGGAGACCGCAAGGGAGATTTTTATGGAATGCAAATTCGGCAAACTTCTGTTCATACATGTAAACGATCCGTGGCATGTTCGCATAAGCCCGGGATGGATAGCCGACAACGGCGAAAAACGTTTGCTTTCGGCGTGTGCGGATTTTCCGTATCCCGTAATGATAGCACATGACGGTGACGAATTTTTACTGTGACGGCGAATGCCTGAAAGGAGAAAAAATGAATACTGCAATAGTAAGACCGTGGGAAGGTTATGTTAAGCCGTTCCGCGTAGTCGGAAACGTTTATTTTGTGGGAACGGTCCCCGCTTCAACGCACATAATAGATACGGGTGAAGGACTGATACTTATCGACAGCGGATATCCGCAGTCGCTCTATCTTGTTATAGCGAATATGACTGAGCTTGGCTTTTCGTACAAGGATATCAAATATATAGTGCATTCGCACGGGCATTACGATCATTTAGGTGCGACAAAGGCGTTAAAGGCGTTGACAAACGCCAAGACATTCCTCGGCGCACCCGATGAGGACTTTGCCAACGGTAAGCTTGACCTCACTTGGGCGCGTGAGATCGGAACAGAGTATTATGAGCAGTTTGAGCCGGATGTACTTCTGAATGACGGCGACACGATAAAGCTCGGCAATACGGAAATACGCTGTGTATCGACACCCGGACATACTCCGGGAACTATGAGCTTCTTTTTTGAGACCGAGGAGAACGGCAAAACGCTTACTTGTGCCATGTTCGGCGGAATGGGACTCAATTCGATGTCGCTTGATTGGCTCGCAAAATACGGGCTGTCGGATTCCTGCCGTCTTGATTTCGTTCATAGCCTGAAAAAAGTACGCAACGTACATGTTGACGTGCATCTCGGCAACCATTTCAATACGTCAGGTTACGGTGAAAAGCTTAAAAAGCTCGGGCAGGGCGAAAATCCGTTTATAGACGAGACCGAGTGGAAGCGTGTAATAGATGCTTCACTTTCGGAAATAACCGCAATGATAGCCGAGGGCAGATAAAAAAAGAGAGCGTATTAAACGCTCTGCCGAAAAAATTTCTTTTTTCAATCAGTCCTTAGCGGGGGCACCTACAGGGCAGGTATCCGCACAAGCACCGCACTCGATGCAAGCCTCGGCGTTGATCTCATACTTGCCGTCGCCTTCTGTGATAGCGCCAACAGGGCAAGCGCCTGCACAAGCACCGCAAGCGATGCATTCATCACTTATCTTATATGCCATTATCTTTCACCTCCGAAACGATTATGGTTATATTATATATTGGATTTTCAACTTTTGCAAGCAATTTCGGAAAAATTTTGGAGATATACGAAAAATGATCGGGATAATAGGCGCAATGCGCATAGAAGTGGAAAAATTAAAAGCTCAGATGGCTGAAACACAAACGAAAGTATTCAGCGGCATCGAATTTGTTTCCGGCAGGCTGAACGGTAAGGACGTTGTAGCGGCTCAGTGCGGCGTAGGCAAGGTGTTCGCCGCAGTATGTGCGCAAACAATGATACTTAAATATAATATCGACATGATAATCAATACAGGTGTCGGCGGAACGCTTACGGATAAACTCGGTAAATGCGATATGGCGATATCCACGGCAGTCGTTCAGCACGATATGGATACCTCGGCGATAGGTGATCCCGTCGGGATGATATCGGGCATCAATGTCGTTGAAATATATGCCGATGAAAAACTCGTCGCACTCGCGGAAGAAACCGTTAGCGAACTGAATATAAAAAGTTTGCGCGGAATAATCGCTTCCGGTGATCAGTTTGTTGCAGGTGATGAACGCAGAAGCTTTATTTCGGATTTCTATCACGCGATAGCCTGCGAAATGGAAGGTGCCGCGATAGGTCAGGTGGCTTACATAAATAAAATACCGTTCGTCGTGCTTCGCTCGATCTCCGACGGCATAAGCTCCGATCCGAACATGGATTATCCGACATTCGCATCCATTGCCGCCGATATATCTTCAAAAGTAACGGCGATACTTGTCGGCAGGATCTAAAATACCGAAAAAGCAAAAGGCACCGAAGGGGATCCCCTCAGTGCCTTTTTTGTACTTTTGTAACTATCAAAGTCCGTATCTCTTCTTGAACTTGTCAACACGACCTGCGGTGTCTACAAGCTTCTGCTTGCCGGTGTAGAACGGATGGCACTTTGAGCAGATTTCAACAGAAAGAGAATCCTTAACTGAGCCTGTTTCGAAGGTTTCGCCGCAGGCGCACTTTACTGTTACCTTTTTGTAATCCGGATGTATACCCTGTTTCATTTAGATTCACCTCATCTTTTACGCAAGCTAATTATTAAACACAAGTATTATAACCGCAAACAAAACGTATGTCAAATGTTTTTTTTGCGTTTTTCTTTCCTGCGCTTTAAGCCTGTTCTTTTTTCTCACCGGTACCGAACTGCTTGTAAATGTAGAGGCAGAACGCCATTCCGAGGATATTCGCCAGAATAATGGGAAGTGCGATCTTGCCGGCAGTCGCACCCAAACCGAAAACGATCAGCAGGAGCATGTGACAACCTTCCGTCAAGATCGAAGCGCAGAGCCCGGTGAGCAGATTATAACGGTATTCCTTTTTGATGACAAGGTGTATCACAGTTCCGATAATACCCGCAAGGAAGCAAGCCAGCATGCAGGGCACGGCACTTGCACCGCCATAGACAAAATAACGGAAAAGTCCGCCTATGAGAGCCGCACCGATACCGCCGATGGGACCGCTTACAAGTCCTGCATACAGCGGTGCAAGATTACGGCAGTTGCACAGCGCACCGTCAACCTGAACAGCCGAAGCCGAAGCATAGATCGACAGTAGTCCGAAAAGGATCGCTACGATCACCCGATGCAGATTCTTGTTGTTTTTGTGCAATTCCTTGCGCTTTTTGGAAGCGAAGAATATCGCTGTGATCGCCGCAATAACAGCGGCGGAGCCCAATGTTGTTGTAAACATTTGCCAAAGATTTTCCATAAAACAATTCCTCCTTATGAAATTGTATTTTAACTTATGATATCATATCACTTTTTTTATAAAAGTCAATCAGATACGGATAAATTTATAAATTTTATAAATTTATTTTTACACTTTGGAACACCTTATGTTATCCGGCTACTCCTACTTCAATGCCGAACGGTTTTCAGCAATAATTACTTTCTTTTCAGCAATATTTACTCTTGCACTTATGGCAGAGTGTGAGTTATAATAAATAACAGTATTTAGCATACGGAGGATAATTATGGATAAAAAATACGAAGCATTACGACAGGCGGGTATTGAATATATAAGCTCGCTTCCGTTTGAGGATTTTTCTTACGACGAGCTGTACGGAGAGTATTCGATAGTTTGTCTTATGGCGGGCAAGGAGATCGAACGCTCAAATGAGATGATACGCAGAGCGGCAATGTTTATGGATATACCGCATCCGCGCGGCAGAGACGTTCACGGTGAAAACGATTTCGCCGCATGCGCCATGATCGCGGCAATGCATCTTGTAAAAGACAGGATATATCCCGAAAATCAGGCACTTATTAAGAAACTGCTCCTTGAACGCGATTTCAAGAGCATGTTCGGCAGTGAAAATCATACGTTCTTATTCCACATCGTGCGTTTGCTTGCGGCAGAATACTATCATGAGGATTTCAAGCAGTACGGGCTTACATGGGAGGAAGCGTTCAGGCGTGATAAGGCATTTTTGCTTGAATTTATGCGTTTCCGCGCAAAGTACGGCTTCGGTGAATTTACTTCGGCATACAACAGCTCCGACCTTGCCTTTACGGGACATCTTTTCAATTTCGTGCAGGATGAAGAATTGAAGCATATGGCGCAGATGTTCATCGACATCCTCACACTTGAAGCGTTCAACAATACCGACAGCGGTTATTATATCTGCGGCGCGTGCGGCAGAACATATCCGCACGAATGTACCAAGATCGGACACGCATCGATCGAAGGTTGTAAACGCATGCTTATCGGCGGAAGCACACCGACGACACCCGGCTTTATCATCGCGCCGTTCGTGCCGGATGATTTCATTATCGAAGCGCTTACCTCGCGCACGTTCCCGACTGAGATACGCGAACGCAAGCATCTGCATTCGATGCATTCGTGGATCGTCTCCGATGTTCCCGACCGCGAACAGCTTCAGCGGCTCTTTGACGCAGGCAACATTAACAAGTACACATATATCTGCCCCGAATACGGCATCGGCGCAGTGAACCATCAGGATAAATATCCTGTTGACGCGACGGGCGACAGCGATTACGCGCATCATCAGCAGATAGAATGGTCGCTCATGCTTCCGGACACGGATGATGAACACTCGACAAGGATATTTTCGTCGCATCCCGGCAGTACGGGAGAACACAACGAGTGGACAGGTGATCTGCGTTGCTGCTGCACGCGCAGCTTTGCGACAAAGGATACTGCGCTTACAATATATAATGTTACCAAGCCGGACGAAAAGGATTATACGCATCTGTTCCTTGAAACGGACAAGTACGACACCGTCATTTTTGAGAAGAACTACATTTTCCTGAAAAAAGGCGAGCGTTATATAGGCATTTTCATCGCCAATGACTTTGAAAAGGTAAGCGATATCGAAATACGCTCTGCGGGGCGCAAGAATGCTTACGCACTCCGTATCGGGCTTGCACGCGACAACGAAAGCTTTGAAGCGTTCTGCGATAAGATGCGCAATATGAAATGTGTGTTTGACCGCGAGAACATGAGCTTCACTTTCGGTGAGATCACCGTTGACGAAACGAACGAATACATTTCCGGCTCGGCTGTAAAGTATCCGTATAAATATGTTTACGATACGCCGTGGTGCCGTTCACTGTGGGATGACGGCAGGGTAGAGGTATATTCAAACGGCAAAAAAACCGTGCTTGACTTTAACGAAAACAAAACAATAATGTAAGAGGTTCAAAATGACAGAGGTTACAAGGCTTCATGCCGAGGATTTTGACGAGTGCTTCGGACTTATGAGCAATGTGTTCGGCGGGCAGAACGGCAGAGAAACGGATTTTACGAAAGAATTGCCTAAAATGTGCGTGCGCGACGGTGCGCACATGGGCAAGCATTTTGGAATACGCGACGGCAAAAAGCTGATATCGGTACTCGGCGTATATCCGTTACAGACATATATTGCGGGGAAAAAACTGCTGTTCGCCACCGTCGGCAATATGGTGACCTTGCCTGAATATGAGGGCAAGGGGTGTATGGGCGCACTCTACGCGGCGGCGGATGAGGAGCTTGCACGGCTCGGTGCGGATGCGGCGCGGCTCGGCGGCTTCCGTCAGCGTTATAACCGATTCGGCTATGAGACCGCGGGCACGCTGTACAATTTCGAAATAGACCGTTCCAACACAAGATACTGTCACAAGGACGGCGACCCGCTTATGTTTTCGGAGATAATGCCCGACGACACCGAAGCGTTGAAATTCGCGGACATGTTATATCGCACAGGCGGGATATTCGTTGACAGGACACTTGCACCCGATATGCGTGATGTTTACACGACAATGATCGCATGGCGTTCAAAGCCGTATATCGCCAAAAGAGCCGACGGCACGCCCGTGGGGTATTTCTGCCTTGCGGCGAACGGCACTACCGTGAATGAGGTTTTTGCAATAAATGAGGAACAGCTCGAAAACATTATATTCACGCTTCAGGCACAGATCGGCAAGACGGTGACGGTATCATTTGCACCGGCGCGCAGAGAGGCGGTAAAATATTTTTCGTCGATAGCAGGCGCGTCGAACGCCATTGCGCCGTCACTGTTTTATATACGCGATTTCGTGAAGCTCGCCGACGCGCTGATGCTACTGAAGCATAAGACTTTCCCGTCGTTGCCCGACGGAAGCATTTCGTTCGAAATCGAGGGCTACGGTGCGCTGAGCCTGTACGCACACGGCGACGATGTCGGGGCTGAAAAAGTAAAAAGCGGAAAGTATAAGCTTTCGTATTTTCAGGCGGTGCGTCTGCTGTTCGGACCGTATCCGCCGTTGTACGGGCTTGAATACGACAGCTTTGCCGCGGCGTATCTTCCGTTGCCGCTTTCATGGTCAACGCTTGACAGAGTATGAGGAAGCCGCACTTTCCCCTTGCAGGGACTCCGACCCCTGCACCCCTGCCCGCTTTTTGAAAAAAGCGGGGCAAAAGCTTTTAATGCAATATATCAAATTCGCTCGGCGTGAACGTTGCCGAGCGAATTTTTAGTATGACGGGCATATCAATGCTCTGTGGTGAAAGTCCACCGAGGCGTAGTTACCGACGAACTTGAAAGCGACTTGCAAGTTTCACATCGTGAGGTGT
>JAZRZN010000026.1:0-72550 GCA_045601365.1 Clostridia bacterium | reverse complement strand
AGGAAGTATTCACGAGTATTTTAACGAAGCATATCGGAAAATCCGCCCCGTCACATCGGTGTTCGTATGCGTGCGCTATGCTATAGCATAAGAGAGTCGAACCCTGAACCGTGCCATTTTCAACGGTGCTTGACTGAATGTTGATTTCTCTCACAACGATAAATATGTCCGTTTTCTTATCATGTCAATACAAGGAAAACCACCGATTTACCGGTGGTTTTGATTATAAAGAGAACCTTATTATTACAGATGTATTATCGGCAGGATTATCGGGGAATCCGGATCCTGCTGTTGCGGATCATTCGGTTCTTCGGGTTGCTGAGGCGTTGTCGATGGGAAGTACACATCATAACTTTCCCAGCCGTCAAGGAAACGTGAAAGTATCATTCTGTCCTTGGCTGTGATCTTGCCGTCGCCGTTTATATCGGCGGCTTCGATATCAAGGGTTTCATAGCCGTCCCATCCGGCGATGCAACGGGCAAGTATCATTCTGTCAAGCTGCGTTATGCTTCCGTCACCGTCGATATCACCGGCTTTTTCGTTTACGGTCGGTTCCGGATCAGCCGGCTTTTCGTTAAGTATGGTCGTAAGCTTGAAGGTCGGTGCGGGAAGCCCTGCTTCGTTGCCGAGGTTGGCGATATACTTGGGATCATCATATTCGGTGAACGCTATATTTTCAAGTCCGTATCCGACACCCGTCACACCCGCAACGGAATTTGTCTTAAGAAGCACTTCGTTCTTGCCTACGATCTCGGCTTCGACATTGACATAGCCGGATGATGTTATTGCTTTGAAGCCCGTAAGTGTCGAGTATGTACCTGCCTTGCACAGACCGCCGGCAACATGCTCAAAGCGGATAACTATTCCGTTTTCACTTCTGTATGCCAATATCGGGAACGGCGAGGTAACATATTCCTCATTGCCGATGCCGTAATCACGGCAAAGTGCAAGCGCCGCAAGACGTTCTCCGACGGGCTGTTTCCTGTCGGGATGTGCCCAGTCAGTCTGACCTACGAGATACCCCATATCCATGGAAACTACCATGCCGCAGTTGTCGATCATCTTGACACCGTCGAACTGCACGGCACGCTGAGGTGCCTGATTCGGCCAAGATGTCATTCCTTCGCCGGCATGCGATGACATCTGCACATAATAGAACGGGAAATTCGTTCCGTTCTTGGCACGGAGATCGTCAACATAAGCCTTAAGATATACGTTGTATTTGCCGTAATCTGAAACGGCAAGACCCATTTCGCTTTCTCCCTGATAGAATATCATACCCTTTATCGACATTCTGATGAACGGATGCATGAGTGAATTGTACATACCGGAAACGGGAATGTTATTCTCAAACTTTTTGTAGCCCGTAGCGTCGGAGGCTTCCTTGCTCATGAGCTGGCTGAGCGGTGAGCCCGATGAAGCTACCATAATGATACCCATCGGAACATCAGTCTCGTCGTACATCTTATGCGCGAAGAAGAAGCCCATTGCCGAGAATTCGCTTGCACTTGCAAGATTCTCTTTCTTCCATTTCTTGAGAGAAATGGGATCTGTCTGAGGCGAATCCATGCGTGCTTTGTTGAAGTCATTCGTGGTATCGCCGCGTGATTGCTGGAAGTAGCGGATCATGCCATCGCCGGATGCGATGATGCTCTTCTTGTAAGCTGTGCTGTACTGGCTTCCGCAGGCGGAAAGCTGTTTTTCGGCATTCGACTGACCGCCGAGCAGGTATACATCACCTATAAGGATACCCGTAAGCACATACTCTTCGCCGTCGCATGAAGCGGTAAGAGTGTTCTCGTTTTTATCCGCACTTTCGGCGGGAAGAAGCATTTCCCATGTTCCGTCGCTCTTTACGGTCGTAGAAGTGTTCTTGTTTTTGAAGTTTACGGTTACCGTCGCGCCGACCTTGCTGCTCGTGCCCCAAATGCGTATCTGCTGATCGCGCTGAAGCACCATATCGTTGTTGAATACTCTGTTTATTCTGAGGTCGGTAGTGATTTCAGGCTCTTCGTCCTCCATGGGATAAACCGTGTGATTGTATTTTGCATCATAGGTTTCGACCTTTGAAAGCGAACTCTTTGCACTTATTGATTTTAATGCGTTCACTTCGTTGGGGTCACATGCTATTACAAAGTTTGTACCTGCGGGAGTCGTGCCGGAAAAATCAAGTCTCAGGAAGAACTTTGAAAGAGTATAATTCTTTCCGCTGACAGTGATCGTATTATCTGCATTGAGCGGTATCGTGAGTGTTACCCACTGATACATTTCGGAAAGCACGAATGTCGATGTGCTGGTGGAAGGACCTTCCCATGCGGAACCCGTATTCGTTTGCACTCTCATCGTGAACTGGATATCCTCATCGCTCTCGTTGAAAATAAGATATTTTACAACGAGATTTCCGGCAACTATATCTTCCTCGGAGAAAAGCCCAGTGCCTGTTATCATCCACAGCCCCTCTGCATTGCTTCCGAAAGTGTACGATATGCCCGTAGGAGATGTCGTAACGGGAACGTCGGGCGATGAAGTGGGCGTAGCTGTCGGAGTAGGCGTCGGCGTTACTACCTCTTTTTCGATGGCTACATTGTCAACATAGTAATCCGTGGAGAGATCATCAAGGTTGTATGCATTACCTGCTGTTGAACCGTCGAAACGGAGGAAAAGCTTGTATGCGTCTTCCTTTCCTGCATCGAAAAGTGCTTTAAGCGTATCAAGATAAATCTGCGGTATCGTTACACGCACGGTATAGCTGTTCCATGCTTCGGTAAGTGCTATCTGTGCGCCGCCTGTCCATGTATTGACATAATCGGAAGCATTGCCGCCGATCGCCGTAGCGATCTGAGAGGGATTAAGATGCTGTCCCGAATTAAGTATGGCGCTGAATTTTGCCGGCTTGTTGGCTTTTGCATCAAACGTAACGATGTATGTACCTGCACCGCCGCCGTTATACCCGTTTGCCCGGTCGTTTATGACCTTGCCGCCGAGAACATATGCGATGGAGCCGTATTTAGATGCGGGTGAGCTGTACTTCACCGAATGTCCGCTTCCGCTCTTCGTATCATCCGAAAGAGAAACAGTTCCGTTATAGAAAGTTCCCCAGTTGCCGAGCCCGTTTTCGGCATCACCGTTCATCACCGCGGCGTATGTACCTGTGGGAAGATCGGGAAGCTCCGTAACGGTGGTGATCGTATTTATGCCGTTTGATATCGTAAGATTTCTTGCCGGGTCGGTGCCGTCGGTAGAGTTATATGCAAACGTGAAAGTTGAACCCTCCGGCATGTTGAGGTTTCCGCCGTTCGTCGCACGCTTGTTGATATCCATGCGGAGAGTGAGGTCGGACGGGTTGATGCTTGTTGAGGATATCATTCCGTTTGCATATGTGAAGGTATATACCAAACGTTTTGATGTTCCTGCCGCTACCAAAGTATCCGCTCCGCTTGCACCGGAAATCGTTGACCAACCGTTCTGATAATACAGTCTGACATTGATGTCGAACGGATTTTCGTTGTACACCGTGTACGAAACAGTGTGCGTGCCTTCTGCAAGCGAGGTCAATCCCGCGCTGCAGCGCAGTACCGGGTATGTCGCAGGTGAGCCTGTTTGGGAAATATCACCGAACGTCACTTTTTTGCCGAGTACCGTGTCGCCCGCCGCGGCTGTCGAAATGCACATTGCGGACATACATCCGAACAGCATGGCAAGTGAAAGAAGTAAACATAGCAATTTTTTCATGTTTTACATGCTCCTTTTTTATCATTTATAATAGTGTACCATAAATAAAAAGGAAATGCAATATATTATTTTCTTCTTTTTAACATTTCAATCAATTGACATTTCTTACACTCTGCGCCAATCGAATTGCACTACTGCAGGGAAGCTCTTATCATTTACAAGCCTTGTGTACACTTCCCCGCATTCCGCCGGCGAATGAGTTTCGCATATTATGTTTTTCAAATCTATGCGTCCGAACGAAGCCAATCTAAGCACCGCACGGATGTCATCTTCATGCGTGAAATACCCGGGGTACGATTCATATTCGGGGCGTGCCAACGTGTGCGCGCCTATAAGCTGAATGCCCGGAAAATGTACCTTGTGATAATAATCTATGTTGAAATTCGAATCGCGCGTACAGCCGAGCAACGCCACACGCCCGAAGCGCGCCATGCAGTCAAGCACCTCGTCAAGCCCTTCACCTCGCCCCGTCACCTCTATCGCGGCATTCACACCCCCGTGTGAATACTCCTTTACCTTTTCGGCAAAGTTCTTTTCAAACGGATCTACGGCATAATCAGCACCGAATTTAAGTGCCGTTTCTCTGCGGTCCTTGACGGGATCGGCGGCGATCACCGGAGCGGCACCCTGTGCGCGCGCAAGCTGAACGGCAAGCTGTCCCAAAATGCCGAGTCCCATCACTATTGCCGCTTCGCCTGCTTCTATGCGCACCTTGCGCACCGCCGCCATCGGGAACGTCGCAATAAAGCTTATCGCGGCTTCCTCAAACGAAATATTGTCATCCTCGATCTTTACCGCCTGTGAATCGTTCACAACATTATATTGAGTGTGCTTTCCCCAATATACAACAACACGGTCACCGGGCTTCACATTTGTTACGAGCGAGCCGACACGTTCCACCGTTCCGGCACTCGAATAGCCAAGCGTGCGCGGAAAATATTTGCTCATGTCCACGCTGCCCGCTCCGTTCACGTTCGGATCGCCGATTATATTGGCTCTTTCCGTACCGCATGAGACCGTAGATACTGCCGTCCGAACACAAACGCTGTGTTCTGTAAGCTCCGGCAACGGTACATCAAGAAATTCGGCTGTATTTTTCTTTGTGAATACTATCTGCTTTTGCATAAAATCTCCTCCGTTTGCGATATGTGATATCTGTCAAAATAATAGCACCGTAAAATGCGGTATACAATATCAAAAACTACTTGAAACGGTAACATTTCTACGAAATATTTGACTTTTACGGTAGTATATATTATAATAAAAGCAATTCGCATCGGAGGGTATTTGTAATGGTCACACTTTCTGCCGTAATGGGGTTCTTTACACGTTTCTGGCATCAACTTATCGTAATACTGCTTTCCTGCGTCCCCATAATAGAATCGCGCTACGCCATCGTGATATGTAAGGGCTGGGCCGGAGTGTTTTCCGAAATACCTACATATGAGCTTGTGATCCTGACACAGATAGGTGCGTTTCTTACGGCTCTTATACTGCTTCTTTTGCTCAAGCCGATATTCGCATGGATGAAAAAAACAAAGCTGTTCAAAAGTCTTGTGGAAAAGCTTGAGGCACACGGAAAGAAAAAGGGCAAAAAGCTCGAAGGCAAAATAAATAATTCAACATCAAAGACGGCAAAGGTACTCGCTTCCGTCATCGGTGTGTTCATTTTTGTCGCAGTACCGCTCCCCGGCACGGGTGTCTGGACGGGTTGCCTTGTTGCAACACTGCTTGATATACGTTTCAAGTACGCGTATCCCGCGATCTGTCTCGGCAGTGTAACCGCCACAATGATAACGCTTGCGTTCAGCAGTGTTTTCTTCAGCGGAGTCGTACTATGAAGCTGACAGGAACTGTAGAAGGAATAATCTACCGCAATGAAGAGAACGGCTATACCGTATTTGTCTTTTCAAGCGACGACAACATAGAAACGGTTACGGGAATCTTCCCTCTTCTAAGAGAAGGCGATTTTATCACCGTAAACGGCGATTATGTCGAACACAGCGAATACGGCACACAGTTCAAGGCAACAGACTATGAGATCGTGATGCCGCAAACAGAGGATGAAATAGAAGCATATCTTGCATCGGGGATAATAAGCGGGATAGGTCCGAAGCTCGCACGCGATATAGTCGATGAATTCGGCGCTCAGGCACTCAAAATAATTGAGAACGAGCCGGAGCGGCTGATTTCGATAAGCGGCATCGGCAGAAAAAAAGCGGCAAAAATATCCGAATCCTACCGTGAGTGCATGGATACGCAACGCACCGTGATGTTTTTGCAAAAATACGGCATCGCGCCGAACCTTGCACTTAAAATATTTTCGTGCTACGGCGACAGCACGGTCTCAATGATACAAAAGAACCCGTATAAAATGGTCAGCGATATCGACGGCGTCGGATTTCTGACCGCCGACAAGATAGCTTCCGGCATGGGCATGGATAGAAGCTCATACTTTCGTATATGCGCATGTGTGCAGTATTGCCTTATCGAGGCGGGCAATGAAGGTCACACATATCTTCCCGACGAAATACTGATAAACAAAGCATCGTATTTTCTCGGCATCGACACTTCTGAAATCAAAAAGCATTTTGCTCAACTTACGGCAGAGCAAAAAATAGTCGTCCGTGATATCGAGGGCGTAAAAGCGGTGTATCATCCGACATTCTTCTATGCCGAAGCACTTGTTGCGGGCAACTTGCTTCTTTTGCAAAATTCAATACAAACCGAGCATGAAAAAAATATCGAAAAAGAAATAGAAGCTTACGAAAAGGTAAAGCACATAACGCTTGCGCAAAAACAAAAGCAGGCAGTCATTCAAGCGATAAACAACGGCATCTGCGTGATAACGGGCGGTCCGGGTACAGGCAAAACAACTACGCTCGACTGCATCCTGCACCTTTTCCGCAAACGCGGACTTGACATTGCTTTGGCGGCACCGACGGGGCGAGCGGCAAAACGCATGTCAACCGCCACGGGAGACGAAGCCAAAACGATCCACCGTTTGCTGGAATACGCTAAAAATGAAAACGGCGGATTTTTATTCAAGCGCAACAGAGACAAGCCCGTTGACTGTGATGTCTGCATAGTTGACGAGGCAAGTATGATAGATGTTTTTCTTATGCAGGCACTTCTTGAAGGGCTTAAGTCGGGCACACGACTTATACTCGTCGGTGATGCCGATCAGCTTCCGTCCGTCGGTGCAGGCAATGTGCTTGGCGACATGATAGCATCCGAAGCATTCCCCGTCGTCGCACTTACCGAAATATTCCGTCAGGCGAGCGAAAGCATGATAATCACCAACGCGCACAGGATAAACCGAGGCGAAGACCCGATAGTCAACGGCAAAGGCAGCGACTTTTTCCTTGACCGCAGGTACAGTGAAACCGAAATATGCCGTACAGTCGTTGATTTATGCAAGCGGCGTTTGCCGGAAAAATACGGTGTTTCGCCGATAAAGGACATTCAGGTGCTTACGCCGATAAAAAAAGGCGAATGCGGCGTATTCAACCTCAACAAGCTTTTGCAGAATGCGCTCAATCCGCAAGGCTTCGGAAAAAACGAACGCGCACACGGCGACGATGTTTTCCGCGAAGGCGACAAGGTGATACAAATACATAATAATTATGAGCGCAAATGGGTACAGCAGGACGCATCAGGCGCACTTATCGAAGGTACGGGCATGTTCAACGGCGATTGCGGAATAATCGACAGAATAGATAACGATGCGCACACGCTCAGTGTGATCTTTGATGACGGCAAAATGTGCGAATATGAATTCACCGACATAGAAGAAATAAATCTTGCTTACGCGCTCAGCGTACACAAGAGCCAGGGATGCGAATTTCCGTTCGTAGTCATGCCTATGCCGCTCGGCACGGTAAGGATAATGACACGGAATCTTTTCTATACTGCGGTCACACGCGCTTCAAAGCTTGTAGTTCTGTGCGGAAGCGATAATTCGGTCGCCGCCATGGTCAGAAACGCCGAAACTCAAAAACGCTATTCGGCGCTTGATGTACGATTAAGGACAGGAAAACAGCTTTTATAAGACAAATTTCTTTATTTTTTATCAAAAAAGCGTTTTTTTACGGGAAAAATAAGCATTTTATGAAAAATTTTTAATATTTTTTATAAAAAATAGTTGCATTACAAAAATCTATGGTGTATAATATTACCGTTGACGAGAAGTTTATATAGGTAATTATGGACACTATGAGCTTACTACTTGAATATAATCCCATTGATCCGTATAACTTGCAGTACAACAAAATTTAAGATGGGGGATAACATTCATGTACGAAGACAAGACTTTGGTATGCAAAGAGTGCGGCAAGGAATTTGTTTTCACCGCAGGTGAGCAGGAATTCTATGCTGAAAAAGGTCTCAAGAATGAGCCCGGTCGTTGCAAGGAATGCCGTCAGGCAAAGCGCAACGCAAGCCGTGGCCCGAGAGAGCTGTTTGACGCTGTTTGCGCAGAGTGCGGCGCACCCACACAGGTTCCCTTCCAGCCCACGGAAGGCCGTCCTGTATACTGCGACGTTTGTTTCAAGGCTCGCCGTTCATAATTGACGGACTTGAACACCAAGACCGCCCCAACGAGGCGGTCTTTTTTTCGTATCTTATTGTTTTTTATATGCAATTGTTCAGTACTGATATCTTGTGCGATTAAGATATTCAAAACGGAACAAAATATAATTGCCGTTCTCTTTCATAAAATCGCAACAGTAGGTGTAAATGTTTTTGCCATAATATACTCTGACCGGTATAGTAAGATCACAATCACTTGTTTGTGTGCTTTCTATCGAAGTGAAGCTGACTGTTATGCCGCGGTCGATATCCGTAAGTGATGAACGCAACCCCTCTGTCACCTCGACACCGTACACCTTAAATGCTTCAAGCAGCAATGATTTTTCTTCGCGGCTGAGCATAACATCGCTTGAAAGCTCAAACGAAATAAACTCCGGCTTTTTTTTGACGTTGGTGTTGACTACCTGATTGACTGTCATATCTGTCGCTTCAAACAGCGCATAGGCGAAATCGGAAACATTTTCCGGTATAGTTATCGCTTCGCCGTCCATTATTTCATGCGAAACATCTTCGGCATGCGGCGTTGCGGTACCGCACCCCGCAAACAAAACGGCTATAAGTAATATTGATAAAAGCTTTTTCATAAATACCTCTGCATGATGGATTCAAGCCTATTATATAACATTCTTTTGTAAAATGCAAATATTATTATCGGATTTAGAAATGTTTGTGAAATTTTGCATTTTAATTCCCGTCGGACTTTACAGAATCGAAAATATTTTGTATTATATACTAAACTATGTCAAAAAATCCGAAAACCCGTAACGACGGTTTAAGGAAATACTACCGAAAGGCATTTGATATCGTGGAAAAAGTCAACAAGGTGACATTTGCGGATTCATTCGCAAACATGCGCTCGATGATCAAAAAAAGCAAAGGATTGTTCTTACGGGTATTACTGCTTGTGCTGTTGCCCGTGCTAATAATGAATTGTTATACATTCTACACCCAATACAGCGACCTTGAAATAAATTACGGGGCGATGGACAGCATTGATTTTTCACGTCTGCTCAACGGCGATGCGACAGTGATACAGGATTATATGGATTCCGTCATGAATGTTTTCGGTACCGCCGAAGCAAAGACCACCGCCGCAGACATCGTCTTTGAAATAGTCAATTTCGTTATCGGTGCATTCGCAGACGCATTCATTATTTCTCTCGGCATTTGTCTTGCGGGCAACAGGAAATATGCGATCGCAGACATATCAAAACTCGCACTGAAGAACCTGTTCGCCGTGATGTTTTTCGATATTCTGTCTTATTGGGTGATATCCGAAGCACAAACTATAGTGATGCCCGGCATAATGTTGGTTGCCGTATTCGCACATGTGAAAAACACTTCACTGCTTATCGCCTCTTTGACAAGCCTTGTTATTGAAATCCTGATCGGCATGCTGATCGCATGCTGGGCGATGCTGTTTATCTATTATATGATGATAACCACAGTCATCGGCAGAAACAGACCCGTGATGGCGCTCGGATATTCACGCGAGATACTCCGCAAAAAGGTTTTCGGGCAAATGTTCCACATATCTCCGTTTATTGTCGGAAGCTTTCTTATACCTACGCTCATGCAGGGCTTTACGATGTTTTTGGTTGAAGAGCTTGTGCCGGCGATAATTATCGCGGCTTTGAGCATAATAATTGAAGTAGTATTCAATATGCTGATATGGATGTATATCATTCCCGACTATCTTGTGCTTGAAAAAGAATCCGGTATTCAGGAAAAGCTACACGATCTTATAGAAAAAGCCATACAGCGTCAGCAAGAGATATTTAACGAAAAAAAGTCACGAAAGCACGGAGATACCGAAAATGTCGGCAGTAATGATACCGACAGCGATGATACCGACAACGATGATACCGGCTTTTGTGATCCCGAAGTCAAAGATACCGATGCTTCGCAAAATGACGGCGGAGAAGTGCAAAATGACATTGAGAATGTAGACAAGGAGAAATGATGGAAGCAAAAAAAATGATGATATTGCCGTTAAGGGGCGTGGTAGTGTTCCCGAACATGACGGTAAATGTCGAAGCAACGCGCAAGCGTGCTATCTCGGCAATAGAAGATGCTATGGCGGGCGACAGCCTTGTAATGCTCGTATCGCAAAAAGATCCCGATACAAAAGATCCGACCGGCAACGATATCTTCAATGTCGGCACCATTGCAAGGATAAAACAGACGATACGCATGACCGGTGACGGGATACGCATCGTGGCGCAGGGCTTACAGCGCGGAAGAATAGAGAGCTTCTTTGATGATGATGAAAGTTATTGCGGAGAGGTCGTTCCCGTAGAGGAAGCTGCTGATTTCGATATCATCGAAGCCGAAGCGCATATGCGCATAGTAATAAACGAATTTGAAGCGTTCAGCAAAAACGGTAAAAAAATACCGAACGATGTAGTACATGCCGTTCGCGGCATGCGCGTGCCGGGACTTGTTGCCGATACGATAGCGGCGGCTATAATAGACGATATGCAGAAACGGCAGGAGCTTCTTGAGGCGCTTGATCCGCTTGAACGCCTTGAAAAGCTGTATGCCTTTCTGAATAACGAAAACCAAATATCGAACATTGAACAGCGCGTGCGCGGCAGAGTAAAAGCGCAAATGGACAAAGCACAGCGCGATTATTACCTGCACGAACAGATAAAGGCGATACACTATGAGCTTGGCGATTCGGATGAATCGCTGAACGATGAGCTTCTTAATAAGATACGCAAAGGGCATATGCCCTCAGATATCAAGAAAAAAGCCGAAAAAGAGCTTCACCGTATGGAGAAAATGCCGCAGGGCATGCCGGAAAGCTCAATACTGCGTTCGTATATAGAATGTCTGACAGAGCTTCCGTGGAAAAAACAAAGCGAAGATAATCTTGACCTCGATAACGCGCGTATGATACTCGACCGGGATCATTACGGCATGGATAAAGTCAAGGAACGTATAATAGAATATCTTGCGGTACGCGCACTTTCAAATTCAATGCGCGGTCCCGTGCTTTGTTTTGTCGGTCCTCCCGGAGTCGGAAAAACATCAATAGCAAAATCCATCGCAAGAGCAGTGAACAGAAAATTCGTGCGTATGAGTCTCGGCGGACTGAAAGATGAATCCGAGATCCGCGGTCACAGGCGCACATACGTCGGGGCGATGCCCGGCAGAATAATTTCTTCGATGAAACAGGCAGGTACAGTCAATCCCGTGTTCCTCTTTGATGAGATCGACAAAATGGCATCGGATTTCCACGGTGATCCCGCAAGCGCGATGCTTGAGGTGCTTGATCCCGAACAGAATAATGCGTTCAGAGATAATTTCCTTGACGTGCCGTATGACCTCAGCAATGTAATGTTCATCACCACTGCAAATTCGCTTGAGGGGATTCCCGGACCGCTTCGTGACAGAATGGAGATAATTGAACTTTCAAGCTATACGGATGTTGAAAAACTCCATATCGCACAGGATCATCTGCTTGAAAAACAGCTTAAGGAAAACGGCATGACGGCAGGCGACATAACCGTTACCGATGCGGCTATGCTTAAAATAATAAACGATTATACACGGGAAGCAGGCGTAAGAAACTTGGAACGCCGTATAGGTGAACTTATGCGCAAATGTGCATGTAAGTTTATTTCCAACGGCAGACAGCCCATAACTATAGACGAAAGCAATCTTGCCGAATACCTCGGCAAGCAACGCTATTTCCGCGACGGTATTTTGCTTGAAGATAAAATCGGCTCTGCGACGGGACTTGCATGGACGAGCATAGGCGGTGAAACACTTGAGATAGATGTTACATCGTATCAGGGAAACGGTGAACTTCTGCTTACGGGACAGCTCGGCGATGTAATGAAGGAATCCGCACGCACTGCCCTATCGCTCATACGCTCGCGTGCGGATAAGCTTGATATCAAACAGGAGTTCTTCAAGAAAAAGGATATCCACATCCACATCCCCGAAGGTGCAACGCCAAAAGACGGACCGAGTGCCGGCGTTACGATGTTTACGGCAATGGTATCGGCAATAACCGGTATTCCCGTGCGCGGCGATACTGCGATGACGGGCGAGATAACCTTGCGCGGTCGCGTATTGCCTATAGGCGGGCTCAAGGAAAAATCACTTGCGGCATACCGCGGCGGCATACGCAGGATAATCATTCCAAAGGATAATTTTAAGGATATAGAAGATGTTCCGGCAGAGGTCGCCGAAAAAATAGAGTATATACCCGTGGCGGGTGTTGACGAAGTACTTGACAATATTCTCAAAAAGGAAACAAACTGATGATAATCAAAAATGCCGTTTACGATTATGGCTTTGCTTTGGCAAAACAGTACCGCGATAAAGGCTTGCCGGAGATCGCCGTGGCGGGAAAATCAAACGTAGGCAAATCAAGCTTCATAAACATGCTTGCAAATAACGGCAAGCTTTCGCGTGTCGGTCAAAAGCCGGGAAAAACAGTGCTGATAAACGCTTTCAAGATGAACGGTGAATTCTACCTTATGGATTTCCCCGGATACGGTTACGCACGCGTCAGCGATGACGAAAAGGAACGCTGGGCATCGCTTATGGAAGGATATCTTTCTTCAAGCGAAAGGCTGAAAGGCGTAATACTGTTACTTGATATCCGCCACGAAATAGGTGACGGTGACAAAGCAATGCTTGATTGGCTTCAGTATTATCATATACCGTTCGTGATAGGCGCAACAAAAGCGGATAAGCTCAGTGCATCTGCGATAACCAAGGCAGTAAACACACTCTCACGTTCGACCGGCATGATAACAAGCATGATAGTTCCCGTTTCCTCGGAGACACGCGCCGGAAAAGAAAAAATACTGTCGCTTATTGACGAAATGCTGAAAAGATAATTGTAACAACATACAGCTCCTGTTCATAGTATAAAACTGTAAGGAAGCTTACAAATCTTATATTATGAAGGAGTTCTGTTATGGGAAGATTCTTTTGCGGTAACGACTGCGGCAACAACGATTGCACATGGCTCATCATTCTGTTGATAATCCTCTTCTGCTGCGGCGGATGCGGAAATTCAGGTTGCGGCGGCTGTGGCGGCGGCTGTGGCGGCGGATGCGGCAAAGACGGAAACTGCTGCTGGATAATCATTATCATTCTGCTTCTTTGCTGCTGCGGCGGATGCGGCTGCAATGATTGCGGCGCACCGAACGGTTGCGGTTGCTGATAAAACATACACATGAGGGTGCCGACAGATGTCGGCATCCACTTTTATATTTCAGTAAACCTGTGTCATCTTGCATAGCATAAGAAAAATATGCTATAGCATACGAAAAATACCGATTGACAAAAACGTATGGCAATAGTAAAATAAACACATAATCTGTAATAAAGGGGTGAACATGATGGAAGACGGAAGCAGTACGGTTCCCGTGCGAAGATGGCAGCCTACATCGGCTTTCATCATGCGCGCCGCTGTATAAGCTGATATAGGCTGTTTTTCGATAGTCGCAACAAAGCATGGCGTTAATTTGCGCCATGCACGGGAAGTATCCGTCTGTAATAAAACAGGTGGATGCTTTTTTGCGTCTTATTTTACGGGAACAAGTACCCTCCACCTATAATTTTTTCAAAAACACAAGGAGGTATTTTGTTCTATGAGTAACACATCAAGAGAAGAAGCAGTCGAAAAAGTTCTTCGTCTGCTTGATGAAAAAAAGCCCGCGCAGATACGGGAAGTATTCAATGAACTTCATCCCGTGGATATCGCCGAGCTTGTAGAAGATCAGAACATTGACGACAAACAGCGCCCCATACTGTTTCGTCTGCTTTCCAAGTCCGTTGCTGCGGAAGTGTTCGTCGAAATGGACAGCGAAACGCAGGAGGCACTTATACAAAGCTTCAACGATAACGAGCTTCATCAGATGCTCGATGAGCTGTTCCTTGACGATACCGTAGATATCATTGAGGAAATGCCCGCAAATGTCGTCCGCAGGATAATAAAAAACTGCACACCGGAATCGCGTGAGGCGATCAACAAGTTGCTTGAATACCCCGCTGACAGCGCGGGTACGATAATGACACCCGAGTATATCGCATTGCGTAAAACAATGACGGTAGAGGAGGCATTTGCCTATATCCGCCGTATAGGTCTTGACAGCGAAACGGTATACACCTGCTACGTTGTTGAAGCAGACAGAAAACTTATCGGCGTTGTTACCGTCCGAGAGCTTTTGCTTGCAAAAAGCGATATGCACGTTGAAGATGTTATGTCCGCAAACGTGGAATATGTCGAAACCACCACCGATAAAGAGGATGTTGCCAATCTTTTTGATAAATACAACTTTCTTGCATTCCCCGTTGTCGATAAAGAGACACGGCTCGTCGGCATCATAACCATTGACGATGCTATCGACGTTATCCGCGAAGAGGCGACGGAAGACTTTTCCAAAATGGCGGCAGTAGTCCCCATTGAGGAAAGCTATTTTAAGGCAAGCGTATTCAAGCATGCCAAGAACAGGATAATGTGGCTGATAATACTTATGGTATCAGCAACGCTGACAGGTGCGATAATCACTCACTATCAGGAGGCATTCGCGCTCTATCCGCTGCTTATAGCCTGCCTGCCTATGCTAATGGATACCGGCGGCAACTGCGGCGCGCAGACTTCTACAATGGTCATACGCGGTATGGCGGTAGACGAAATGAAACCCCGTGACGTCATCAAGGTATGGTGGAAAGAGATACGCATCGCACTTTGCGTGGGTATCGCGCTTGCAGTAGTCAATTTCGGCAGAGTGCTTCTTTTGTACGGAGCAAGCGAAATAAGTCTTGCGATAACGACAAGCCTTGCATTGATGTTTACCGTGTGTCTTGCACAAACACTCGGCTGTATGCTCCCCATGGCGGCAAAAGCGTGCAAGCTCGATCCGGCGATAATGGCTTCTCCCCTTATAACAACAATAGTAGATGCCCTCAGCGTGACTGTTTTCTTTTCGATCGCAGTAGTGATTTTCGGGATATAAATTCAATTTTCCTACCGTTTGACTGTATTTTTGCGTAGCTTTGCACGATCTTACCGATTGCAAACTTCTGCAAAGAGCGATAATATCCCGTTACAATAATATTCCGTTATAAAAAACAGAGACGATTGCCTTTTCGGTTCTCGTCTCTGTTTCTTTACGGGACTTTTTGGTCCCTTCATGTTTATTTCCGATCAAATGCGTTACGCTACTGTAAGCTTCGTGACCTGCGGCTGTGCGCCATTGTACCAATACAGGAAGCCCTCAAGATCAACAACATCGCCGACCTTCAATTCCTGAACAGCCTTATATGCATCGCTCTCTTCATTGCAGAGATAATACTCAATAACAAATGTATATGTCTTTCCGTCAAGAACAGCATCGAAGTAAAGGTCGGAGTCGGTGCCTTCATCGCCTGAGTTATCCCAGTTATAGAAGAATGCTCTGTCCTCAGTGCCGTCATTCTTTGCGGCAACCGTCAAGCCCTTGAAGGAAACAAATTCGTTCTGATGCTTGATAAGCTCATCTTCGTTTGCAAGAAGCGCTGTGGCATCAAATGCCTTGGCAACATAATTGCCTGTCTCTATTTCTATGGCAGCACCCTCGCCGATCTCGATCTCGCCTGACCACTCAACCTTTTTGCCGGTAACCTTAACTTTCGTTCCGACAGTAAGCTTAGCATAGTCATCCTGTGTGCAAGCGGCGTTGTATACGAAGTATGCGCCGTCAGCATCCATCAAATAGAGGGAAGCCTTGTCATTCCACCAGGACTGCTTTGCCTGAACATAGCCTTCAACAACAACATCCGCTTCAACTTCGGCTGCGATATATTCGGCATAAGTCATGACGCCTTCGCCCTTTTTGTTGATATCTTCAACGGGCTGTTCGGAAGCCTTCGGCTGATCGGAAGGCTGGGGCTGATCCCCACCGTTACCGCCACAAGCGGCTAAGGAAAGAACCAGAATAACTGTGATAATAAGAGCAAGAACTTTTTTCATAGTAGTTCTCCTTAAAAAATATTTGTGAGAATACCTCACATCACGCTTAATTATACACACATACTGTCTTTTGTCAAGCATTTAATATGGAATTTCACGTTTTTAACAGCATTTTAACGTGTTTTCAAGGTTAGCGTGCGCTATTTTTTCAATAAGCTTTGAGGGATAGTTTCTTTTTATAAATTCCTCTGAAAGTGCTTCGAATACTCTTACGCCTCTGTTTTCAACAATATCATCACAGCCGTCAAGATCACTGCCGAACCCGAGGATATTTTCTCCTCCCAGGTCAAGGACATATTCTATATGCTCAAACAGCTTTGCGATGCCAGTTCCGCCGACAAATTCCGTATAAAACGACAAGCCGAAAAACGAATCGCGTTCTATCAGACGCAAAATCTGTTCGCGCTTGAGATTACGGATATTTTCATGTATCGCATTTACGTTACCGTGACTGAAGATAACGTTTTTACACTCATCAAGTACCGAATAAAACATCCGTTCACCTGAATGAGCAAGGTCGATGACTACACCGTTTTCGTCAAGCTCGCGCAAAAAGCATTTGCCGAAAGCCGTGACCTCACCGTCTTCGTGACAGCTTCCGCCGAAAGCATTCGCAGTATTCCATACAGGCGACGCATAAACAGGCTTGCACGCAATTATCTTTTCCGCGTCATGAAGACTTTTTACCCAGCTCAAGCCCTCGAATGCGAGGTATGTATTCTCTATCGGCTTCGGCTCTTTGAAGCGTTTAAGCTGTGCGTCGATATCCTGACGGCGTGCATCGGCTCCTTCAAATACTGCAAATACACTCTTTTTTAGTCCGACACAGTCGGCTTCATCTGTAAGTGCGGTTTCTTTTTTTCTGATGCTGTTCCACAAAAAATCGCAGTGTGCATCGAAATAATACATTATTTATCACCCGTATTATTCTATGCACACTGCTGTTATTTTGCTGTTATCAAAACACCCATTCCGCCCAGACCGCAACACATTCACGCAGATATTGCGCTATTATTACGGGTGTTTCCGTTTTTGCTCCGTACGGCGAAGGCAACAAGCCTGCTTTCTTTGCCACAAGACACGCACGGTACAGATGTGTTTCACTTGATATAAGCGTAAACGATGTTGCGTTCGTAAGCTTATGTGAAAACTCGATATTCTCGCGCGTCGAAGCCGATTCGCATTCTTTTATAAGGCGTTCCGGCGAAATGCCGAGCGCAACAAGATGCTCGTACATGCATTCGGCTTCGGAAATATTTTCACCTCTGCCTTTACCGCCGCTTAGTATCGCTTTGGCTTCCGGGTATTGAATCAAAAACTCATATGCGGCGTTGATGCGTTCGGAAAGCACCCGTGACGGAATGCTTCCGTGTACTGCCGCACCGAGAACGACGCAATAGTCAGAATCCGCTTTTTCTTTCTTTTGCGCGGTAATGACTATAGGTATCTCAGCGATTATCGCCATTATCACTCCGATGCACGTCAGCATCGAAAGTGCGGTCTTTGCATACCGTGTGAATTTGTTATCTTTCAGTGGCAGCAGATAATATGCAAATATGAGCAATGCAACACATATAAGCACTAATGCCAAAAACGAATACCCTTTCAGGCAGAATTGACAGATCGCCGCCAAGCCCGCAAGAATTGCCATCGGCAGAAAATATACTATTTTCCGCAAGTGTCTTTGTTTACGCATGTTGAACAGTCATGACCGCATTTGCCTTCCAATTTCAGCGTTTGCGGCGTTACCTCCATAAAATCATCTACACGGCTGAATCCGTAACGCGAAAAGAAACCGACCGTTTCGGGAGTAGGCTGAATTACGATTTTTTCCGCCATCATATTAAAGCCGCGGAATAAGAGCAGGCGCACAAGCATATCACCCAAATACTTTTTTTGAAGCTCGGGTCTTACACAGCAGTGAGCGATGCGGTATGCTCCGCTGCCGAAATAAAGACTTCCGCATGCCGCAGGCGTATCACCGTCATACAGTATGAGCTGGATAGACTTTTCGTCGGAATCGCTTTGAACATCACCGACCGATTTGCGTATATCGGTGACTTCATCTATATTATTACCGAATTTCCATGAAGAACGTATCATTTTTGTACCTCCGGACTTTAATGCAGCCGATCATAAAACATACGCTTACGATCAACATTGCTATTATACCAAAAATCAGGAGGATAGGCAAGCGAATGTGCAAGCGAATGGGGTATCAATCGACCGAAACAAACAACGTCAGCGGGTCTTTATGCTTGCTGTCCGGTTCGGTGACATTTGCCGCGCACAGAACGCCCGCGTTACCGTTTCTTAATTTTACTACCAGCAACGTGTCAAGAGTATAAAACAAATCATAGTCCAAGCCATCCACACGGTACAGCTTGCGTAACTTTGCGTCGACTGCCCTTTCTACCGCCTTAACGGTAAAATCAGCCTCGGTCACATCCGCTAAAGAATTTTGATTTATCCTTTCTACGCATATTATATCGCCGTAAGTGTTTACCGAGATATTGACCGTGTCCGCCGTTTCTATATCATGTATTTTCCGAACGAAACCAAAGACATATGCTCTGCAGTAAACATTATGCAGAAAATCCTCTCTGTTCAACGCGTATGAAAATCCGCGATCGATCTTGCTTAATTCCTTAAGTGCGATCTCTCTGCATTGCTCCGATGTAAGCTCAGCCGCACCGTCTGACGGCACAGGACGGCATGAGCCGTCCGCGGGAAATGTGCGGAGGTATTTAACAATTTCATCTGTGTATCTGTTAATAAAAAATGCAAATTCTTTACCGTTTACGACGGCAACATACTTATCCATATCGGAATGAAAGTACGGTGACTTGAAAGAAGTTTCGTATTCGGCTTCGTATGTCTGACCGTTATATTCTACTGTTCTGACTTTCTTTGCGGACAGTTTTACCGCTTCTTCTTCTCCGCCGAACACCATCGCCGGCTCAGTGTCCTGCCTTGAAAGTATTTTAACATTATATTCTCCGCAGGAGGACAGCAGGCACACGGTCATCACAAGGCAAATTATCGGAAGTATTTTTGCTGTTCCGCGCAGTCTGCGCACATTTTTATCACACATAATCTTTTATAACATCGCCAAGCACTTCCACAAGTGGCTTGACCTCATATTCTACATCGGTAACGGGTTCGCGGTGCGAGGTGCCTATTCCGCTGTGATCGGTAATGAACACAAACTCTCCGCCCGTAAAAACAGCAAGCTGACGGCATGTTATTTCGGTTTCCTCGTCAGCACCGCTTGCCATTACGGGGATCAGGCGTATGCCTCGTTCAGCCGCCTTCGCTACGGAGTTTTGTATCGAATTGCGTACCGCGGCTTCGCTTGAATGTGCGGGTGCATCAAGCACAAGGAACGCTATTTTTACTGCATCATCGTTCCAGTTTGCCGAAACGACGGTTTCAAGTGCCTTATCTACAGCTTCGGGCAGATCACCGCCGCCGTCTGCGTTTGCTTTTGCAAGAAGCGCTTTTGCCGTATTCAGATCGGAAAAGCCGTTTGCCTGTACGACATATTCGTCGCCGTGGTCGCGGTAGAAATCAACACTTATTCTGTTCTGCACCGATATTCCCGAAATAAGCGTATCAAGCTCCTTTGCAAGATATGTCAGCTCATCTGCCATCGACCCGGTAGTATCTACCATGAACATGATATCAAGTGACGAAGGATGTTTTTCACCGTTAATAGTAAGTTTTATATCTTTTTCCCCGGGTTTGATGTCATATGCCGCACTTGAATTTCCGAGAGATGCTTCCACGCGCATATTTCCGCTTTGCAGGCTTTTGTTCCATGCGTAAAACAGATATGCGTCGCCGTTTTTGTCGGTAACTGCCGAATAGCATGTTTCGTTGCCGTTTTTGAGTATGACTTTTGCGCCCTGCACGGCAGTGCCGCTATCGCTGTGTATGTGAACGGCTATCCTGTTGTTCGCATTGAGCCCGAGCGCACTGAAGCCGTCGGAGAGAGAAGAATAATCGCTCTGTTTTTTGAGCCATTCATCAAAATGCAGATTATCGTCAAGCTTTGCGGCGGTCATGCTTTTTGCAACGGTTTGTGAGTTGCCGTCAGCCGGCACAGATGATTCGCCGCCGATCGAGCCCGGCGCACCTGCCTTTGCGGTATCACCGAAAATCTCGGGTGCGGGCTCAGCGACAGGTGACGCAGTTGCGGAAAGCCGCGGCTCAGTCGTGCCGTCGGAATCATCCGAGCTGTCGGAATAGCTCCAATGTTCGTCTGCACCGCTTTTTGAGTTATCTTCCATGTTTGTGAATACATCGAGTGTTTTGGTGTTTCCGTCAATATCTTCGTCCATTGTCTGCTTCGGCATCGCAGATGCTATGCATACCACCGTCAGTAACGCCGCGGCGATACCCGACATTGCAGTTACAAAACGTCTTGTTATGACCGGCTTTTTGCCGTCCTTGGCTTTTTCAAGAGTTTGCTGTTTAAGCTGTTCATCAGCCTTGATGTCATCAAAATTCATAATTTTCCTCCTCAAGAAGTGTTTTGAGCTTTTCGCGTCCGCGGTGAAGCGTGACGCGCACATTGCTTTCGCCGATATCCATACATTCGGCTATTTCGGCAGTAGACATGTTTTCGTAATAGAACATATATATCGCCGTGCGCTGTTGCCTGTTAAGCTTCATCAAAGCATCGCGCACCGCAGGATCATGAGCGGAAATGCTTGCGGGTTCGTTACCGCTTAACTGCTCCGTATGCCTGTCACGGCGTATGATCGAAATGCATCGGTTGCATGCGGTCTTTATCAGCCACGGCTTAAGCGATTTTTCCTGCGGCTTGTTCTTTGCACGATATAACTGTAAAAATACGTCCTGAAAGGCATCCTGCGCGTCATGTAAGCTGCGCAGTCTTACATAACATATGCGTAATACCGTGTCACCGTATTCATTCATTATTCGCGTAAATTCTTCATCGGTGTACATGCTTCAAGCTCCTTTCCGTTCATATATAAAACGCTTCAAGCAAAGATTTTGTTACAGATAAATGCAAAAAAATACCGCAGTCGGTGCATATCATCACTGCGGTATAAAGTTTATTCCGGTATATATGCCTGGCTGAGTGCTGTTTTTCCGTATTCATCGGTTACGGTAATTCTGAAATAACCGTCACTGCCGTTCACATTAAACTGTGCCTGCGTCAACGGCGATCCGTCCGGATATGCGGCAAGAGTGCGTCTTCCGGCAGTTGAATAAGAGATTTTTTGTGCTTCCGAGGTTTTAACGGATACGATTCCGTTATCAATCGTAATGCTGTATATTTCCGGTCCCTGAGAAGCATAAAAATTTCCGTTTTGCAACGCATTCATTATCGAAGCGTAATCGAGCCGCGCGGCATTTATCATCACCCAACCTCCGAAAGCATCACACTGCGGCGAATCAAGCGGTGCGCTTACATGGCAATCATCGCACATCGTACAGAAAATTTTCTTTCCCGAACGCAAAAAATCATCGAACGCAAGAATATTATAGCTGTCACCGCCCATACGCTCACATGAATGATTGTACACTTCAACCGAAAACAATCCGTTATATCCGAGATACTGTGTCGCATTCTCAAGTGACCACGCAGGATGATTGTACTGCACCAAAAACCCCGCGTCGCTTGCGCGGCGGATAATATCATTTATACCGTCAACAGAGTAAACACGTTGGTATTCCCCATTGTGACGGACAAGCTTTTTGATGCTCGGATCGCCGAAATGATCGTAAATCGAAGAATAGCACGGCGTAACGGAATTGTGCTGATCCAATGCAAAGAGATTGAGATGGCAGACACGCATTCCGAAATTTCGAACTGTCGATTCTTCGGGAAATTCCTTTATTGCTACCTCGCACGATGTGACCGTAAGGAAATCCTCGTCATCATAAGCCGAATTATCTATAACATGCTCGTGGTCCGTAAATGCCACCACAGAGTATCCTCGCTTCTTGAATTCGCCTTTCAGTTCCGTAACAGACAGCCGTCCATCGGAATTAGTGCTGTGGCAGTGAAGATTTGCCTTAAAAAACGGTTTTCTCTCATCAAGCAATACTGTCATACTCCTCACCTCTGCCGTTATTGTACAATATAAAAAAATAAAAGTCAAATCGCTTATTTTTGATTGACAAATAAAAAATAATATGTATAATATCCTTAGTATTTACGGAGAGGTATCGAAGTGGTCATAACGGGGCTGACTCGAAATCAGTTTGCGCGAAAGCGCACGCGGGTTCGAATCCCGCCCTCTCCGCCAAAATTCCCTCTAACGCAAGCGAGAGGGATTTCTTCTTACTTCTTACCTTTTACCTCTTACCTATCAGTTAAATCCGCTCGGGATTTTGGTAAGTAATAAGTAAGAGTGAATAGTGAATAAGTTCGGTATCGTCTTGTATTTTATTTGAAAATGTGATACGATTTATGCAAAGGTGATTTATATGAAATTCAAACAAATACTTTTGGCAATTATTTCATTTTCGCAAATTGCAATAGCAAGTTGCGAAAATATTATTTCTTGTAATTTTATGTGTTAACATTGCGCCGGTGGTATTATTTTCAACGATGCTATCGCCGATGATTTTTACAACACTTGATCTTGGTACGATTCTTTTATTTTTTGTTCCGATAATTATTTCTGTGTTTCCCTTTATATTGTTTATAACTAAAAAAATGATTTTTAATGTAAACAAATTCCAATAACCCGATTTTTACACCAAATATCCATTGTGCTATTTCGTAGTATAATATCATGCGGCAAAGCCGTATATCATATCGCGTAAGCAATATATAATATTGCGCGGGTTCACCACCATCCACCGTTTTTTCTAAAAATCTTTTTCGCAGTCCTATTACAAAAATCTACAAAGCATGACAACTTTGGGTACGGTACAGACTTTGCCGTCTGTACTTTCATTTTTGCCGGTGCCATATCCATAAAACTACTCTTTACAAATCTCATGTAAGGCGTCTTTTCTTATTTGCGGATAAAAACTATTGACAGCCCTTGCAAAAAATATATAATGTAAACTATGGGAGAGTGTACACGGAAAAGACACCGAAAATCAAACACGGACAAAAATGATAAAATCCTTTGCAAAGGTCTTTTGCCCTGAGGGTGAAAACACAAAGGAAAATTTTCACACGTTCTGCGGATGTGTTTTCGGTGTTTCGAACCGCGAAAACGTCGCCATTGACACTAATAGAATCAAAAAAATCGGCGAAAGGGAGGTTGGATTTATGGCTCATGATGTGTTTATAAGCTATTCCAGCAAGGATAAAGTCTTTGCGGATATGATCTGTGAAAGGCTTGAAAGCGAAAACATATTTTGCTGGTATGCGCCCCGTGATATAGAGCCCGGTGCGGAATGGGCAACATCCATAATAAAAGCGATCGACAGTACAAGCATCCTGTTGCTTTTGTTTTCGGACAATTCAAACGACTCACACCAAGTGTTGCGTGAAGTCGGGTATGCCGCCGACAAAGGTACCGTGGTCATACCGTTTAAGATCACAAAAACAGAATCTCATCTCGCTGAAAGCCTTAAGTATTATCTCAATACAGCGGAATGGATCAACGGCGTCGGTAACAATTTTGAAAAATCCGTGCAACGGCTCATATCAATATGCAAATCGTATCTTACATACGGCAAGAACAAGCTGAAAAAGAAGAGAAAGTTAAAAATAACCAATATTATTTGGGCAGTGTTGATAATACTGCCGATACTGTTTGCGCTTTATGTCGTAATATCCGATCCTTTTGACGGAGAGGCGAATGAAATACCGACAGTATATTCGGAATATTCACAGGAGCTTGAATGTAAAATAGACGGTATCAGCGCAGATGAATTCAGGGAAAAATTTTTCGCCAATCTTAATTCTGCTGACGAGGGACATGTGTACACCGCTGAATTCGACAGTGAAAAAGAGTACTATTTTATTTACAAAGATTTTGAGAAAACGGAGTATATTCTGAGCTTTGCCGACGCCGATAATTATTCGGCTTTCGGGGATTCCGATTTCTGCAAGGTCGTTACGGAAAACATGAATACAAAGTCCGATGCTTCGGATGAAGAAACGCTGTTTTATGTAAAGGCGTTGTTGTTAGCGGGATATCCCGATAACAGCGAAGAACAGGTGGATAAATTGCTGAGCGAGATGATCGCGGCAAACGACGGCGGATATGCACTGAACGAGGACAATTTTTATGTATATTTCGAAACTCACAACGAAGACACATACGCATACGGCGGTATAATAAACGAAGACCTTTTCAAAGCTTAGATACAGGCAGTCGATCGAAAACCGTAAGAGGAGAAAGAAATATGCCACATGATATTTTTATCAGCTATTCGAGCAAAGACAAAATAACGGCAGATGCAATATGTTCAAGATTCGAAGAATCGGGTGTTCGCTGCTGGTATGCGCCGAGAGACATCCAGCCGGGCGACGAATGGGCATCGTCGATTATCGGTGCTATCAAAAAATCAAAAATAATGGTTTTGATTTTTACGGATTTTTCAAATTCATCACCGCAAGTACTCCGAGAAGTCGGATATGCCGCTGATTCGGGCGTTGTGATAATCCCGTTCAAAATGACGGCAAATGACCCGCAGGACGGTTTGGAATATTATCTCAAATCAATACATTGGCTGGATGCGATGAACAGCGAGCTTGAAAATGCCATCGAAGAACTGCGGCTGCTGTGCAAAAGGACAATGGAGGCAGAAAGCACTGATGATGTGATTTCGGAACGCACAGCTCCGGCGTTTACAGAAAACAAACAAAGCAGATCAAAAGGAAAAGTGAGACAAGGACCGATATGGTCTATCCTTAATGTGCTGAAAAAAATACTGTTATACTTTGTTTCCGTTTTTCTTATCTTGTTCGGAATAATATTGTCCGTTGCGATGTTTGAGCCGGATGAATCCGGGAATTACGATATAACAGTAGCTATCCTCTGCGGAGCGATCGCCGTTGCGCAATTTATCATTGCATTCCTGTGTATCAGGTCTATTTTTAAGAGAAAGAAATAAGATGATACCCGAAGAAAAACAGATGTCACCGATGCAGGCGGCGGGTGTGGACCGACGAAATGAATATCAACAAAACGAACCGGGGAGCAACAGACGGCTTCCCGGTTTTGTCGGCATCTTCAGGTGCTGAGGAAAACCGCCGATTTGTCGGGCGGTTATTACCTCATCACTGAAAATCAAATTACAAATTTTAGGGAAGTAACAGTAACTGTCATAAGGAAGCATATGAGTTTTCCTGAAATATTCTCTAAATGCTTGAATATCGACCGATTCTATGTTATACTGCATTAAAAGACAGTTTATGCTCTTTTAGATATTGCAGAGTTGCTTTCAAAATTCAATAGTCTGTGAGGTAGTATAATGGGATTTTCAAAAGGTTTTCATCAAAGAAAAATGATTTGAAAGGCACATCTCTCGTACCCGGAATAGGCAGATTGCCGTATCCTGCCTATCGTGGAAACGAACCGTACATTTTTGTCAGTTACTGTCATGCGGATTCCGAAATCGTTTTTAACGAAATCGGACGTTTTAATGAGACGGGTTTTCATGTTTGGTATGATGAGGGGATCGACCCCGGCGGAGAATGGCCTGACGAAATTGTGAAGGCACTCGAAAACTGTGCTGTCTTTATTGTGTTTTTAACAAAAATTCTGTTGTCTCATCAAACGTTGCCGATGAAATCAATTTTGCTATCGACGAATCCACCCCGTCTGTTGCCATCTATCTTGAAGAATGTGAATTGCACGGCGGGTTAAAGCTTCGTTTCAAAAGAAAACAAGCAATTATGAAATATAAGATGTCCGATGATGAGTATCTTTTTAAGTATGTGACTGCATTTGAAAGATTCGGATTGAAGAGAAACCGATCCGTTTTTGATAGCAAGCATGATCCGCTTCCGGAACAGGAGTCCGTGCGACCTGTTTCAGCCGAAGATGTTATTTCAAACATTGCCGAAGACCCTTACGGCGATTCTCCCGAAAAAAGCAAAAAGAGGAAAAACGGTGACATTGTACGGGTTGACGGATTTGATATCGAACATGGATCTTTGATAGGATATTTCGGAGATGAAAAGGATCTGACCGTGCCTAATGCCGCAGTAGTGATCCCGTCAACGGCTTTTACAAATTGCCGTTTGTTTGTTGAATCTATAGATTTGAACCGGGCAGGATGCGTTCTGGATCATGCTTTTTCGGATTGCCCTAAACTGCACACCGTTAAAGTCCCGCCGACAGTAACGACATTCAAGCTCAACGCGTTCAGTAATTGTCCTAATGTAACACTGTATGCAAGGCACGGTCAGCTGCCCGCCGGTTTTGAAGACCGTTTCAGAGGCAAAGCCATCGTATATCTTGACGATGAAAATGTTTTAACCGATACCAAGGTTTCCGAAGCCCGTTCTGCCGAATCTTTGCCGAAAAACGAACACAAATGGGGCAATTTTATTCCAAAGGGCACAGCATATATCAAAACAAAAGACGGAACGGTACATACGGCAGTTGCGAATTCACTTATTCTTTGTTCCGAAGGGATCACAAACCGGATCGGTCCCGAATTGCTTCAGGGCTTTCAGTCACAAAATGATACAGACGGTAATAATCCGCATGAGTTGATAAATTTTGCGGATATCCAAACCGTAACGGCAAACGAAGGCTTGCTTACGGTTACCGATATCGACGGTAAAACGACATCAGTCACTCTTCATGCCCAAGCCGAATTATGGTGCATCGGAGAAAACAGCGGTGTCGATCCGCTGATAATAAAAGCAACCGAAATCGCCGAGATCTCCTTTGACAGAAGTCAAATTCCTTCATATAAAATACATTATGTGCTTGTTACGCTGAAAGAAGGTTGTTTTCTTTCGCCTGCGGCGTTTATTTGGCTGAATTGCAATATAAATGCAAACGGTATCAATTCTGTCGGTGTCCCCCGCTTAAAATTCATGAAAGACCTTTCCAAAATAGCACCGATCAGCATCAACTTAAAAAGAGTAAGGAAAATAACCGTTACCCAAAATGGAAAAGAAGCCGTGATGCTTGAACTGCCGACCGATATGAAAATGAAAGTTCTCCTGAAAAACGGTGAGGAAGTTGAACTTATAATGCTAAATAGATTTGACCATTTTTATGCTATGTCGGCATACGGTGTTATGCGCAGTCTCTCACGCGAAACGCTGAAAGAAATAGATATGTATCCTCACGAAAAGCAATAAAGGTATCAAATGGCGAGTGTTGAGTTTTCGAACCTGCGCCGAGCATAATACTTTATTATGCAATATGTTTTACGCTCCCATTTTTTATCGTATGTTTTGTTTTCTCCCGCATAAGCATTTATACCCCGAAAATCCGCAAAATCAAAAGACTGCTTTTTTATCCTTTTTTCAGGATAAAATCGCAGTCTTTTATCAATACAGGAATCGAAAACAAAAGAGTTATTCAAAGCATGCCCGAAGCTTTTTCATCTGCTCGTCTGTCGGAGCTTTGAACTCCGGCACATCTTCGCCGAGAGCGCGGAGCTTGTTCTCACCCATGCTGTGATACGGTAAAAGCTCTACCTTTTCCGGATATCCGAACGTTTTGAGCATTCCGTGTATTTGCTGCATCTCCTGTTCGGTATCGTTCACTCCGGCTATAACGGGTATACGTATCCATACCCGCTTTTTATTTCTGAGCAGCCATTGCAAATTGGTAAGAATGAGGAAATTATCTGCTCCCGTATATTGTCTGTGCTTCTGTGCATTTAAGCATTTGATGTCGTACAGATACATATCCGGGTCGATTCCCGCAAAATACTCCGTCGGGACATTACCCGCGGTATCAACTGCGGTATGTATCCCTTCTGCCCTGCACATTTCTATCAGCTCGTTCAGAAAATCTATCTGAAGCATGCATTCGCCGCCTGAAAACGTTACGCCACCGCCGGACGAAGTATAAAAATCCTTATCCTTCAACAGCTCTTCGAATATCTCCGAGGCTTCTTTTTTCTCACCGCAGAGCTTACGCGCTTCCTGCGGGCAGTATGTTACGCACTTGCCGCACAAGTCGCATCTTTCAAGATGATTTGGGCATATCTCCTTGCATTTACCGCATCCGATGCACTTATCTTTATAGAACATCAATTGCGTTACGGCATTCTTACTTTCCGGGTTATGGCACCACGCACACCTCAAATTGCAGCCCTTGAAAAAGACCGTCGTTCTTATTCCCGGTCCGTCAACAAATGACGAACGAACGATATCAAATATTTTGCCTTTCATCTTGCATTTATATACCGTCTGCGCTGCCAGCTTTGCGGTACATTACTCCTTTTGCCGATTATCGAAATAATTGTACCACATTAAATCAAACAATGCAACATTTTTTAATCAAAAAAGCTGTCAAGCTCGGGGTTCTCCGAAAAATGCTTAAGCATTACGAGCGGTTCGGTCTTTGATGTGTTCGTAACGGTTATGCCGCGCTTCGCCGCGTTTTCCGAAACAAAGAACTCATCATTGGTAAGCTCGCCGTAGTGTATAAGCGTAGGCGTTGCAATATCCCATTCGCCGAATTTACCGTAGCCCTCTATAAGAATGAAGCCGTATGCCGCCATATCGGTTATAACTGCGGTCTCCCCGGGATTTATCGTCAGACGCTTTGCGCAAACGTTTTTGCATTTATAGCATATCCATTCTTCCTTGCCTGCCTTATTCTCCCAAATGATCTGCGGCTCCATATAATGCTTTGCGGCAAAATTTTCATCGGTGTTTTCATCCCAGTCGATAACATCGAGCAGATAATCAAAATTGCCAAGCTCCTCATCGGGGCAGTTCTTCCACAGCAGGTTTTCGGGAACGCAATGTCCGCCGAGCAGTACAGACTGATACATTGCATAAACATCACTTGCGAACTGAGGCTCATATGTGCAGAGCGACGCAGGCGCGTGAAGCACTCCCGGAGGAACGTCCCAGCCCGTATCAAGCTTGATCTTATATGCGGGCGCAAGGTCAAGCAAGCCGTTATCGCCCTTTGTGAAGTTTTCAAGGCACTGCTTTACCTGTTCCTTTGTCGTATCCGGCTTAAGTCCAAAGAACGTATACGGATACTCGCCGCCGTGGTTATTGCACTGCGACGGGAAAAAGTACATTTCCGGCTTACCGTCACTGCCGACACGCTTTGCATGCTCGTCTCTGTGATGGATATGGTGCGGCAAAGGTCCGAGATTATCAAAAAACTTTGAAAACATCGGCCATTTGTGATATTTGTTCCACAGCGCATCACCTATTATTTCGCCCTTAAGCTCGTCCACCGCATCGCGCAACAGCATCTGCTTTGTTCCGTCGGCAGATACGATATAACTCAGTCCCTCGTCCTCGGGCGTTCCGGGTCCGTTTTCCGCCCACGTTGTGGAAGCGAACCATCTTTCATCTATTCCGCCTTTTTCAAGTCCCAACACATAATAGTCATCGGGATGGAGCTTGATCCTCTTTCCGGGGCGGCAGAACGACCGTGCTACCCAAGTCGGCTTAAGGCGGTAAACTCCTTTACCCTCATTAAGTAATTCTTTTGCAAGTGACATGTTTTTCTTTTCCTTTCTAAAACTTTATTCTGTACATATCGAAGATGTGAAGCATCTGCGTTTCAAAAGTAACAAAGCCGTCCGAATACTCATACCTTATCGGTGTCTCATCCGGCAAAAGCACTACTGCCGACGGTTTTTTGTCTGTCTTGATCTTGACCTTGAACGGCAGTATCGGAAGTGAAACATTACGCTCGTCAAGCACAGCCATATTTACCGTAACGGATGCTTCACCGTCATAGCGTGTGATCTCCACTGACGGCGGCGCATCGGAAATTAGCGTGCGAGGCGCGCCGAGATACTTTGTTATGAGATTCGTGAGTATCTCACCGTATTCGTCATACTCTTCCGTCTCGATCGGAACAGCCGCATACAGCACCTTTCCTTTCCCGAATCGGTTAAGCGTCATTGCCGGAAATTCGGTCGCTATTCCCGGAGGATTGCAATGTATCGACGCAAATCTCAGCTCATCGGGCTTGGTATACGGTACGGTGACAGCAGCAAGTACCTCAGCATCCTTTGATGCTTCAAAGCAAGTAAATGTATGCTCATATGAAAGCGGATACTTTTTATTGAAGCCGCAGAACACATCTTCTTTCCCTGCTTTCGGTGCAACATATACGCGGTTATATTCCGATCTGCCCAGCACTTTGCCGCCTGTCAGTTTTTCTATCAGTTTCGGATCTTCGCCACCCGAAATATAAAGATTTCCGCCGTTGGCAACGTATTCAACGAGACGGTCACTTGTGATTTCCGAATCGCTTAAGAGCGGAGCGATTATGCAACCGAACCTTTCAAGTGGCTGATTTCCTATGACATCACAAAGCATATGCTGTTTTATCATCGCCTTGATCGCACCGACAGATGCGATCTTGCCGTTTACCGTGTCACCGGGAATATTGTTTTTACTGCGTATGCCGTAATAGATTCCGACATCGGCATGAGGTGTTCCATTAAAAAAACGTTCGTATTTTTTCTGGAAACCGAACACGTCACCGAGCTGTGTATACACACGCTTATCAAGTGTACCGACAGGATCTATGGCATCAATGACGAGTGTTGCCCCATGATGCGCCATCGTTATTGCAAGGCTTGTTCTCATTTGCTCCGGCGTTTTTGTCATCGTATGTGAACGAAGACCGGGCTTACAGCGCGAAAACATATATTCAAACGGCTGATTGTTGCTCATTGCACGCATAAATTTACATGTTACGGATTGATTGTAAAGGTCGCCGTAAAGATCGCCGCCCGCGAAATCGCATGCCGCGGCGACTTCCTCACCGCAACCGCATGTTGATGCGCTTGCAATGGCGGAAGCGAAATTATGTTCGACTGCAAGGTTTTTATCTATACTTTTGACATGATCGGTCACGCCTTGGATAAATTCACCCATCCACGCATATTTATATTGCATGAATTGCTTTACTTCCGGCGAATTCACATCGGCTTTTTCCGACGGTATCTGTGTTCCCGCCTCATCAAGATAACGTTTTTTGCACACATCGCAGTAGCAGGAACCCGGCCAGAACGGCATATCAAAGAAAAGCCCGTCCGGGTGGAAAAATTCCACCATTTCATCTATCTGCGCATTTACGAATGCGCGATATTCCTCATTGTTCGGACAGCAATGACCGTACCTGCTCCAGCCGGCGAACGATGCCGGGTCAAGCGAAGCCTGCGCCGTTCTGTTTTCACGGTTAGACTGTCCGTTCTCTTGCTTATGCCGCCATTCGGGATGTCTGTCATGCTCCCGCGTGTTGTAAATAAGGCTGTAATAGCCCATTACTTTTATTCCGTTCTTGTGGCACAGCTCAACAAGTCGTTTCATCTTGTCGGGATCTTTTTCAAATGCTTTGTGCATCACTCCCGTTTTTGTAGGCCAATAGCACAGCCCGACATGCGACTGAAAATATATCATCGCATAGTCGATATTTGCCCGCAGAAGATTTTCAACATATTCCTCCGGCGAAAATTCCGACAGGAACTCATCCGACCAATCATCTATGTGCATATCGCACAAATGCCTTCGGTAAAGCTCCGAATACCACATAATCATTCACTCCCCATACATCTTTCGGCAACCGCCGTATTTATTATATAAAATATCCGACAGTAAAAAAATGTATCACGGAATAAAAAAACAGTAAAACGGATTATTTGTATTGAATTATTTTACTTACTGTGATAAAATCATAGGAGAGGTGGTTGCATGAACGAAACCGAATACTTAAAAAGCATATGTGATGACATTTACGCCATAACGAAAATCAAGACTGTTTTTTACGATGCCGATATGAATCTGCTCTATGGACGGCACGATACCATGAGTGACTTCTGCATGCATGTGCGCGAAAATGACGTACTGCACAACCGCTGTATTTCCTGCGACCGTGAAGGCTTCCGGCATTGCCGTGAGAGCGGCGACATATATATCTATCACTGTCACATGGGACTTATCGAAGTGATCGCGCCTATAACCGAAAGCGGAAATGTCATAGGATATATTCAGTTCGGACAGCTTTCCGATGAAGCCGACAAGCGTACATGCGCCGCCATCGTAAAAAAAAGCGATCTGCTCAATGATAAAGACAAGGCGCTTAAAATGCTTCACGCACTTCCGATCACCGATCAGACTACTATCCGTGCTTCCGCAAGGCTTATTTCGATGTGTGCCTCTTATGTCCGCCTGCACAACATAATCCGTTCGCAAAAAAAAGGTATTACCGACCGAATAGATGAATACATTTCATCTCATCTCGCATCAGCAACACTCGGAATGGCAGAAATATGTTCTGTATTCGGGATATCGCGTGCGACGCTGTACAATTATTCAAAAGAGAGCTTTGGCATGGGTATTAGCGATCATATCCGTCAAAAGCGCATCGACAAAGCTATCGAAATGCTTAAGCGTGATAAAAAAACAGTTGCCCGTATAGCCGAAGAAGTCGGTGTATATGATGCCAATTATCTTACCAAGCTGATAAAAAAGCGTACCGGCATGACTGCAAGCCGATACAAAAAAAGCTCCGGTGATACCGAAGCGCATGATTGATTTTTTTACATATCCTTGGCGACAAGGAATGCGACGAACAGCTCAATAATTATTGCAATATGCTCATATACCACCGCATACGGAAGAAGGTCGGACACAGCCTGCAACAGCAACGGGACAAGCAAACCGGCAACGAACAAATTCACCTTCAGCGGCGTGCGGCGGAATTTTAACATTGCAACGACCGTTCTGAAGAGTATCAGTGCGGCAAATACAACAAAAACATATATGCTGTCTATTGAACCTTGAAATAAAAATATCAGTGTGACCGCATACACAACGCATTCCGTTGCATAAACCGGAATGCGTTCCTTTTGCTTTTCTCCCGAAGCGCACCAAACCATTATCAGCGCAAAACGGCGGACGATCTCAAACAAAATCACATAAAGCACTACCCATATCAGGCGATTGAGTAAAACTGAAAGTGCGAATGTGTGTACTACCGTACCGAGCAATCCCCCGGTTGCTATGAAGAAAAACAGTATCGACCACTGTTTATCCGTTTTTTTTGCAAGCAACAAGGCAAATACCAATGATATCAGTGCTATCGGGAGATCAGTAAGTCCCTTAAGCATTTCGTGCAAAGCTGTCATACATGCCATTCCTTTTCCTGATTTACCCGAGCATGATATCACAACATTCCTTGTCTGTCAACGGATATGACTGCCGGGTGTTTTTCTTATTTCCGCAAATAAACAGTTGCTTTACGTCGGAATAGCATGCTGTATGTCATGACACTGCACTCCTTTTTTTGTGGGGACTCTGTCCCCGCAAAAAGGCAGGGGCACGGGGACAGAGTCCCCCGCGAAAGACATAGTTCACACGGCAAAATATTATTCGCTTACTATTCTATAATAAGCTCCGGCAGTTATCTTGTATACTATCGCGTAAAGAATACCGAATACAGCAAATGCTGCAGCCGTTACCGTAATTACAAATCCGAGGTTTTGCAGACTGAACATCTGCAATATCTTCCACAGCATCGGAAATGCGAATGCAAGATGTATTCCCGCAAACATCAAAGGTACAAAGAACACCGTAAGCATTTGCGAATTGATGCTTTTTTTGATATCTTTTTTCGTCATGCCTATTTTTTGCATTACCGCAAAGCGTGACTGATCCTCATAGCCCTCGGATATCTGTTTGTAGTATATTATCATAACTGCTACGAGCATAAAAACCGCACTCAGGATCACTCCGAGAAAGAACAGCCCGCCGAAGGTGCAGATAAATCCGTCCTTCACCGCTTCGACACACCCTTCGAATATTGTAAACGCCCTATCGTTTGACACGGATTCAACATTTTTTACGGAATTGCATATATCGTTGAACAGGCTTATCGTTGTATCGTGATCCGCTTCGGTATTATATGCATAATAGAACACCGGGTCAAGAAGCATCAGCCCTTCAAGCGGGGCAAGCTCGGTATTATCGCGGATCACAAGCATTATCGACGGTACTATAGTTGCATTTGCTTCACTTATATTCACATATGAATCAAGCTTCCCGATGATATCAAGTGTAAGCCCGTCTATCGTTATGCTGTCATAATTGAATGCGCAATAGACCGTATGGATCATTGCCTGTCCTTTTTCAAGCGAAATATTTTTTTGCATCACACGGTTATATTCATCCTGCGTCATAAAGTAAACCGTATATACATTATCGAGCGTTACTGCCGAATAACGTGCATTGTTGACGTCAGGCACAATACGGTTTTTATTCGCAAAGCCGGCTATTGATATATATGAATACGATACTTCCTTCGTCGGGGTCTTTGAATACTTTTCAAAAACTCCGGCATAGCTTTTATACAGCTCATCGGCAGTTCCGTCTTCAAGCTGTTCGGGCAAGTTCATATGCACGGCTATTTCGTTATCTATCGGATACCGTGTTTTTATCATGTTTTCTCTGCCGAAATACAGGCTTGCCGTAGTAGATACCGTTACAAGCACCATGGTCGAAAGAATGCATATCGAGGCAAGTCCCGCGCCGTTGCGTTTCATACGGTATGTCATCGAAGATACCGAAACGAAATGGTTTTTCTTATAATAATAGCCTTTGTTCTTTTTCAGAAGCGTGCAGAGTGCGACCGAACCGGACATGAACAGCAGATATGTTGCGGCTATTACCATCAGCACCGCAACAAAGAACAGTAAAAATGCCGTAAGTGCGCTTTTTATGCTTACCGAAAGATAATACGCCGCGGCAAGAAGCATCACGCCTGTCACCGTAAACACCCAATTTGCTTTCGGCTTTTTTTCACCGGTGTTTTCGCTTCTTATCAATTCGAGCGGACGCGCTCTCCTTACCTGCCACAGCGAACGCAGAAACAATAAAGCAAATATCACCGCAAAAAAGCTGACAGTAAGCCATATCGCCTCCGGCGCAACGGTTATCTTATAGTCCGCATTCCCCTTCACCATTCTCACAAGAGCAAGCTCGGCAAGCTTCGAAAACAGTATTCCGAAGCCCATTCCGCCGACAATGCTTATAATAAACGTCAAAACGGTTTCGCAAAACAGTATTCCGGCTATGCCCGCCTTGCCCATTCCGAGAACATTATACAAACCGAATTCTTTGTATCTGCGGCGCATCAGAAACGAGCTTGTATAAAACAGAAACAAAAGCGCGAATACGGCTATTATGAATCTGCCGAAGCCGAGTACGGTGGCAAGATCTTCGCCGCCGCGCATCTCTTTGAGTGACGGGGAATATCGGAGACTTTGTAAGATATATGACATCATCACCATACCGACGCATGAAATCATATACGGAACATAAAGTTTACTGTTCTTTTTTATGCCCGTCCACGCAAGTTTTGGGAAAAACATTACTTTTCTCCTCCTTTTGCGAGCATCGTCAATGTATCGGAGATTTTTTGATACATTTCTTCGTCACTGTCGTCACCGCGCCATATCTGGTGAAAAACCTCGCCGTCCTTTATGAACAGCACTCTGCGTGCAGTGCTTGCCGCCTTTACGGAATGAGTTACCATTATTACCGTTTTGCCGCTTTGATTTATCTTGACAAAAAGCTTGAGCAGCTCGTCGGTCGCCCGTGAATCGAGCGCACCGGTCGGCTCATCCGCAAGTATCAGCCGCGGCTCGGTTATCAGTGCGCGTGCTGCCGCGGCACGCTGTTTTTGACCGCCCGATACCTCGTAGGGATACTTTTTCAGTATTTCGGATATCCCGAGGTCTACGGCTATAGGAATAAGCCGTTTTCTCATTTCACTGTAGCTTTTGCCCGCAAGCACCATTGGCAGATAGATATTATCTTCAAGTGTAAATGTATCAAGCAAATTGAATTCCTGAAACACAAAGCCGAGATTATCGCGTCTGAATGCGGCAAGCGCAGATTCCTTTATTGACGAAAGCTCTTTTCCATCAAGCAAAACATTACCGCTTGTTGATTTATCAAGTGCCGCAAGGATGTTCAGAAGCGTGGTTTTACCCGATCCCGATTCGCCCATTACCGCAACATATTCACCCTCCTCTACCGCAAAATTGACATTCCGCAGTGCTTCTACCTTATTACCGCCGAAACGCGTGGAATACACTTTTTTAAGATTTTTGACTTCAAGAATACTCATAGTCGTTCCTCCTGTTTGATTTTACGGTACGATTATATCAAAAAAGGAAATGCGCCTCAATCGAATCGGCTTACATTTCCCGCTGTAAAGCTTACACTTTTGTAAGTATCATTCTTTTCTTGTTTTTGATTGCGAAACATCAAGGAATACCGTAGTACCTACGCCCGGTTCGGATTCAATGCTTATGCCTATGCCGAGTTTTCGGCATATTCTTCTGCAAAGATACAAGCCTATGCCGCTTGCGCTTTTATTGATGCGTCCGTTGTAGCCGGTATATCCCTTTTCAAATATGCGCGGCAGATCCTCTTTTGCTATTCCGATGCCCGTATCGCTTATTGCAAGCGTTTCGTGGTCGGGCATATATATTTTTATGCTCCCTTTTTGCGTATATTTGAGCGCATTTGAAATAAGCTGTTCGATAACAAAGCCGAGCCATTTTTCATCGGTAATGATGTATTTTTCGACAGGCTCATATTCAAGATTGATTTTTCGGCAGATAAACTCCGAAGCAAATTTTTTGAGCGACGCTTTTATTATGCCGTCAAGAGCGCATTCGCAGAATACATAATCGCTTGAATCCGAATCAAGACGCAGATATGCAAGCACCATTTCAACATACTGCTCCGTTCTGAAAAGATCCGCCCGCATCTGTCGTGAAAGCTGTGAATCTTCATTTTGAAGTGTCAGCTTCATTGAAGCTATAGGTGTCTTTATCTGATGCGCCCATACGGTGTAATACTCTGTCATGTCAGCATATTTGGCATTTTCGGTGCTTTGCAGTTCCCTTGTCTGCTCACACAGCCCGTTCACTATTTCGCGGTAATCCGCTTCTGTAACGGTGCATGCTTCGGGAAATGAATCTATCATGAACGCATTCATCTTTTTTATGCGGCATAATTCGTCGTGGCTGCGTTTGACCTTGAAAAAATCAATTATCATAGCACATATGCCAAGCACTGTGCAAATAGCCGTCGGGTAGAGTACCGCTCTTACGGGCAACGAATACAAAACGAATATTACCGCGAACAGTGCGGCAAACAGCATGAATATCGCTATCAGCGGTAATTTTGATTTGAGATAATGAAAAAACATTTTTCTACCCTATAAATATCTTTGCCTACTCTATAAATATCATATAGCCGACGCCGAATTTTGTAGTGATGAAGCTTTCAAGTCCTGCCGCATCAAGCTTCTTGCGCAGACGGTTTATGTTTACCGTAAGCGTGTTCTCGTCAACGAAGCTGTCAGTTTCCCACAGACGTTCCATAAGCTGTTCACGGCTTACGACCTTGCCCTTATTTTCCATAAGCGTCAGAAGAATGCGGTACTCGTTTTTGGTAAGCTCGATTTTTTCATCCTTGAATGTCAAAGTGTTATCCCCTGTATTAAGAAACGCACCGCTATGCTGAAGCACCTTTGCCGAAGCCGAAAAATCGTATGTTCTACGCAAAAGCGCCTGCATTTTTGCCATTAAAACATTGCCGTCAAACGGCTTTGCAATGAAATCGTCAGCGCCCATGTTCATTGCCATTACTATGCTCATATTGTCAGATGCCGAGGAAATGAATATTATCGGTACCTTGGAAAGCTTTCTTATTTCACTGCACCAATGATATCCGTTGAAGAACGGCAGACTGATATCAAGCAGAACGATGTGCGGTGCAAAATGAAGAAATTCCTCAGTAACGCTACGCAGATTTTCACACACGCGAACTTCAAGCTCCCATCCTTCGGCAAGCTGTCTGACTGCATCTGCTATGCCGGGATCGTCCTCAACGATAAAAAGCTTATACATAAGAATCACCCTCACTGACATTATAAAAAACCGAAGCGAACATGTCAAGCGCAAAAAAATGCGCCGGCAGAAGTCAAGCCGACGCAAAAAAACTTAATGACACACTAAATATTACACACGCGGATATTCGATAACGATGTTTCTGTCTTCCTTTGCCGCCTGAACGGTGGCACAGCAAACAGCTACCGTGCTTGCGCCCTCGCTTGACGGTACGGGTGACGACGCGCCGGAAATTATCGCATCGACGAACGATTTTATCTCATCGTCGGTGTTATGGTTGTTTACGGTAACGGGAACGCTCTGAGGAACGGTGTAATTCTTGCTTCCGTTCGGCAGAGGCTCGTCACGGGTATAGAGCTTGATGGTATCCGATGTATTATCGCAGATGATAGTGCCCTTTGTACCGTAGAATACCGAACGCATCGTATAATCTCTGTGACAGCCTATGGATGCAAATACTTTGCCGATAACGTTATTCGGGAATTTGTATATCGCAATAGTGCAATCGTCGCAAGGCCAATCTGTCAGGCATTTGTGATTCGAGAGCGCATTTACGCTTATCGGATCGCCGACTATCCATCTTAAGAGGTCTACCGCGTGGCATGCGCCGCCGATAAAGCCGTGACGGTCGGGATCGACACGCCAATCGTCCACGCCGCGCGCAACTTCGTAATTGTGAGCATATTCGCTTTCGACAAAATAAAGCTCACCTATACGCCCCGCGTCGATTATCTCCTTTGCCGCGATGAAGCCTGCGGTATAACGGCATATCTGACCTATCATAAGCATGCGTCCCGTTTCTTTTTCCACCTGCATCATTTTTTTGCATTCGTCAACGTAAAGCGACATCGGCTTTTCGCAAAGCACATCCTTGCCCGCACGCAGGAATGCTTCGGTCATTTCACAGTGGAGCTTGTCGGGAACTACGAGTACCGCCGCATCGACCTCGGGATCGTTTACATAATCACGCCAATCGCGTGTGGTGTGCAACGGGTCAAGACGCTTGACAGCCTTTGCAAGTATTTCTTCATTCGTATCGCAGATACCGTACAGTACCGCGTTTTTATGGAGATTTACGCCCTCGGCATGGCGACAGCCCATCTCATTCACACCTATAACAACGATATTCAATTTGTCTTTCATATTAAACACTTCCTTTCATTTGTGATGATTATATCGCACATTATTGACAAAATCAAGCACAGCGTGTTAGAATATATAAACGATTTGTTGGATAGGAGTTATTTTATGCTGTATACACACTTGAATACCGGGCGCAAGCGCGATATGGAGCTTTATCTCTGTGACCGCGACGCCGACCTACCTCCGGGGATAACCTACGGACCTGTTATCCGCGATGTTTTTATCGTTGAATGCTGTACGGGAGGCTTCGGCGGCGTAAGCGTGAACGGCAGGTATTTCCCGGTAAAGAAAGGCGATTGCTATATACTTTTTCCCGGTGACATAATAATCCACACTGCCGATAAAAAAGAGCCGAGAAGCGGCGTATGGTGTGCAATAGACGGTTTTATGGTAAAAGAGTATCTTGCAAGGATAGGCGTTTCCTCGGAGCAGCCGTTCGCACCGGGCGAGGTATTTGACGGTGTCACGGCACAGATAAACGAAATGATATCGTTAAAGGAAGACAGTGACTGCGGTGCAGATTTAAGGCGAAGCGGATGTGTAAGCAAAATGTTCGGCGAGCTGCTCAGGTTTTCGAGTGCAGCCAATGATGTTACGGATTATACCGAACATGCAATTCGTTTGATGGAAGCAAAATACTATACCGATATTTCCGTAAGCGATATCGCCGCCGAGGTCGGGCTTGAACGCACATATTTTTCAACCGTTTTCAAAAATGAGACAGGCGTTTCGCCGTACAGATATCTGCGAAGGCTGCGCATAAAGAAAGCATGTCTGCTTATGACCGAGGGAGGTTTGAGAGTATATGATGCCGCCGTTGCCGTAGGTATCGCACCGGAGAGCTTCGCCCGTGCTTTCCGCAGTGAGATGGGTATGTCACCGCTTGAATATGTAAAAATCAGCAAGCGAAAGTAAGAGCTTTTTAATTCGCCACTTGAATTTTTCTCTGTCTTTTGCGTGTATTCGCCACTTTACAAATCGTGCTTGCAAAAAAAAGCGAACGGTAGTATAATACAGGCATGGAAATACTTTGATATCTAAGGAGAAAACTAAAAATGAAAGCAATACAGACAGAATTGCCGGGCGTAGTTATAATAGAGCCGGATGTATTCGGAGACCACCGCGGTTGGTTTATGGAAACATGGTCGAAAAAGAAGCTTGAAGAGCTTGGGATCAATGTCGATTTCGTGCAGGACAATCAAAGCTTCACAGCCAAAAAAGGTACACTGCGCGGGCTTCATTTTCAAATGGACCCGATGGCGCAGGCAAAGCTTGTGCGCGTCGTAGCCGGCGCCGTTATGGATGTTGCCGTGGATATCCGCAAGGGTTCGCCCACATATCTCAAGTGGGTAAGCGTTGAGCTTTCCGCCGAAAACAAGCGTCAGTTCTTCATCCCCCGCGGCTTTGCACACGGCTTTGTTGCACTTACAGATAACGTTGAGTTTGTTTACAAGTGCGATAACTACTACAGCAAGGAATGTGACCGTTCGATAAAATTCAACGATCCGTCGATAAATGTAAATTGGAATATCGAAAACCCGATAATTTCGGATAAGGATGCCAATGCTCCGCTGTTAAAGGACAGCGATTGTAATTTTAAGTATTGAGGAGATAGCGGTATGACTATTATAGTTACAGGCGGTGCCGGCTTTATAGGCAGCAACTTCGTATACTTTCAGCTCAAGAATCATCCCGAGGACAGAATAGTATGTCTCGACGCGCTTACATACGCGGGAAACCTTGCCACACTTGACGAGGCAATGAAGAATCCTTCATTCCGCTTTGTAAAGGGCGATATCGCAGACCGCGAATGCGTTTTTAAGCTCTTTGAAGAAGAGCATCCCGATATCGTTGTGAATTTTGCCGCAGAGAGCCATGTTGACCGCTCGATAGAGAATCCCGAGATCTTCCTGCGCACCAATATACTCGGCACGCAGGTGCTTATGGATGCATGCCGCAAGTACGGCATCAAACGTTATCATCAGGTTTCGACCGATGAGGTTTACGGCGATCTGCCGCTTGACAGAACAGATCTTTTCTTTACGGAAACAACACCGATACATACTTCGAGCCCGTATTCGGCAAGTAAGGCATCGGCAGACCTTTTGGTGCTTGCATACCACCGCACCTTCAAGCTTCCCGTTTCTATAACCCGTTGTTCGAACAACTACGGTCCGTATCACTTTCCGGAAAAGCTCATACCGCTTATCATCTCAAGGGCTTTGGCAGATGAAAAGCTTCCTGTTTACGGCAAGGGTGAGAACGTCCGCGATTGGCTGTATGTAGAAGATCACTGCTCCGCTATAGACCTTGTTATCCGCAAAGGCAGAGAGGGCGAGGTCTACAACATCGGCGGTCATAATGAAAGGACTAATTTACAGGTAGTAAAGACTATTCTTAAAGAACTTGATAAGCCCGAAAGTCTCATTTCATATGTTACCGACCGTCCCGGTCACGATATGCGCTATGCGATCGACCCGACAAAAATACATAACGAACTCGGATGGCTTCCCGAAACAAAATTCGACGACGGCATAAAGAAAACAGTAAAATGGTATCTTGAAAACCGTCCGTGGTGGGAGAACATCTTAAAGGGAGACTATCAGAACTATTATGAAAGAATGTACGGAAAACGCTAAGCTGATCGTATCCGATATCGACGGCACATATACTACCGATATAGAACAAAACAATGTTGCCGTCGAAAACTTCCGTACAAAAGGTAACGTTTTTGCATTCTGCACCGGCAGATGCTACAATGATTTCTTGGGCGGATGTCGGCTTTGGGATTTGAAATGCGATTACGTTGCGACAGATAACGGCGCAACGGTTCGTCAAGGCGATAAAATCATCTCAAATTCAGTCATTCCTCAAAGCATAGTCAGTGAAATAATTGACTTTACAAAGGAAAATGCCGAAAAAGTCGAACTGCATTCGTGCCACGGTCATTCCGAGGATATTTCTTACGCCCCGGGTGAGACGATCAAAATAACTATAAGTTTGCGTGATGAAATCTCGGCAGTACGGCTTGAAGACAAAATCAAAAGCGATTTTGCCGATAAAGTCAACTGCTGTAAGGTCCGCGGCATAGCCTTTCTTGAAATCATGGCACACGGTGTAAGCAAAGCTTCGGCATCAAGGATAATCGCCGAACACGCAGGGATCAGGCAGGAAAACATCTTCACCGTAGGAGATGCCGAAAGCGACATAAGCATGCTTAAAGCATTCAACGGTTATGCTATCGGCACTTCCGAGAAATGCCTTGCGGATTTCAAAAAAATAAGCTCCGTGCATGAGCTTATCGAAAAAGAGGTATTATTATGAAGGTTTTGGTAACAGGCGTAAAGGGACAGCTCGGCTATGATGTAGTAAAGCGTCTTACACAGCTTGGCATTGAATGCAAGGGTGTTGATATAGATGACTTTGACCTTACCGACGAAAACGCCGTTATGAACGGTATATGCAGCTATTCTCCCGATGTTGTGGTACACTGTGCGGCGTTCACTGCGGTGGATAAAGCGGAGGATATGCGTGACATCTGCTACAATGTAAATGTCATCGGTGTGCGTAACGTGGCAAAGGCATGCAAAAAGCTTGATGCAAAAATGATATACATAAGCACCGATTATGTATTCAACGGTCAGGGAACAGCGTACTTTGAGCCGGATGACAAAAAAGAGCCTATCAACTACTATGGCGAAACGAAATCACTCGGCGAGGACGAGGTAACATCACTGCTCACGAAGTTCTTTATCGTGCGCATATCATGGGTGTTCGGTATCAACGGTGCGAATTTTATAAAAACGATGATACGTTTGAGCAAGGAAAAGCCTGAGCTTAACGTAGTAAGCGATCAGATAGGCTCACCGACATACACATGGGATCTTTCCGTGCTTTTGTGCGACATGCTCCAAACCGAAAAATACGGCATCTATCATGCCACCAACGAAGGTCTTTGTTCATGGGCAGAGTTCGCTTCGGAAATAATGGTCGAAGCAGGCTTAAGCATGAAGATAAATGCAATAACGAGCGATCAGTATCCGTCAAAAGCAAAGCGTCCGTTCAATTCAAGGATGAGCAAGGCTAAGCTTGCCGAAAACGGTTTTGCGCTTCTGCCCGATTGGCATGACGCTCTTAAACGCTATATCATCGAATTAAAGGAGAACGGTCAGTTATGAGAGAGCTTCGGCTTTTTAGGGATGAGTATTTTGAAAACGGCTTCACACTGATAGCACGCCGTCACGGAAAAGGCGGAAAAGATGTGCCGAAAGGAATATTTCAATTCCCGTGTTCAAAGGATAAGCCGACATGGTTTTTTGAACAATGGCATTCGCACCACTGCATAGTCAAAGAACGCTATGAAACTGATCCGTATACTCTTGCAAACTGCGCAAAGGAAATGAAATACGATCCCGAAAAGAAGATAATTTCATTGCGCCTTAATGCGCGCAATGAGTATGAAGGCAAAGGGCACCTTGATAAGCGCGTGCTGTGGCCGCATCTGCTTCTTGAACAGTGCATGGTCGAAAAATTCGACGAGTATTCCGAAGAAGAAAAGCCGTTTTATTCGGCTGATGCGAAAAAATTCGTTTGGGAGCTTTCCCTGCGCATGACCGATTTCAAGGATACAACGAATCCCGAGGGTATCAACGCCTGTCAGTTCCTCGCATACTTTTATCTTACGATGAAGGACGAGAGCGGATTCGTATATTTCGGCATGGCTCCGTTCGATAACCGTGAGCCGATGGAAAAGTATTGGGCGCTTGATGTTGAGGGCAGAGCAATGATATATACGCTTTCCACTGCCGATACCTTCTGTGGCATCGAAAATGCCTTCAAGGGAAATTCTAAGGATATCAAGCTGAACGAATGGCGTGATATCTGCGTCGATATGACACCGTATATCGACAAAGCCATTCAGCGCATAAATGACGAAAACATTTTCGGACGCAAAGTCTCGCGCAATGATATGTATATACGCGGCGTGAACATAGGCTTTGAGATACACGGCAATTACGATTGTACCGTGGAAATCAGAAAGCACAATCTTGTATCGTATATTTGATTTTGTTCCGTATACAATTGCAGAAAAACTTTGGCGGAGACATTATCCCCGCCAATTTTTTTTGCTGTTTTTTACAGTCTCGCATTACTTTTTCGTTTCAGTCTTTTTTTACCGTAAGCACTACTTTTCCCGAATTTTCACCGCGATAAAGAATATCATGTGCTTCTTCTGCCTGTGTTATCGGAAGTATCTTGTATATCGTAGGCTTTACTTCCCCGCTTGCCACCTTGCTCCATACATTTTTAACAAGCTCGGCAAGTATCTGTGCTTTTACCTCAGGTGTGCGCGAACGAAGCGTACTGCCGATTATGCGCACATTGCGCACATAGACATTTCTGAGATCGACACTCGTCATGTCGCCGGCAAGAGTGGCGATCATTATCCAACGTCCGCCATGCTTCATGAATGGCAGGCACTGCCCCATTATTTCACCGCCGAGGCAATCTATTGCTACATCTACCGGGTGTCCCGCGTCAAGCTGCGCCTTAAGCACCTCGCGTATATCGGTCTTTTTTGTATTGACTATTATATCCGCGCCGAGATGCTTGATAGCACCTATTTTTTCATCCTCTATAACGGTAGTTATAACGCGGATCCCGTAAGCCTTTGCCATCGGGATAACTACGCTTGCAAGTCCGCTTGCGCCTGCATTCATCAAAAGTGTATCGCCCGTTTGTATTTTACCTTCGATAAAAAGATTGAGATATGCCGTCGCAAATGCTTCGGGTATCGCCGCCGCTTCCTCCATAGTACAGTTTTCCGGCACCGGCATAAGCATATCGTATTTTACCGCAGCGTATTCGGCATAACCGCCTCCGCCGAGAAGCGCGCATACGCTGTCGCCAAGCTTCCATGATGACTTTTCGGAAACCTTTGCGCCCATCTTGACTATTTTACCTGCTATCTCAAGTCCCATCCACTCGGGGCATCCTGCGGGCGGCGGATAATTGCCCTCACGCTGCATAAGATCGGCACGGTTGAGTGCCGCAGCATAGATCTCAACAAGCACTTCTTCGTCGTTTATTATCGGATCGGGGACATCGCTCCACACAAGATGATTGTCCTTTGTTACAAGTGTTGCTTTCATAATAATACACCTCGCTGTTTGTTTTAGAATAGTTTACCGCATCAGTGTTTTATTTTCAATATACAATCCTATTGTTTTGGAACACAAAACTGTTGAAAAATAAGGAACTGATGCAAACTGATACTTTTGCACGGCGCATTTGATCATATATTTATCACTTCAAGTCCTCTGTTCTCAGCATAAAGATATGTGTATTGTGTGCCTCCGGGCTTTCCGCAGTAATGTGCAACAAGGATATCCGAATTATCTACCATGAACGCATCACGAAAATGCATACATCCCGTAATATACTTATCAAACAAATATGTGCATTTATCCGCCTGCGCGATTATCGAATCATAAACGTCCTTTTGCTTTTGAGACCATCGTGCCGACTGATCCCGGCACGGTATGGCCAGTTCAAGCGTTATATTGTGCATTTGCTTCTTTCTGATCACTGTCTGTGCCGCCATCGTATCGAAGCCCAGTGCGCCGCCGCAGATAAAACGTTTTATCCCGCGCGTTATCAAAGCGTCCACGGTACTGTCAAGCTTCTCCTGCAATTCTTTTTTCTCACTGTTGCGTATCATGCGATGTCCCGTAAAACAGCATGTTACGGCAAATTCCATTTTCCGTTCTTTCATAATGTCACAGTCCGCCCCGCCGGAATAAACAATGTTTCGTTATCTCTTTCCACCCACAGATCCACATTTGATCTGTTAATGAATATTTTTTCATCATACGATATCCTTAACTGCTTCAGTGCGTTAAGATAATCGTATATTTCGATATTTGTCGCGTACCAGACCTTTTCATTCCCCGCAACAAGCGCAACGAGCTTTTCCATATTTGCCCAATCGTCTTCATTACGCAATTCATGGCTGTGTCCCCAAATGTATAAAAGCGGACGGCTATACGGCGCAAGCGGCGATGTTATATTATACATGAATTTTTCCGCTAACGGGAATGCATCACGGTGGTGGCATGTAGGGTGCCACTGCATAAAATTTTCGGGAAGCGCAAAGCTATGTGTTGACTTTGTAGTGCGTGAATATACTATTCCGCACGATGCGATCGCCTGTGCCGAAGCTTCACTGTAATCGCCGTTCGGATATGCCATACCGACAACGAGATATCCTGCCGGCTTTTCAAGCACTTTTCTGTCGGATACCGTTTCCTCAATGACCGTCTGCAATGGTTGCTGTGACGGGAAGCTGTGCGAATATGTATGAGACGCTATTTCATGTCCCTCGTAAAGCTTTCGAAGCCGTGCAAGCTCAGCTTCGTCATTATCTATATAATGCTTTCCGTTCAAATTGAACGTCGCTTTTACACCGTATTTATTGAACAGTGCAATAAGCCTTTCATCATTTTCATGTCCGTCATCATAGCTGAATGTTATAATGCGTGTCTTTCCCTGCGGAAAAAGCCTGAACTGTACCATATTTTTATTCTCCTATAGCATAGCGCACGCATACGAACACCGATGTGACGGGGCGGATTTTGGTGCGGAGGATGCAGAAAGGCCGGAGCCTTTCAAAGACGACAAGCCGTAATACGCCCGTTTATCGTCTTTTCGGCATCGGGGTTCGTCTCTCTTATGCTATACCGTTTTGGGCAACGATGTTTTTAATTCGGCGATATACTCATCATGACTGTATTCAACCAATGTAAAGCTTCCGTTTTCATATTCAAATACCGATACGGATGCATTCGAAGCCCATGGCATATTGCGCATTTCATCAAGTGTCTGTCCCGCCGCCTTGGATGCGAACGCACGAAGCGCCACCGCATGCGTACCGATGCAGACTGTCTGCCCCGGATGCTTTTCGGCTATGCGTTTTATGCAGGTAAAAAGACGTTCACGCACTTCCTCTGCCGATTCTCCGCCCTCCGGCTTTGATCTTCCTATATTTGAAAGCCAGACCGAATACGACGGAAACAGCTTCGGAAGCTCGGAAAACTTTTTCCCTTCCCATTCACCTGCAAATATCTCGCGCAAGCCCTGTTCGCGGATCGGCAACATATTATGGTGTTCGGCTATCACGCGAACGGTATCGTAAGCGCGGTCAAGATCACTTGAATAAAAGGCATCTATGTGAACGTTCTTTAAGTATTCGGCGGTCAGCTTTGCCTGTTCAAAGCCCTTTGGCGAAAGCTGATAGTTTACCTGCCCCGCATAGACGCCGTAGACGTTGCTCACGCTTTCGCCGTGACGTATCATAAGTATAGTTGTTTTCATTCCTGAGTGTTTTCCTGTTCTGTCCCTTGTTCTGTCCCTTGTTCCTCTTCCTGTGCTGTAGCCGTAGGCTCTGTCGAAGGCTCCGCGGAAGGCTCGGCAGAAGGTACCGCCGTAGGCGTAGGTGTTGCCTGAGCGGGCGTTGGTGTGGTGACCGGCGGCTGAGTCGGCGTTGCCGCAGGCGTCGGCGTTGCCGACGGTGCTTCTGTTACCTCCGGCGTTGCCGTTGGTTCCGGTGTTGCCGTTGGTTCCGGATCGGAATTTGTCCTGTTGGAAGTTATCAGCTCCGCAAGACGCTCATCGCATTCAAGTGCGAAGCTCATCCATGTGCCGTCGGGCTGAAGCACCTGTTTTACCTGTGCGCCGATATCAATTCGGCAAAGCACGTTTCCGATATTAAGTGCGGTATAATAGTACATCCAGCTTCCCGCCTTGGACAGATTCGTGCAGAGCAGATCGCTTGAAAGCTTGTAAATCTCATCATACTTATCAAATTTTATATAAAGCGAATTACCGTCATTTTCATTTGTGAATACAGTATAACGCAAGCCGGGCTGAACGAAATTGTACGCTGCGCGGATCAAATAATCAGCATCCATCTCAACAGTACTGCCGAGCGGAAGTGAAAAACAGTTTTTATCAGAATAATAAAGTCTGTAACAAAGCTTATCATTCATCACAAACGGCTTATCGGCACGTGAAACGATAAGCTGTTTTGTTTCACCGCTCACTGTATTATAAGAATATATGCGGTCGCCTTTTACGGAAGCATCCTGCGTATAATAGAAATTACCGCCGCTGTAGAAAAGGTCGGTTATATTGCGGTTAAGTACTTCGGTATAATCCGAACCGTCGGTATTTATTCTGCACAGTGCATTATGCTTGTTCGCATTCGTGAAATATACCGTATCGTTTACGGTAAACACGTAATTGCTTGAATTTATCGCGGCAAGTGCCGTCGAATCGGTTCCGTTTACAGTTATCTTATAAAGATATCCTTTATCGGTAAGATTACTGAAGTACAGCCAGCCGTCATGATAGTTGAGATTTGCCGAACAGCAAGGAGTAAGGCACATACAAAGATCACCGTTCGGACGGGCGCGATAGATCCCGCCGCCGTTTGCTTTGTCGATATAATACAGCCAATTCCCGACCTGTATCGAAACACAGCCACCCTGTGCATTGAACGGTGATGAACCGAGCATTTCAAACGGTTCGTATCCGTTTTCCTCGGGAACTGTCAAAGAGAAGATTTCCGAAAGGATAAGCGGATCGTAATTGCTCATCCGGGCATACATTACATCCTTTGAGAAGCTTGCATAGCTTGATGCCATGCCGCGGCGCACCTCGATATGAATATGCGTATCACCTGCCGGTTCACCTGCTCCGCCTCCGTAACCGAGCAGGTCGCCGACCTCGACCTTGCCTCCCGCCGCAAGCAGCTCCTGTGCCGGTGTAACATTATTACCGTGAAGTATCAGTACCGAAATATCATGCTCTTCATTATAAATTATTATCGAATGATAATCGTCCTTATCTCCTGCATATATGACCTCACCGCTTGCAGGCGAATAAAACGGGCGCATATCGTGCAATGTAAAATCCGTACCCGTGTGATAATAGCCCTCCATTATTCCCGCAACGGAAGAGTATTTGGAAAGATATCCCTGTGTGATATATCCGAAATCCTTACCGTAATAATATGTGTTTGCCGTTTTGAAAAGTGCCGACGCAAGCTGTACCGCACGTTCATCGGTCTGTTTGGGTTCAGAAGCATTGTAAAGTGCGGGATCGTCATATTGATCCGGGTTGCTCTCGCCGTAAATCACACCCGGCACATATTCATAGCAAGCCATTGAGACGATACTTCCGTCGGATGCAGTAGAAGCCACGCAGATATTGCGGCCGTCACTGCCCTCTATCACATCACCGTCGGAAATGCTCTTCCATGACGAAACGTCCGTTCCCGCATCCAACTTCGGGATATCTGCCCCCGCGCCGAAGGCCTTATAACGGAATCTGCCTTTTTTGCTTGTGCGGAACGTTATCGACCCGGTGCCGAACGGTTCGGGAGCAGAACCGTATAAAAGCATTCCCGAGATATCTGTAACATTGTCCGCGATATTATTACCTGTAAATTTGAAGCGTGCAAAGTTATCTGAGAATACTCCGACAGCAACTACGGCGGCAATAAGCACAACGGCTATTGATGCGATAGCGATAACATTTCTTTTTTCCATAAAAATCACTCCAGATATTCAAATACCGAAAATCAAAGTACATTCTGTTCTAAGCATATATTATATACTATTTTACTATATTTTACAAATGTTTTTTTCTCAGTGCCGATTTTCGTCAGAGAAAAAATTTTTTTGACAGAATATCAGTCAAAACGCAAAAATATACAAATTTTGCAAAAAATATTTTTTGATTAAATTATTTTTATCAAAACAGTTTTAATGTTTACATATACTAAATTTTTAATGGTCATTTATTAAACCCATGCATCATGTGCGTTATACTCCGCAGCGTTTTTCCGCGGGCATTAAAAATCGTGAAATCACGCTTGCCATGGGAGTTTTTAGTTCTTTTTCCATTCAAGCAACCGACAAAAATAAAATTTATATATTCCGAAAAAAACAGTTGACAAAAAAACTACACTTGATATAATTTATCTAACTTTAGAGTTTAGAAAAAATAAACTCACTAATTTTTCGGGGGGCATACCATGCAAATAGGTGAAAAAATCAAAATGCTGAGGATACAACACGGCCTCACGCAGGAAGAGCTTGCAAACCGATGTGAGCTTTCAAAGGGCTTCATATCGCAGATAGAACGTGATCTCACAAGTCCGAGCATAGCAACGCTGATAGACATGCTCGAATGTCTCGGAACTAATCTCAAGGATTTCTTTTCCGATGAGACCGACGAAAAAATAACCTTTTCCCCGGAAGATTATTTCGTCAAGGAGGATGAATCCTCATCTGTTACATGGCTCGTGCCTTCGGCACAAAAAAACTCCATGGAGCCGATAGTCGTCCGGCTTGACGGCGGAGCAAAGGCCGAGACCGACGATCCGCACGAGGGTGAAGAGTTCGGTTTCGTGCTTGCCGGAAAAATATTTGTTGTCTGCGGCAGCATGAAGAAGAAATGCAAAAAGGGCGACAGCTTCTATTTTAATTCGGGCTGTCCGCATTACATCGAAAACGCAGGCAGTACGGAAGCGGTAGTGCTGTGGGTAAGCACTCCGCCGAGTTTCTGACCGTTTTATAAAGTCTTCCGTATTTACTTTACATATTTTATAAAGCAAAGAAAGGCGCAAACATGAAAAAAATAATCGTAGATTTAAAGAACATCACAAAAAGCTTCGACGGAGAAAAAGTGCTTGATGATATAAGCCTTTATATCCGCGAAAATCAGTTCATTACCCTTTTAGGTCCGTCCGGTTGCGGCAAAACGACTACTCTCCGCATAATAGCAGGCTTTGAGACCCCCGATTCCGGTGAACTCTACTTTGAAGATAAGCTTTTCAACGATGTTCCGCCGTATAAGCGAAGCGTCAACACGGTGTTCCAGAAGTATGCACTTTTTCCTCATCTAAATGTCTACGAAAATGTGGCATTCGCATTACGCCTCAACAAAGTCAAGGATGACGAAATACGCACCCGTGTTAAAGAAATGCTTGCGATGGTCAACCTCAGCGGATTCGAAAAGCGTGATATATCGACGCTTTCCGGCGGTCAGCAGCAACGTGTTGCTATCGCGCGTGCGCTGATAAGCAAACCGAAAGTGCTGTTGCTTGATGAGCCGCTCGGTGCGCTCGATCTCAAGTTGCGCAAAGACATGCAGAACGAGCTTAAAAACATCCAGCACAAAACCGGCATAACATTTATATATGTCACACACGATCAGGAAGAAGCACTTTCGATGTCCGACAAGGTAGTGGTAATGGCGAACGGTAAGATACAGCAGATAGGCACTCCCACCGAAATATACAACGAACCCAAAAATGCGTTCGTTGCGGACTTCATCGGCGAATCCAACATTATTGACGGTATTATGCTTGAGGACTTCAAAGCAAAGTTCTCCGGGCAGATATTTGAATGTCTCGACAAGGACTTTGCAAAGGATGAGCCGGTCGATGTTGTCGTCCGTCCCGAAGATGTCGATGTCGTTCCGCTTGACAAAGCCATGCTGTCCGGCGTTGTTACTTCGGTGACATTCAAGGGCGTACATTACGAAATAATAGTCGATATCAACGGCTTCAAATGGATGATACAAACGACCGATTATGTCGGCGTGAATGAAACAATAGGGCTTTATATAGAGCCGGATGCCATCCATATCATGAAAAAAAGTGAGTTTTCCGATATGTTCGGTGATTACTCATCATTCTCGGATGAGCTTGATAAGCTTTCCGATGCCACGGAGGTAATTGCGGAATGAACAAAAAGCCGTTCCTGAAACAGCTTGCTTCCACGCCGTATTATGTTTGGGCAATGCTGTTCATAATCGCGCCGATAATATATGTGCTGTATTACGCATTTACCGACGGCGACGGTAATTTTGCCGGATTTGCGAATTTTGCCATAATAAGTCATTATTCCGGCACGTTCATGCTCTCTCTGATGCTCGCCTTCATAGCCACGGTGATATGCCTGCTTATAGGCTATCCGCTCGCATATGCGATATCGCGTACAAAGCCTTCGACGCAGAAAATACTCATCATGCTCGTTATGCTCCCGATGTGGATAAACTTCATCATCCGCACCGATTCAATAGCCATCCTGCTTGAAAAGAACGGACTTATCAACAGTTTTTTAGGGTTGTTCGGGCTTGAAGTCGAGCTAATGGATACACGCTTTGCCGTAATCGTCGGAATGGTGTACGATTTTCTTCCGTACATGATACTGCCTATATATTCTGTGCTTACAAAGCTCGATGTAAAGCTTGTGGAAGCGGCACGCGACCTCGGCTGCAACGCTTTTCAGTCACTTGTGAAAGTCATATTCCCCTTAAGCATAGCAGGCGTGGTTTCCGGCATAACGATGGTTTTTGTGCCGTGCGTTTCGACGTTCTACATTTCTCAGCGTCTCGGCGGAGCAAATACGTATCTTATCGGTGATGCCATCGAAGCGCGTATGCTGTCGATATCGGCTGACTACAACAAGGGTGCAACGCTCTCGCTCGTACTTATGCTGCTTATCGTAATCAGCACGCTGATAATGAATCACTATACCGATTCCGACGAGGAAGGAGTGATAGTATGAAAAAGAAAAAAGGAAACATTTTTATCACGCTTTGCTTCATCCTGCTCTACGCTCCGATAGTGATACTTATAATTTTTTCGTTCAACTCAATAGAATCGACAGGTGTGTTCGGCGGTTTTTCTCTCAAGTGGTACGATGCCATACTGCATAACGAAAATGCGAAAAACGCACTTATCAATTCACTTATAATCGCCGTAAGCTCCGCGCTGATATCTACCGTCATCGGTACGTTCGCCGCGCTCGGCATAAGCAAGCTGAAAAGCAAATTCTTCAAAAGCACCGTTATGACCGTCACCAACATCCCGATGGTCAATCCCGAGATAGTTACCGCGGTTTCAATGGCATTTTTGTTCATGAGTACGCTCGCATCGTTCAGCTTTATAAAAAGCGATGATACACTTGATATGATAAGTCTTCTCATAGCACATATCACATTCGACCTGCCGTATGTCATTCTTTCCGTGCTTCCGAAGATCCGGCAAATGGATAAATCTCAGACCGAAGCCGCGCTTGACCTCGGTTGCAAACCCGTGCAGGCATTTTTCAAGGTAGAGCTTCCCCAACTCATGCCCGGCATACTGACAGGACTTATAATGGCATTCACGATGTCCTTCGACGATTTCGTAATAAGCTACTTCGTGCGCCCGAAATCCACTGTGCAGACACTTCCCCTGCTCATTTATTCCATGACCGGCAAGGGCACGGTAACGCCTGACATGTATGCGCTTTCAACATTCATGATAATTGCGATATTCATACTGCTGTTGCTTTCGAATCTCGCTTCCTCGCGCAATGAGCGCATCGCAAAAAAGCAAACGCGCAAGCTCAAGAAGGAGGCATTGAAATGAAAAAACTGCTTTCCTTGATACTGATACTCACGCTTATTGCTTCACTTTGCGCGTGCGGCTCTGCGGATGAAGAAGAAATCGTGCTTAACGTGTTCAACTGGGGCGAATATATTTCCGACGGTGAGGGTTCATGGGAGTATACCGATGAAAACGGCGAGACGCTTGAGATACCGTACCTTGATATCAATACCGCATTTGAAGAATACTACGCCGAACAGCACCCCGGTAAAAAGGTAAAGGTCAATTACACGATGTACGCCTCAAATGAGGAAATGTACGCAAAAATGACCACGTCCGACGCTTCGTACGACATCATCATTCCGTCGGATTACCTTATACCGAAGCTTATAAAAGAAAATATGATACAGCCGCTGCATCTTGAAAACATCCCCAATTACAAGAACATCGGCGAACCGTATCTTGCCGAAGACGTTTCCTATATCACTGAAAACGGAGTAAAAACATATTACTCCGCAACATATACCTTCTGCAAGGTCGGCATCATTTACAACAAAACATTGCTTGAGCGTGCCTTTGAGGATTTTTCGCAGGAAGAATTTGAAGCCGAGGGTTGGGGCGTTCTGTGGAATGAAAAGTATAAGGATCTCGGCATACTTCAATTCAACAATTCGCGTGATGCTTTCGCCACGGCACAGTTTCCGCTTATGAAAGAGGACGGCTATACCGGCGATAAAAGCTATATCAATTATTCGATAAACGACGAGGGCGGTAAAGAGCTTTACGACAGAGCGCTTGAAAAGCTCAAGACTCAACAGCCGTTCATACAGAAATATGTCATGGATGAGGTCTTCAATAAAATGGAGACCGGTAATGCGGCAATAGCTCCGTATTACGGCGGTGACTACTTCACCATGACGTGGAACTGTGAGGATTATGAGTTGTGCATGTTCTATCCCGAGGAAGGCTCCAATTCCTTCCTTGACGCGATGTGCATTCCCACAAGCTCAGAGCATCCCGAGATCGCCGAAGAATACATCAACTTCATTCTTTCCGCCGACGAAGACCCGACAAAGAGCATTGCGGCGATACTTGCCGAATACATTTGCTACGGCACTCCCAACATGGCGGTACAAAACGACCCGTATTACCAATACTTCCTTGAAAACGAAATGCACGAGGAAGCATACGATCTGCTCTACGGCGAGGGTGTGTTCGAATTTGAAAAGGAAGGCTTCACATGTCTTGACGACGAAACGCAAAATTACCTCAACGAATGTTGGGACACCTTAAAAATACAGGACGAAGGCAACGGCATCGTACTGCCGACTATATGCATCGTGCTTGCCGCCGCCATTATCGCCATGATAGCATACAACGCGATAATAAAAAAGCACCGCAAAAAATATTGGGATTAAATCCGCAAAAGAAATTTACGGTGTCCATGCCCGCTCGGTATGGACACCGTTGTTTTTCTGTTGCAAAAAATGCGGAAAAATGTTATAATGTATAAAACAAACAAAAGGAACTTAATTGTCTTGGCAGTACATTTTTGCGCACTCGGCAGCGGAAGCAAAGGAAACAGCTACCTTATTGCCGGAGAAAAAAACAAAATACTTGTTGACGCAGGGCTTACTGCAAAAACGATATCGGATAATCTTATCGAATTGGGTGTAGCTCCGAATGAGATCGACGGCATCATCGTAACTCATGAGCATTCGGATCACATAGGCGGAATAAACGTATTTTCAAAAAAATACGATGTACCCGTATATGCGAATGAACTGACAATGAACGAGATACTGAAAAAGTCAAAGAACCTTGCAGGCAAAAATGTCCGTATATTTGATATGAATGCCGATTTTTTTATCGGCGAATTTGATATCGTACCGTTCAAAACTCCCCATGACAGCGTTTCATCCTGCGGTTTTTCCGTATTTTGCAAACGTAATAAAATAACGGTAGCTACGGATATAGGTCATATGACAAAGACCGTACTTGAAGCGTGTAAAGAAAGCGATCTTTTGGTTCTTGAAGCGAACCACGACATTGAAATGCTGATAAACGGACCGTATTCTCCGTATCTTAAACAGCGCATACAAGGTCCTAAGGGGCATCTTTCGAACGATAATTGCGGTAAAACTGTTTCATACCTGCTTGATTACGGTTTGAAGCAGGTGATTCTCGCACATTTGAGCGACGATAACAACACTCCCGAGCTTGCTTATGATACGGTTTGCCAATGTCTTGCATCGCGTGGAGCAAAAGCAGGCGACGATATAAAAATCGCCATTGCCCGGCAGCGTGAGCGGGGAAAATGTTATATTTTGCAATAGTAAATTGTAAAGAATTTACAAATATTTCCAAAATATGGAAAAAAATGTCACCAAACTATTGACTTTGTGACATGCACCATCTTATAATTAAAGTGTAGACCATCTGCTTTTTATTAAAGGCAGATTTTTTTACACAAAAAAATATTATCGGAGGTGCTTTCATGGAGGAAAAATGTGAAACAGCGGAGAAAATTTTGAAATATGCAACGGAGACCGAACAGCTTATACAAGATCTCGACAGAAGATTTGAATATGTCGCATTTTCATGCGGACCGTCCGGATATGTCGGATGTTCTCAGGAATGTCGCGGCGTAGGTCTGCGTCGGCGCACCGGTTTTACCGAGGACATTGCAAATCATCTCATGGCGATCGGAATCAAAAAGGACAGACTTATAATCTGCTTACGTCCTATTATCGAAACATTTGAAAAACTGCGAAGAACACGAAGCGGACACGTCATCTATTGGTGTATGGGACAAGGCTTAAGTTCTAAGCAATACGGAGAAAAGTACAATTATTCACGCAGACATGTGCGGCGCATATACATAAAAGCAATGTCGGATTTTTATGATATACTCGAAGCTTCCGGCGGACATGAACTAATAGAAAAATTCAAATCATGATGCGTATTTACCGCTTAAACGGTGATGCGCTTTTTTTATAAAAAGAATTGATGAAATACACTTGTTGTGATAAAATATATTCAATAAATCAGGTGAGGTCATTATGGATATTTCAAAAGGCTTAAAAGCAAATATAAAAGAGCGCATCGACGCATTAAAGGATACGGAATTTCAAAAAGGCTTGTTCCTTGATACCGCTTTGGCGGAGGAGCTTGGCGACATAACCCGTCAGATCGGGCGCGAAATATGCGTTTATCTTTCGCGTTCCGGCGAAATACTTTTCGTCGGCATAGGCGAAGAGGACAGAGCTTCCCTTGCAAGCATGAGCCTGAGAAGAAGCAACAGCAGACTTTCGGGGATACGCTGTATCCACACCCACCCGAACGGTAACGGTCATCTTTCACAGGTAGACACCGAAAGCCTCAAAAAGCTTCGTTTCGATGCGATGTGCGCTGTAGGGGTAAACGAAAGCGGAACAACAAATGTTTCGATGGCGATAATTGCCGATGAAGGTGACGGCTACAGATTTTTCTCTTGCGGAAGCATTTACCGCATCCCGCAGGATGCGTGGATGAATGAGATATACGAAGCCGATAAAATGATAAAGCACGAAACTTTCACCGAGCAGGATAACAAAAAAGAGCGTGTTATGCTTATCGGCAACGACAGCGATTCCGTCGATGAGCTTGAACGCCTTACCGATACCGCGGGCGGCGAAACCGTTTACAAGGCGATACAAAAAAGTGCCAAGGGCATGATCGGCAAAGGCAAGATGAACGAGCTTGAGCTTACCGTTCAAGCCAAAAATGTTCAGCTTGCTATCTATGACGATGAAATAACAGCTACCGAACAACGCACGCTCGAAGAAGAGCTTGGCGTACCCGTTATCGACCGTACCGCGCTGATACTTGATATTTTTGCAATGCGTGCGGCGACCAAGGAAGGCAAAATGCAGGTGGAGCTTGCGCAGCTTCAGTACAGGCTTTCACGTCTTCGCGGCGAAGGGCTTGCGCTTTCGCGCCAGGGCGGCGGAATAGGCACGCGCGGTCCCGGTGAAGAAAAGCTTGAAACGGATCGCCGCCACATAAACAGACGGATATACGAGCTGAAATCACAGCTTGAACAGCTTTCAAAGCGACGCGGGCTGATGCGCAAGCAACGTCAAAAGCAGGACTTGCCGCAGATAGCACTCGTCGGATATACGAATGCCGGAAAAAGCACATTGCTCAAAGCACTTTCCGGAAGCGAAGTATTCTGTGAGGACAAGCTTTTTGCAACGCTTGACCCGCTCACACGCAGATGTGAGCTTTCAAAAGGCATCGAGGTCTGTGTTACCGATACCGTCGGCTTCATCAAAAAGCTTCCCCATCAGCTTGTGGAAGCATTCCGCTCAACGCTTGAGGAAGCCGTATTCGCAGATATCCTCATACATGTCTGCGACGGTTCAAGCAACGAGCTTTTTGAACAGATAGAAGCCGTCAACGAAGTGCTTATATCTATAGGTGCATCCGAAATTCCGACTATCATCGCAGTCAACAAAACAGATGCGATAAACGGCGAATTTCCGCCGATAAAGGATGCCGTGTATATATCGGCATCAAGCGGCGACGGTTTGGATAACCTTAAGGAGCGCATTTCCGACGAGCTGAAAAAAATGCGTGCGCAGGCAACGGTTTTAGTGCCGTATTCACGCGGTGACGTGCTTTCGTATATTTATGACCGTTGCAAGGTGATCTCGCAAGAGCATACCGAGCAAGGAACGCAAGTGACATTCAGCGCTCCGAGCGATGAAATAAACAAAATTGCGGCAAAGCTGAAGAAATGAGAGAAAACATGGATCAAGCGGGATATATTGAAAAATTCAATTCTGACGACAGCGAAAGTGTCATCAACGCAGTGCCGAACAGCGAAGCATATGATTTTTTGCACGAAAATGCACCGTTCCTGCAATGCCCGGACAAGGAAATAGAAGAGGTTTTTGCATTCAGAACATGGACATTGCGCAAGCATTTCCGCAAAACCGTTTTCGGCATGCTTATGAGCGAATTTCTGCCCGACGTACCGTGGGCGGGAAAAGAAAATACGATAAGTGCGGCGCTGTCACACCATTTGAACGAAGTGCGTTGGTGGAAAAATTCAAGCGATTTTCTTGATTACATCGACTTTTTTCTCACCGAAAAGGGCGATACATACCGCTATCACACGCCTGCGCTTTTCAGCATGTACAATTTCTTTGATGTCACCGGCAGTTTTGAATATGCCGAAAAGAACATAGATAAGCTTGAACATTACTTCGCCGTGTGGGAAGAAAAACACAGGCTTGATTGGGGCTTGTATTGGTCGGATGACAATCATGACGCAATGGAGTATTCCATAAGCGGTACATCGCCCGAGAAGCGGATCATGCGCGGCGTGCGCCCTACCCTCAATTCATACATGTACGGCGATGCATGTGCGCTTAAAAAGCTTGAACATATGTTCGGCAGAGATGCAAAAGCCGAAGAATACCGTTCAAAAAGCGAAGAGATAAAATATCTTACCGAAAAATGCTTGTGGGACGGTGATTTCTTCAAGGCAGTGCATTCGGAAAGCACGGACAAAATGCTTACGGTAAACGATATCGACCCGCAAATGAATGTGCGTGAGCTTATCGGCTTCATACCGTGGGAATACGGGCTTGCCTCGCCCGGCAAAGAGAATGCGTTCCGTCTGCTGACCGACAAAAATGTTTTTGCGGCAAAAACAGGCTTTGCCACTGCTGATATTTCGCATCCGCGGTTCATGTACGAATGCGCCCACGAATGTCTGTGGAGCGGCTATGTGTGGCCGTTTGCGACATCGCAGACGCTCAACGCCGTCATTGCGCTTAAAAACGATTATAACAGCGATATCATAACCGATGCCGAACTGTACGGTTTTATAAAACAATATGCACACATGCACCGCATAACGGAAGAAAACGGCTATACGCATTGCTTTATCGACGAAGTGATGCATCCTTTCGAATATAAGTGGACCGCACGGGAGATCCTTATGTCGCGTGATACGAACGATCAGCGCGGCAAGGACTATAATCATTCCACATTCTGCGACCTTGTGATACGCGGACTTATAGGCATCGACGCAAATGACGACACGCTGACGGTCAATCCGCGGATTTTCGGAATATGGGACTATTTCAGCCTTGAAAACATTACATTCAAAAAACAGACATACGATATTTTTTACGATTCCGACGGAACACATTTCAAAAAAGGCGCAGGCTTACGTATTGTAAAAAGAAACGGCTGAAGCCGTTTGCAAAGCATACAGCAAAACCGCCTGACAAAGAAACTCCTCTTTTATCAGGCGGTTAATTATTTGTCTGTCATAATAGCGTCAATTCATCCGTTTCGGAAAAGCAAAAATCAATTTTTCGGCAAATTACTTGAACGTCACCACAATGAACGTATCCTTATTGAGCATTTTCGGAAGCTCACATTCGACATAATGGTTGTTTTTGTCGGTTTTTCTGCACGAAATTACTTTTTTACCGCCCAGCTCAAGCTCAAGCTTGCATGCCTTGTCGGTGGGATTCGCTATCATAATGCAGGAATCTTCTTTGCCCTTTGCCGCGACCGCATATATCCCCTGCTGTTCCACTTTTATCTCAAGCTGTTTTTCACGCTTGAACAACTCATTGAAGCCGTAAAACGCATAATAAGTGCCGAACGGCTTGCGCGTAAAGGGATCGAACATGCCGCCGTATATGCTCACGCCGAGCCGCGCATCATAGAACATGGCACTGTCAAGCGGAGTGTCCTGCATCTTAAGTATTGCCGAAGCCACTGTTGCTGCGTGTTTGGGCGTACCGCGCTTATCGGGCATGCAGTGCCATTCGTTTATGGTCTGCTCAACATTTTCAAAGCCTTCTTCCTTAAGACGCTTATCGACATATTCCGCACAAATCGCTATCTCTTCCGGGCCGCCGTAATTGTGCCATGAGAAGAAATCGAACGGACATTTGTTCTTCTTGACGAACGCAAGGAAATCATCAAAAAAGCTCATATAGAAGTCAAGGTCTTCGTTCGTCGGACATGTTCCCTGATAATCGTCGCCCGTATAAAGCCTGTAGAAGCCACAGCTCGCATAGCCGCCTATTTTTATATCGGGGAACTGCTTACGCAGATATTTGGATGCGACATCATAGAGGTCGAAATACTCCTGCTGTGTGCCCGTCCACATTTGGTTAAGCTCCGGCTCACAGCGGTTCTCGGGCTCATTCCATATTTCCCAATAGCGGATATTGAAATGATATCCGTTCGCCCAGCCCTCATTATAGTGGCGGATGATGCCCGCGCAGATTTTCGCCCATTGCAAATTATCCTTTGGCGGGAAGATGTTGTACGCCTTTATATATTGGTAGTTTTCTATCGTTACACCGAGGCGGTAAAACGTCTCGACACCGCTTTTATCAAGTGCTTCAAGGAGCTTATCCGTAAATGCGAAATCGTATGACGCAGGATCATCCGCATCCGCGTTAAAGTCACGGAAAATACAGGGTATGTCAACGAACCTTCCGCCCATCAGCACACCAAGATCATGCAGACGCGCAAACGGTATTCCCGCCTCTGTCAGATAGTGGAACATACCGAAATCCAAGCCCGCAAACGGAGGCTGTCCTACACCGTGCAACGGCTTGATTTTCCCTTTTACCTTGTCTGTTACGGTTATTTTCATAATGAACCCTCCAAAAATTTATGTTGTTTTCCGCTCGATAAGCCTTATCGGAAGCGGGTAATCACGTTTTTTGAATGTACCTGCCGCAACATCCGAAATAATGTCTTCAACAAGCGTGCCGAAAACCTCGCCGTAAGCGTTTGCCAGCGTTGTCAGCCCGCCGAAAACATATGCGGACGGTTGGATATCGTTCATTCCTATCACCGCGATGTCCTCAGGCACACGGATGTCAAGCTCATTAAACCGATGGATAAGCCCGTAGGCTATCTCATCATAAGCGCACATCACGCCGTTCGGTCGCTCCGCAAGGTTTGCAAAATACTCTGCTGCCTCGCATCCCGCACTTTCAAACCGCTTATCCGAAACAAAAACCTCAGTATCGAATACTCCGTTTACCTTTGCCGCATCCGTGAAGGAATGCTCCTTGCCGGATGTAAGCAATTCACCTGCAAACGCAAGCTTTCGTCTGCCATTTTGTATAAAGCATTTGACAGCGGCATCATATGCATAATTACTCATATCAGCACATATGTGCGAACACTCACCGTTTCTGCCCATTACCACTATCGGCATATCCGATGTTCCGTCAAAATCATCTGCCGCACTGTCCGTCAGACATATCAACGCATCACACAATGGATCATTTATACATTTGGCTATTATCTCATGTAAAAATGCCTTATCGAAGCCGAAGCTGAATATGATACTGCGCGAGCCGCGTTTTTTAAGCTCAAGCGTCAAAGCATCAGCGATCTGTGCATAAAACGGGCTTATTATTTCGGGACAGATTATCGCTACCGTAAGATGTTCATGATTACGGTTCGCGGTCTTTATTCTTTTTTTCTCCTTAAAATATCCGCACTCTTCCGCGGCTTCAAGCACGCGGGCGCGCATTTCAGGAGCGATGTCAAAGGAATCGTTCAATGCCCTCGACACCGTAGAGATCGAAACATTAGCTTTTTCGGCAATCTTTTTCAAGGTCATTCCCGATTATCAGCGCCTTTCAAAAATGCAAAGCTTACATAAATTATCGCTACCACGCAGAAGAAACAGCAAATACCCGCTGTCACCTGCTGAGCATAAACATTCAAGCCGAACAGCGTGTTGCCGTTATTCTGAATATTCGCAACGAGCGGGCTGATGAGAAGCGTGCTTACGAAGCCCGTGATGCCCGCAAGAGCCTGGCAGAACGCAAGCGAATCGGCACGTTTTTCATGCGGAACGTAATCGAACACAAGGTTGATAAGCGCGCTGTTTATGCCCGCCTGCGATATACCGTGAATGATGAAGTAGAAGAAGAATGCTATCGAACCGACGGATATCGAAATATTCCATCCGAAAACATTCATATCAAACAGATGCAACGGTGTTGCGAACATAAGTGTCCCATAAGCTATGGCGGCGGCAAGCAGACACCAGCGCACAAGTGACGCAAATGAATGCTTATCGGCATATCTTCCGCACGGACGTGAAAAAATTATTCGTGCCACACTGCCTATTGCGCTCAGAATAACTGCAAAACGCTGATCGAACTGAAGCTCGTTATTCTGATATGAGCCGAAGAATGCCGCAGCTCCGTGACCCGCAATATACCAAAGCACGAACAGCACAGCTATTTGCAGTACCTTTTTTTCCTTGAACATTGATATCATGGATTTGAATACATTTGCAGAGCGTTCCGTGTATTCGATCTCGGGCTCGATAGAGAACACCATCGACAGTGAATGCAAAACCGTAAGTACGAATATCACAACCGCACAAAGCAAAAATGCTGTGTTAAGCTGATCCTTTGCCTTGAAATTATCTATTACCGCGCCCATGCCGTATGAAAAAGCGATACCTGCAACAAGCGAAATTATTTCTTTATTGGCAGTAAAGCGTCCGCGCTGTCTGTCGTCAACCGATGACATCAGCCAACTTATTTTCTTCGGATGTGCAATATTGTACAGGAAATATGCAGTAAAGATGAACACGACAAATACAACTATTTTGAATGTCTTCGGTAGTGGCGTCACAGGTATGACATACAGAAGCATAAAAAGTATCTGATTTGCGATGCTCAAGCCGAGTACGAATTTTTTGACTGTCTTGCGTCTGAAAAATATCGAAATGAGCTGGAACAGGCATCCGAGCGATATGAATGACGAAATGATGCCCGTAAGACTGTCGGAGCATCCAAGCTCCTTAGTGATACGCGCAAGGAAGGTTGACTGAACAAGTATTGCGATAAGGTATTCAAGCGTTGCCTCGCCCATATACATTATCCGTGTTCGCTTAAATTCTTTAGTGTCCTTATCCTGCATCATGCATTCCCCTTTTTTACAAGCTAACACTAATTATAGCATTGTAAACGATAATGTCAAGCAAACCGCTTTCGGAAAATTTCCGAAAAAGCATATCCGCACTGCCCACGATGCTTTCGGTTTAATTGAATATACCGCGGATAACGGGGATCACCTTTTCCGCCATCAGCCAGAATCCGAGATCATTGGGATGTATTCCGTCAAGAAAGCACGATTCCCGTACATCATCGTCAAAGAAATCATTTCCGTCAATGAAATATACGTTGCTGTCTCCGTGTTGCTTTGCATTTTCAAATGTCGTGCGCACGATCTCACGCCGCTCTGAAGTATCGGCATTATCCTCGATCTTCGGGAACGGACGCGAAAGCATCAGTATCGGAAGCTCCGGGTGCGCTTCGCGTATTCTTCTGAAAAACGGTTCATGTGTGGAACGCAGATGCTCCGGATCGGGCGAATTATGATCGTAATCGTAAACGAAAACGCTCATGTCGATCTTATTGATATAATCAGCCATTGCAAGCTGACCGCGTGCCGAGCCGGAAAGCCCTAAATTGATGAAATCGACGTCCAATGCACGCGAAACAAGCGTTGTATATGCGTTTGCAACATTGTTACAGCAACCGCCCTCGGTAATTGACGAGCCGTAAAACACGATCGGTTTTTCGTAACGGTAAGGTGTCGGAGCTTCAACGGAAGCGTCATCCTCGAACGTCAGCAGAATATCGTCGATATGCTCGTTTCTCGGCAGAAAAACCGTAATATCCTGCATCGTGCCGTCGGTCGTGAATGTATCCTCACACTCGGCAATATCATATGATTTCAGCTTTGCCAGACCGAGATACTTCTGATCGGGATATGCGCCGATATAGACCGATGCCGATTGACAGCCGAATGCAGACATTCCGTAATCTATCGACAGCGTGCCGAATTTTATTTTGATACCGAAGCTCTTTGAATTTGTTCTGAACCTCAATCTCGCCCCGGGACAGCGTCGTGCAAGATGCTGATATGTTTTTGCGCCCAGCTCATCGATCAGTGTCTGCGGCATGCGGACAAGCTCCTTATCAAAAAACGGTACTCCGTACAAGCGTATAGGTTCATCTGTATAACTGTATGTTTTCATGATTCTAACTTCTTTCATCGCTATTATGGTAACAGTATCGCGGTTTATTTGACCACCGCGCAGTTTTCTATTCCGTAATATTTCATTGCCGATATCGCATTTGCGCTTATTCTTTCGCCGCACATAACTATCGGCACGGCGGGCGGACACGATATATTTGCCGCCGCGAGTATCCTGCCCTCACATTTTTCTGTCGGAAGCACTTCATATCCGGCAAACACCGCCTCGCGCGGAGAAAGCACCCGTTCGGGACGCTCAAAGCGCGGAAAGCTCTCTTTTATCGGTTCGCGCTTTCTCATTTTCAAAAGTGCATCGCTTATCCGCTGTATATCAACATTTTCGTTCATCATCAGCACCACAAAATCGGGGTCGTGAAATTCGCAGTAAATATTCTCCGATTTGAGTATTGCGGCTGTTTCATCGCCCGAATAGCCGAACGGTTTCGGCGCAAGTGTTATTTTCAAAGGTTCGTCACCGCAAAGCGCATAGCCGTGTTCCTTTAAGCGCCGCTTCATTTTTTCGCATTCCGCAACAATTTTTTTTAGCCTTGGGGGGAAATCTTCAAGATACGTATTCAGTGCATCAAGTGATTGCAAAATCAAATACGACGGACTTGTCGAAGCAAAAAGCGACATCGCATTTTTTGTGCGTGACGCGATACCGTTATCCTTTATATGAAGATACGCGCCTCCCGTCAGCGCAGGAAGCGTCTTATGTGCCGATGTACAGCACATATCCGCGCCGAGGTCGATCGGGTGAAGCGATTCGGGCAAAAACTTAAGATATGCCCCGTGCGCGCAATCGACCAGCAAAAGTACACCGTGCTTTTTGCACACTGTCGATATTCCCGCTATATCGGCGATATTACCGAGATAATCGGGGCTCGTTATATATACCGCGCACGGCTTGCGGATTCTTATCGCCGACTCGACTTCCTCGGGCGTTACATTGCACGAATGGTACGATGTGTTCCCCGTTCCGCACAGCCACGAAACATCAAAATCAAGCATAGCCGCCGAATGAATGAACGTCTTGTGCGCGTTGCGTGATGCAATAATAAGCGGTCTTTCATTTTTTGATGCCGCCATCGCAAGGCAGAGCATCGCGCGGATGCAAAGTGATGAGCCTTCAGTTGAATAGAAAGTATTGCATCCGAAAAGCCTGCTTGCGTTTGCCTCGCTTTGCGCTATTATCCCGTTTGCGCAAAACAGCTCGTCCGCGCCGTCGATCTCGGTTATATCATATTTTTCTATTCCCAACACGCCATGCCCCTTATGCCCCGGCATATGCGCACGCACAGGATCGCTTTTGCTGTATGCTTTTACGAAATCGCATATCGGCGTATCCATTATTCTTCCTCTTGCGTGGCTATCTGAAGTGCGATAGCGCATTCCATACGCTTTTTGAACAGCTCACAGCCGTATTTATATACTCCCTTTACCGAGCCGGTCGCGTGATATGCGTTAGCGGCACAACCGCCGGAGCAATACAGTCTTGCCCAGCACGAACGGCATTCCTCGCGCGCATAGACATTGCATGAAGCAAATTCTTCCTGCGCTTCTTTATTGGTCACGCCGTTAAAAATATCACCGAGCTTATATTTTTCTTCACCGACGAATTGATGGCACGGATAAAGATCGCCCCACGGCGTTACAGCCATATATTCCGTACCCGAGCCGCAACCGGAAATACGCTTGTAAATACACGGACCTCCCGAAAGGTCTATCATATAATGATAGAACGTGAACGGTCTGCCCTCTTTCTTTCTTTGTATCATAAGCTCCGCAAGCTTCTCGTATTGTTCAAGTACTATCGGCAGATCCTCCTGCGTCAGTGCCGAAGGATCTCCCTCTGCGCACACTACAGGCTCCATGCTGAGTTCTGTGAAACCGAGATCAAGCATAGTCTGTATATCCTTCAAAAAGTCGGGATTTGCATGTGTGAATGTCCCGCGCATATAGTAGTTTTTGTTGCCGCGTGATTTGACAAGCTCCTGAAACTTAGGCACTATCTTTTCCCAGCTTCCGTTACCGGCGTAATCGACACGGAAACGGTCATGTATTTCTTTTCTGCCGTCAAGGCTCAGCACGACATTGCTCATTTCCTTGTTGGCGAAATCAATTACATCCTTGTCGATCAATATGCCGTTGGTCGTAAGCGTAAATCGGAAATTTTTGTTTTTCTCTTTTTCGACGCTCCGCGCATATTCGACAAGACGCTTTACGGTATCGAAGTTCATCAGCGGCTCACCGCCGAAGAAATCGACTTCAAGATTGCGTCTTGTGCCGGAGTTTTCGATAAGAAAATCAAGTGCGCGTTTACCGACCTCGAAGCTCATTATCGCACGTTCGCCATGGTATTTGCCTTGACTTGCAAAACAATATGAGCAGTTGAGATTGCACGTATGTGCGATATGCAGACAGAGCGCCTTTACCACTCCCGATGTGCGTGCCTTGAGTTCCCCCGCCATCGGCTCAAATGTGTCCTCGGTAAAGAGCTGCCCGCTGTTTTTAAGCTCTTCTATCTGTTCAAAGCACTCGTCAGCTTCTGCCTGCGTGATACCGTATCTTTCAATTATTATATTACAGATATCACCACGCGAAGCATTTTCAAACATCGCTATCATATCATAGGCGATATCGTCAACGACATGTATCGCACCCGAGCAGATATCAAGCACGATGTTATATTCTCCGAATTTGTACTGATGTACCATGTTTATATCCTTCCGTTGTTGAAAAATGGGGTCGTCACGTCAAAACGCGCGTGCCTGAAAAGACACATCGCATCTTCAATGTGACAACCCCACTTTCAAATGTGTTTCTTACTTGGATTCTTTTTTATTCTCGCACTTCTGATTTGCGATGCCGCAGCTTGTCTTGCAAGCAGACTGGCATGATGTCTGGCACTCGCCGCATCCGCCGTTTTTGGCACTTTCGCAAAGGTTACGGGTCTTAACAGTTGTAATATGCTTCATAATAATGCCTCCGTTAAAAAATTTATTATATTATACCATGTTTATTTTTGCGTGTCAAACAAAAAAGCAACAGCATACAATAAGAGCTTATCTGATACGCTTGTCGCTTTTGATCGCGATCTTTGTCCCTATACTTTGGAACAATTGCACTATCAGCACAAGGATTATTACCGCAAACAGCATTATAAGAGTGCGGTAACGCTGATAGCCGTAATTATATGCTATCATACCGAGTCCGCCGCCACCTACAACACCGCTCATCGCAGTATAGCCGAGTATCGTCGTCACAGCTATCGTGGCGTTCGAAATAAGTGACGGCACGCTTTCGGGGATAAGCACCTTGATTATTATCTGTATCGGTGTCGCACCCATGCTTTGTGCGGCTTCAATGACATTTCCGCTGACCTCACGCATACTGCTTTCGGCAAGACGCGCAACGAACGGAAATGCCGCTATCGTAAGCGGAACTATTGATGCGACTGTGCCTATCGCCTTTCCCATTATCAACCGCGTGAACGGCATAACAAGTATGGTAAGTATTATGAATGGCACGGAGCGCAGGATATTTATTATTATGTTAAGTGTCTGCATCAGCCATTTCGGTAACGGCATGATGCCGTCCTTTTCTCCGACCACAAGCAGGACACCAAGCGGCAAACCGATTATTATCGCAAATAAAGTTGCAAGCAAGGTTGCATAAAGTGTTTCCCAAAGTGCAAATGGCATTTGATGTATAAGCACATCAAGTGCCTCGGATATTCTTGCATCACTCATTTACTTTACCTCCTCTGCGACAACATTTTCACGCGAAAGATAACGTATCGTCCGCTCTGCCGTATCGCCGTCATTCGGTAAGCCGAGTACCATGCTTCCGTATATCTTATCGCCTACCAGCTTTGTTGAAGCATTGAGGATATTTGCGGCTATGCCCTCATCTATTGCCATCTTTGTTATCAGCGGTTCGCCCACTGCGGAAGCACCGTTGAACGCAACATGGATTACCTTACCGTTATTTTCCCTTATCATATCAAACGATTCATCAGGGAACACGAGGCGTTTGCCCGCCTCCGAATGCGGATTCGAGAACACATCTGTGACCCTTCCCTCTTCAACGACCGTACCGGAATCCAATATGGCAACGCGGTTGCATATTTCCTCAACAACACTCATCTGATGCGTTATCACTATGACCGTTATCCCAAGCTTTTTGTTTATATCTTTTATAAGCTCAAGGATCGAGTGCGTGGTTTTGGGATCAAGTGCGCTCGTGGCTTCATCGCACAGCAGTATTTTTGGTTCTGTGGCAAGGGCACGTGCAATGGCTATGCGCTGTTGCTGACCTCCCGAAAGCTGTGCCGGATAAGACTGTGCCTTATGCGGTAAACCTACGGTTTCAAGCAGCTCAGCAGCACGTTTGCGTGCCTCAGCTTTCGCAACTCCCGAAAGTTCAAGCGGAAAACATATATTATCAAGGCAATTGCGCTGCATGAGCAGGTTGAAGCTTTGAAATATCATTGCAATATTTCTGCGTTCGGCACACAGCTCTTTTTTGGAAAGCGCACCTATATCTTTCCCGTCGATAACGATTTTCCCCTCAGTCGGGCGCTCAAGCATATTGATGCATCGCACAAGCGTGCTTTTCCCCGCGCCACTCATGCCGATTATACCGTAAATATCACCGTCATTTATCTGCAAACAAATATCGTTCAGCGCAGCGCGTCCCGTCGTTGACTTCGGAAAAACTTTTGTAAGGTTTTTTATCTCAATCATTTTTATCTCCGGTCTCAGGCATCAGCAGTATCTGCAAAGCTTATTTAATTGCGTCAAGCGTAGTCTGCTTTCCGCCGTAAATGCCCATGGGCTCAACATGTATTGATGCTACCGAAACGATGTGTGTACCGTTTTCGGCATTGAAATCTTCAAGATACGGCAGATGCTGAAAATAGTTTGCGTCGGCGTCGCCCGATTCAACGAATTGATTGGGCGTGATATAATCACTCAGCTCATTCACAGTAAGTGTGATATTCTTTGCCGCAAGGATATCCTTAACAAGTGCAAGTATCTCGGCGTGAGGTGTCGGCGAAGCCGCAACGCGTACCGAAGCTCCGTCAAGTGCCGCATAATCCACCGATGCATCATAACCGTCACCGGGATCGTCAACAGTGCTTACAACAGCGCCGCCGTAAGTCTCATTTATGAAATCCGCAACTTTACTGCTTTTTAGCGCGGCGGCAAGTGCCTTGATGATATCGCTGTTTTCATTTCCCTCTTTTACCGCAAGGATGTTGCTGTATGCAGACGAAGCTCCCTCTATCGCAAGCGAATCCTTTTTGGGATTGATTCCGGCAAGTATGGCAAAATTTGAATTGATCACGGCATAATCAACATCTTTAAGAACGTTGGGGATATTGGCGGCTTCGATCTCAACGATATCCACGTTATGCGGATTCTCGGCAATGTCCATTTTGGTGGCGGTGATGCCTACACCCTCCTTAAGTTTGATTATCCCCTGTTCCTGAAGCAACATGAGCGCTCTCGCCTCGTTTGTCGTATCGTTCGGGACGGCGATGGTTATCTTGGTTTCTCCACATCCTGACATCATGCACACCGCCGAAAGCAAAAGCACCATTGTAAGTAATAAAGCTAAAAACTTCTTCATAGTACTCTCTCCCAAAATTACATTTTTAATATTATATCTCCGAACACAAAAAAAGTCCAGAGATTTCTGCTTTTTTGCCAATTTTGCAGAAAAAAACGTTTTTTAAGTCATTTGACAAAAAAATATCGTAAATTATTTTAATTTTTCAAAAAATCTACTGGACAAAACGAAAAAATTTGATATAATAGACGAGTAATAAAAAATGTATGTGCTACCGTGGCTCAGTCGGTAGAGCGGTTCACTCGTAATGAACAGGTCGCCGGTTCGATTCCGGCCGGTAGCTCCATGTTTTTGCCGGAATGATGGATTTGGCAGACGTGCGGGACTCAAAATCAACTTCGCCGTTTGCCGTGCCAATCGCCGGAAGCCCTTGTAAATCAAGGACTTTTACAATTTAATTTCTCCGATTTTTTGAAAACGACCTCCCAAACGACCTCCATTTCCCAAGAAAGTGTTTTCGAGCAAGTTTTCTTAAAATACACTTGCCGGTGTGATGGAATTGGCAGACGTGTTGGACTCAAAATCCAATTCCAGCAATGGAGTGCGGGTTCAAGTCCCGCCACCGGCACCATGGAAAACAACCCTCGTATTTGAACCATTCGTGTTCGATTGAGGGTTGTTTTTCTTTCATAAATCCAGTATTTAAGTGGCTTTCAGCCGCTTTTTTTATTTTCGGTTAATTGAACGCCAAAACGAAAACAGTCCAAATCACGAAACGAATCAGAAAATTATTCTCAAATTCGAACCATCTGTGTATCATTCTTGTTCCGCAAAGCCCTGTTGTTTACTGAGATAATCGGCTTCGTACCTGTCCAGTGTTCAGTCAATAGTAATGATTTATTTTTCGCAACAAAAATGCCAATGGAAATTTGTCCCATCGGCATAATTTGTCGCTTAGTTTATTTAACCTTTTCACTGCGTTCCTTTTTCATTAGAAGCTGATATGATTTGTCCAGTATTCTTTCTTTCCGTTCCAAAAGCATTGTTTTGTAAAACTGCTTTTGTAATTCTGTGATATATGGTGTATTGTCGATCAGTTCAAAGATTTTCCGCATATCGATTCTCGGTAAAATTCGCCGGAGTGCCGCATTACAGCCTGAGTCGGAAAGACCGGATATAAAATCAAAATAGTTGATCTTCTGACCGTTTTGCTTGATTCCCGAAGTCGGTATTTGGAACGTGCGCAGATCTCTCTCGGCGGGATCGTTAAGTGTCATCTGCATGATTTCGGCATCCGCCTGCGGGAACAGACAGCTGCCGCAATCATAAATCGGTGCAATTTTCATTTCGTCAGTGCGGGTATTGTAAAGAAATCCCCAGTTACCGTTGTGTCTGTCCCAGTTTCCGATCAGGGCATCCACGATAAACATATCCCAAAAATGCTCTTTCAGGGTATAAGGATCGACAGCCTGCTGTTCATCAATGGCAGTCAGAATATCCGAAAGCTCGGTGCCGTATCCGTTATGCTCCGAATCAATGATAGTGTTTTTGAGTGAAGCAAAATCCTGCAAAACGGTTTCGGGTGTTGTAAAATCCTTGCAGGCAACGACGACCTTCTCCTTGCCGTTCTTTGTGAAAGTCCCGAGCATCGTTTCCTGTGCCGCAATTCCGCACAGATCAAAAATCTGCGAGCCGAGATATTCGGACACGCATCCGTTGGTATAACTCATTTCTTTGTTGCGTGACGGCACAGCGGGAAACTTGAGCATATATACTTCGCCGTTCAGATCTACGGAAATTTTGCTTCCGTTCGCACCGGCATAAGTCTTGTTCCTTCTCGGTAAATTCGTAAAGTCCATTTATCATTCCTCCATTCTTAAATATTTTCGGCGTAAATACCACGCCTGCTCACTTGATATTTCCTG